>NZ_JBNHGZ010000002.1:0-1015031 GCF_059091765.1 Arthrobacter senegalensis | reverse complement strand
TGTGCTTTTCCGATTTGGGCGGCCGGCAACCAGCCGGCCGCCCGCCGTCGCGTGGTTAACTCCGGGTTCACTGAAGGCGTAGCGGCAGCCGGATTAAACCGGGCCATTCTGCGGTTCCATAGTGAGCAAGCAAAGCTCCCGGAGGTGGGCCGTGAACACGATCCCGGAACCGCATGCCGACCCGCAGGCGGCGCACGCCGCCCAGGACCCGCTGGACTCGTATTCGGCGTCCGTGGTGCGCATAGCGGAGACCGTCACGCCGCACGTGGCGGGCATTCAGATGGACGTGCGACGCCGGGACAGGAGCTTCCCGTCCGGCGGCTCGGCCGTGGTGTTCACCGAGGACGGCTACCTGCTCACCAACGCGCACGTCGTGGCGAACTCCGACGGCGGCCACGCGGCCTTCGCGGACGGGTCACGCACGGACGTTGACGTGGTCGGCGCGGATCCGCTCTCCGACCTCGCCGTTCTGCGCGGCCGGCTCACGGTGCCGCGCCCGGTCGAGCTGGGCGATGCGTCCAAACTGCGCGTAGGCCAACTGGTCGTCGCCGTCGGCAGCCCGCTGGGCCTCTCCGGCTCGGTGACGGCCGGGGTGGTCAGCGCGCTGGGCCGCTCCATCCCCGTGGCCGCGGGCAGGAACCGGAGGGTGATTGAGGACGTCATCCAGACGGACGCCGCACTGAACCCGGGCAGTTCCGGCGGCGCCTTGGCCGACGCCTCCGGACGGGTGGTCGGGATCAACACGGCCGTCGCCGGGATCGGGCTCGGCCTGGCCGTGCCGATCAACGCCACGACCCGCCGGATCATCTCCGCGCTGCTGGCCGACGGACGCGTGAGGCGCGCCTACCTCGGCCTGGTGAGTACGCCGCTGCCGTTGTCCCCGCGGGATATCATGCGGACCGGCGAGCGGAACGCGCTGCGGGTGGTCGAGGTGCTGCCCGGCTCCCCCGCCGAGCAGGCCGGACTGCGGCCGGGCGACCTCGTGATCCGGGCCGCCGGGCAGCCGGTGGCCAGTGCGCAGAGCCTGCAGCGGCTGCTTTTCGCGGATGCCATCGGCGTGGAGTTCCCGCTGGCCGTGCTGCGCGGCGGGTCCGTGGTGGAGCTGACCGCCTGGCCGGTGGAAATGTCAGCCGGTTAAAACGCGAGCCGCGGCCTTTGGCCCGCCGTGCGCGGCGCCCGTGCCTCGGATGCGGAATCGCAGGTGGCCGGGACACCGCCGTCGTCGTTGTGTCTGAACGGTCCACGTCCTACCGTTGGAGGAAGCACGCCTAACCAGCCGGCCCCCACTTCGGCCGGCGGACCAGGAGGGCAACCATGGCGATCACGGACGGCCTCGCCGGCTCACTCGAGCGGGAGCTGGGCTGGCAACGGGACCTGTACAAGGACCTGCACCGGAACCCCGAGCTCAGCATGGAAGAACACCACACCGCCGACCTGATCGCGCGGGAGCTGACCGGCTTCGGCTACGAGGTCCAGCGGATCGGCGGGACGGGCGTCGTCGGGGTCCTCAACAACGGTTCCGGCAGCACGGTGCTGGCACGGGCGGACATCGATGCGCTGCCGGTCGCCGAGGCCACCGGCCTGGACTACGCCGCAGAGACCACCGCGAAGCTTCCCGGAGGCGGGACCACCGGCGTCATGCACGCCTGCGGCCACGACATGCACATCGTGTCCCTGCTGGGTGCGGCAAAGCTGATGGCCGGACACAGGGACCGCTGGGCGGGCACCTACGTGGCGCTCTTCCAGCCGGGAGAGGAGACTGCCGCCGGAGCCCGGGCAATGGTCGACGACGGCCTGGCCGCCAGGATTCCTACACCGGACGTCGCCTTCGCCCAGCATGTGATGCCCACCGAGGCCGGGAAGATCGGCACCACGGCCGGCCCCATCCTCTCGGCCGGCGACTCCCTGAAAATTACGGTCTACGGGCGCGGCGCCCACGGCTCCATGCCGCACAACTCCGTGGACCCCGTGGTGCTGGCCGCATCGATCGTGCTGCGGCTGCAGACCATCGTTTCCCGCGAGACCAAGCCGGGCGAATTCGCGGTGGTGACTGTCGGCGCCTCCAACGCGGGCACCAAGTCCAACATCATCCCGGACCGTGCCGAGCTGCTGCTGAACCTGCGCACGTACGACCTGGGCCTGCGGGAACGGATCATGGCATCGATCGAACGGATTGTCCGCGGCGAGTGTGCGGCCGCCGGATCGCCCCGCGACCCTGAGTTCGAGTACTACGACCAGTTCCCGTTGACCAGCAACGACGCCGAAACGACCGAGCGCATCACGGCCGCCTTCAGCCGGCATTTTGGGGGCGATCAGGTCTACCGTGCCGAACCCGTCACGGCCTCCGAGGACTTCAGCCGGATTCCGGATGCCCTCGGGGTGCCCTACACCTATTGGACGGTCGGCTCCGTTCCGGCCGACGTCTACCGGGAAGCCGTGGAGAACGGCACTGTCTCCGAAGACATTCCGGCCAACCACTCACCGTTCTTCGCTCCCGCCATCGACCCGACGCTCTCCGTTGCCACCCAGGCGCAGGCCGTTGCAGCTCTGGAGTACCTGGCAAAGTAAGGCAAAGTAAGGGGTCGTTTGCCATGACCGAATCCACCACGACCACAGTCCGCACGGACTGGAAACCTACCGACAAGTGGCTGCTGGGCATCGTCCTGGCCGTCATCAATTTCTGGCTCTTCGCGCAGACTTTGCTCAACGTCATCCCGGGGATCCGGGACCAGCTTGGGGTCGAACAGACGCTGGCCAACCTGGCCGTCTCCATCACGTCGCTGTTTTCCGGGATCTTCATCGTCGTCGCGGGCGGACTCGCCGACCGGATCGGCCGGGCCAAGATCATGTACGCCGGGATCTACCTCAGCATTCTCGGCTCCCTGCTCATCGCGCTGACACCGGAAAACCTCGGCGGCCTCACCGACTTCATGCTGCTGGGCGGCCGCGCGATCCAAGGCCTGTCCGCCGCGTGCATCATGCCTTCGACCATGGCGCTGATCAAGAGCTACTACGAGGGCAAGGACCGGCAGCGGGCACTCTCGTATTGGTCCATCGGCTCCTGGGGCGGCTCGGGCTTCTGCGCCCTGTTCGGCGGCCTGATGGCCACCTCCTTCCTGGGCTGGCGGTCCATCTTCTGGATTTCGATCGTGCTGTCGGTGCTGGCGCTGTTCCTGCTGCGGGGCACGCCCGAGTCGCGGGCGGCCGCCGATCCGGAGGCCGCCGGGCACCGCTTCGACTGGGGCGGGCTGGCCTGCTTCATCGTCATGCTGGTGGCCATCAACGTGTACATCTCCCAGGGGCCGGCCATCGGCTGGTTCAGTTGGCCGGGGGTCGCGCTGGTGGCCGCTTTCGTGGTGTTCGGCCTGCTGTTCCTGCAGATCGAAAGCCGCCGCCACTTCGCGTTCGTGGACCTGAAGCTGTTCAGAAACGGCACCTTCACCGGCGCGACGCTGTCCAACTTCCTGCTCAACGGAGCCGCGGGCACGCTGATCGTTTCGCTGGGACTGGTGCAGGTGGCCGCCGGATTGAGCTCGCTGCAATCGGGCCTGCTGACGCTCGGCTACCTGATCGCCATCCTCGCCACCATCCGGGTGGGCGAGAAACTGCTGCAGCGCTTCGGCCCGAAGAAGCCGATGCTGTGGGGCAGCATGATCACCGGCGTCGGCATCCTGCTGTGCTCCACCACGTTCCTGCACATCGAAGAGTACATAGTGCTCACTGTCATCGGGTTCACCCTGTTCGGCGTCGGCCTGGGGTTCTACGCCACCCCGTCCACCGACGCCGCCCTGTCCAACGTCCCGGACGCCCAGGTCGGCGCGGCATCCGGCATCTACAAGATGGCGTCCTCGCTGGGCAATGCCATCGGCGTGGCCATCTCCGCGGCACTGTATGTGGCCGCGCAGGCGGTGAACCCGGAACTCATCCAGTCCTGGGGCCTGTTCATCGGCCGCCAGGACAACGTGGCGCTGCGCTTCGGCGGGGCGGTCGGCCTCCTGTTCAACGTGTTCATGGTCGTGGTCGCCATCGCCTCGATTATCGTCACGGTCCCCGCCACCAGGAGCAAGGAGGAGGAAGAGGCCCGGCCGGACGTGGTCCCGCCGCCGGCCTTCGGCAACTAGGCATCGTTGACCCCACCGGCGTCGCGGAGTATAAATGGCCGTTCAAGGCGCCGGTCCCACACCTTCCAGCGGAGGCACTGCCATGTCGGTCCATGCATCCAGCGGTTCAGACATCCCCGGCTACGAGTACGGCACGGTGGCGCATTCACCGGTCACGTTGGCCGAGCTCGATGAGCTCAAGGCCAGCGCCATGTTTGGCGACGAGGACGCCGCCCTGCTGCACCGGGCCGGCGAGATCCTTGACGGCCAGGTGGAGGACGTGCTCGACGTCTGGTACGGATTCGTCGGCGGCCAACCCCAGCTGGTCGCGCACTTCTCCCGGCCCGACGGCCCGCCCATTGAGGACTACCTGAATGCGGTCCGCCGCCGGTTCGGCCAGTGGATCAGGGATACCTGTACCAAGCCCTACGACCAGGAGTGGCTGGACTACCAAAACGAAATCGCCCTGCGGCACACCCCCGAACACAAGAACGAAACCGACCACGTGGGGTCTACTCAGGTCGTCCCGTTGCGCCACCTCATCGCGCTGATCGGGCCGGTGGTCACCACGATGCGGCCGTTCCTGGCCAGCGGCGGGGATCCCGTCGAGAAGGTCGACGCCATGATGCAGGCATGGCTGAAGGCAGTGGTCCTGCAGATCGCGCTCTGGTCCCGGCCCTACACGCTGCCGGGCGAGTGGTGACGGCGACCGGCGGAAGGATCAACGCCAGGGCAACTCCGGTTCTGCCCCGGCCGATACCCAGCCCCAGCGGAATGGTGATGCAGGGCGCCTGAAACTTCAGCGGCGCCTCGATCACCGACATGCCGACAATCAGGCCCAGAGGGCCCGGCAGCACCAGCCGCGCCGCCATGCGCAGGCAAACCGTGTTGTGCCTCCCAGTCCACGCTCCGTCCTACGTTTCCGCGGGAGCGGCACGGCCAACCGCGCACGTTCCTCAAGATTTGCTCAGGGATGTTTGCTCACGACGGATTGCTATCGACACGGACCCGTGGTGTCCATACACTCCAAACTCTAGTGACTTACTAGGGTTTCGGGGGAAAGGCACTCACATGCGCAATCTGTTCCTCATGGCCATCGTCGGCCTCCTCGCCCAGATGGTCGACGGCTCGCTCGGCATGGGATACGGCGTGACCTCGTCCAGCCTCATGATTGCCGTGGGCATCGCTCCCGCTGCGGCCAGCGCAGCAGTCCACCTCTCCGAGGTCGGCACGGCGCTGATCTCCGGCTTCGCCCACCACAAGTTCGGCAACGTCGACTGGCGCATCGTCGGGATCATGGCGGTCCCGGGGGGCATCGGCGCCTTCATGGGAGCCAACTTCCTGGTCAGCCTGCCGGCCGACGTCGCCAAGCCGTGGGTTGCCCTGCTGCTTTTCCTGCTCGGCGCCTACGTCCTGTTCCGGTTCCTGATCCTGTCCGGCCGCCGGCCGCAGTTCAAGGGCCAGGTCAAGGCCGTCGTCCTGATGCCGCTTGGCCTCGTCGCCGGCACGATGGACGCCATCGGCGGCGGCGGCTGGGGGCCGATCGGCACCACCTCGCTGCTGTCCACCGGCAAGATCGAACCCCGCAAGGTCATCGGCTCGATCTCCGCCACCGAGTTCATCGTTGCGGTCAGTGCCTCGCTGGGCTTCCTGCTCGCGCTCGGACGGGAGGGCATTAACTTCGCCTGGGTTCTGGCCCTGCTCGCCGGCGGCGTCATCGCGGCCCCCGTCTCGGCGTGGCTGGTTCGGCACCTGGCCGCGGCGGTCCTCGGCGTAGCAGCCGGAAGCCTCATCATCCTGACCAACGCCAAGACCATGATGGAGACGTGGGGCGGGGCGGAAAAGAACTCCGCCCCGGTGTGGCTCACGCTGGCAGTCCTGGCGGTCGCGGCCGGCCTGTTGATCACGCAGGCCGTCCGCAGGGAGTTGCGCCGACGCCGCGAGGAGGAGCCCGAGCTGGAGCTCGCCGGCGCCTGAGACAATGGGCGGGTGCACATCACCGCCAAATCCGACTACGCCCTGCGCGCGCTGATCGTCATCGCCCGGTCGTCCGAAGCGCAGACCGGGACGCTGGCGGCCGAGGCCATAGCGGCCGCCCAGGACATCCCGCACAACTACTTGCTGTCGATTCTCGCCGACCTGCGGCGCAGCGGCATTGTGCGCAGCCGCCGCGGCCAGGGCGGCGGTTGGCACCTGGCCCGCACCGCGGTGGAGATCACCGTCGCCGACATCATCCGCGCGGTCGACGGGCCGCTGGTGAGCGTGCACGGGGTGCGGCCCGAAGCGGTTCAATACGAGGACCCGGCAGCGGTTCTCCAGCCGGTCTGGATTGCCGCGCGCAGCAGCCTGCGCGAAGTTCTGGAGTCGGTTACCCTGGACCAGCTTGCCTCCGGTCAGCTGCCCGCAGAAGTCACCGGGCGCAGTTCGCGCGACGATGCGTGGGAGCCCAGGTAGACATGCCTCATCGCCTTGCCTTCCCGCGGCGGGCGACGATCAGTGGCCCGGCCTGAGCCGGGCCCGGCGAAGGCGGCCGCCCTCTAGCCTGCCCGCCCTGTTCCCCCATTGCCGGCCGACGCAGCCTTCGAGGGCACCCTGCCGTCCACGCGGTAGCGCGGGTTCCTGCGCCGGCCGCCGACCACGGGCGGGTCTTCGATGTTCCTGGGCCCGTTGATCATGACGGCGCCGACCAGCATCACCACGATGCAGGCGCCCAGCATGGCGAACGAAGCGGTCCAGGAGCCGGTGGCCTCGTGCACCACGCCGAACAGCAGCGGGGCGACGCCCGCGCCGGCGTAGCCGATGCCCTGGCTGAAGCCGGACAGCACCGCCGAGCCGTGCGTGGTGCGCGAGCGCAGGTTCACCATCAGCAGCGCGGTGGCGAAGGTGCCCTGGCCCAGCCCGGAGAGGGTCATCCACCACCAGGTGCCGCTCTCCGGCGAGAGCAGCAGGCCCAGATGCCCGCCCACCCAGCAGGCGGTGAACACCAGGATGGCGGCGATGGGGTGCCTCAGCCGCGGCACGATCAATGGCACCAGCAGGCTGGCAGGCAGCCCCAGGATGGCGAAGTACGCCAGCGCCGACCCCGCCGTCGCGGCGTCAATGCCGTGTTCGGTCAGGTACGGCGGCAGCCACGCGAAGTACACATACGTCTGCGCGGAGTTGCCGGCCAGGAAGATGGCCAGGCCCCAGGCCACCGGCGAACGCCACGGATTCAGCTTCACCGGCCCCGCCGCGGCTTCGAAGGCGCGAACGGCAGGCCGCCCGCCGGCGCCGTCCATCCGTCGCTTGCGGCGGTCCCGTGCCGCCTGCACCGCCCACGGGATGAGCACCACGGCGCTGACCGAGGCCCAGAGCGCGATCGATGTCCGCCAGCCCGCGGCGTCCGCCACCGGGACCGCCAGCTGCGGGCTCATCGCGGTGCTAACCGCCAGCAGGGTCACATAGCCCGCGGTCACCACGCCCACCCGGTCCGGGAAGTATTTCCGGACCAGCGGCGGCAGCACGACGTTGCCGATTCCGTACCCCGCCATCACCACCGCGCTCAGGGAAAGGAACGGCCACACGCCGTCGACGGCGGCGCGGCCTAACTGGCCGGCGACCGCCAGCAGCACGGCGGCCACCAGCACCTTTTCCAGCCCGAGCCAGCGGATCAGCGCCGGGGTGCCCAGGCCGGCGGCGGCGAACACCAGCGGCGGCAGCATCGCCAACACGCCGATGCTGGTGGCGTCGAAGCCGAGTTCGGGGCCAAGCCGGCCCAGCAGCGGACCGACCGCGGAGACCGCGGCGCGCAGGCTCAGCGCCATCAGCAGGATGCCCAGCAGCGCGCCGATCCGCCCGGTCCACGGCCTGCGGAGGAAGTAGTTCACCCGCCTACCCTAGCCGCGGCCCGCCCCTTACCCGGCCGGATACGGTTTGCGGCGCAACAGCCGGGCCAGATGAACGGCATTGCGCGCCGCGGTGGCCGTCGTTGCCACGGTCACGTCCGGGGTTTCCGGCAAATCCTGGAAGTCGGTACCGTGCATCGCCTCCCCCACCCAATACGTGGACCCCTGCGCCGGCAGGCTGAACCCGATATCGCCCAGGCCCTGGTACAACTCGGCGGTCACGTGATGGGCGCCGTCCTCATTGCCGACGACGGCCACCAGCGCGACCTTGTTGAACATGCTGGGCCGGCCCTGCTCGTCGGTTTCGGACAGCTCCGCGTCCAGGCGTTCGAGCACGAGTTGCGCCTGGCTCGCGGCGTGGCCCAGCCAAATCGGTGTCGCCAGCACCAGGATGTCGGCGGCCAGGACTTTGGCGCGGATGGATGGCCAGGCGTCGCCGTTGCCCATGTCGGTCTGCACGCCGGGTTTGACGTCGTGGTCCACAACCCGCAAGAGGTCACACGTGACGCCGTGTCCCGATAATTGCGTGAGCACCTGCCGGGCCAGCAGTTCGCTGCTCGACGGCTTAGGCGACGGTGTCAGGGTGCAGACCAGTGCCAGTGCGTTAAGTTTTGTATCCTCCATAGCGCCATTCTGCGGCTTCGGGCAGTTAATGGACAGGCCGCCGGCCGCACCACCGGCCGTCGACGATCTTCCAAAACCCGTTCCGGGCCGCCACCGTCCGCTCCCCCTGTAACCAACTTCCGGGCGGTGACAGGCGCCGCCGTAAGATGGTGCTGGCGCCCTTCCCGTGCGGCGCCGCGGACTGCCGAACGCCCGCCCCGGGCGGCTGCGGCCTGCGAAGAACTAGGAAGTGGTGCCAAGGATGCTTGACCCGTCAACGATCGAGTCCATCGCCGACGAGCTGGTGGAGGCCGGCCGGACACGGACGCCGGTGAAACGGCTGACCGCCCGCTACCCGGAGATGACCATTGAGGACTCCTACAAGGTGCAGAACCTGTGGCGCGAGCGCAGCGAGGCCGCCGGCCGTACGCTGGCGGGCCGGAAGATCGGCCTGACGTCCAAGGCCATGCAGTACGCCACCGGCATCAGCGAGCCGGACTACGGGATTATCTTCGATGACATGATCCTGGAGAACGGCTGCACGGTGAAGTGGGACCAGTACACCCACCCACGCATCGAAGTGGAACTGGCCTTCGTGCTCAACCGCGACGTCAAGGGCCCCAACGCCACCATTTTCGACGTTTTGAACGCCACCGAGTACGTGGTTCCCGCGCTCGAGATCCTGGACTCGCGGATCGAGATGGAGGGCCGCACCATCGTTGACACCATCTCCGACAACGCCGCCATGGGCGCCATGGTCATCGGCGGCAACCCGGTCCGCCCGCAGGACGTGGACCTGCGCTGGATCTCCGCCATCCTGTACAAGAACCAGACCGTGGAGGAGACCGGCGTCGCCGCCGGCGTGCTCAACCATCCGGCCGCCGGCGTCTACTGGCTGGCCAACAAGATTGCCCCGCACGGCGACCACCTCAAGGCCGGTGAAACCATCCTCGCCGGCTCGTTCACCCGCCCCATGTGGGTACACAAGGGGGACACCGTCTTCGCCGACTACGGGCAGTTGGGAACCATCACGTGCCGTTTCGAGTAGAGCCCGATCCGTCCTTCAAGGACGCCCTGTCCACCGCCGACCGGCCGCTGGCCGGCATCTGGGTCTGCTCCGGCTCGCCCCTGGTGGCCGAACTCTGCGCCGGGGCCGGCTTCGACTGGATCTTCATCGACGCCGAACACTCCCCCAACGGGCTGGAGTCTGTGCTGGCGCAGTTGCAGGCCGTGCGCGGCTACCCCGGCATTCCCGTGGTTCGCCCGCCCGTCAACGACACCGTGCTGATCAAGCAGTACCTGGACCTGGGCGCGCAGTCACTGATCATTCCGATGGTGCACACGGCCGAACAGGCCCGCGCCGCCGTCGCGGCCACCCGCTACCCGCCGGCCGGCGTGCGCGGCGTCGGTTCCGCGCTGGCCCGCTCGGCCCGCTGGAACCGCATCCCGGACTATCTCACCCGCGCGGAGGAGACGCTCACGGTCATTGTCCAGATCGAGTCCGCCGAGGCCGTGGAGAACGCTGCGGAGATTGCCGCGGTGGACGGCGTGGACGGCGTGTTCATCGGCCCGTCCGACCTGGCCGCCTCGATGGGCGTGATTGGCCAGCAGGAGCACGCGGACGTGGTCGCCGGCGTGGAGAAGGCGCTGAAGGCCGCCAAGGCGGCCGGCAAGTTCGTGGGGGTCAACGCCTTCGCCGAAGCCTCCGCCCGCCGCTACATGGAGTGGGGCGCCGATTTCGTCGGCGTCGGGGCGGACGTGGCGCTGCTGGCCCGCGGCTCCGAGACCCTCGCGGCCAAGTACATCCCCTCCGACGGGGACGGCACGGCCGGCACCCCGGCCAGCTACTGATCCTCCGCAGAACGACGGCGGTGCTTGGGCGGGTTTCGCAGCCCACCTAAAGCGCCGCCGTCCTACGCGGCGAGGTGCAGCAACTGCTGGTTGGGGAAGCGTCCTTCGGCTAAAAATGCTAAGACTTGAGCATGGCTGCTTCATTCAAGGTTGGGGATAGAGTGCGCTGGAATTCAGAGGCCGGCGAAATCCACGGCAGAGTCACCAAGGTCCACACCAAGGACTTTGAATTCCGGGGCCGCACGAGGCGCTGCTCCGAGGATGAGCCACAGTACGAAGTCCAGAGCGACAAGACGGACCACTTGGCTGTCCACAAGGGCTCGGCGCTGCGCAGAACGGACTAACCGGCGACGCCGCCAAAGGCTCTTAGGCCTGAAACTGCACGGCCGTTTGAGGCTCCACCGAAGTTCAAGGAAACAAGACGTGGCAACTGTCTCCAGCAATCTTTCCGGCCGGCAACCAACCGTTCGGGCGCTGGCGCGGATTTCCCACACGCACGGGGGCGTCGGGCTGATCGACCACCCGCTGCGGGCGCCGACAGCGGACGAGGTGGAACTGCGGGTCAGCCTCTGCGGGCTGTGCGGCTCGGACGTAATTGTCTACCGCGCCGACGCGGCAGCAGCGCCGGTTCCGCTGGGCATGGTGCTCGGGCATGAGTCGGTCGGCACGGTGGTCCGCACCGGGCTGCTGGTTCCCGAATGGCTCGCGCCGGGCACCCGGGTAGTGCCCATTTCCACCGTGGGCTGCGGCCGCTGCGAGGCGTGCCGGGCGGACCAGCCGCATCTTTGCGCCGAGCGCTCCGGTCTGGGGCTGACCCAGCATGGCCAAGCCACTTCACGGGCTCTCGTTCCGTGGCGCAATCTGGTGCCGGTGCCGGAGTCGGTTCCGGACGCCACGGCAGTTCTAGCAGAGCCCGCGTCCATCGCCTGGCGCGCGGTCTCTACTGTCGCCCGCATCCAGCCCGGCGAGCGCGTGGCAGTCTCGACCACCCGCAGCATCGGCCTGCTCGCCGGCCTGATGGCGCAGCGCGCCGGCGCCGAGGTGACGATGATCGGCCGCGAAGGTCCCGGCCACGCGGCTCGGGTTGAGTTGGCCCAGGGCCTTGGCTTGCGCAGCACCACCGAGCAGCAACCCAACACCTACGATGTGTGGGTTGAAGCGACCGGTGCTGGTATCAACCTGGCACGTGCCGTTCAGGAACTGCGGCCCTTGGGCCGCCTGGTCATGGTGGCGATGTACGCCACCGGGACCGCCCCGGCGCCCGTGGTCCGGACCAGCAAGAACCTTGCGGTCCGGAACAGCTTCATCTCCACCCGGCCGGATTTCGAGCAGGCCCTGGCGTTCCTTGCCACCAGTCCGGATTTGGGCGAGCGCCTCATCACGACCTACCCCATGGGCCGGGCCGTCGAAGCGCTACGGCTGACAGCCGGAGCCGGCACCGACGCCGCCGGGCGGCCGCTGGTCAAAGCGGTCCTCATCCCCGATGCCTGAGCGGACCCTCTCGACATGTGACTAAACAGTCACCTATTATGGGCGCATGGATGCCGTGTTCAAGGCCCTGGCGGATCCCACCCGGCGCGGGCTGCTGGACGAACTGTTCCGCGAGGACGGGCAGACCCTCACCGCACTCGAAGCGCGGTTCGGCATCACGCGCTTCGGCGTCATGAAGCACCTGAAGCAACTGGAAGAGGCCGGCCTGGTGGTGACCCGCCGCCGCGGCCGGGAGAAACTGCACTTCCTAAATCCGGTGCCCATCCGGCTCATCCACGACCGCTGGGTGAGCAAGTATGCACAACCATGGGCCGCTGCCCTCAGCGACCTCAAATCCCGATTGGAAAGTCCCATGGAGAAAATCTTCGAGATCTATATCCGCACCACCCCGGAACAGCTCTGGGAAGCCATCACGGACAGCGAGACCAGAAGCAAGTACCAGTTCGGCAACCGGATCGAGACGGACTGGACGCCAGGGTCCGGGTACGCGGTGACCAACCCGCGGGCCGATGCGCCGCTGAGCGAAGGCGAGAACCTGGAAGTCGATCCGCCGCGCCGGCTGGTCCAGACGATGCGCGCACTGTGGGGCGAGGACGTCGCGGCCGAAGGCACGTCCCGGGTGACGTGGGAGATCGAACAGGTGGAGGACTCCTGCCGCCTCACCGTGACGCACGATCAGCTGCGCGAGGGGGCCAACGAGCAGGTGTACGGCGGCTGGCCGATGGTCCTGTCCGGCCTCAAGACGTGGCTGGAGACCGGCGAGAAACTCACCACACCCGGCTCGCTGATGTACACCTGATACCGGCTAGAGAGCACTTCGGACATCAGAGCGCCCCGGAAGTTCTGGCTGGCCGGCGCTCTCACCCCCTAGTCCCATCAAAGAATCAGCAGGCGCCCTTTTCACGACTGGAAAGGGCGCCTGCTGAATAGTCAGTCCGGAGTCAGTGTCCGGGAGCGGGATCGGAGCGGAATCAGGAGAGCTTGGACGCCACCAGCGAGGTCAGGTCCACCAGGCGGTTGGAGTAGCCCCATTCGTTGTCGTACCAGCCCACGACCTTGACCTGGTTGCCCATGACCTTGGTGAGGCCGGAGTCGAAGATGGCCGAGGCCGGGTCGGTGACAATATCCGAGGAGACGATGGGGTCCTCGGTGTAGGTCAGGATGCCGGCCAGGCGGGGATCCGCGGCTGCCGCCTTGAACGCGTCGTTGACTTCCTTCACCGTTACCTCGCGGCCGACCGTGACGGTGAGGTCCGTGGCGGAACCGGTGGGCACCGGCACGCGGATGGCGAAGCCGTCCAGCCGGCCCTTGAGCTCGGGCAGCACCTGCCCGATCGCCTTCGCTGCCCCGGTCGAGGTGGGAACCATGTTGATCGCGGCGGCCCGGGCCCGGCGCAGGTCGCGGTGCGGCCCGTCCTGCAGATTCTGATCCGCGGTGTAGGCGTGGATGGTGGTCATTAGGCCCTGCTCGATCCCGAAGTTCTCGTGCAGCACCTTCGCCAGCGGGGCCAGGCAGTTGGTGGTGCAGGAGGCGTTGGAGACGAGGTGGTGGGCACCGTCGTCGTACTCGCCGTCGTTGACGCCCATTACAACGCTGAGCACATCGCCCTTCGCGGGAGCGGAAATGAGGACCTTGCGGGCGCCGGCGACCAAATGCTTTTCGGCATCCGTGGAGCTGGTGAAGCGCCCGGTGGACTCGATCACGATGTCTACGCCGAGCTCGCGCCAAGGGAGGTTTCCGGGGTCGCGCTCGGCCAGCACCTTGATGGTCCGTCCGTCAACCACCAGGTCGCCGTCGGCGACCTTGACGTCCGCGCCCAGCCGGCCGACCACGGAGTCGTACTTGAGCAGGTGCGCCAGGGTTTCCGGCGAGCCGAGGTCATTGATCGCCACGATCTCGAGGTCTGCACCGATCTTGCCCTGCGCCATGGCCGCCCGGAAGTAGTTGCGGCCAATGCGCCCGAAACCGTTGATGCCAATCCGTACTGCCATGGGAACTCCTTTTATTTAGCCTCTAAATTTATGTTCCATTATTATTATCCTGATACTGCCGGACGAGGTCAAGGGGATCGATGTGAGCACCACCGCCACCACTCCGCAGGTCCTGCGGCTGACCAACCTGAAAGCCGTCCTGTCGGTGATGCGCGAGAACGGCGCAGTGACCGGGAGCGACCTGATCGAGGCGACCGGGCTGACGCGTGCCACGGTCATCGCGGTCTGCGACGACCTGGTGTCCCGGGGCTGGGCCCGCGAGGTGGCCGGCGAACGCGTGCTCGGCACGGCGAAGGGCAGGCCGGCCCGGCGGTTCCAGTTCAACCCCGGGGCGGGCTGCGTGCTGGGACTGGACGTCGGCATGGCCACCGCCACCGTGCTGGTGGCGGACCTGAACGGCCTGGTGCTGGCCCGCATCTCAGAGCGGTTCGAGAAGCCGCCGGCTCCGGCGGACTCGCGCCGCTCCACGATTAAGCGGGCAGTAGCCGCCGCCCTGGCCGAGGCCGGACTGCCGCCGGAATCGGTGCTGGCGACGGCCATCGGGGTGTCCACCGTCGTCGATCGCCACGGCAACGTGGCACCCGGACATGAACTTTCCGAGCACTTCGACATTGGCCTGCAGACCGAGGTCTTTGCCCGCTACGGCTGGCCGGTGCTGCTGGAGAACGACGCGAACCTGGCGGCCCTGGCGGAGCGCTGGAGCGGCGCCGGCAAGGGCGTCGACGACTTGGCCGTCATGCTGGCCGGCGAGCGGCTGGGCACCGGCCTGATCGAATCGGGCCGGCTGCTGCACGGCTGCAACGGCGGCGCCGGCGAAGTGGGCACCCTGGAACTGGTGGACGGGGTGGGCAGCCAGGACGGCATCGCGCGGCTGGCCCGCTACTGGGGCAACGAGGCTTTGGCCTCCGGCAGGCCCACCTTGATCCGCGAACTGGTGGGGCGGGGCACCACGCGCGTGTCGGCCCGTTTCGTCTTCGAGGCCGCGGCCCGGGGAGACGCGGTGGCGCAGGAAATCCTGGAGCGCATCGGCCAACGGATGGCCCGCGTGGTCGCGATACTGGGCACCTTCCTCAACCCGGAGCTCGTGGTGATCGGCGGTGCGGTGGCCGCCTCGGCGTCTGCCCTGCTGCCCACCATCAACCGGGAACTCCCCAAGCTCACCGCGACGCCGCCGCGGGTGGCGGTCTCCGGGTTCGGCGACGCGATTGTGGCCACCGGAGCCGTGCGGCTGGCCCTGGATTACGTGGAGGAGCACGCCATGGAACTTGTCCCGGCCGGCATGGCGGCGAGCTAGGCGCGATCCCGTCGGGGACCCACCGGACGCCCGGCGGAAACGACGGCCTCCCGCGTGCCGCCGCCGGTCAGGTGAGGACGTTTATGGGAGCCCCGTCGAGGTAGGCCAGGATGTCCTCGAGCATCTGCGTGTACCCCAGCCTGTGGGCCTCCTCGGTGACGAAGCCGACGTGCGGGCTGAGGATCAGGTTAGGCACGCCGCGCAGCGGGCTGTCCTGCCGCAGCGGCTCCACATCGTAGACGTCGAGCGCGGCGCCGGCGATCCGCCGTCCCGCCAGCGCAGCCACCAAGGCGTCCTCGTCCACCAGCGGTCCGCGCGAGGTGTTGACCAGCCGGCCGCCGGAACCGAGGAGGTCCAGCTCGGCGGCGCCGACAATCCCGCGGGTGGACTCCGCCAGCCTCAGGTGGACGCTGACGATGTCCGAGCGCCGGAACAGGTCCTGCTTGGACACCCACTCCGCCCCGTGGCCGGCCGCGCGCTCCCGGGTCAGGTGCGGGCTCCACGCCAGCACGTCCATCCCGAACGCCTGCGCGTAGCGGGCCATCAGCTGCCCCAGCCTGCCCAGGCCCAGCAGCCCGAGGGTGGACCCGGCCAGGTCGAGCCCCATCCGGGCCTGCCAGATCCCGGCCCGCACGTCCCTGTCGTTCTGTGGGATCTCCCGGGCCACAGCCATCACCAGCGCCCAGGCCAGCTCGGCCGGAGCCTGCGTCGTTTTCTGCGTTCCGCACACGGTCACCCCGCGGGCGCGCGCGGCGTCCAGGTCGATCGAGGCGTTGTGCATGCCGGTAGTGGTCACCAGCTTCAGGCCGGGCAGCAGGTCCATCAGCTCGGCGGTGATGGGCGTCCGCTCGCGCATGGTGACCACCACCTGCGACCCTTCCAAGCGCTCGGCGAGAGCGCCGACGTCGTCACAATGGTCCGTGAAGCGTTCGACGGCGATGCCCGCCGGCAGTTGCTCCCACGGGGCGCAGCCCAGTGCCACGTCCTGGTAGTCATCGAGGATGGCGATCTTCACGATGCCAGCGTATCCGCCCGGGGCCCGGGAGAGCCGGGGAGCCCCGGCTTGGCGGGCGCGGTGCCGGGTGCTTTAAGCTGCGCAGCCGGGCAAGCTCCGGATCAGCGCAGTTACGCCCAGGGCGTTAACGCAGCAGGCAGGGCCCGGAGCGGATCCGGGCCCTGCCTTTGGGTGTCGCGTGGGTTAGTTGGCCGGCAGCACGAAGGCCGAGTCAACCGTGATGGTGACCTTGTCGCCCACCAGCACGCCGCCGGCTTCCAGGGCGGCGTTCCAGGTGATGCCGAATTCCTTGCGGGAGATCTGCGTGGTGGCAGAGAAGCCGGCGCGGGTGGCGCCGAACGGGTCAACCGCCATGCCGCCGAATTCGACATCGAAGACCACCGGCTTGGTGGTGTCCTTGATGGTCAGCTCGCCGGCCAGCCGGAACTCTTCGGGAGTGCCTTCGACGCTGGTGGCCTTGAAGGTCATCTCCGGGTACTGCTCCACGTTGAAGAAGTCTTCGCCCTTGACGTGGGCGTCGCGGTTGTCATCGTTGGAGTCGAACGAGGCGGTCTTCACGACGGCTTCGACGGAGGAAGTGGCCAGGCTGTCGCCGACCACGAGGGTGGCGTCGGCGTCGGTGAATTGGCCGCGCACCTTGCTGATGCCGGCGTGGCGGACGGAGAAGCCGACCTCGGTGTGGGACTGGTCGAGATTCCAGGTTCCGGGGGTGAGCTGTACGGCCATTTAGTGCCTCCTGGTTGAAGTTAGGATGTGAAGCCCGGGTGAACTTCATGCTTATGCATCTACCGTAGCAGCTGATAGTTGAAGAGTCAACTAATGGCCGGTGAACGGCAGGCAACATTGCTTCGCCCGCCGCGGGAGGCCGCCCTGCCAACACCCACGGTGGTTGTCCTGCGCCCTGCTTCGGGTAGATGATCGGAGCAGGGCACGATGCCACCCGTTCGGAGACATCCGGCCCCGTCATCGAGCGAAGGACACGGCATGGCAGCACCGCCAGCCACGAAGGCCACGCTGACCGGGTGGTCGCCGGCCCTGCTGGCGGGCGTCGCGTCCGCGGCCGCGCTCTTTGGCACGGCTGAACTGGCGGCAGCTTTTTTCGGCCCGGCCGCCTCCCCCTTCGGCTCGGTGGGCGCCGCCGTCGTGGAACTCTCCCCGACCTGGCTGACCGAATTCGCCATTTCGACTTTCGGGACGGCGGACAAACTCGTGCTGTTCATTGCGATGGCGATCGTTGCGGTGCTGATCGCCGCCGCGGCCGGCCTGCTCGCAGCCCGGCGCTGGACCGCCGGCGCGCTGGTGGTGGTGATGCTCGCGGCGGGCATGGCGGCCTGCGTGCTCACCCGCGCCGGGGCTGTGCCGGCCGATGCCATTCCGACGGCGCTGGGAACCGCGGCTGGCCTGCTCTGCCTGCGCCGGCTGATCAGGCTCCTGCCCCGGCCCGCGCCCTTGTCCGTGGGCGACGCGGCCGTCATGCCGGAGGTTCCGGACCGCCGCCGCTTCCTGGCGAACGCTGCGGCGATGGCGGGTGTCGCCGTCGTCATGGGGATCGCGGCCGGCGCAGTTTCGGCGGCGCGGAACAGCGCACGGCAGGTGCGCCAGGCATTGGGGCTGCCGGTCCCCGCGCGGCCTGCCGGGCCATTGCCGGAGGATGTGCAGGCACCGGTGGACGGGGTGGTTCCCTTCGTAACCCCCAACGAGGAGTTCTATCGCATCGACACTGCGCTCATCGTCCCGTCGGTAGATCCGGGGCAATGGCAGCTGCGCGTTCACGGACTGGTTGAGGAAGAGTTCAGCATTAACTTCGAGGAGTTGCTGGAGGCCGACCTTGTGGAGAGCTACACCACGCTGACGTGCGTTTCGAATCAGGTGGGCGGGAACCTGGCCGGCAACGCCCGCTGGCTGGGGTATCCGCTGCGCGACTTGCTGGCGCGTGCGCGCCCCCTGCCGGAGGCGGACATGGTCCTGTCCACCAGCGTCGACGGCTTCACTGCTTCGACCCCCTTGGAAGTGCTCACCGACGGGAGGGACGCGCTGCTCGCGGTCGGGATGAACGGGGAGCCCCTGCCACTGCAGCACGGTTTCCCCGTGCGGATGGTGGTGCCGGGGTTGTACGGATACGTGTCCGCGACCAAGTGGGTGGTCGACCTGGAGCTCACGCGGTTTGCGGACAAGGCCGCCTACTGGACCACCCGCGGCTGGTCGGACCGCGGTCCGATCAAGACGGCCTCGAGAATCGAGGTGCCGCGGCCCGGAGCCCGCCTGCCGGCCGGGACGCTGGCCTTCGGGGGAACGGCCTGGGCCCAGCACCGGAGCCTGTCAAAGGTCCAGGTGCAGTTGGACGACGGCGACTGGGTGGACGCCCAACTGGCGGCGGAGGCTTCCGTGGACACCTGGCGCCAGTGGTACTCGGTGCAGGACGAGGTTCCGGCCGGGCCGCACCGGCTCCGGGTGCGCGCCTGGGAGGCCGACGGAACGCTCCAGACCGAGGCGGCGGCACCGCCTGCTCCGGATGGCGCCACCGGCTGGCACAGCGTTGATTTCACCGTTGCTTAACCGCCGGGTCATCTTCGTCACAGGACCCGCGCCCGATGCCCGGGATTCCGCCGCCGGTCTGCAGGAGGCGCCCAGCTTCGGTTGCTATGCTCAATAGCCGCCTCCCGTCGCCGCAGGCGGCTGCCCGTTCCCACGGCGGCACCGCCGTCGTTCCCCGGCGCACCGATTTCCTACCGTTCACCTTCCCTTCCCTCCAGGAGACCCGCACCCCGATGACCAGCCCGGCAGTATCCGATCAGCACAAGGACCTCATGGACCGCAGGTACGACTCTGGCGTCGCCGACATTAACCGTCTCTGCGACGAACTGCGGGACCTGAAGCCGGGTACCGAGGTCCCTTACGTGGATCCGATCCACGACGCCGATGAATGCCGGATCGTCTCGCTCTACTCGAACATCGGGCACGCCTCGGACACGGGTTTCATCTGGCCGGGAGACCAGGAGGCAACGACGCGGATGCTCGGGCTGCAGTGGCAGCTCGGCCTGCGGCCCCAATACGTGATGCCGTGGAACGTGCATCCGTGGTTCACCCCGGGCGAGGCCAACGGCAAGCTCACCCCCGACCAGATCAACGCCGGCCTCAAGCCGCTGCTGAAGATGCTGACGCTGGTGCCGCGGGCCTCGGTGCTCGTGGCACACGGAACCGAAGCCCAGCGGCTGGCCGGCTTGCTGCTGAAGACCGAGAACCCGCTGCTCTGGCGGCGCGGCTTCAAGACCTACAAGGTTCGGGCGCTCAGCGGCCGGGCCTTCGCGGGTTCGCCGGCCCGCCAGCAGGAATGGCTGGACGCGATGCACGAAGCCTATGCCGACGCCATGGCGCGCACCGGATTGGGCCGGCCCGCCAAGTAGCACTGCGACCCGGCTCGCCGGACCGCGGGCGCCCGGCCGTCCATCCCGCCCATCCGGCTGAACAATCCCTCTCCCGCCATGGCGGCTGCGCCTTCCCGCGGCTAGCCTGAGCCTGGACGGGAGGAACAGCCATGCCGTTGTGGATGACCGCGTTTTCCGTAGGGGCGATGGGCGGTGCCGCGCTGGTGCTCGGCTGTGCCGTCGCTTGGAAATGGGACATTCCCGTCAAGGTTGTCTCGACGGTCATGGCCTTCGGCGCCGGCGTCCTTATTTCGGCGCTCGCCTTCGAACTGGTCGACGAAGCGGTAACGACCGGCGGGATCGGCGCGACCATCGGAGGTTTCCTCGTCGGCGCCTGTCTCTTCGTGGCAACGAACGCCCTGCTGGCCACAAAAGGGGCCAGGCACCGCAAACGGTCCGGCAATCAGCAGCCCGCCGAAGGAGATACCCCGGGCAGCGGCCTGGCGATCGCCGCCGGCGCCCTGCTGGACGGTATCCCTGAATCCCTCGTGCTGGGCCTCGGCCTCGTCGCCGGGGGAACAGTCAGCCCCGCAATGTTGGGAGCCGTGTTCATTTCCAACATCCCCGAAGGGCTCTCCAGCAGCGCCGGCATGAAGAAGGCCGGGCGGGGTGCGGGCTATGTTTTTGGCGTGTGGGGCACCATCGCCGTGCTCTCCGGAGCCAGCGCACTGGTCGGCTACCTTGCGCTGCAAGACGCACCGGAAGAGCTCGTGGCGTTCATCAACGCGCTGGCGGCGGGCGCCATCCTGGCCATGGTCGCCGACACCATGATCCCCGAGGCCTTCGAAGAGCATCACATCCTCACCGGCCTCACGGCAGCGCTCGGGTTCGTCACGGCCCTGGGCCTCGATGCGCTGTAACCCGGCCCCTGCGGCCATCCCGGCCACGCTGCAACCAGGACCAATCACGGTGAGAATCAGCAGGTTCGCCATTGCGGGGAACCGGATGCGGAATCCACAAAATTTTCTCGTTCCCCGTCAATGACGGATCTATACTGTGGGAGCGCCCTGCGACAGGGCCCCGGGCAACGGGGCCCGCCCGGCCGGGGCGACAGGAGAAAATCGGTGCGCTGGTCGCTCGAACATACGGTCCCGGCTGTTGTCCCGAGGCCGGCTCCCCCGCCGCCGCTTCGCCGCGCGCTTAGCCGCTGGCTGTTGATGGACAAAGTTCCGCCGGTGGGCCGCGAAAGCGCAGCGCGCGGGACGCCCCATCCCTGGTGGAAGGTCGTGTGCCTGACCGGCGTTGACTACTTCTCCACGCTCTCCTACCTGCCCGGAATTGCCCTGATCGCTGCGGGACCGCTGTCGCCGCTGGCAACGCTGCTCATTGTGGGGCTCACCTTGCTGGGAATGCTCCCGCTCTACCGGCGCGTAGCGGCGGAGAGCCCGCACGGGGAAGGCTCGGTGGCCATGCTCGACCGGCTCCTGCCGTTTTGGAAGGGGAAAGTTGTTATCCTCGTCCTGCTCGGTTTCGTTGCCACATCGTGGATCATCACCATCACACTCTCGG
Organism: Arthrobacter senegalensis; assembly: GCF_059091765.1. Classification (NCBI taxonomy): domain Bacteria; kingdom Bacillati; phylum Actinomycetota; class Actinomycetes; order Micrococcales; family Micrococcaceae; genus Arthrobacter; species Arthrobacter senegalensis. The sequence continues at coordinate 993,868 of NZ_JBNHGZ010000002.1, read as the reverse complement.
CCGCCGACGCAACGGTGCATTTGCTCGAGAATCCCTACTCTCCCGGCTTCCTGCAGGGCCACCCGGTTCCAGTCACCGTCGTGCTGCTGTTGGTCCTCGGGGGCATCTTCCTGATCGGATTCGGCGAGGCTGTAGCCATTGCCGTGCCCCTGGTGACCGCGTTTGTGATCCTGAATGCGGCCGTCATCATGGCCGGCCTGTCGCTCATCGCGCAGGACCCCGGCCGCATCAGCGACTGGGCGCAGGCCATGGCCGTTGCCAGCCCCGGCCCCGGCAACCTAACCTTGTCCCTGCTACTGGCATTTCCTCTGCTGATCCTGGGCCTGTCTGGATTCGAGACCGGCGTGAGCATGATGCCGCTCGTGGCGTCCGAGGGGCACACTCCCGCACAACGCCTCGCCTCACGGGTCCGCAATACCCGGAAGATGCTGACGTGTGCTGCGGCTGTTATGAGCGGATTCCTGATGGGCAGCAGCTTCGTGACGGCCGTCCTCATCCCGCCCGAGGCCTACGCCGCAGGCGGCCCCGCGGATGGCCGGGCCCTCTCCTATCTTGCGCACGCACTGCTCGGCGAGGGGTTCGGCACGATCTATGACGCGGCAACGGTCTTGATCCTGTGGTTCGCCGGAGCCTCGGCGATGGCCGGGCTGATCAACATCGTCCCGCGTTACCTGCCGCGCTTCGGAATGGCCCCCGAATGGACCAGTGCGATCCGGCCCGTCGTCCTGGTTTACACCGGGGTCAGCATCCTGCTCACCGTGGGTTTCGGGGCGGATGTCAACGCCCAGGCCGGAGCCTACGCCACAGGCATCCTGGCCATGATGGTGTCGGCGGCCGTCGCTGTCGCCGTCACGACTGCACGCCGCCACAAACGCCGCACCGCTGCCGGGTACGGCGCCCTCAGTTTGGTGCTGCTCTACGCACTGCTGGCCAACGTCCTGGAAAAACCCGAGGGCATCGGCATCTGCGGGCTGTTCATCGTCGGCATGGTCGGCGTCTCGCTCGTCTCCCGCGTCGCCCGCACCATAGAACTCCGCGCCGAACGTATCGAATTCGACCAGACTGCCCGGCGGTTCATCAGCGATTCCTTGGACAACGACGGCTCGCTGAACATCATCGCCAAGCGCCGGCCCGGCAACCACGACGATTACAGTGCCAAGGAAGACGCGCAGCGGCACATGAATCCGGTCCCGGGGACGGCGGACGTCCTGTTCCTCGAAATCGACATCGTGGACCCTTCGGCCTTCGCCAAGGTGCTTCGCGTCCGCGGCATCGACGTCGGCGGGTACCGGGTGCTTCGTGCGGAAAGCCCCGCGGCCCCGAACGCTATTGCCGCCATCCTCCTGGCCGTGCGGGACGCAACGGGTGTTCGCCCCCATGCCTATTTCGAATGGTCTGAAGGCAATCCGCTCGGCCACCTCTTCCGCTATCTGCTCCTGGGAGAGGGAGACACGGCTCCCGTAGTGCGCGAAATCATCAGGCAGAATGAGCCTGACCCTGCCCACCGGCCCGGGATCCATGTGGGCGGATAGCGGCGGCGGAAGCCCGCCCTGACCGCTGAGATGCCGCACGCCGCCGTCGTCGTGGGCACGGCGGCCGGAGGGCGGTCACGCCCGGGCACGAGCATTGCGGTCGCTTTGGGTGGCGGCTAGATTATCTCCATGTCTCAGGAACCAGGGATGGGGGCGCCTGGAGCTCAGGGAACCGGGGGAATGTCCGGCGAACCGGAACGTCCCGCGCCACCGCGTCCGCAGATGTCCGATCTCACGCCGCCTCCGATCATCGGGACTTTGGTGCCGCCGCCTGCTGTCAAGAGGGTTCGCGCCTTGTGGATCCTCAGTTTTGTTTCGGGACTGATTGCGGGGATCTTCGCGTATTTCGCGCAGGAGGAGATCCTCAAGCACCTGCGCGGGCTCATCGACGGTTTGGAGCAGGGCGCCGACGAGGAGACCGTGGAAGCGCTCGCGGTGGTGGTTTTCTGGGGAACCCTGGGCGTGCTGGCGCTCGTCATGCTGATCGAGGCCGTGCTGCTGCGGGCCCTTATGCGCCGGCATGGCAAAGTGCGCTTCGTGCTGCTCGCCATGCTGTTCGTCCACGGGGCGGTGACCCTGCTGGCCGACGAATTCCTGGCCGCTCCCGGCGATCAGGAATTGGGCATCAGGATCATGCTGGTTCTGCAGCTGGTGCTAGCCGGCGCGGCGGTAATCGCCAGCGTCCTGAGCGGGGCCAACCAATGGTTCCGTGCCGAGCACCAGGGGCGGCGAGGCAGGCCGCCTGCCTGAAGCAGGCTGCATTCCGGCCAACAGTTCCTCGCAGCTGCGAATGACGGTCTGGCAGACCTCGGCGACGGCACGGCCGCGCAGCGGGTCGCCGGCCACGGCGTGCCAACGTCTCAGGCACGCCACGGCGTGCTCCCGCAGGACCTCGCCCGGGGCGTCACGCGGAAGCCCCAGGCGTTCGGGCGCCGAGACGCCTTCGCCGCCGATCATCCGTTCAGCTTCGGCGGCCAACTCCGGCTCCAGCGGCAGCCCGGTGGTGCGGGCGGCCGCCAGCAGACGCAGTTCACGGAAGGCGTGGGCGCTGGCGAGCAGCCGTTCCAAGCCGGCCGCGACTCCCGCGGCGCCCGGGCGGGGGTGATCGTTCAGCAGCTTTTCGACGCCGACCAGGGCCGTCCGGGCTTTCAACTGTCCGGCCCGGGCTTGGAACTGCCCGGTCATCACGGCCAGCAATTCGTCCAGCCCGCTGCGGCGGGCCAGTTCGTGGGCCAGCGCGGTCGGCTCCGAGATGCCTCCACGGAGCAGCGCGGCTGCCAGCCGGAGCCCGAAGAGCCCGAACCTGTCCAGCAACTTGGCCCGCGCTTCCGGCGTGGCGGACAGCGGGCCTCCCGGACGGACGAAGCGGTCGGCGGACAGCAGGAGCAGCTCCCGTTCCCGCCTGTCCAAGGAAGCGAGCTCGGCGAGGACGGCGTATTCCGCCTGCCGCAGGCTGCGCGCCGACTGGGCCAGCAGGCCGGCGATCGGCACTACCCCGAGGGCCAGTGAACGCAACGCCCCGTCACGGCGGTACCGCGCAGCGATGTCCCGGGCGGAGAGCATGGCGTCGATCCGGCCGGACCCAACCTCGTCCGCACGGGACAATACCGCCAGTGCGTTGACGGTACCGCTCTGGCCGGCCGCGGTATCACGGAAGGACTCCAAGAAACCCAGGTCGGACGCGTGCAGGTGCCGCAGCAGGTAGATGATCGCGTCGGCCTCCGAGGGCGCGTCGGCCGGCGTCAGGAAATCGGTGGAGCGGGCCGACACGTCCCGGGAGAGCGAGGCAATGCCCGGCGTGTCGATCAACGTCACGTCCCGCAGGGTTCGGGACGGCCAGTCCACCACGAGCCTGTCGACGTCCTCTGCCTGGACCCCGCCGAGCTCGAACACCAACCGGCCGTCGGTGCGCTTGGTCGGCAGGTCCCGGGGCGCTCCAGAACGCGGGTGCAGGGTAATCCGCGGAGTGTCGCCGAAGCGGTACCAGGTGACCACCCGGGTGCACTCTCCCGTGTCGGTCGGGGCAATCTCTTCGCCGATAATGGCGTTGAGCAGGGTTGACTTGCCCGCTTTGACCATGCCCGCAATGGCGATCCGCAGCGGCTCGTCGAGGCGGCGGGCATACTCCTCCAGCACCTGACGCACGGCCGGTTCGTCGCGGTAGGCTGCAATCGCTTCCTGGACCAGCCCGCGCGCCGCTTCGACATCCGCTCCGGCTGCCGCGGTATTCATGCCTGTCCAGCCACTTGCCGTGCAGCGTCCAGCGCCAACGCCTGCTTGCGCAGCGACTCCACGAGTGCGAGGGACGCCTTAAGCTCCTTGATCCGCAGGTCGCGTTCCTGGTGGAACCGGCTTGCCGCCTTCTGTGCCGCCAGTACCGAATCCGCCAGCGAGCGATGGTGCTCTTCGGCCAGTTCGGTGAAGTGGTCGCGGGTGGCCCGCTGGACGATCCTGAGCCGGTCCTTGAGCTGCTTGCCCACCTGGAACACGACCTCATCGACTTGTTTCCGGACCAGGGCCTTGGCCTCCGATTGGCGGCGCTTCAACCGGGCTTCCTTGTCTTCACGGTAGGCCTTGCCTCCCAGCAGCAGGCCGGCGCCGACCGAGATCGGGTTGATCAGCGCCATGCCCGCGATCCCGGTGAGGAGGCCGAACATCAACACACCGCCGTACGAACCCCGCATGCCGATCAGTATTTTCTGGACCGTTCCAAGGCGTCCTGCATCCAGATCCGGGATTTCCTCGACCGGGTCGAGCACGTTCTCCGTGGAATCGACCTGCAGCAACGGCAGGGTCACGTCGTCCTGGTTGAAGTGCTCGGCGACCTTTTCCGCCAGCCACAACGACCGTTCGTTCGTCCACACGAAGGTGTCGGACACGGCCGCGGCCACACGCTGTTCCAGCCAGTGCACAAACTGTTCCCACTGCGGACCGGGATCCCCGGCATCAATGGACTGCTCGGCGTCCCGCAAAATGCTGCGCAGCCGGTCTCGCAAGTCGTATTCCATATCGGCGATGAGATCGCTCATGCCGTCATTGAGCGTGACCTGCCAGCGGGAAGAACGACGGCGGAGCTCGTCGGCGCGTTCCTTGGCCGTTTCCAGCTCGGCCAGCATCTCCGGGGTGCCGTCCGGATTCTCCAGCGCGCTCAGTTCGGACTTCAGCGACAGCCGCAGATGGTCCATGGCGGAAATCAGGTCCTGCGCCACGGACCGCCGCTGGAGCCGCTCGGTCTGGCCCAGGATCTTTTGCCGGAGGTAGGCCACCAGCTCCGGAAATCCCGATTCGGCGTTCAGTTCGCTGTCACGCATTTCGGCCGCCCGGAGGCGAAGTTCCGAGGAGACCGGAATCAGCGGCACGTCTGCCCCGATCCGCTTCAAATGGCCCCTGTCCAGTTCGGCCACGCGGCGCCATTGCGGGTACAAATCCGTCTTGGACAGGACGCCGGCCACATTGGGGCAAATCCGTTGCGCCTGCCGCAGGAACCGGATCTCCGGTTCGGTGAACTCCTGGGATGCGTCCGAGACCAACAGCACGGCGTCCGCCGTCGGCAGTGCTGTCAGCGTGGTGAGGGTATGGGCCGAGTCCAATCCCCCGACCCCCGGCGAGTCCACCAGGGCGAGTCCGCCGTGCAGGACCTTCCGGGGCAGGGAAACTTCCGCTGCTGCCAGCCGGCGCTCGTTGCCCGGATTCCCCCGTTCCGAGACGTGCTCGGCGAGCTCGTCCAAGGCGACCGGGAGACGCTCCAGTTCAACGTCCCCGTCGCCGGAGTCGGTGCGTTCCTTCGGAACCAGGATCACGGCTGAGGCAGGCTCCCCGTGCTTTACCACCGTCGGCACCGAGGTGGCGACGTCGTCGTCGATGGGACAAACCGGCGCATTTACCAGGGCGTTAATGAGCTGGCTTTTGCCCTGCTTGAATTCACCGACGACGATCACCCGGGTGGCCGGATCCTGCAATCGCTTGCGGGTCTGTTCCAGGCGCCGCTGCAAGTCTGCGCGCTCACCCTTCTTGGCCAATTCCTGGCCCTGATCCACCAGCTTGACGAGCTCGACCACCGTATCCCCTTTTGACTTCCGGCCCCGCGGCCGGACCGTGACACTGTCCAGCAGGAGGTCCCCCGGCCTCCTGCTGGACAGCTGATCTGTCGTGATTCAGTTATCGGGTCGGTTAGAAGTCGACCTCTTCGGCAACAACGCTGTCTTCGATGTCCACTTCGTTGTCCGCGACGATGACGGAGTCGTTGACGGAGTTGTCGGTGAACTCGGCGTTGATGTCGTCCACCTGCACGTCCGTGTTCGTGGAGCTGTCGTTGAACGAATCCTCGACCTCGACCTCGTTGAACGAATCCTCGACCTCGACCTCGTTGAAGGAATCCTCCACGTTGATATCGGTGGTGGAATTGTCCTCGTTGAACGAGTCCTCGACCTCGATCTCGGTGGTATTGCCGTTGTACGAGTCCTCGATCTCCACGTTGGTGGAGTTGTCGGTCGAGTAATCCTTCGAATGGTCGGAGTTGTCGTTGAAGGAGTCTTCCACCTCGACGTCCAGGTCGACATCCGTGTTGTAGGAGTCCTCGTTGTAAGAGTCCTCGTTGTAGGAATCCTCATTGTAGGAATCCTCGACGTTGAAGGAGTCCTCGACGGAGATGTCGGTATCCCCGACGGTCACATCGCCCTCAATGTCACCGGTTGTCACGGTGGTGGAGTTGTCGGTCGAGTAATCCTTCGAGTAGTCGTTGGAGTTATCCGTCGAGTTATCCACGGTGGCGTCCCCGCCAGCCGCAACAGAGTCGTCGCCCGAGGCGATCACGGCGTCGTTGTCGAACCACTGATTCACGTCGCCGTCGGCCCAGATGTTTTGGTTGACGGACTGGTCCGTGATGGTGTCCCGATCGTCGATCGTAGAGGTGTACGAGTAGTTGTTTACGATGTGCGTCAGTTGCTGCACAGCGTGGGCGTGGTCATCATGGTCGTTGCCCCTGCCGCCGCCGTGACCGTGGTCATCGTCGTCATGGCCGCCACCCCCGTGGCCGCCTCCGCCGTGGCCCCCGCCACCGTGGCCGCCGCCGCCCCAGCCACCGCCATTGTTGCCGGAGTTGTCGCTGGACCAGTCGCCGGTGTCGCCGCCGGAGTGGTTGCCGCCGGTGTTGTACTCGCGGTCGAAGGACGAGCTGGCATCCACGGGAGCGTAGTCGAGGATGACCGGCATGATGGCGTCCACATCATCGGAGCACACGTCGCCCAGGCCGGCCTCGGCGAGGGCGGCCTCCGGGTCTGCCTGGAATTCTGCGGCTGCGCGCGGATCACGGAGCAGATTCATGATGAATTCGAGAAGAGAGCTTGCGAGCGTAGGCATTATGTGAATCCCCATTCTTATTCCTACTGGATCTGGCCAAAATTATGGATGGTGGCCCGCCGAGCTGAGTTGCTTGGCTTGGTTCAAAGCTACGGCCGGGCTGCTGTCGCCCGCATCGGGGCTTCCTCCCCCGCCGCCCGCCCCCTCCAGGGGGATCGCGGTGGACGGGGACTAGGTAGGGAGGGGCCCAGGCCCGGATATCCGCGGACTTACTGCGGGGAACTGTCTTCGCCGAGCGCAAGCCGCAACTGGGTCAGGAGTTCGGCGCGGTTCGAAGCCCCTAGCCGCCGTCGAATACGCGCTATGTGGTGCTCGGCGGTACGCGGCGAAATGAAAATCGCGGCCCCGATTTCCCGGTACGTCTTGCCCTCCAGCACCAACCGGGCGACTTCGCGCTCCCGTTCGCTCAAGACGGCGCTTTCTTGTCCCTGTGCTGCTCCGGCGGGGACCGCTGCCTGCCCGCCGGGCTCGGTGACGGTGACGTCGGCAGGCGCGTCCATGGTCCCGCGCGTGCCGGGATGCAGGTCTCTGGCGCAAGCCAAGAGGCGGCTCATGTCCTTGCGCTCGTCCGCGTGCGCTGCCGCGTGCCCGGCGAGGCGCGCCCCGTCCCAGGTGAGGCCGACGGTTGCGAGCGCGCGGGCGGACTCCTCCACCAACTTCGGATCGATCCTGCCGGCCAGCACCGTCACCCACGCCCGGCCGGCCGCCGCGAGCACGCCCGCCAGTCGGTACGTCCCCGAGGCCCGGACCAGCGCCGAGGCATGCGGGGCGAGCTCGCTGGGGCTGTCCGCCAAAAGGGCTGCCTGGACCGCAGACCAATGCAGCGAGGTAGACCACAGCACCGGTTCGCCCAATCTCCCCAGCAGCGCCCATGCCTCCGTCAAATGCGGCTGCAGCCTCGCGGAATCACGCAGGCGGGCAGCGGCCACTGCCAGTTCGCCCAGCGGCAAAAGGCTGTAGAGATCGACGGCGACGTGCAGCAGCCGGCCCCGCGCCCGCTCCCAGGCGCGCACCAAGGCAGCGGTGTCATCGGTTCGCCGCGCCAGCCCGACCTGCAGGGCGTCCAGCAACAATTCGTCGCGCGGGGTGGGACGGATTCCGCTGGCGGTCGCCTCTGCGATGGCAGCCCCGGCGCTGTCCGGGTGGTCCTGCAGCATGGCGACCCAGGCCCGCAGGAGCAGCAGCCTCAAGCGGGCGGCCGGGCCTCCCTGGCGGCCGCGCAGAGCGTCGTCGAGGACGGCTGCCGCTACGGGGAGCTCACCGCTGTGCAGGGCCACCAAGGCCGCGAGGGCCGCAGGGCTGTCCGGCAGCGGAATGGCGGCGCCGGAGGCCGTGAGCATGTCGGAAGCCCGCACCAGGGCCGGCAGCGCCTGCTCGGTGTGCTCGCCGATCGACGCGACGATGCCTTGTCCCATCAACGAGACGGCCACGTTCGTCAGGGTTGGCGAGTTGTCGGCGTGGTTGCCGGCAAGCAGGCTTCGAGCCCCGTCGGGGTCACCCGTACCGATCATGACGACGGCGGCCAGAGCCCTCGACGCCTCCGTGGCGGGTGATCCGAGCCACCGGTAGACCTGGGCGCTGCGCGCCAGCATGCCCCGCTGCGCCCACAGCGACGCCGCCACGTCCGCTCCGCGGAGCCTGTCCGGTGCCTCCGGCTGAGCCAGGAGACGGTCAAGGATGCGGCCGGCTGCTTCGAGGTCTCCGGAGGCCAGTGCCGCCTGGGCCCGGCGCGCCGCCGTTGCCGTTTCATCGGCGCCGGCTGCCGCCGCTTCACCGTACAGTGTCGCGGCCACCCGGGGCTCGGAAGCCAGGGCGCCGTCGCCGGCGTCTTCAAGGACGCGGGCCACGCGTGGATCCTGGAGTCCGCCCCGAACCAGTCCGCGGGCCACCTCCACGGACTCCGGTGCGGTGTTGTTGGCTAAACAGTCGGCCAGGGCCCGCTGGAAGGCCCGGACGTGGTGCTGCGGGGTGACATGAAGCAGGACGTTGCGCATGAGCGGAGCAAGGTTTCCCTCGGGCAGCACCAACCCTGCGGCCGTGGCCTGCGACATCAGCGGCCCGATTCCGTCGGGCAGCTCCCGCAGTCCGGAAGGCAGCGGCCCGGCTGGATCGAAACCGACGGCCAGGGCCAGCAGCAGCTCCCGAAGGTTGGGTTCCAGCCGGTCGAGTTCGTGGCCCACATGGTTGACCAACCCGCCGAACTTCACCGGATCTGACGGTATTGGGCGGGCATCGTCGATCGCTTCCAACACATGCTGGACCAGCCAAGGCAGGCCCCCGGTCAGCCGGAAGACCTGATCGAGGACGGGAGCAGGAAGCCGGTCAGAGCGGACAGCTGCTGCGTGCCGGGCAATATCGTTACGGGTCCAGGGGCCCAACAACACCGGCCGCCGGTGCGCCTCCATCACCGCCGTCAGCCGCTGCAGGGCGGGCAACTGCGGCCACGTCCGATACGCGACCACGAGGTTCACGTTCTGCCCGTCGGCCAATCGATGGACGCGCTCCAGTCCGGCGTCGTCCAACTGGTGGGCGTCGTCGATCAGTACCGTGGTGCCTTCGTCCACAGGGTCTTCCCCCAGTGCGGGCCTGCCCGAGCTGACGGGGACTCCTGCTTCCTCATAGGCCGCCGCCAAGTTTTCCAGCAGCAGGCTCTTGCCCGATCCTCCCGGACCGGACACGGTAGCCAGTAAACGCGACTCGGATTCCGTCGCGGCTTCCGTCAGCAGTTGCGCGGCATCCCGGTTCACCAAACGGCGTGCCGCCGGCTGCGCCGGTGTCGCACCTGTCATGCCGGCCCCGGAGCAGGCGCATCGGTGGGGTCACCCGACGGTGCCGGCGGCTGCGTCGGGTCCACCCAGGCTGGCGCGGTCGGCGGAGGATCGACAACCACAGTCTCTGACGGTGTTGATGAGGGCTCCGGCGCGGGTTCCGGGGCGGGTTCCGGCGCGGGGTCGGGGGCGGGAGGCGGCGCGGGGTCGGAGGCGGGAGGCGGCAGCACCGGGTCCGGTTCCGGTGCCGTTGTCGGCACAGCCGGAACACTCGGTTCCGGCTCAGGGGCGGGAGGTTGGGGAGTAGTGCCTGGCTGTGGAGCCGCGGGCGGCACGGGGGTTCCCGTCGGTCCCGGGGCAGGAGTGTTGGTGCCGTTGTCCGGCTTCGATCCCGGGCCCTGCCCGGAATCGCCGGCCGGCGTAGACACGCCTCCCGGACGGGTCGACGGTTGGCCGTTCGGCGTCGTTGCCCGGTCCTGCGCGTAGGTCGCCTGGTCCTGCGCGAAGCCCGCGGTGCCGCCATAGCCCGGCGAGCCTTCCGGGCTCGGAGCCGCTGCGCCGGAGGACGTTGCAGCTAAGTTCTCCCAAAAGACCACGGGACTCATGCCAGGCTGCGCCGGTTCAGCCGCCATCACGGAATTGGCCGGCCCGGCCCCTTCGCTTCCCTCCGGAGCTCCCCCGGGTACGTGGCCGTTCCGCTCCGCGGCGCTGCCTTGGGCGACGCCCGGTTGGGAACCGAACAGGCCGAATTCGTGAGGGCTCTGGGCGGCGGTTGCCGTCAACGCCGTGAGGGCCGCGACCGCCACTGTTACGGCAGCGGCGCGCATAGCCAGCACGGGTTTCCGTGCGTTGCCGGCGCCTTCCACCGCGGACGCGGCGTGGGCGTGGAAGTGTGGTTGCGGAAAGGCGCGGCCTTCGGCCGCGACGGCTTCCGGCACCGGCCGGGGCTCAGGCTCCGCAGCGTGTTCGGATGGCAGCGCGAGCCTGTTTCGGGCCGCGAAGTACGCGGCCCCCAGGCTGATGGCGGCCTTCGGGTCCGCATCCACGGCGAGGGGACGGTTCAGTTCGGCGGACAGCAATTGGGCAACCAAGGGGATGCGGGACGAGCCGCCGGTCAAGAGGACGGCGGTGAGGTCCTCGGCAGCCACTTGCGCTGTGTCGAGGGCCCGGCGCAGGGAGAGGAGCGTGTCCCGCACCAGATCCTCGATCATGCCCTCAAATTCGGACCGCACCAGGCGGACGCCTGTCTGCAGCTCCGGCAGCAACGCAGGGATCGTTGCCTCGGAATCGGCCGAAAGCGCTTCTTTGGCTTCCACGCATTCCCGCCGGATACGGTCCAGCGCCACGCGTGCTTGCGTCGAGGTGGGATCCACCGCGCTCAGCCCGCCGTCCAGGCTGGCGACGACGTGCGCGAAGACGACGTCGTCGACATCAGCTCCACCCACCCGCTCCAAACCTTCCGGTTTGCCCAGCAGCGTGAATGAGGCTGCGTCACCCTTGTGCAGGACTGCCGCGTCGAAGGTACCGCCGCCAAAGTCATAGACGGCGACCAGGCTCCCCGTGCCCACGCGGTTCTGGGAGGCGTAATGGAGCGCGGCTGCTTCCGGCTCGCTCAACAACATGACGTCGGCGAGCCCGACGCCGGCCAAGGCGTCACGGATCAGTCCGGTCTTGTAGTCACCCCAGCTGGCCGGATGCGACACCACTACCGCTTCCGGAGCTTCGCCTTCACGTTCCTGGGCGCGGTCTACGACCCACCGGACCACGGCGGCGAAAATGTCCTCAGGTGCGACAAACAGGTCTCCGACCATCATCGGCACCGAGTCGCCGATCCGCCTCTTGAATTCTCGAACCACCCGGTCAGGGGACGTCGTGCCCCGCCGTTCGGCTGCCTCTCCGACCAGAACTGCGCCGTCTTCGCCTACATAGATCACCGACGGCACGGCCGCCGCACGTGAACCCAAGTGGACAGCCTGCGGCTGCTGAGGCTTTCGGTCTCCGCTCCCGTATCGCGCTGTCGCTGCTGCCGTGAAACTTGTGCCGACATCGACACTCAGTACATAAGCCATGAATCCCCTCAGGTACGTCCAGCAAGGAACGTCCCCCACCGCTTCTTTATACTGTCTCCAGAGTCATGCTCTGATTCCCCCTAGGCGGGCGGTATCCATCCGCCCGTGTCCCCATGAAGCCGCTGCGGAATGACGCCCTCAGCCGCCGCCAACCGCAGTTCCCCACACTTGGATCCGGCGTCCTTCAGAAAGCCGTTCCGTTACATTCAGCCTAGGAGGGGTGACGTGCTTAGACAAGGGAATGGATCCCCCGTTTAACAAGCATGAGCAACACGAAAATTTGGTGAATGGTTTAGTCCTTCGACGGCCTATTTCCTCGATTTTGCGCCTCCCTGGTGATACATATGCGAAGTCGCGTACCTTGCTTCGCCTAGTCCCTCAATGGGTAGACCGTGAAGCGATCACGGCCGATGCATACAATGATTTCCTGTCCATCCGACCCCGGAGCACCATGAAAAATAAATACGGCGAATCCGGTTCCTTACGGACTTATGGCGTGTTTTTGCGCGGCATCAACGTTGGAGGCGTCCGGATTGCCATGAAGGACTTGCAGCGGGTCCTCACCGAAGCCGGTTTCGGGCAGGTGGAGACCGTCCTCGCCTCGGGCAACGTCGTGCTGCGCGCGGAGACCCAAGACCCCGGCGTGGTAAAGCAAAGAGTCGAAGCGAGCTTGCGGACGGCTTTCGGCTACGACGCCTGGGTCATAGTCAAGACTCCCAGCGAGCTGGCCGCCATCGTCGAGGGCTACCCGTTCACCCCGGCCGACGACGGCGTTCCCCGGCACGCTTACGCGGTGCTCACCACGGGTGAGGATGTTGTGGAACAACTGCTCGAGGACTGCCCGGAACTTTCGCCCGAAGAACGGGCGTCTCCGGGGGGCGACGTCCTGTACTGGGAGGTGCCCAAAGGCAACACTTTGGAGTCCAAACTGTCCAAGCAAATGGCCAAAACGATGTACAAGCCGGTGTCGACCACCAGGAACCTCAACACGTTGCACAAGATGCTGGCCAGGTTCCGCACGGAGGGCTGAGGCGGCCCCTGCTACCGGGGGAGGAGTGGAACCGCCCGAACTCATCCTCCCGGCGGATAGCCGCGGCGCCGGTGCAATTCTAGACTCGTGATTGTTGGGGCCTTTGTTATGGCCGGCGGCCGGGCACGGCCAAGGAAGGGGGATCCTATGCTGTTCGACTCGGTCACGTGGATATCGGCTGCCGTCTGTGCCGGTCCATTTGCCCTCTTCCTGGCGGTCGGAGCGCTGGTCAGCATCGGGCGGAGCAAACGGCAGCGGTCGGCGAAAGCCGGCTGGTCCCTGCTGGTGCTCGCGGTGCCCATCCTTGGCCCCCTGGCGTGGTTCCGGACGGCATCGCGCCGGGCCGCCGCTCATACGGCCCAGCCGGACACCGGGCCGGTGAAGCAGGCGACGGGGCCCCTTGTTCCCTAAAGGCCCGCCCGCGAAAACGGCCAGCGGTTCCGCGGGACGGATGGAACGTGTCCCGCCGGGTATCGGTCCATGCAGTATCCGTGTTGGACGCGCCTCCGCGAAGGTCCTTACTCTTCTGGCATGACTACCCGTACGGCCGTGCGCGCCGCTGCTTCCACACCCTCCAACGGCCGGCAGGTCCTTCAGATTGGACCGGTGAACCCCGTTGTCACCGCCGCCTTGGCGGATGAGTTCGGCGCACTGTTGCTCCCGGACGGCCCGGAACGCGGCGATTTCCTGCTGCGGCACGCCCCCGGCATCCGCGTGGCGGTGTGCTCCGGCCGCCATGGTGTCGGCTCCGACCTGATGCGCCGGCTGCCGAACCTCGAAGCCATCGTAAACTTCGGCGCCGGCTACGACGCCACCGACGTCGAGCAGGCAAACGAACGCGGCATCCACGTCAGCAACACCCCGGATGTGCTCACCGATTGCGTGGCCGACACCGCGCTGGCCCTCTATCTGGATGTACTGCGCCGAACCAGCGCCGCCGACCGGTTCGTCCGCCTCGGCGGATGGGCCTCAACCACGTCCTACCCACTGACCACGCGGGCCTCCGGCAGAAAGGTCGGCATCCTCGGCCTGGGCCGGATCGGCCAGGCCATCGCCAAGCGGCTGGAAGCGTTTAACTGCGAGATCCACTACCACAGCCGCCGCGCCGTCGAAGACTCGGGCTACGCGTTCCACTCCTCCCCCGCCAAACTGGCCGAGGCCGTCGAGGTGCTCGTCATCGCGGCTGCCGGAGGACCGGAGACGGTGAACCTGGTCGACGCCGGGGTGCTGGCCAAGCTCGGCGTGGGAGGCTACCTGATCAACATCGCCCGCGGCACCATTGTGGACGAACATGCCCTGGTCTCCGCCTTGGCCGGAGGACGCCTGGCGGGCGCAGGGCTGGACGTCTTTGCCGACGAACCGCATGTGCCGGCCGAACTGATGGAGCTGGAGAACGTGGTCCTGTTACCGCACATCGGCAGCGGCACCCGTGAGACCCGCGCCGACATGGCCGCTTTGACATTGGAGAACCTGCGCAGCTACCTGCGCGACGGCTCGTTGGTAACCCCGATCGGCTAACCCCGTGCCCGGCCCGGCGCCGGGAAATCCGGGGGGTCGACGCGGGGTAAAACCGGGGTTGGCTCTGGCAAGCGTCGCCCTGAAGCAATACTTGTATGACAAGTGCGCGACTTGTACAATCAGTCGCAGTAGCCATCCCCGCGTAAGGACCGCCATGCCCTACACCGCCGATGCCATCCGGCACGTCAAGCTCTCCACTGCCACGCTGCCGCTGGCCACGCCCATCTCTGACGCCAAGGTCTTTACCGGGCGCCAGAAGCCCATGACGGAAGTCGTCTTCCTCTTTGCCGAAATCACCACCGTGCAGGGACACGAGGGCCTGGGCTTCAGCTATTCGAAACGGGCCGGCGGCCCGGCGCAATACGCCCACGCGACGGAAGTCGCCGAGGCGATGCTCGGCGAGGACCCCAACGACATCGCCAAGCTCTACAACAAGCTGCTTTGGGCAGGCGCGTCGGTGGGCCGGTCCGGCGTCGCCACCCAGGCCCTGGCCGCGCTCGACATAGCGCTCTACGACCTCAAGGCCAAGCGGGCAGGGCTCCCGCTGGCCAAGTTCCTCGGCGCGCACCGGGACTCGGTCCGGACCTACAACACCTCCGGTGGCTTCCTCAACGCCTCCATCGACGAGGTCAAGGACCGCGCGAGCCGTTCCCTTGCCGACGGCATTGGCGGCATCAAGATCAAGGTCGGCCTGCCGGACTCGGCCGAGGACCTGCGCCGTGTCGCCGCGGTCCGCGACCACATCGGCGACGGCGTGCCGCTGATGGTGGACGCGAACCAGCAGTGGGACCGGGCCACCGCCCTCAGGATGGGCCGCCGCCTGGAGCAGTTCGACCTGGTCTGGATCGAGGAACCGTTGGATGCCTACGACGCCGAAGGCCATGCCGCGCTGGCCGCTGCCCTGGACACCCCGATTGCCACCGGCGAGATGCTGGCCTCGGTGGCCGAACACGAACGCCTGATCGCCGCCCGCGCGTGCGACATCATCCAGCCCGACGCTCCCCGGGTCGGCGGCATCACGCAGTTCCTGCGCCTGGCCACGCTGGCGGACCAGGCCGGGCTGGACCTCGCGCCGCACTTCGCGATGGAGATCCACCTCCACCTGGCCGCCGCCTACCCGCGCGAGCCCTGGGTGGAGCACTTCGACTGGCTGGACCCGCTGTTCAACGAGCGCCTCGAGACCCGCGACGGCCGGATGATCGTCCCGGACCGTCCGGGCCTCGGCTTCACCTTCAGCGAACAGGCGCGCGCCTGGACCACGGACAGCGTGGAGTTCGGCCGCGCCTAGCCTTATCCCATGACGACGACGGTGCCGCGCACCGTCGTCGTTCCCCTCTCACCCTGCCCTGGAGAAAACGGGAGCGATTGTTGAAACCGAACCTGACGGTCACCTTGGTTGACGACCTGCGTCGGCGCATTGTCGACGGCGATATCGCTCCCGGCGACAAGCTGCCCAGCGAGAACACGCTGATCGCAGAGCACGGCGTGAGCCGCACAGTGGTGCGCGAGGCCATCACCCGGCTGCAGGCGGAGGGACTTGTGCATACCCGGCGCGGCAGCGGGAGTTTCGCGCTGACGCCACCGGCGGAAGCGGAAGGCCCCCGCGGCCTCCGGCCCGTGCGGACTCTGGAGGACCGGAGGGCGCTGGTGGAGTTCCGCACCGGCGTGGAAAGCGAAGCCGCTGCCTTGGCCGCCGTCCGGCGGACCGACCAGCAGTTGGCGGCCCTGCGCGCCGCAAACGCTGACTTCTCTCGCTCCGGTTCCAACCCGGCCGCGGCCTTATCCCACGACTTCGAGTTTCACCGCACCGTCGCCGAGGCCAGCGGCAACCCCTACTTTCTGGATGCGATCGCGGCCCTCGGCCCGGCCATGATTGCCATGCCCCGCTACCGGCTGGAGGCCAGCGGATCCGAAGCCGAAACGTCCCGCCTCTCGGCCGTGGCGTCCGAACATGCGGCGGTGCTGGCCGCAGTGGAAGCCGGCGATGCACTGGCCGCGGCTGCCGCCATGCGCACCCACCTGGTCAATTCGCGGCTGCGGTTGGAGAGCGAATCCGGGCACTGATTACCCCGGGAACTGCACCCGCCGTAAGATCACTGGGTCCGGATACGGAAGCGGCAGCAGACAAAAGTCTGCTGCCGCTTCGCTGTTGCGAGGGTGAACCGGCTGTGGCTACTCGGCTGCCTTGACGGCCAACACCGGCCGGTCTGCCTGCAACAGGATGCGCTGAGCGTGCGAACCCATGATGAATTTGCCCACCTGCGTGCGCTGGCGCAGACCGATGACAATGAGCGAGACCTCGCGTTCGCTGGCGAGCTCAAGGATCTCGTCGGCCAGGTCGTCGCGGTGGGTGGGGCGAAGCACTTCTGCGGCCACGCCCGCCTCATTGGCTGCCGACTTCAGGCGGAGGAGGTCGTTCTCCGACGCCACGGTTTTATCCACCAGCACCCCTTCACGGGTGGAGTTGACGATCAGCAGGTCTTCACCGCGGAGCTTGGCTTCCGCGATGGCGGCGGACACGGCTGCCTCTCCCACGGGGGTGGGTACATAGCCGACGAGGATGCTCATGCGTTCTCCTTGGTTTCGGTGCGAGCTTGGGTACGGGAGTTTTTCCGGCGCTCTATGGCGGACTTGACCATCGGCCAGACAGCGACCAGCACGAACAGAACTACCAGCGTGCCGGAGATCGGCCGGCCCATGAATCCGGCGACGTCTCCGTCGAGCACCAACAGCGAACGCCGCAGGCTGGACTCGAGCAGCGCACCGAGCACGAAGGCCAACACCAGCGGTCCAGGCTCGAATCCGAATTTTTTCATCAGGTACCCGACGGCGCCGAAGAGGACCACCAGCAGCACGTCGAACATCGAGTTGCGGATGGTGTAGGCGCCAAGCAAGGTGATCAGTGCGGTGATCGGAGCGAGGATGGCGGCGCGCACCCGCAGGATGCGGACGAACAAGCCGACCAGCGGGATGGACATGATCAGCAGCAGGATGTTGCCGATGTACATCGAGTTGACCACACCCCAGAACAGATCCGGGTTCTCGACAATGAGCTGCGGGCCCGGGGTCACGCCCTGAATGAGCAGCGCGCCGAAGATGATCGCCATGGTGGCATTGGCGGGAATGCCCAGGGTCAGCAGCGGAATAAAGGAGCTTGTCGCCGCGGCGTTGTTGGCGGTCTCCGGACCGGCAACACCCTCCACGGCGCCCTTGCCGAAGCGTTCCGGGTTCTTGGCGCGCTTCTTCTCCACGGCGTAGGCGGCGAGCGAGGAGATCGTGGCGCCGCCGCCAGGCAGGATGCCCAGGAAGAAGCCGAGCACAGAGCCGCGCCCGATAGCCCCGGCCGACTGCTTGAGGTCCTTCTTGGACGGCCAAACGTTTGCCACTGTTGCCGGCGCTTGGGCCGCGCGGTGGCGTTCTTCCAGGTTGTAGAGAATCTCGCCGACGCCGAACAGGCCCATGGCCACCGGGACAAAGTCGATGCCGTCGGCCAGACTCAGGTTGCCAAACGTGAAGCGTTCGGCACCGGTGAAAATGTCGCGGCCCACGGTGGCCAGCAGAAGTCCGAAGGCGGCGGCGATCAATGCCTTGATTTTGGCGCCGTTGCTGATCGTGGCGACCAGCAGGATGCCGACCATGGCCAAGGCTGCGTACTCGGGCGGGCCGAAGTCCAATGCGAAGCCTGCCACCAGCGGGGCGAGGAAGGTCAAACCGATGATGGCCACCGTGCCGCCGATGAAGGAGCCGATGGCGGCGATGCCCAGCGCCGTTCCGGCTTTGCCCTTTCTGGCGAGCTGGTAGCCGTCGAAGACGGTGACGACGGAGCTGGCTTCGCCCGGAAGTCGCAACAGCACCGAGGTGATAGTGCCGCCGTATTGTGCGCCGTAGAAGATGCCCGCCAACATGATGATGGCCGTGACGGGCTCGATCCCGTAGGTCAGCGGCAGCAGGATTGCGATGGTGGCTGCCGGACCGAGGCCAGGCAGTACGCCGATCAGCATGCCGATAACAACGCCCAGCAGGCAGTACAGCAAGTTGGAGGGCTCTAGGACGACGCCGAAGCCGTCCATGACCGGTTGCAGGAAATCCATGCGAGAACCTTTGGATCAGTGGGCGAGGGTGGGGCGCGAGGGTCCCACGTTGGCGGCAAAGCCGACACCGTGGGAGTGCACAACCCGCTAGAACAGGTGGGGAATCGACGTTCCCAGGGCAAGGATGAAGATGGCGTAGAACGCGGCAACAATCAGCAGCGAGTAGATGATGGCGCCACGCCAGGATTCACCGCCGAGGAACTTCATCCAGACCAGGCAGAGGAGCAGTGCAGGGACCTCGAAGCCGATCAGCGGCATCAGCAACACCATGATCAGCAGGGTCACAAACCCAATGGCCGCAAGCCAGGACAGTTTGGAGAATTTTTCCCCGTCGCGGCCCCCACGCCGCCCAACAACCAGTTGGGCGAGCGCGAGGACAGCGATGATCAGGCTGACCACGAACGGCCACATGCCGGGCCGGGGCTGGGAGGGCGTTCCCAGCCCCAGACCGAGCGACATGACGAGCCCCGCCACGCCCAGCGCGAGCACCACGAGGGATGATGCGAGGTTGGCAATGGGTCCTGCCGGCGGTGCGGCCTCGGCTTCCCATTGGGCAGCCAGTTCCTCCGGTGTCAGGTCATCGTCGACGACGTCGACTGACTCAGTGCCTTCTGCTGGCGTCTCGCGGTGGGGCGTCATGGTTTAACTCGATTCGCTGTGGAGGCCGGACGGCCTCACGTGGGTGTTGCTACTCGCCGGCCAGCGAGATGTCGTACTTCTCGGTGAGCTCCTTGTACTTGGCAGCCAAGTCGTTCCACTGCTGGACGACTTCCTCGCCGGAGATTTCCTTGGGGGTCAGCATGTTCTTCTCGTTGAAGGCCTTGTACGTGTCGGTGGCCTGGGCGGCCTCGACCGACTCGACCAGCTTGGCCTTCACATCCTCGGGCAGTCCCTTCGGGGCAGCCAGGGCGCGGTACTGGGAGACCGGGACTTCGTAGCCTTCTTCGATGGCGGTGGGGACGTCCGGCAGGAAGGTGTTGCGCTCGTCGGAGAAGACAACGATCGGCTTGACTTTGCCGGCGTCGATCTGCGGCTTGGCTTCGCCCAGCTGGATGGTGGCCAGCTGGACCTGGTTGCCCATGACAGCGGTCAGCGCGGGGGAACCCGAATCGAACGGCACCGCGGTGCCCTTGATCTCGGCCTGGGCGAACAGGATGGCTTGGGACAGCTGCGAGCCGGTGCCCACGCCGGTGGTGCCGAAGGTCAGCTTCTTGGAGCTGTTCTTGATATCGTCCAGGTTTTCAAAACCGGATTCGGCGCTGGCAACCAACACGTAGTCGTCCTGCGAGAGGCCCTTGATGACATCCAGGTCGTCAAGGCTGACGGCTTCGTCTTCAGATACTGCCAGCGGAGTGATCGTGATCAGCGAGGCATTCAGCAGGACGAGGTTCTGTCCGTCGGGCTCCATTGCCGCGACTTCCTGCGTTGCCAGGGCGCCGTTGGCACCGGGCTTGTTCACCACCGGAACAGCGACGCCGAGCTCGTCGGCCATGCCTTCGGCCGCGGTGCGCGCGATCAGGTCCGTCGACCCGCCCGGAGCCTGGCCGACGGTCAGAGTAATGGGGCCGTTGGGGAAGCTGTCCCCCTCGGCGGCAGTGCCGCCCCCAACGTTGCCGCCGCAAGCGGTCAACGCCAGCGCAGCAGAGGCAGCGGTCAGACCTAGAACGGTCCGGCGGATGGAGAGTGCTTTCACTTCGGGCTCCTTGCTCGATGAACAGCGATGTTCGAACGGGTCTCGGCCGTGACCCGACTCATATGAGACAGGTCACTAGTGGCTCGGACATCGAGCTTAGAAAGAGACTATGATGCATGTCCAAGCCCATTAGTGCATTGAATGATACTTGAAAGGCATCATGTTCACCTTGGACCAGGCCCGAAGTTTCATCGCTGTCGCCGAAGAGTTGCATTTCGGCCGCGCCGCCGAACGGCTGAGCATGACCCAGCCCCCGCTCAGCAGGCAGATCCAGAAACTGGAGCGCAGCATCGGCGTCGAACTCTTGGAGCGGGACAACCGCAAGGTGGCATTGACCGCCGCCGGACACGCCTTTCTCTCCGAGGCGCGGAAGCTGGTGGTGTCGGCAGACCGGGCGCCCCGAACGGCACGCCGCATCGCCGCCGGCCGGGCGGGTGAGATCCGGATCGGCTTCACTGCCGCCACCGCCTTCAGCGTACTCGGACCCCTGCTCGCCGAGATTGCACTGGAACTGCCCGATGTCGACGTCGAACTCGAGGAACTGGTGACCGGGGAGCAGGTCCAGGCCATTATGGACGGCGACCTTGACCTGGGGCTGGCCCGCCCGCCCTTCGACACAGACCTCTTCGAATCGCACCTGATGCTGTCGGAAAACCTGATGCTCGCAGTTCCCAGCGGGCACCCGCTGGATCAACTGGCACGTCCGCTGGCCGTGGCCGACCTCAAAGACGTGCCGCTCATCATGCATTCACCGATCAAGGCGCGCTATTTCTACGATCTGGTGGTGCGCCAAATCCCGATCGAGCACGGCAACGTCGTGCACACCGTCAGCCAGATCCTGACCATGGTGGCGCTGGTGGCGGCCGGCCGAGGTGTGGCCTTCGTGCCCGAATCGGCACAACTGCTGGGAGTCGATGGCGTCAGCTACTTGCATCTGCCCGAACTCGCGCCGGACTCGGTGGAACTGCATGCCATTTGGAACCGGAACTCGCACAACCCCGCGCTACGCAGGATGCTGGAGAGCGTGTGGGCCAAAGCCTCCTAGCTGCCAGCCGACCACCACCGCGTCTCCAAACGTCAATACTCTTAGTGCATCAATCCATACAAAAGAGGGCTTGGACAGGCATCACGTTGTCTTCCTAGGGTGGAGCCAACGCATTCAACCCGCCGCCCGCGGCACCATCGCAAAGGAAGATGCACGTGGCCCAGTACACGCCCCATGAACTCGCAGACAAGCTCAAGGACGGGCTGTTGTCATTCCCAGTGACGGCGTTTGATGCAGAGTTGAATATCGACGAAGCCGCCTACCGCAACCACCTGGACTGGCAGTCCAGCTTCGATGTCGCAGGCCTGTTTGCCGCCGGCGGCACCGGCGAAGGCTTCAGCCTGACTCCGGCCGAGTCCGCCCGCGTGGTCCGGATGGCCGTTGAGGAAGCCGGCAGCCGGGTTCCGGTGCTTGCTTCGGCCGGCGGCTCCACCGCCCAAGCCATCCAGAACGCCAAGGACGCAGAGGCCGCGGGAGCCGAGGGCCTGCTGCTGCTGCCGCCGTACCTGACCGAATGCGACCAGGCCGGCCTGCTGGCGCACGTTTCGGCCGTATGCGCCGCCACCAACATCGGCGTCATCGTCTACAACAGGGCGAACGCCATCTACGCCGCGGACACCGTGGCGGCCCTGGCCGACCGGCACGCGAACTTCATCGGCTTCAAGGACGCCCTGGGCGACATCGAGCACCTCACCAAGGTCTACGCCAAGAACGGCGACCGGCTGTTCTACCTGGGCGGGCTGCCGACGGCGGAGACCTTTGCCCTGCCGCTGCTGCAGCTGGGCATGAGCACCTACTCCTCGGCGATGTACAACTTCGTGCCGGAGTTCGCCCTGCATTTCTACCGCGACGTCCGCAACCAAGACCGCGATGCCGTGACCGAGAAGCTCAACCGCTTCGTGCTCCCCTACCTGGACATCCGCGACCGGGTTAAGGGATACGGTGTTTCCATCGTCAAGGGCGGCCTGAAGGCCGTCGGCCGCGACGCAGGCTTCGTCCGCCCGCCGCTGCAGGACCTGACCGAGAAGGACATCGCCGACCTGTCGGCCCTGATTGAGGCCGCCGGCATCCGCCCGGCAGACGTCCGGCAGAACGCCTAGGTTCCGCGCCCGGGAAGCGGCCGCCCTGCACGGGGCGGCCGCTTTCCGCCCAGCAGCCACCGCAGACCATCCCCAGTCCAGAAGGAGCATCCGATGCCCAGCACGCAGACAACTCTGACAGGCCATTCGATCATCGCCGGCGAAGCCGTGACCGGTACCGGCGGCACTGTCAACGGCTTCGACCCTGCCACCAACGAAGTCCTCGAACCGGCCTACAGCCTGATCGACGCGGCCCAGCTGGCGACCGCCACTGCCGCGGCGGAGGAAGCTTTCGCCTCCTTCAGCACGCTGGAGCCGGAAACGCATGCCGCCTTCCTGGAGAAGATCGCCGAGAACATCGAAGCCGTCGGTGACGAGCTGGTGGCACGCGCGATGGCCGAAACCGGTCTCCCCGCCGCGCGGCTGAACGGGGAACGCGGCCGCACCACCGGCCAGCTGCGCCTGTTCGCCGCGGTAGTGCGCCAGGGCGACCACCGCGGCGTGCGCATTGATCCGGCCCAGCCGGACCGCCGGCCGATGCCGCGGGCCGACATCCGGCAGCGCAAGGTCCCGCTGGGCCCGGTCGCCGTGTTCGGTGCCAGCAACTTTCCGCTGGCCTTCTCCACCGCCGGCGGAGACACCGCCTCCGCCCTGGCCGCGGGCTGCCCGGTGGTGTTCAAGGCGCACAACGCCCACCCGGGCACCAGCGAAATCGTCGGGCACGCCATCGCCGACGCCGTGGCCGAGGCCGGCCTGCATCCGGGCGTGTTCTCCCTGGTCTACGGCCCCGGCGCCAGCATCGGTCAGGCGCTGGTCTCCGATCCGGTCATCAAGGCGGTCGGGTTCACCGGGTCCCGCTCCGGCGGCACCGCCCTGGTGGCCACCGCCGCGGCACGGCCGGAACCGATCCCCGTCTACGCGGAGATGAGCTCGATCAACCCGGTGTTCTTCTTCGACGGCGCGCTCAAGGGCGACCTGGACGCGCTGGCCGCGGCCTACGTCGGCTCGGTCACCGGTTCCAGCGGCCAGCTGTGCACCGCTCCCGGGCTTGCCTTCGTGCCCGCCGGGGAGGCCGGGGACGCGTTCGCGGCCGCGGTGGGACGGGCCCTGGCCCCGGCCGCCGGCCAGACCATGCTGACCCGCGGCATCGCCGACTCCTGGACCGCCGGCGTCGACTCCCTCGGCAAGCAGGACGGGGTGGACCTGGTGGCCCGCGGCCAGGAAGGCGCCACGCAGAACGCCCCCGCGCCGGCGGTCTTCGGCACCGACGTCCGCACCTTCCTGACCAATGAGGTGCTGCACGAGGAAATCTTCGGCGCGGCCTCGCTGCTGGTCCGCTACACCTCCACCGAGGACCTGCTGGCTGCGGCCAAGCGGCTCGAGGGGCAGCTGACCGCCACCCTGCACATGACCGACGAGGACCACGCCACGGTGGCCCCGCTGCTGCCGGTGCTGGAGCGCAAGGCCGGCCGCATCCTGGCCAACGGCTGGCCGACCGGCGTAGAGGTCGGGCACGCGATGGTCCACGGCGGCCCCTTCCCGGCCACCTCCGACACCCGCACCACCTCGGTGGGCACGCTGGCGATCGAGCGGTTCCTGCGCCCGGTGGCCTACCAGAACATTCCCGATGCCCTGCTGCCGGCACCGGTGCAGCAGGAGAACCCCTGGAAGCTGAACCGCCGGATCGACGGCGCGCTGGAACTGGCCGGAGGGCAGGCATGAGCAACCAACCCACCATTGCCGCCGTCGAGGTGGTCCCGGTCGCCGGGCACGACTCGATGCTGCTGAACCTCTCCGGCGCGCACGGGCCGTTCTTCACCCGCAACGTGGTCATCGTGACCGACTCCGACGGCCGCACCGGCCTGGGCGAAGTCCCTGGCGGGGAGAAAATCCGCACCACCATCGAAGACGCCGGCGCCCTGATCACCGGCCGCCCGGTGGCCCGCTTCCGCAGCCTGCTGCGGGAAATCGCCGCGGCCTTCGCGGACCGCGACGCCGGCGGCCGCGGGCTGCAGACCTTCGACCTGCGCACCACCGTGCACGCCGTGACCGCGATCGAATCCGCGCTGCTTGACCTGCACGGCCAGTTCCTGGGCGTTCCCGTGGCCGAACTGCTCGGCGACGGCCAACAGCGTGACGCGGTGCCGATGCTCGGCTACCTCTTCTACGTGGGCAACCCGGACGCCACCGACCTGCCGTACCTGCGCGAGCCCAACGGCGCGGACGACTGGGAACGGGTGCGCCGCGAAGAGGCCATGACCCCGCACGCCGTGGTCCGCCTGGCCGAAGCCGCGCAGGCCCGCTACGGCTTCCAGGACTTCAAGCTCAAGGGCGGCGTCCAAGCCGGGGACCTGGAAGTCGACGCGGTCACCGCCCTCAAACAGCGCTTCCCCGACGCGCGCATCACGCTGGACCCGAACGGCGGCTGGCTGCTGCAGGACGCCATCCGGCTGGGCAAGCGCATGCAGGCCGTGGTGGCGTACGCCGAGGACCCCTGCGGCGCCGAAGGCAAGTTCTCCGGCCGCGAAGTGATGGCCGAGTTCCGCCGCGCCACCGGACTGCAGACCGCCACGAATATGATCGCCACCGACTGGCGCGAAATGGCCCACGCGGTGCGCACCAACGCCGTCGACATTCCGCTGGCCGATCCGCACTTCTGGACCATGGCCGGCTCCGTCCGCGTGGCACAACTGTGCCACGAGTTCGGTCTGACCTGGGGCTCGCACTCGAACAACCACTTCGACATCTCGCTGGCCATGTTCACCCAGGTCGGCGCCGCGGCTCCCGGGCAGATCACCGCGCTGGACACGCACTGGATCTGGCAGGACGGCCAGGGCCTGACCAAGGAACCGTTGCTGATCCGCGACGGCGAGATCAAGGTCCCGCAGGCCCCCGGCCTCGGGATCGAACTGGACGGCGAACGCCTGGCCGAGGCCAACGCCCTGTACCTGGAACACGGCCTCGGCGCCCGCGACGATGCCGTCTCCATGCAGTACCTGGTGCCCGGCTGGGAGTTCGATCCCAAGCGCCCCTGCCTGGTCCGCTAGTACCCGCCGCCCGCTCCGCACCCCCGCGGGGCGGGCGGTCTTCTTGTGTCCCGCCGTTTGACCTCTGCCCGGCCGCGCGTTTTGCGCTGGCCCGGGCAGAGCCGTGAGTTCTGGAGGTTCCGTGGAAGGTGTGCTGCTCGGCTTCGGCGTGGTGCTGGTGATTGTTGCCGTCGGCTTTGCCGCCGCAGCCATCGTCCCGCAGAAGGCGCCGGAGATGCAGCGCGGACTGACGCCGGTGATCTACTACATCACCAATCCGGCGCTGATGCTGGTGCTGCTGTCCGAGGCGGATCTCGCGTCGGTCGTCGGCGTCTACACTCCGATCGCGCTGATGACCGCCGCCCTCGCGGGAGCGGTCTATGCGTTGTTCAGCCGCTTCCTGCTGCGGCGGTCGGCCGCACAAACGGCCGGCGGTGCCATGGCTTCCACCTACGTGAACGCCGGGAACATCGGCGTACCGATCGCCCTCTATGCAGTGGGCAGCGCAGATCCGGTGGTTTCGGTGCTGCTGGCCCAACTGCTGGTCATCGCGCCCGTGTACCTGACCGTCTTCGCCTGGTGCCAGCGGAAGGCGGCTGCGGGAAAGCTTTCACCGGACGACGGCGGTGCTGCCGCGGCTGTCCCGCTCTGGCGCACCGTGATCAAGTCCATCCTCAATCCGGTCACCGTCGCCACCGCCGTCGGGGCGCTCATCTCCGTGACCGGGCTGCGCCTGCCGGAAGTGCTCTGGACGCCGGTGGAAATGCTCGGCAACGCGTCCATTCCGTTGCTGCTGATGCTGTTCGGCATGAGCCTGCGCGGGCAAAAGCCGCTGACCCAGCGCGCCCTGCGGGCCGACGTCGCGCTGGGCTCCGTGGTCAAGCTGGCCCTGATGCCGGCCATCGCGTGGGCGCTGGCGCACTTCGTGTTCGATGTCGGCGGCGTCCCGCTGCTGGGCGTGGTCGTCATGGCGGCCTTGCCGACGGCGCAGAACGTCTTCCTGTTCACCAGCCAGTTCCGCATGCAGTCCACGCTGGTGCGGGACATCATCTTCCTGAGCTCCCTGCTCTCGCTGCCCGCCGTCCTGCTGGTCGCCCTGCTGCTGGGCTGAGCCCTCCGGCGGAACTCGGACGCTCGTGGACTCGGCGAGGCGTTGGAGGTTCAAGACCTGACGGGTCTGCATGACCCAAGGGGAGCCGGCGTGGCCGCACAACTGACGGGTAGCCGGCGGTGAAACCGGCTGCAGCCCGCGCTGCCCGTAGCGCTCCCTTCAGGCTGCGGTATGTCATCGCGCTTCCCCCCTCAGGCCAGGGTGCAGGCGTTCCTGGAAAAAGGCGAGGATGCGCCTGCGCGCGTCCTCGGCAGACGGCTCGTGATAGCCAGCGGCAACCAGCTTGGCGAGCACCTTGTCCCCGAATGTCAGCTCCGACGGGCCATGGTTGTTGAGGAAGCCGCGGCCGGCGCCGGGATAGACCTTGATGTCATGGTCTGGTCTATCCCGGCGTCGGCGAGCAGCGGCTCAAGGGGCGGAACCTTAGGCACTCCAGGCCAGCGGTCCCTACCTCAGCTGCGTCTGGTCTTTGCTCGCCAACGCCCGTGTAGCCTTCACCGTAGTCACAGCGGCCCACTTCTCGGCTTTCTCCTTTTCTTGGTTTGGGGCCTCCTTCATTGCGGCCGCGGAACCGGTTTTCCGGACAATTATCGGGACCGGTTTTCTGCAAGGTTGAGCGGTGGCGCCCACTGTCCGGTGGTCGAAACCAGACGGCGGCGCCGCGTCGTATTTGGCTGGCGGCTCAGCCCCAGGGGATGGCGCCCAGCAGGACACCGACGGCCAGCATCACCAGCGAAACGACGGTGGCACGCCACAGCACCTTCTTGTGGTGGTCGCCCAGTTCCACGCTGGCCAGCGACACCAGCAGCAGGATCGCAGGGACGAGCGGGCTCTGCATGTGTACGGGCTGGCCTGTGATGGAGGCCCGTGCCATCTCGGCGGGGGCGATGCCGAAGTGGGCGGCAGTTTCGCTCAGCACCGGCAGCACACCGAAGTAGAACGCGTCGTTGCTCATGAAGAAGGTCATGGGGATGCTGAGCACCCCGGTGATCACGGCCATGAACGGCCCCATCGAGTCCGGAATGATGTCCACCAGCCAGGCTGCCATGGCGTCGACCATGCCGGTGCCGTTCAGCACGCCGGTCAGGACCCCGGCTGCCATCACCATGGAGACGACGGCGACGATGCTCTTGCTGTGCGCGACCAACTGGTTGGCCTGTTCCTTGACGTTCGGGAAGTTGACCACCAAGGCAATGGCGGCCCCGACCATGAAGACGTAGGCCAGCGGAACGACGTCCAGCACCAGGATCACCATGACGGCCACGGTCAGGGCCAGATTGAACCAGAACAGATGCGGACGCAGGGTGGCCCGGTTGGGGTCCAGGGCGGAGTCGGTCAGGGATCCGCCCACCGGGCCTTCCTCTGCAGCCTCCAGAACAGCGACAGAGCCACCGGCCGGAGCGCCGACCGGCGAGGTACCCGGGACGGGCTTCCCGGACCCGGCTCCGCGCCTGCCGCGGCCCCTGCCAACGCCGGAGTTTCCAGCGGAGCTGCCGGCACCGCCGTCGTCGTCCCGGGCAGCATCCGTCCACAGATCGGGCTTGCCCTTGGCGGTGGCCTTGGGATTGCCGCCCGCCAACCGCTTGCGCTCGCTCAAACCGAGCGTCCAGGCGAAGACCATCACGACAAGGATGCCTGCCAGCAGGGATGGAATCATCGGCACAAACACGTCGGTCGGGGAGACATCCAGGGCGGCAGCAGCGCGTGCCGTCGGACCTCCCCATGGAACAATGTTCATGGTGCCGTTGGCTAGGCCGGCGACGCAGGTGAGCACCACCGGGCTCATGCCCAGCCGCAGGTAGATCGGCAGCATGGCCGCCGTCGTCAGAATGAAGGTGGTGGAACCATCGCCGTCCAGCGAGACGACGGCGGCCAGCACCGCGGTGCCGAGCACAACCTTGGCCGGGTCGTTGCCCAACGTGCGCAGGATGAAGCGCACCAGTGGGTCGAACAGTCCGACATCGATCATCAGGCCGAAGAAGATGATGGCGAACATCAGCAGCGCCGCTGTGGATGTCAACGACTTCATCGACTCGAGGATCATGTCGCCCAGGCCGAGGCCGGCCCCTGCGAAGAGGCCGAAAACAGTCGGCACAATGATCAGGGCTAAAACAGGCGTCAGTTTCTTGGTCATGATCAGCGCCATAAAGACCGCGATCATTGCGAAGCCGAGGAAAACCAGCACAGCAACTCCTTTGTCTAATGCAGCCGGTGTGACCGGCTTTACAGACATTAGGGTGGTCCGGGTCACGAATGGCGGTTAAACGCCCTTCAGGTGCATACTGCTTATTGAGCACGTTTTGCTCATTTAGCTCACAGGCCGAGGGCCGCACCCGGGAGGCACCATGGAGAACGGGGGCAGGCGACCGCCCCGGATGGGCTTTTCGGCCCGCATGCTGTTCCTCCAACTGGCCGTCGTGGCCGTGGTGCTCCTTCTCTCCGCCGCCGTTCTGGGCTGGCTGACCTACCAGCGGCTGGGCGAAGACGCCGAAGGCCAGGCCCTCGCCGCGGCACGGGCCGTCGCGGCGTCCGGCGACGTCCGCGCCGAGACCGCCGCGCTGGTCGATGCCGGGCCCGATCAGCTGTCCGCAAGGGCGCTGGAGAACGGACCGCTCCAAGCACTGGCCGAGGACGTCCGGCTCCGGACCGGAGCCCTGTTCGTTGTGATCACCGACGACACAGGCCTGCGGCTGGCCCACCCCAATCCGGCCGAGCTGGGCCGCATGGTCAGCACCGACCCATCGGAAGCACTGGCCGGCCGCGAGGTCACCGAACAGGAACAGGGCACGCTGGGGCATTCCGCGCGGGCCAAGGTTCCCGTGTACGCTCCCGGGTCCGCATCCGTGGTGGGCGAAGTCAGTGTGGGCTTCTCCAGCCAGGACGTGCTGCAGTCCCTGGCCCGGAGCATCCTGCCCATCGCGCTTACGACTGCCGGGGCTCTGGCGCTGGGGATGGCCGCTTCCCTGCTGCTGGGCCGCAGGCTCAAGCGCCTGACTCTCGGACTCGAACCGGAGGAGATCGCGGCGCTGGCCCAGGACCAGGAGGCGGTGCTTCGCGGCGTGGACGAGGGCGTCATCGGTGTTTCCGCGGACCGCAGGATCACCGTGTTCAACCGCGAGGCCAAACGGCTGCTGGGCTTTCCCATCGACGCGGACCTCGTCGGCCGGCCGCTGGCCGAGCTGGAGATCCCCGGCGCCGGGGCATCTGTGCTGCCCGATGCCTTGGCCGGGCTGCTGGACGCCGCCGATCCGCAATCGCCCACCGTGGAGCTGGTGGTTGGTTACCGGGTGCTGATCCTATCCGCGCGCGAAGTCCAGGCCAGCCGCACCCCGGGCAGGCGCGGCTACCGTCCCGGAACGGGCACCGGCGCCGTAGTTCCGCGTGCACCCGAACTGGGCTGGGTGATCATGCTGCGCGACCGCACGGCCGTCCAGTCGCTGACCCGCCAGCTGGACGCCGTGGGCGCGTTGAGCACCGCGCTGCGGGCACAGCGGCACGAATTCGCCAACCGGCTGCACACCATTTCCGGCCTGCTCGCCACGGGGCACCCGGACCGCGCCCAGGAATACCTCACGTCCATCATGCAGACCGGACCGCTGAACTACCCGGCCGAACAGGCCGACCTGCTGCGGGACGCCTACCTGCAGGCTTTCATCGGAGCGAAGAGCATGGAGGCGGCCGAGCGCGGCGTGGTGCTCCGGGTCGGTCCCGAGACGCTGGTGCGCGGCCGGGTCACCGACCCGCAGGATGTCACCACGGTGATCGGGAACCTGGTGGACAACGCCGTCCGGGCCGCTGTGCTCGGGAGCAACCCGGACCGCTGGGTGGAAGTCGAGGTCATGGACGAGTTAACGGAAGACGGTGGAACGCTGCACCTGGTGGTGGCAGATTCAGGAGACGGGCTGTCCGGCCTCGCCGCCGACCACCCGGCCGCCGGAGAAGCGGCCGCCGGCATTGACCAGATCTTCGCCGAGGGCTACTCGACGGCAGACCCTTCGAGAGACCACCCATCGATCAAGACCGCGCCGCCGGACGACGTGTCGGGCCTGCCCGACATCCACGGCCAAGGCTTCGGGCTGTCGTTGAGCCGCCGGCTGGCTCGGCGCCGCGGCGGGGACGTCTGGGTGGCAGATCCAGGGCGCACGTTCGGGCCGGGAGCCGTATTCTGCGCGAGGCTGCCGGGCACGGTCGAACCTGTACCACCAGGAGGGAACCATGACTGATCTACAGGTGCTGATTGTCGACGACGATTTTCACGTGGGGCGCCTGCATGCCGGATACGTTGATTCCGTCCCCGGGTTCAGCGCGCTGGCGCCTGTCGGAAGCGCCGAGCAGGCGCTGCGCTCGGCTCACGGCCAGGCACCGGACCTGATGCTGCTGGATGTGTACCTTCCCGATGCGTTGGGACTGGACCTGCTGCGGAAAGTCGACGTGGACACGATCATGCTGACCGCCGCAGCTGACGCGGCGTCCATCCGCAAAGCACTGCGCCGCGGCGCGCTCGGCTACCTGATCAAGCCGTTCACGTCGGAGCAGCTGGCGAGAAAACTGCGTGCCTACGCGCGCTACCGCCGCCTCTTGGCTGAGCAGCCGGCCGTGGACCAAGATACGGTGGACCGCGCGCTGCACGCCCTGCACCCGGCCGAGGCCGCCGTGGCGGCCCGGACCCGGTCGGCCACGGAGGCCGCCGTACTGGAGTCGTTGGCACCCGGGCTGCAGCGGTCCGCGGCGGAAGTAGCGCAGACCGTTGGCATCTCCCGGGCCACTGCCCAGCGGTACCTGTCTGCTTTGGCGGACGACGGCGCCGTCGAAATCCATTTGCGCTATGGCAGCACCGGGCGCCCAGAGCACCGTTACGGCCGGGCCGGGTGACTCAGGGCGGGGCCGTCGGCCGGTCCGGGGCACCACCGGACTGGTTTTTGTGGCCGCGCAACGGCGGGCAAAGGCAGGAACAGGGGCGGGCAATGATTGGATGGCAGGCATGACCGTTGGCTTGGTACTGGATCTTTTCGGCACCTTCTTTTTTGCCATGTCCGGTTGCCTGTTGGCGGCCCGCCGGAAATTCGACATCATCGGTTCCGTGTTCCTTGGCTCCCTGGCCGGTCTGGGCGGCGGCATCATCAGGGACGTAATTCTGGATACCGTCCCCAGTGCCTTCAACAATCCGCTGTACTTCGTCCCGCCGGTGGTGGCAGCGCTGGTGGTCTTCTTCCTGTTCCGCAGCGTGGAACGCATGCAGCGTCCATTGCTGATCTTCGACGCCGGCGGGCTGGCACTGTTCTGCATCACCGGGACGGTCAAGGCCCTGAGCCTGGGCATGAACCCTGTCGCCTCGGCGCTGCTGGGCCTGACCACTGCCGTGGGCGGCGGCATACTGCGTGACGTCGTGGCCAACCGGGTGCCCCAACTGTTCAGCCCGGACGATCTGTATGCCGTGCCCGCCATGTTGGGTTCGGCCTTGGTGGTGGTGCTGTGGTTTGCCGGGGTCTACGGAACGCTGGCCGCCGTGGGCGTGGCCGCGGTGGTGTTCGGGCTCCGTGTGGTCTCCCTGCACTATGGCTGGCACATTCCGCACGCGGCCCCGGTATCGCGCCTGCCGCAGGACGACGGCTGATCAGGGAACACCCGCGGCTGGGCGGAAGCCGCGGCTGGGCGGAAGCCGCGGCGGGGCGGAAGCCGCGGCGGGACGGCTGCGGCGGCTGGACGGAAGCGGCGGCGGGACGGCTGCGGCGGCTGGACGGAAGCGGCGGCCCTGGCCCCACGCGGCGGCCGGACGGAAGCCGCGGCTGGGGGCCCACGGACTGGGGCATCTTGTGTCGGCGCCGCTGCCCGCCCTTATGTCCAGTTTTGCCGGTGGATTTCCTCGATGATGCGGATGGCCGCCACGGCGTCCGCGGGCTCGACGGGAACCGGGGCGCCCTCGTGGATGGCCGCGGCCAGCTGCCGGTAGTACTCCGGGTAGGCGCCGGCGACGGAGCGAACCCTGCGGGTGTGGCCCGGCGTGCCGAGGGTTCCCCAGCGCTCTTCGGGCTCCTCGCCGTATCCGGCTGCCCCGGGAACCGCGCCCGCCGCCAGCGCGGCCTCCTGGCTGTCCAGCCCCCAGGAGGTGAAGGCGGCGGCCGAGCCGAGCACATGGAACCGCGGCGCGGGCAGCGCTGAGATGAGGTTTATCGACAACCGCGAGCGCACCCCAGATTCGTGCAGCAGGGAGACGAAGGCATCCTCGTCGGCGGCGGATGCTGCGGGGGCGGTGTGGCGCGCGATTTCGCCGTAGACCGTGGCGGCCGGCCCGAAGAGCGTGAGCGCCTGGTCGATCAGGTGGACGCCGAGGTCGAAGAGGATGCCGCCGCCACCGGCGACGCCGGCCGTTGCCTTCCAGGCCCGCAGACCCTCCGGCTTCCAGCGCTCAAAGCGGGACTCGAAGGTGTGGACCCGGCCGAGTTCGCCGTCGCCGATCAGCTGTTTCAGGGTCAGGAAATCCGAATCCCAGCGGCGGTTGTGGAAGACGGAGAGCACCACGCCGGCCCGTCCGGCCTTGGCCAGCAGGGCGTCGCCCTGGGCGGATGCGGGGACGAAGGGCTTGTCCACCACCACGTGCAGGCCGCGGTCCATCGCGGCGTCGGCGAGCGCGTAGTGGCTGGCCGGCGGGGTGGCCACCACCACGACGTCGAGCGGCTCCGGCGCGTTGAAGAGTTCTTCCGCCGTTGCCACGATCCGCGCGCGCGGGTGCCCGGCCGCCGCCTGTGCGGCCCGCTCGGGGTTGGCCGTGACGATCGCGTCCAGCGAGTACCCGCCCGCGGCCTCCAGCAACGGCGCGTGGAAGACCCTGCCGGAGAGTCCGTAGCCGATCACGGCGGTGCGCAGCGGGTGGTGCCCGGCCATCGTTGCTCCTAGGGTGTTCTGGTGCCGGCCGAAAGTGCCCGGCTGCCTCGAGCCTAACGGCGGACCTGGGGCTGTTCACGCAACTGCTGCGTGAGGATGTGCGCCTCCTCCAGGAGCAGCTTGCCGAGGAACTCCTGCCGGTCGGACCGGAACCGTTGTTCGATGCCGGTCAGCGACAGCGCCCAGGCCGGCTGGCCGTGCCGGTCGAAGACGGCCGCGCCCATCCCCCAACTGCCCTCCAGGATCAGCCCCGGGTTGACGGTATAGCCCCGCTGCCGGGTTTCGGCCAGGTTCGCGCGGATCTTGTCCGGCGCATGCGCCGGGCCGAAGCGCTCAACCCGGGCACCGCCGTCGTCGAGCAGCCGGTCGATTTCCCCGTCCTCCAGAAAGGCCATGATGGCCAGCCCGGCCGAAGCGATGCCCAGCGGGAAGCGGACGCCTTCGTGCAGCACAAAGGAGCGGACCGGAAAGCTGCCTTCCACCCGGACCAGGCAGACGGTTTCGTCGCCCCGCCGGATGGACAGAAAGGCGCTCTCGCCCGTTTCGTCCGCCAACCGCTGCAGGCGCGGCCGGGCCAGGTCCTCGATCGCAAAGCGGCCAGCGGCCACCGACCCGAGCACATAAAGCTCCGGGCCCAGATGCCAGGTGCCGGTCTCCGCATGATGGTCCAGCAGGCCCTCGGCGGCGAGGGAGTTCAGCAGCCGGTAGACCGTGGGCCGGGTCAGGCCCGAGGCCCGGACGATGTCCGCCAGGGCCGCGCCGGTCTCCGGGGCGCGTCCGACGATCCGCAGCAGCCGGGCTACCCGGCCGACCACTTGGGCTCCTTGTACCTGCTTGTCCGGCAATTGTCCTCCTGGCGGTCTGGCGGCCGGGCCGGGTCGGTTATGCCGCCCCGCCGATCCACAATGTGGACAGTCTACCCGCCGCTGTCCACACTGTGAATGCAGTTCTTGGCCGCCCGTTGACGGTTGCGCCGCGGCACCACTAGTCTGCCGGATAACAGCTGTCCACAAGATGGACAAGTTCCGCGCCAGGTCAGGACGAGTGGCTGCGGACGGCACTCAACGAGGAGGAAGCAATGTCCAAACTGACGGCAGGACCGGCCGCCGCGCTGGCCGGCGTACTGCATGACGGGATGACGATCGCGGTGGGAGGATTCGGGCTCTCCGGCATCCCCGCGGACCTGATCGACGCGGTGCGCGATTCCGGCGTTAAGGACCTGACGGTGGTCTCCAACAACATGGGCGTCGATGGCAAGGGCCTGGGCGTGCTGATCGAGGCCGGGCAGGTCCGCAAGGTGCTGGCCTCCTACGTGGGCGAGAACAAGCTGTTCGCCCAGCAGTTCCTGGCCGGCACGCTGGAGGTCGAATTCAACCCGCAGGGCACGCTCGCCGAGCGCCTCCGCGCGGGCGGCGCGGGCATCGCGGCCTTCTACACCAAGACCGGGGTGGGCACGGTGATCGCCGAAGGCAAGCCGCACGAGGAGTTCGACGGCGAGCTTTACGTGCAGGAGCGCGGGATCGTGGCCGACCTGTCCCTCGTCCACGCCCACACCGCCGACACGGACGGCAACCTGGTCTACCGCTACACCGCCCGCAACTTCAACCCGGTGGTGGCCACGGCCGGCCGCGTCACCATCGCCGAGGCCGAGGTGATCGTGGAGCCGGGTGCGCTGGACCCGAACCACATCGTCACCCCGGGCGTGTATGTCCAGCGCCTCGTGCAGGCCTCGGACCGCACCAAGGACATCGAGCAGCGTACCGTCCGCCCCCGCCCCGCCGCCGTCGGCGCCTGAAATTTCAGACCAGAAGGAGCACATCATGGCTTGGACACGAGACGAGATGGCGGCCATCGCGGCCGCCGAACTGAACGACGGAGACTACGTCAACCTGGGCATCGGCATCCCCACGCTGGTGGCCAACAACCTGCCGGACGGCGTGCGGGTGGTGCTGCAGAGCGAAAACGGCCTGCTGGGGATGGGCCCGTTCCCGTACGAGGGCGACGAGGACGCGGATCTGATCAACGCCGGCAAGCAGACCGTGACGGTGCTGCCCGGCGGCTCCATCTTCGACTCGGCCACCAGTTTCGGCATGATCCGCGGCGGCCACGTGAAGACCGCTGTCCTGGGCGCCATGCAGGTCTCCGCCGCGGGCGACCTGGCCAACTGGACCATCCCCGGGAAGATGGTCAAGGGCATGGGCGGCGCCATGGACCTGGTCGCGGGCACCCCGCGCGTGGTGGTGCTCACCGAGCATGTGGCCAAGGACGGCACGCCCAAGATCGTCAACGAATGCTCGCTGCCGCTGACCGGAGTGAAGGTGGTCAACCGGATCATCACGGACCTCGCCGTCTTCGACATTGACGACGACGGCGGTGCCCTCCCGCTGCGGCTGGTCCGCCTGGCGCCGGGCGTCACCGTGGCCGAGGTGCGGGAGAAGACCGAGCCGGACTTCGCCGTCGCCCCTGAACTGGACGAAGCCGCCGCCGAACCGGCCGGCGCACGGGAAACAGCGCTGGAAGGAACTCACTGATGAGCCTGAAGCAACATTTCGGCCGGGACATCCTGCTGACCGGCTGGGGGCACTCCCCCTTCGGCAAGCTGGCCGACGAGACGCTGGAATCGCTGATTGTCGGGGTGGCCCGGGAGGCCATCGCCAACGCCGGGTTGGAGCCGGGGCAGATCGACGAGATCTACCTGGGCCAGTTCAACTCCGGCATGGTGCCGCTGGGCTTTGCGTCCTCGCTGGCCCTGCAGGTCTCCGACGATCTGGCGAACGTGCCGGCCACGCGGGTGGAGAACGCCTGCGCCTCCGGTTCGGCGGCCGTGCAGCAGGGTGCCAAGTCGCTGCTGGCCGGCACGGCGCACAACGTGCTGGTGATCGGCGCCGAGAAGATGACCCATGCCGGCGCCGACGTGGTGGGCGCTGCCCTGCTGGGCGCCGACTACGAGGCCGCCGGCAAGCCGAGCTCCACCGGGTTTGCCGGCCTCTTTGCCGAGACCGCCAAGCACTACCAGAAGCGCTACGGCGAGGTGGGCGACGTCCTCGGCTCGATTGCCGCGAAGAACCACCGCAACGGTGTGGCCAACCCCTACGCGCAGCTGCGCAAGGATCTGGGTGAGGAGTTCTGCCGGACGGTCTCGGACAAGAACCCCGTGGTCGCCGAGCCGCTGCGCCGCACGGATTGCTCGCCGGTCTCGGACGGTGCCGCCGCCGTGGTCCTCAGCACCGAGTCGCCGCGTTCCGGTGCCGCGGCCGCCGCAGTCCGGCTGGCAGGGTTCGGCCACGCGAACGACTTCATGCCGGCCGAAAAGCGCGATCCCACCGCCTTCGCCGGCAGCCGCGCCGCCTGGCAGCGCGCCCTGGAAATGGCCGGGGTGGGGCTGGAGGACCTTGACCTGGCGGAGGTGCACGACTGCTTCACCATCGCCGAGCTGATCATGTACGAAGTCATGGGGCTGACCCCGGCCGGCGAGGGCCGCCGCGCCATCGAGGAAGGCTGGGTATACCGGGACGGCAAGCTGCCGGTGAACCTGTCCGGCGGGCTGAAGGCCAAGGGCCACCCGGTCGGCGCCACCGGCGTCTCGCAGCACGTGGTGGCCGCCATGCAGCTGTCCGGCACTGCCGGCGACATGCAGTTGGCCGGCGCCCGGCGGGCGGCCGTGCACAACATGGGTGGCCTGGCGATCGCCAACTACGTCAGCGTGCTCGAGGCCGTCTAGCCCGACCGGCAGTCCCCCATCCATTGACTGCGCCGATCTGGCCCTTCCGGAAGCCCTGGATGGGCCAGATCGGCGCAGTCCTTTTGGTCGTCACCCGGGCGGCCGATTCATTGACCGCAGCGCCGGAGCGCCCGCAGAGCATCCGGGCCCGGAGCTGCCGACGGTGTCATTGGTTCCTCCGGATGACGCCGGTGTCCAGCAGGTCCTGCAGGCCTTGCCGGAACAGTTCCTTGCCGCCATGGGCGGGGTGGCGGATCTTGGGCACGTCCAACCCGCTGGCGGTCACGCTCCGGTGCCCGATGTTCCCCACTGCGACGACTGCGTCAATGCTGAACAGCCGGGCCAGATCCTGCCAGTAGAGCGTGCCGGCCGCGATCTCCGGCGCCGATGGGGTGCGGTTGGACTGCGGCCGCCCGGGCTGGTGCGGATGGAACGGGTAGGCACTCCACAGCAGCGGCAGGAAGTCCAGTTCAGCCAGCACGTTCCACATCACCGTTGCCGTCGGCTCCGCCGGCACGGTCAGGACCTCCGGCGGAACCACGTAACCGTTGCCCGGGCCGAACATGCCGAACGGGTCACGCCCTGAAATCAGCGCCTTGTTGGTGAAGGGGACTCCGGTCACCGTCATGCCGCGGTACCCGGGGGCCTCCCCGACCAGCAGGACCTTGGGCCGGCGTTCCAGCATCTGTTCCAAGTACCTGGCGATGTTGTGCCGGCGCGGTGCGTTCGCCGGCACCGATGCCGAGAAGAAGTTGCGGCTCGCCGGGCCCGTCTCGAACTCCCCCAGCCGCACCACAAAGTCCCTGATTTCCTGCTGCGCCGTCACCATCCCAACCTATGCGATCAGCGAGGCGACGGTGGAACCTGGACCCGCGAACCCGGATCGCTCACCATCCAGTGGCGGGAAGATGCAGCGAAACGGCCCGGTTCGCTGCATCTTCTCACCACTCGAGTGTGCAGGGAGAATAAGTGTCCCAGTGCGCGGGAATGCGTGTCGAGTGCGCATGGGAATCATGTCGGTGAACGCTGGTGGGACCAGGCGTGGGAGAGGGAAAACCGGTGTCACCCGGCCCGCCGGCCGACACCACAGACAACGACGCCGGTGCCCGGGCGAGGAAGAATCCCCACCCGGGCACCGGCGTCGCGCTGTGAAGTTGTCAGGCTGCAGCGCGCGAAAGCCCGCCGCCCGCCGCCCAGGCGCTTAGCCACCCAGCCGCTAGGCGCGGGCGGAGTCCTTGGGCAGTCGGGCCGCCAGCTTCCACGCTGCCGGCATGGCGGCTGCCGCGATCAACGACTTCACGATGCCGCCGATGATGAACGGGTACAGGCCCCACTCGAGCGTCTGCTGCAGGTCGGCGCCCAGGGAAATGGCCAGCCAGGCCATGCCGAAGACGAAGGTGATCACGGTGCCCGCCAAGAATGAAACGGTGGCGCCCAGGAACTTTTTGTCCCAGTTGCGCTTGGCCAGCCAGCCGGTCAGCCCCGCGGCGGCGATGAAGCCCACCAGGTAGCCGCCGGTCGGGCCAACGGCGGCGGCCAGGCCGGAGGATGCATCGCTGAACACCGGCATGCCGGCCACGCCGGCCACCCAGTACAGTGCCATCGACAGCATGCCGCGGACCGGGCCCAGCGTGCTGCCGACCAGCAGGACGGCCAGGGTCTGGCCGGTGATCGGGACCGGCCACAGCGGCACGGCCAGCTGCGCCATGACGGCGGTCAGGCCTGCCCCGGCGAAAACCAGCGCGGTGTTGGCCAAGGCGGTGCTCGGGACCAGGGCGTCGGCCAGGACACCCTGTCGCGCAACGGCGGCTGAACTCATGTTTGCTCCTTCTCGGGGACATTTCCTTGCGGAAACTGTGGTCCGGTTTCGGCACCACTGTACCGGCAGCCCTCCGCTGCAAAGCCGATTATGGCGATGATTACGCAGTTCCCTGCCGGCTGCGGGAGGACTACCCTGAAATGCAGGAGCGCTATGGAGCCAATCGAAACACTGCTGGCTACTGCACGCGATGCCTACGCGCGCGGTGAATGGCGCCCAGCCTATGACGGATTCGAGCAGGCCCGCAGCCTCTCGCCACTGGACGTGGAGGATCTGGCCCGGCTGGGCGACGCCGCCTGGTGGGTGGGGGATGTCCGCGAATCGGTAATGGACTCCGAGGAAGTCTTCCACCGCTACGAGAACGACGGCGAAAAACTCGCTGCCGCCATGAAGGCTCTGGATCTGGGTCTGCTGTGGACGCTGCGCGGGGACCTGATGATCGCCTCCGGCTGGATCAACCGCGCCAGGCGCATGCTGCTGGATGCCCCGCAGAGCCCCGTCCACGGCTACCTGCTGTATCTGGACACCGTCAACGCGCTGCTGTTTGCCGAAGACCCGGAGCCGGCCTTGGCCGCCGCCGAGGAGCTGCAACAGATGGGGCGGAGGTTCAACGCGCCCGTGCTGCATTCCTTCAGCCTCACCCTGACAGGTTTGGCCGATCTGCGGGCCGGGCGGACGGCCTCGGGCTTCGCGGCCTTGGACGAGGCGATGCTCCCGGTCCTCGCCGGGCAGGTGCCCCCAACCTGGTCGGGAGACATCTATTGCACGGTACTCCACGCCTGCTACCAGCTGGCCGACCTGCCGCGGATGCGGGCATGGACCGAAGCCACCGAGCGCTGGTGCGAGCAATTGGCGGGCGGCATGGTCTTTTCCGGCGTGTGCCACATCCACCGGCTCCAAATCCGCAGCATAGAAGGCAATTGGGACGGAGTGGAACGCGAGATTGCCCAAAGCAGCTCGGAACTGGCGGACCGAAACGTGTGGGCCGCCGGTGAAGGGTACTACCAACTCGGCGAGCTGCGGCGGCTGCGCGGTGACCTGCAGGGCGCCGCCGACTCCTACGCCAGGGCGCGGGACTTAGGTGTTGAGCCACAGCCCGGCGAGGCCAAACTGCTGGCCGCGCGCGGACATCTCGACGCCGCGTGGGCCGGCCTGTCGGCAGCACTGGAGTCCAACGATCGGCTGACCCGGGCACAAATGCTGCTCCCCGCGGTAGAACTCGCCGTGCAACTGAAGTTGACGGCGGAAGCCGAGGAATACTGCCGCGAACTGGAGCAATCTGCCGGTGACTTCAGCAGCCCCGGTTTCCTGGCCTGGGCACGGCATGCCCGCGGGGTCCTGCTGTTTTCCGGCGGCCAGGCCGCGCAGGCCCTCTCCGTGCTGAGGTCCGCGCTGCAGGGTTATCGTTCCCTGCATCACCGGCACGACACCGCGCGGGTGTACGAACTGCTCGCGGCCGTGCACCGCGAGCTGGGCCAGCCGGAGACCGCGGCGTCGGAAGAGGCGACGGCCCTGGCCATCTACCGGGAGCTCGGGGCGGAGCCGGATGTGCGCCGCCTGGACGGCCAAAGGTCCCCGGGCGGCCTGACGGATCGGGAAGCGGAGGTACTTGCCTGCATCGCCCGCGGTGCCACGAACAAGGAAACGGCAGCCGCACTGTTCATCAGCCAGAAGACGGTCGGCAGGCATCTGGCCAATATTTTCCTCAAGATCGGTGTCTCGTCCCGCACCGCGGCCGCCGCGTGGGCCCACGAGCACGACGTTACCGCTCCCTTGACGCGGCGCTGACGCCTGCATCGTTGGCTAGACCCTGACGCCTGCAACGGAGGCAGGCACTGACGCCCGCATGGCTGGCCCGAGCCTGACGCCTGCATCTTTTGCCCCATCCGCGCCGCCCGAGCCCACAGACCTTGCCCGATGTTCCCGGTGCCGCCGGCTCCCTACCGTGAGATTCAGCAGGCAACAGGTGCCTGCTTCCGGACCACGGGAGAAGCCATGACCACCATCCAGGAAGCTGCCGGGCAGTTCGACACCGAGGCCGCCGAAGCGTTCGCGCAGCGCTGCCTGACCATCCTGAACGACGGCGCGCTGGCCATGCTGGCCAGCATCGGTCACCAGACCGGGCTGTTCGACACCCTGGCGGCGTTGCCGCCGGCCACCAGCCAGCAGATCGCGGACGCCGCAGAACTGGACGAGCGCTACGTGCGCGAATGGCTCAACGGCCTGGCCGCGTCGCAAGTGGTGGCCTACGGCCCGGTTTCCCGCACCTACCGGCTGCCGGCCGAACACGCCGCCTCGCTGACCAGGGCCGCCGGCCCGGACAACCTGGCGCGGCTGCTTCAGTACATCCCGCTGCTCGGCGGCGTGGAGGAGGGGGTCGTCGCCGCATTCCGCCAGGGCGGCGGGCTGTCCTATGCCGACTATCCGCGCTTCCACCAGTTGATGTCGGAGGAAAGCTCGGCGGTTTTCGACGCCGGACTGATCGAGGAGATCCTGCCGCTGGCCGACGGGTTGGTCGAACGCCTGCGCCGGGGCATCGACGTGGCCGACGTCGGCTGCGGCAGCGGGCACGCCATCAACCTGATGGCGCAGGCGTTTCCCGCCAGCCGGTTCACCGGCTATGACTTCTCGCCGGAGGGAATCGCCCGGGCACGGCAGGAAGCGGCGCGCATGGGCCTGCACAATGCCTCGTTCGAGGTCCGGGACGTCGCCGAGCTGAATGAACCGGGACGGTTCGACCTGGTCACCGCCTTCGACACCATCCACGACCAGGCCCAGCCGGCGCGCGTGCTCGGCGAGATCCATGCGGCCCTGCGGCCCGGCGGAACCTTCCTCATGGTGGACATGAAGGCCTCCAGCAATGTGGAGGACAACTTGTCGCTGCCCTGGGCGGGCTTCCTCTACACCATTTCGGTGATGCACTGCATGAGTGTTTCGCTGGGCCAGGGTGGCGCGGGACTGGGCACCGCATGGGGCCGGCAGCTTGCCCTGTCCATGCTGGCGGATGCGGGCTTTTCCGGGACGGTCGTCAAGGACGTCGAGCAGGACCCGTTCAACGCCTACTACATCGCGGCCAAACGGTAACCCGACGACGGCGGCTCAGGCGGCCAGCCCGGCGGCCTGGGCCGTCAGTTCCAGCGCGCGCAGCCGCTGCGCGACGGTCGGCGCCTGGAACGCCACGATCAGCTCGTCGGCGCCGGCATGCTTGGCGAAGCCTTCCAGGTACTCCGCCACCGCCTCGCGCGTCCCGACGGCCGAGTACTTGACCATCTGCTCCACGTGCTGGCCCTGCGGCGAGTCCAGGATGAGATCCGCTTCCTCGTCGGTAAAGGTCCGGTCGCGGCCGAACAGCAGCGAGACGCGGCTGCG
Source organism: Arthrobacter senegalensis (assembly GCF_059091765.1). Lineage (NCBI taxonomy): Bacteria > Bacillati > Actinomycetota > Actinomycetes > Micrococcales > Micrococcaceae > Arthrobacter > Arthrobacter senegalensis. Next base: position 951,757 of record NZ_JBNHGZ010000002.1, on the reverse strand, counting down.
CCGGACAACCCGGAACTGCTCCTGCGCTTCCTCGTTGCTGTCCGCGGCGATGGCGTTCACACCGGCGATCACGTACGGTTCGGCGAGTTGCTCCGACGGCTGGAACTCGCGGCGGTAGACGGACACGGCGTCCTGCAGCGCGTTGGGCGCAAAATGCGAGGCAAACGAGTATGGCAGCCCCAGCGCCGCGGCCAGCTTCGCGCCGAACAGCGAGGAGCCCAGGATGTACAGCGGCACGTTGGTGCCCTTGCCCGGTGTCGCATCCACGCCCTTGATGCGCGACTTTCCGGTCAGGTAGCCCTGCAGCTCCAGCACGTCCTGCGGGAAGGATTCGGCGCTCATCGGATCGCGGCGCAGCGCCCGCAAGGTGTTCTGATCGCTGCCCGGTGCGCGGCCCAGGCCCAGATCGATCCGTCCCGGATGGAGCGCCTCCAGCGTGCCGAACTGCTCGGCGATGGTCAGCGGGGCATGGTTCGGAAGCATGATGCCGCCGGCGCCCAGGCGGATGCTGTTGGTGTGCGCCGCCACGTGGGCAATCAACACGCTGGTGGCCGAGGACGCGATCGACGCCATGTTGTGGTGTTCGGCGTACCACACCCGCCGGTAGCCCAGTTCCTCCGCCCGCTGCGCCAGGGACACACTGCCGGCCAGGCTTTCACCCACGGTTTCGTTCGTGCCGATGGTTGCCAGGTCAAGGATGGACAGAGGTACGTTCACGTCGGCGGGGCCTTTCGTCGCGGGACGCCCGGGGTGGTTGCCGCGGGCACACATCCTGCACAACGACGGCGGTGCCCGTCTTTATTTCTTCCCTCCCCGCCCGTGGGGGCCGGCTGCCGGGCCATCGCCGCCGTCACGTCGCGGGCGTAGAGTCTGCAGGCATGGAGCATCATCACGACCGCCGGGAAGAGCCCGACCAGTTCTGGGAGTCCTTTTACAGCCAACGGGACCAGGTGTGGAGCGGCCGGCCGAACGCCATGCTGGTCCGCGAGGTCTCCGGCCTGCCGCCCGGCACCGCCCTCGAGCTGGGTTGCGGCGAGGGCGCAGACGCCATCTGGCTCGCCGGCAAGGGCTGGACGGTCACCGGCCTCGACATGTCCGGGCTCGCGCTGCAACGGGCGGCCAAACACGCCGACGAAGCCGGCGTTGCGGACCGCATCCGGTGGCTCCGACAGGACCTGGCCCGCTGGGAACCGCAGGAAAGCTACGACCTGGTCTGCGCCCAATTCCTGCACTCGCCGGTCGAGCTGCCGCGGAACGCCATTCTCACCACGGCGGCCCGCGCGGTAGCACCCGGCGGCACGTTGCTGGTTGTCGGCCACGAGTCGTTTCCGCCGTGGTCGGGACATCCGGAACCCGAGGAACCGCTGCCCACGGCCGGGGAGCTGGCCGATGCACTGGGACTAGGTTCCCCGGGCTGGGCCCTCGACACGCTCGACTCCGTCCCCCGCGAGGTCACGGGCCCGGGCGGGCAGAGCGCCACGATCACGGACAGCGTCCTGCGCGCCCGCCGGCTGGCCGTTTAGCCGGCATCGGCCCTGGCCTGCATCCGGCTTCTGACCCGGCAGCGGCTTCTTACCCGGCGGCGTGCTCGATGCTGCAGTCCGTGCCGGGGAAGACGACACTCTCATGCCCGTCGTCGAACCTCACGTAGTAGGGCGGGGCTCCGCCGTCGCCCCTGACCTCGATGACTTCGCCGTGCCGGTCAGCCGAGTCCACCGTCCTGCCCCTGATGACGATGCGGTCTCCGGGTGCTGCGATCATGACCGCTCACCTCCTTTCCCATAGCCTAGGGGAACGGGCTGCGGCCGACCAGAGTCAGCGCACCCAGCGGTGCGGGGCGGGCCGGCGGGTGCTGGGCAGGGCGTTGTTCTCCCGCCACTCGTGCAGCCATTCGGGCAAAACCAGGTCCGCCGGCGGCCGCTGGCCGACGGCGGCGAAGATCTCCTCATTGGAGACCGGGCCCTGCTTGGAAACCAGCCGGGTGGCGATGTAGGCGCGGGCATGGATTTCGCCGTCGGCCACCATGCGCTGCTCGAAGAAGATGGCGCGGTCGTCAAATCCGATGATCCGGGTTTCGATGCTGTATTGCTGGCCGAGTGTGAGCGATTTACGGAAGGAAATGGTCTCCGCGCCGACCACCGGCGACCAGCCCTTGCGGCGGAAGGTGTCCCACACGCCGGCGCGCACCATCAGCTCGAAGCGGCCGAGGTCCATCAGCGAGAAATACATCCCGTTGTTGACGTGCATGGCGATGTCGATGTCGGTGGGCAGCACGCGCAGGGACAGCGTGGACGAATCCCATATGTCCAGGGCAGGACGGCGGCGGGCCGTCAGCAGCAGCAGGAGGGTGCGGAAGATCAGGTGCATGCCGCCATGTTACCCGGAGGTAACTTGCCGGGCGGGCGGGACCGGCTAAGCCGCGCCGGTCCCGCCACTTTCCAGCTAGTCCCGGCTACGCGTGGTGTCCGTGTTTTTTGCCGTCCCCGAGGTCCTCCGGCAGTCCCCCCGCGGGATGGTCGGGGCCGCCGGAGCCATTGATGCGCCCGGCTTGGCCAGGCTGGACGACCGGCGTCTCGGACGTCACCGGCACCGCGAACGGCACGGTGCTGGGGACGCTGACGGCTCCGCGCACCGGGCCCATGCGCCGCTGCCGCAGCGGATCCCGGCGCAAGTCCACGTACAGCGAGAGGCAAAGCCCCACCATGATCAGCACGAAGGGCGTTGACGCCAGGATGGTGAACGTCTGCAGCGCGTCGAGCCCGCCGACGAACAGCAGCACGGCCGCGACGGTACCGGTGAGAACGCCCCAGAGGATGACCAGCGGCTTCCACGGCTCCTTTCGGCCGCGGGAGGAAAGCGTTCCCAGCACGACGGCGCCGGCGTCGGCGCCGCTGACGAAAAACACCGCCGTCAGCACCATCACCACGATGGCCGCGCCGAAAAAGAACGGATAGTTCTGCAGGGTTGCGAAGAAACCGGCCGCCTCGTCTCCGGTCCCGGCAATATCTTCACCGCCCAGCTGGAGGTGGATGCCCGCACCGCCGAACACCGAGAACCAGACCACGCTCACGGCGGTGGGGACCAGCAGCACGCCCAGGACGAACTCCTTGATGGTCCGTCCGCGGGAGATCTTGGCGATGAACGTGCCCACGAAGGGGGTCCAGGAGATCCACCACGCCCAGTAGAAGATGGTCCAGTTGGCCAGCCACTCGGTGCCGCCGAAGACGGCCGAGTGGAAGCTCATGGGGACGATGTTGGCCAGGTAGTCGCCGATCGCGGCGGGGACCAGATCCAGGATGAAGACGGTGGGACCCACCACGAAGACGAACACCAGCAGCACCGCGGCCAGCACCATGTTCGTGTTGCTCAGCCACTTGATGCCGCGGGCAACGCCGCTGGCCGCCGAAATCACCACACCCACGGTCAGCACGCAGATGATCAGGATCGGAGCCACGACGCCGGGGTTCTCCTCGAACCGGCCGGTCCGCAGCAGTGCCAATCCGGCGGCAATCTGCAGCGCCCCCAGGCCCAGCGAGGTCGCTGAACCGAATTTCGTACAGATGATCGCCAGGATGTCGATCGGCTTGCCCCAGCCCTTTTCCTCAATCCGCTCCTTGCCGAAGATCGCCTGGAAGGGCGAACTCATCAGGTTGCCGCGGCCCATCCGGTACGTCGAATAGGCCAGGGCCAGGCCAACCACCGAGTAGATGGCCCACGGGTGCAGACCCCAGTGGAAGAGCGTGTAGGCCATCGCGCTGTTCGCGGCCTCGGGGGATCCCGGAGCGGCATCCACGAAGGGCGGCGGCGAGGCAAGATGAGTGACCGGTTCGTAGACGCCGAAGAACATCAGGCCGATGCCCATGCCGGCGCTGAACATCATGGCAATCCACGACAACGTGGAGAATTCGGTGGTTTCGCCCTCCTGCGCGAGCGGAATGTTGCCATACCGGCCGAAGGCCAGCACCAGCGAAAAGATTACGAAGCCGGTGGCGCCGAGGATGAACAACCAACCGAAGGAGTTGGTCACCCAGCCGAGAATTGATCCGGTTACTTCGGTCACCTGCTGGGTAAAGAAAACACCCAGCAGGCAGATGGCAACAATAATGCTGCCTGAAACGAAGAAAACCGTCTTGTCGACGGTATTCCAGCCCCGCTGCCCGTCATCACCCGTATCCCGGGAGACAGTCGGCAAGGGGCCGGTAAATTCGCTGCTCATCACTGATCCTCACTGTTGTCACCGGCTGTACGCGTGCGGCGCTCCGGGCTTGCTGCGGCTCTTCGATGTCAAACGTCCCGTCAGTATGATGGCAGGCATGAGTGGAGATGGCGACTTTCAAAGCGATGATCAGACCCGGATGGACCACTATGGCGACACCGGGTACACCGCCTTCGGCAGCCACGGCGAGGTGTCCAAGAACGACCCGAGGGTGGTCGCGCATGCCGAAGTGGATGCCGCCAACGCCGCTGTGGCCGTGGCCATGGCGAGCGGGGGTGTGTCCCCGGAGGTCAGCGCCATGCTGGTCAGCGTCCAAAACGACTTGTTCGACCTGATGGCCGACCTGCTGGTGCCGTATCGCGGCAATCAGGCGGCGGACGCCCGCATCATCCCCGAGCATGTGGAGCGGCTGGAACGCGCCATCGAACACTTCAGGCAGGAAGCCAAGGACCTCAGCGGCATGCTGCTGCCGGGCGGAACCCTCTCCGCTGCGCTGCTGTACCAGGCCCGCACGGCGGTGCGCCGCGCCGAACGCGCGGTCTGGGCGGCCCTGGATGAGTACGGCGACGTGGTGAATTCCGAGACCGGCCGCTACCTCAACCGGCTCTCCGGGCTGCTCTTCGTGATGGCCCGGGTGGCCAACGCCGAGCACGGGGACGTGATGTGGGTTCCCGAGTCCTCCGTCCGCGGCGTCCTCGAGGACCAGTCCGGCACCACCGAGTAGCGCTGCGCAGGCAACCGCCGTCACGATCCGGCGGCCTGCCGGGTATCCTCGACGGTGATGAGCATCACCTCCGACGCGCCCGCGACCAGGGCCTTGACAGAGCAGTCCGCGCGCACCCTGGCGCGCGGCCTCTCGGTGTTAAGCGTCTTCGACGACGGTCATCCGCAGATGCGGGCGGCCGAGGTTGCCGCCCGCGCCGGCCTGAACCGTGCGGCTACCGCGCGGGTGCTCCGGACGCTGGTCAGCCTTGGCTATGTGCGCTGCCGGGATGATCTGTTCTCGCTGGCCCATCAGGCCCTGGAGCTGGGCCACGGCTACGTCGCGGGCTCTCCGCTCGTCCGGGCCTCCCGCGGGGCGGTCCAGTGGCTGACCGGGGAATTCAACGAACCGTGCACGGCGGGCGTGCTGGCCGGCGGCGACGTCATCTGCATCGCGGCCACCCGCGTGCCGCGCATGATCCGCGCGGGGCTGACCGTCGGCGCCAAGATTCCGGCGCACGCCTCGTCGATGGGCAAGGTGCTGGTGGCCGGGCTGTCCGAGGACGGCCTCCGGTCCGCCGTCGACGGCGGCCTCAGCAGGCTGACCGAGCAGACCATCGACAGCACCTGGCGTTTCCGCCAGGAGATCGAGCAGGTCCGGCGGCAGGGCTACGCGGTCAGCAACAGCGAACTGCAGCAGGGCCACCGCACGCTGTCCGTGCCCGTGAGGGACAGCGGCGGCACGGTGCTCGCCGCCGTCGGCGTCAATATGCTGGCCACCCCCGACACGTTGGAGACGGCCATCGCCAGCCACCTCCCGCTGCTGCGCCGCGCGGCGGAGCGGATCGCCGAAAGCGCCTCGCGCTAAGAGCCCGACGGCGGTGCCTGCGCGCGGGGCCTGTGGGCGGGGCCTGTGGGCGGCGCTTGGCGGCGGTGCCTGCGCCTGAAACCTGGGGGCGGCGCCTCCGGGCGGGCCCGCACGCGGTGCGGGACCCGCCAAAGCGGGCGCCGCCCTCGTCGTCCTCCCGTTCAGGGGATCAGGACACCGGATCCGCGGCCGCCGCGAACTGCGACATGTAGAGCCGGAAGTACGGGCCTTCGGCCGCCAGCAGCTCCGTGTGGTTGCCCTGCTCCACGATCTTGCCGTCCTCCATCACCAGGATCACGTCGGCGTCCCGGATAGTGGAGAGCCGGTGCGCAATGACAAAGCTGGTGCGGTCCGTGCGCAGCGCTGCCATGGCGTGCTGGACGAGCAGTTCCGTGCGGGTGTCCACCGAGCTGGTCGCCTCATCCAGGATCAGGAGGGACGGGTTGGCCAGGAACGCGCGCGCGATGGTGATCAGCTGCTTCTCACCGGCGGAGACGTTGTTGCCCTCTTCGTCAATCACCGTGTCATAGCCGTCCGGAAGCGCCCGCACGAAGCGGTCCACGTAGGTGGCCTTGGCGGCCGCCATCACTTCTTCCTCGGTGGCGTTTAGGTTGCCGTAGCGGATGTTCTCGTAGATGGAGCCGCCGAACAACCAGGCGTCCTGCAGCACCATGCCCACCTTGGACCGCAGTTCGGCCCGGCTGAGGGCGGTGATGTCCACCCCGTCGAGGGTGATGCGGCCGGCATCCAGTTCGTAGAAGCGCATCACCAGGTTCACCAGGGTGGTCTTCCCCGCGCCCGTCGGCCCCACGATCGCCACCGTCTCGCCCGGCCGCGCGGCGAAGGAGAGGTCCTCGATCAGCGGCTTGTCGGGGCTGTAGCTGAAGCTGACGTTGTGGAACCGGACCTGCCCTTCGGTTTGGGCGGGCAGCGATTCGGTGGCGGTGTCCGGGGCCTGCTCGTCGGCGTCGAGCAGTTCGAAGACGCGCTCGGCCGAGGCGACGCCGGACTGCAGCATGTTGGCCATGCCCGCCATCTGGCCCAGCGGCTGGTTGAATTCACGCGAGTACTGGATGAACGCGGTGGCATCGCCCAGGGTCATGGAACCGGATGCCACGCGCAGGCCGCCCACCACGGCGATTCCGACGTAGCTCAGGTAGGAGATGAACTGCATGACCGGCATGATCATGCCGGAGACGAACTGCGCGCCGAACGAGGCCTTGTAGAGTTCCTCGTTCTTTTCGTCGAACTGTTCCACCGACTGCTGCTCGCGGCCGAAGGCGCGGACCAGATCATGGCCGCTGAACGATTCCTCGATGTGCCCGTTGAGCGCTCCGGTGTTCTTCCATTGCGCGGTGAACAACTTCTGGCTGCGGGTGCCGATGAGGCCGGCGCCCACGGCGGAAAGCGGCAGGGCGATCAAGGCGATCAGGGCCAGCTGCCAGGAGACGATGAACATCATGATGGTGATGCCCAGCAGGCTCAGCGCGGACATGATCAGCTGCGCGAACGCCTGCTGCAGCGCCTGCTGGATGTTGTCGACGTCGTTGGTCACCCGGGAGAGCATGTCGCCGCGCTGGCGGGTGTCGAAGTAGTTCAACGGCAGCCGGTTCAGCTTGGCTTCCACGTCGCGGCGCAGCCCGAAGACCACCCGCATGACGATTTGGTTCAGCAGCCAACCCTGCAGCCACATGAACAGCGACGCGACCACGTACATCCCCAGCACCAGCAGGATCAGGTTGCCCAGCAGTTGGAAGTCGATGCCGACCCCGGGAACCAGTTCCATGCCGCTGAGCATGTCGGCGAACTGGTCCTGGCCCTGGGCGCGGAGCCCGGCGATGACTTCTTCCTGGCTGGCGCCGGCGGGCAGGTTCGCGCCGATCGCGCCGCTGAAGATGACGTCCATGGCGTTGCCCAGCACCTTGGGCGCAATCACGTTAAGCACCACTGCCACCAGCACCATGGCCAGCACCAGGATGATCCCGGCCTTCTCCGGCTTCAGCAGCCCGAACAGGCGCTTGGCGGACGGCCAGAAGTGCTGGGCCTTGCGGACCGGCGTCCCGGTCATGAAGTCCTGGTCGGCCTCGCCCGGCTGGAACTGTTCGTCCAGCACCTCGGCCTCGGCTTCAGCGGCGGCTCCCGGCGTTGGCGCCGTCACGGGGTCCGGCCCGGTGGCCACCTCGGCCGGGGCTTCCTTGTCCGGCGTCATGCCGCTTCCTCCACCGCAGTCTGGGATTGAACAATTTCCTGGTAGGTCTCCGAGCTCTCCAGCAGCTGCCCGTGGGTGCCGCGGGCCACGATCTGTCCGTGCTCCATCACCAGGATCTGGTCCGCGTCGATGATGGTGGCGACGCGCTGGGCGACGATGATGACTGTCGCGTCGCCGGTGGTCCCCTTGAGGGCGGCCCGCAGCCTGGCGTCGGTTGCCACGTCCAGCGCGGAGAACGAGTCGTCGAACAGGAAGACCTTGGGCTTGGCCACCAGGGCGCGGGCGATGCACAGCCGCTGGCGCTGGCCGCCCGACACGTTGGTGCCGCCCTGCGAGAGCGCCGACTGAAGCCCCTTGTCCTTGGCACGGACGAAGTCCTCGCCCTGGGCCACGCGCAGCGCCTCCCAGAGTTCTTCATCCGTGGCGTCCGGATCGCCGAACCGCAGGTTGTGTGCCACCGTGCCGGAGAACAGGTACGGCCGCTGCGGCACCAGCGCCACGCGGTCCGTGATGTCGGTGCGCTCCATCCGGGTGACCGGAACGCCGTCGATGAGCACCTCGCCGCTGTCGGCGTCGAACAGCCGCGGGAGCATGCTGATCAAGGTGGTCTTGCCCGCGCCGGTGCTGCCGATGATCGCCGTCGTCTGCCCCGGCCGCGCCGTGAAACTGACGTTGCGCAGCACGGGTTCCTCGGCGCCGGGATAGGAGTAGGTGACGTCGCGGAACTCGACGACGCCGGCCGGTTCCCGGGCTTGCTGCGGCTCGGCGGGTTCATGCACGGAGGGCTCGACGTCGAGCACCTCGCCGATGCGTTCGGCACAGACCGAGGCCCGGGGAATCATCATCGCCATGAAGGTGCCCATCATCACCGCCATGAGGATCTGCAGCAGGTACTGGAGGAAGGCCGTCAGGGCACCGACCTGCATCTCGCCCGCGTCCACGCGAAGTCCGCCAAACCACAGCACCGCCGCCGTGGCCAGGTGAAGGATCATGCCGATCGAGGGGAACATCAAAACGAACAGGTTGCCGACCGAGACCGAGACATCGGTCAGTTCGCGGTTGGCCTTCTCGAAGCGCTTGGCCTCGTAGGGCTCGCGGACAAACGCCCGGACCACGCGGATGCCGGTAATCTGCTCACGGAGCACCCCGTTGATGTTGTCGATCTTCGTCTGCATCATGCGGAAGAGCGGCATCAGCTTCCAGACCAGCAAACCGACGACGACGAACAGCAGCGGCACCGATGCCCACACCAACCACGACAGTTGCAGGTCCTCGCGCAGTGCCATGATGATGCCGCCGACGCACATGATGGGTGCCATCACCATGAAGTTCAGGCCCATCAGCACGAGCATCTGCACCTGCTGGACGTCGTTGGTGCCGCGGGTGATGAGGCTCGGCGCGCCGAATCGTCCTACCTCCCGGGCGGAGAACCCGGTGACCTTGTGGAAAATGCCGCGGCGGAGGTCGCGGCCCATGGCCATCGCTGCCTTCGAGCCGAAATAAACCCCGGCGATCGCGGCCGCCACCTGGATAAAGCTGACCACCAGCATGAGGCCGCCGGTGCCCCAGATGTAGTCGGTGTCGCCGCGGGCCACGCCCTCGTCAATAATCTGGGCGTTCAGGCTGGGCAGGTACAGCGCGGCGATGGTCGCAATCAGCTGCAGCACCACCACGGCGAACACGTAGGGAAGATAGGGGCGGCCGTAATGGCGGATGAGGCGGAGCAGCATCGGGACGTGACGCAACTTTCGGCGAAAAGGTGGATTGAGGCCAGATAGAGGCTACACCTTGGCCCGAGCCGCTGTAACCCACGGCAGATGAACTTCTCCCCCGGCCTTCAGCGGCCCGCCGGTTCCCCCGCTGTTCTTCGTCCCGGGCGACACAAAGCGGCGGCAATTGGCCACGCCTGTACCCCGCTGGAAGACTGAGGCGCACCAAACCGAGACACGGCGGAGGAAACCTCGTGAACGACCAGATGTTCCAAATCATCGCCATGCTGATTTACATGGCAGGCATGCTGGCCATCGGCTGGTGGGCCTACCGGCGCACGACCGATTTGGACGACTACATGCTTGCCGGCCGCGGCCTCAAGCCCGGCGTCGCGGCACTGAGCGCCGGCGCCTCGGACATGTCGGGCTGGCTGCTGATGGGCCTGCCCGGGGCGCTCTACGTCGGCGGATTGTTCGAAGCCTGGATTGCCATCGGCCTGACGATTGGCGCCTGGCTCAATTGGAAGTTCGTGGCCCCGCGGCTGCGCTCCTACACGGAGGTATCCAATGACTCCATCACCGTTCCCAGCTTTCTGGAGAACCGGCTCAAGGACCGCTCGCGGCTGCTGCGGATAGTCTCCGGCGTGATCATCCTGGTCTTTTTCACCTTCTACGTCTCCTCCGGCATGGTGGCCGGAGGCGTCTTCTTCGAATCTTCCTTCGGCTCCACCTATGGGGTCGGCATGCTCGTGGTCGGCGGCGTCACCGTCCTGTACACGTTGTTCGGCGGCTTCCTCGGCGCCAGCTATACCGACGTGGCCCAAGGGCTGTTGATGTTCGCTGCCCTGCTGCTGGTTCCGATCGTCGGTGTGTTCGCCACCGGCGGCCTGGCTGCGACCGTCGAATCCATCCGTGAAGTGGATCCGAGCCACCTCAGCCTGTTCACCGGGGGTGCGGTCGCCGGCATTTCGGCTGCGGCCTGGGGACTGGGCTACTTCGGGCAGCCGCACATCATCGTCCGCTTCATGGCCTTGCGCACGCCCGGCGAGGCCAAGGCCGCCCGCCGGATCGGCATCGGCTGGATGCTCATGACGGTATTCGGCGCCGTTGCCACCGCGCTGGTGGGCGTGGCCTACTTCCAGCAGAACCCTGGCACCACCCTCACTGACGCCAAGTCTGCCGAATCGGTGTTCCTGGACCTCGCGCAGATCCTGTTCCACCCGTTCATCGCCGGCTTCGTGCTGGCCGCGGTACTGGCGGCGATCATGAGTACCATCTCCTCCCAGTTGATCGTGTGCTCGTCTGCCCTGGTGGAGGACCTGTACAAGATCTTCGCCCGCAAGGACGCCCCGGCGAAGACCCAGGTGATGCTTGGCCGCCTGGGCGTGCTGGTCGTCGCCCTCGTGGCGGGCCTCCTGGCCTGGAGCCGCAACGACACCATCCTGGGGCTCGTGGCCTTCGCCTGGGCCGGCTTCGGTGCATCGTTCGGGCCGACCATCATCCTGTCGCTGTTCTGGCGCAAGCTCACCGTCGCCGGCGCGCTCTCCGGCATGCTGGCCGGCGCGGTCACGGTGTTCATCTGGGGCACCTCGGCGCTCTCGGCCACCATGTACGAGATCGTTCCGGGCTTCATCCTCAACGTCGCCGTCGCCGTCGTCGTCAGCCTCTTCACGCACAAGCCGCAGCCGGACATCGAGACGGAGTTCGCCGAAGCGGTCAGCCGCGCAACCGCGGGGAAGCCGTTCGTGGCTGCCGGAGAGCGCTGACCCACCCGGTCAACGGACCGCAAAGGGTGCCCTTTCCGACGTCGGGAAGGGCACCCTTTCGCGTTGCACACCATGCGCTGCCCGGCAGGCTAAGCGCTCCGCCGCCCGCCCTCGTGATTTCCAGCGCCGGCGAGAACCAGCGGCCGGCCGGCAGCCGTCGAAGCTCCGCAAAAATCCCGCGTTAAACCGTCGACATAACTATCTCCATAGGTATAGAGTCGGAGTATCTTGGAAATGTGCAATGCGTCACACTCCGGCCCGCCATCGAGGAGGACAAGAACCCATGAGCGCCAAGAATCTTCAGGAAGTTTTGGACCAGTCCGGCAACACCGTCGAGATGCTGCGCAACTCGCAGATCGGCGCCTATATTTACCCCGTCGTCGCCCCGGAATTCACGAACTGGCGCAGCGAGCAGCGCGCCTGGCGCGAGTCCGCGGTCCTGTTCGACCAGTCGCACCACATGGACAACCTGTTCATCAGGGGCAAGGACGCCCTGAAGCTGATTTCGGACACCGCCATCAACTCGGTAGCCAACTTCCCCGTGAACAAGGCCAAGCAGTACGTACCCACCACGCCGGCCGGGCACGTCATCGGCGACGGCATCCTGTTCCACGAAACGGAGGACCAGTACGTCTACGTGGGCCGCTCCCCCGCCGCCAACTGGCTGATCTATCACGGTGAGACCGGCGGCTACGACGTGGACATCGAGGTGGACCGGCGCTCCCCGTCGCGGCCCATGGGACAGCCGGTGAAGCGCAAGTACTGGCGCTTCCAGATCCAGGGCCCGAACGCCTGGAAGATCATCGAAAAGGTCAACGGCGGCCAGGTTGAACAGCTGAAGTTCTTCAACATGGACCAGATGCAGGTCGCAGGCCGGCAGGTCCAGACCCTGCGCCACGGCATGGCCGGCGCACCGGGGCTGGAGATTTGGGGACCGTACGAGACGTACGACCAGGTCCGCGACACCATCCTGGAGGCCGGCCAGGAGTTCGGCCTGCTGGCCGTCGGTTCGCGCGCCTACCCGTCCAACACCCTGGAATCGGGCTGGATCCCCTCCCCGCTGCCCGCCATCTACACCGGCGAGGAGCTGCGCCCCTACCGCGAATGGCTCGGCGCCGACAGTTACGAGGCGGTCAACGCTGTCGCCGGCAGCTTCGTTTCGGACAAGATCGAGGACTACTACCTCAACCCGTGGGAGCTGGGGTACGGCCACATGGTGAAGTTCGACCACGACTTCATCGGCCGCGAGGCGTTGGAGAAGATCGACCCGGCCGACCAGCGCAAGAAGGTCACGCTCGAATGGAATGCCGAGGACATGGCGAAGATTTTCGCCTCGCTCTTCGACACCGAGGGCACGCCGTACAAGTACTTTGACCTGCCGCTGGCCAACTACGGTTCGTCCAATTACGACGCGGTGTTAGATGCCGCCGGCGAGACGATCGGCCTGTCCATGTTTACCGGCTACTCCGCCAACGAAAACCGGGGGCTGTCCCTGGCCACGGTGGACGCCGACGTGCCGGAGGGCACCGAGGTCACGGTGCTCTGGGGCGAGCCCGACGGCGGGACCCGCAAGACCACCGTGGAGCCGCACCAGCAGCTGAACGTGCGGGCCATTGTCAGTCCCGTGCCGTACTCCCAGGCGGTCCGCCAGGACTACCCCGGCGGCTGGCGCTCCGGCCGGAAGGCCTGAGCCAGGCTGCGTTAGGCCGCGACGGCGGACGGCGGGGAAGGTGCCAAGGGCACCTTCCCCGCCGTTTTGCCGCTCTCCTGGCGCCGCCGCCGCTCAGGCGGGACGCTCGTCAGGCGCCCTTGTCCTGGCCGCCGGTCTCTTCCACGTACCGCTCGCCCGACTCGGTCTCGCCGACGCGGAAATTCTGCTCCATGTGCTCGATCGCCGCGGCGTCTTCGGGGCCGGGCGCGCTGACTGGATCGTCAATAGCCGTCCGGTCGGCATCGCCGTAGACGTTGGCCAGGCCCTTCTTGGCATCCGCAGGCAACTCACCCGGCGGGAGCAATTCCTCGTCCCGGGAGGTTTCGCCGCCCTGGTTCTCTTCCCGCTCCGTACGGTCGTAGCGGTCCGGGTTGTTGATTTCCTCGCTCATGAATCTCCTTCCCTCAAGCGCTGGTGCGCCCTGTCTTCACCTAATCACAGAGCGGCGGCGCGCAACAGGGCCGGGAACCGCGCACCACGCCCTCAAGGGCTCCATCAGCCAACCTCGGCGGGGCCACGCCGGTGGCCCGATCCGGCTCTGACTCCGGCCGGCGAGCGCCGCTCAGGGGCGGCGCTGTCCAGGTATTAAAACCTGCTCACGCATCGTCCCTTGTCAGGGCGCCATGGCGCACCAAAAGATGGACATTTCCGTCTGAACGTGGACAGCGCAGCCGCCGGAAGCCGGCTGCCATGGCCGCGGCGCGGAGTCACCGTCCCCGATGAGCTTCCGTTCGTGCAGCGCTACCGTCCGGCGCGGAAGTCTTTGACCCAGTCGGCCGTGGCCTTCATTCCGCCGAACGTGTAGAAGTGAAGCTTCACCGTGCCGTGCACCGATGGGTCATAACGGCCGGCGAATTCCTCCAGGAACTTGTCCGGCCCGGCGGTCCCCAGCAGGTTGGTCAGGGAAAAGCCGTACTTGTGCACGATCCCGGCCGACGAGGCCACTCCGAACCGCTTGGCATAGTTCAGCAGCCTCTTGACCCCGGCCGGCCCGGGGATGCCGATGCGCACCGGCGCGTGGATTCCGCGGCGGCGGGCCTCGGCCAGCCAGTCGAAGACGGGATCCGTGTCGAAGCCGAACTGCGTGATGATGACCGCTTCAAGGTCTTGCCGCTGCAGTTCGGCATGCTTGTCTTCCAGCGCCTTCCACAACACCTCGCCGGAAATGTCCGGATGCCCCTCCGGGTAGCCACTGATGCCCACGCGGCGGATTCCGTACCGGGGCAGGAGCCCGCTGCGGATGACCTCGAGCGAGTCCGGATAAGGCCCCATCGGCTCGGCCGGGTCGCCGCCGACCACGAAGACGTCCTCCGGTGCCGCATCGGCGGACAACGCCTGCAGGAAGTCTTCCAACTCGGCCCGCGACGCCAACCGCCGGGCAGAGACATGGGGTACCGGCAAGAAGCCGTGCCGTTTGACGGCGGCCGCCGCCGCAACCCGCGTCGGCAGGTCCTCGTTCCCCAGGAAGGTGACGTTGATCCGCGTTCCCGCCGGAATCGTGCCGGCGGCATCTTCCAGCGCGGGAACATCCTTGCCGGTCATCTCGAGCGAGAAGTCGTCGAGCAATGTCCGGGCCGCCTGGGACGGCGCGTGCTTGGGGTCGGCCATAGTCGGAATTCCTTCCTCGTGTGGTGCCGGTCACCCTTGACCGACCTGCAGCGAGTCTAGCCGGAAAGCCACTACCAACATAGGGGGTGATAACTGGTTTGCATTTCTCAATCACTGGGTGGATACTATGTGAGCCTTTCCTTCTAATCCCAGGAACAACCATGTCCACGCCCCGCGCGCTGCGGCCCTTCGCCCATCGCAACTACCGCATCCTCATTTCGGCCCTGGCCATCTCGGTCTTCGGCGCCGGCATGTGGGCCGTGGCCATGGTGTATCAGGTCATCGCCCTAGGCGGCGGACCCATTCAGCTCTCGCTCGTCGCCACCTGCGCCAGCGTCGGCTTGTTGGCGTTCGTGCTGCTCGGCGGCATCGCGGCGGACCGTCTTCCGCGCCGCCGCCTGATTATCAGCGTGGAGGCGGCCAACCTGGTGGCCATCGGCGCGGTGGCCCTGCTGGCCATGACCGGGCTGCTGCAACTGTGGCACCTGGCCGCAGCCGCCTTCCTGCTGGGAGTCGGTGCCGCGTTCTTTTTTCCCGCCTACTCGGCCATCCTGCCGAGGATCCTGCCGGCCGAGGACCTGCTGGCGGCCAACGGCATGGAGGGCACCATGCGGCCGTTGCTGCAGCAGGCCGCCGGACCGGCGGCAGCTGGCATGATCGTCGCCTCCTTCTCCCCCGGGGCGGCCATCGGGTGGATCACGCTGTGCCATCTGTCCGCGTTGATCATCCTGAATTTCCTCGGACAGGAACTGGCTCCGGATGCAGGGACGACGGCGTCGGTCGCCGCTGCAGACGAGCCACCGGGCAAGCGCGGCTCCGTGCTGGCGGATCTGCGCGAGGGCGTGGCCTACACGCTAAAGACTCCCTGGCTGCTCTGGACGCTGCTGTGGGCCGTCGTGAGCGTGCTCATCTTCATTGGCCCCATTGAGGTACTGCTGCCGTTTGCGGTTGCAGACCAACTGGGCGGGGACTCGCGCACGTTTGGCTTCCTGCTTGGCATCTTCGGCATCGGCGGCGCCACCGGGGCGATGGCCACCGCCTCGTTGCGGCTGCCCCGGCGCTACCTGACCGTGATGCTGCTGTTCTGGGGCGCCGGCGCCCTGCCGATCGCCGTCATCGGCTTCACCGGCAGTTTTTGGTGGATGGCCGCAGCACTGTTCGTAGTCGGCGCGACCGGCAGCGCGGGCCAGGTCATCTGGGGCACGCTGCTGCAGCGCCGCGTGCCGCCGCACCTGCTCGGTCGGATCTCCAGCCTGGACTTCTTCGTCTCGCTGGCGTTGATGCCGGTCTCCATGGCGCTCGCCGGGCCGTTGGGCGAAGTCGTGCCCATCTGGCTGATTTTCCTGCTGATCGGCCTCGCCCTGCCGCTCCTGGCTGTGCTGGCGCTCATTTTCGGCGGAATGCTGAAGGACGAGCTTGAGCACCCGCTGGACCGGACTTTGGAACCGGTTGGGCCGGCGCGCACTTAGCGCGGCCGGGTGCCTGCGGAGGGGCAGGCGCGGAGCCGGCCGGGCGCGCCCGGCGGGGCACGGAGGTCGGGCGCCTGGCATCCCGTAAACGACGGCTTCGGGACCACGATCCTTGATCAACATCGATTTTCGCGTGGCCATCCGACTACCGATGGATATAGTGATTGGCAACACAACACTGAAAAGGAAGTTGAATCAGTGAGTCTCCGCTACGCCTTGCTGGCGCTGCTCAGCGTCGAACCCATGACCGGTTACGACCTCTACAAGGAATTCGAGTCGTCCGTCGGGAATGTGTGGCACGCGCCCGACTCCCAGATCTATCCGGAGCTGCGGCGGATGGAGCAGGAAGGGCTGCTCGACGGGGAGGAGGTCATCTGGGGCCAGCGCGGGAGGAAGCGCCGCTACCACATCACCGCCGCCGGACTACAGGCCTTCCGGGAGTGGATGAACACCACGCTCGACTACACCCGGGTGCGGGATCCAGCCCACCTGAAGGCGGCCTACCTTGAGTGGGCCGAACCGGACGCTGCGCGCGAACAGATGCGCGCGCACATTGAGCACCACACCGCGCTCCGGCAGCAGTGGGAGCAGCGGATCCGTGAGATCGACGACGACAGCAGCGAGATGCTCAATCGCCGGTTGGCTGGCACCCCGGCGAGCGAACGGACGCGGGTCAAGGCCTTCAAGCGCTTTACCTATGAAGGGCTCGTGGCCCGTGCGGAACAGGAGATTACCTGGGCCCGCCGCGGCCTCGCGCTCATCGACCGGCTTTCCGACCAGCCGGGCGTCCAGCAGCCGCAGTCGCCGCAGCCGGCCGGCGCCCGCAAGTAGCCCGGGCCCGCAGGCAGTTCGGCGCCCGCAAGTAGCCCGCGCCCGGGGGCAGCCCCGTCTAGTTCGAGTATTCCTTCCGCAGGTCGGCCTTGCGGATCTTTCCGCTGGCCGTCCGCGGCAGGTCCTCCACGAACACCACGGACTTGGGGATCTTGTAGCGGGCCAACCGCCCGTCCAGGTGCTGCTGGATCTCCTCGGCGGACACCGAGAAGCCCTCGCGGACCGTGACCACCGCGCGCGGCACCTCCCCCCATTTCTCGTCCGGGACGCCGATGACCGCGGCGCTGCTGACGGCCTCCAGCTCCAAAATGACCTGCTCCACCTCGGCCGGGTAGATGTTCTCGCCGCCGGAGATGATCATGTCCTTGAGCCGGTCGGAGATAAAGAGGAAGCCTTCGTCGTCCACGTAGCCCATGTCGCCGGACTTGAACCATACGCCGTCGGCATAGCTCTCGGCCGTGGCATCGGGCCGGTTCCAGTACTCGCGGATGACGTTGGGACCCGAAATCTGGATCTCACCGACCTCCCGCGGGGGCAGGACCTCGCCCAGCGGATCGGCGATCCGGATATCCGTGAAGAAGTGCGGGAGCCCGGCGGAACCGGCCTTCGGGCGGGACTTCTCCGCCGCCAGCGTGGTGGCTCCCGGCGCCGTTTCGGTCATCCCGTAGCCGTTGGTGAAGGACAGCCCGCGGGCCTCGTAGGCCTCCAGCACCCGCATGGGCACGGCCGATCCGCCGCAGGTCAGCTTGTTCAGGGAGCTGATGTCCGTCTTGTCCCAGTCCGGGTGCTCGCACAGCAGCTGGTAGGTGGTCGGCACGCCGCTGATGCTGGTGGCCTTGTACTTCTCGATCAGCATCAGGGTCCGCCCCGGATCGAACTTGGGCTCCAGCACCACGGTGGCCCCCTTGAGCAGGGCCGGCAGCACGCCCATGCCCAGGGATGCCACGTGGAACATCGGGGCGATCATCAGGGCCACATCGGTGCTGGCCATGTCGAAGTCCACGAGCACATTGATGCTGTTCCAGGTCATGTTGCCGTGCGTGAGCAGCGCCCCCTTGGGCCGGCCCGTGGTGCCGGATGTGTAGAGAATCATGGCCGGGTCATCCAGCGACACTGCCTCATCACGGCGTTCTGTGCCGCCGGAGGCAATGACTTCCTCCAAAAGTTCGACGACGGTGCCCGGCTCGGCCGCCTCGGCAACGGTTCCCGCCGGGGTATCTTCCACCACGATCCGCCGGTTTAGCCCCAGCAGCGCACTGCCGCGGTCAGCCAGCGTCTGCAGGCTGCGGGCGTGGACCAGGATGCGGCTGCCGGAGTCCTGCAGGGCGAACTGGACCTCGGGCGGGGCCAGCCGGGTGTTCAGCGGAACAAAGATGGCGCCCAGGGTCCCGCACGCAAAGAAGGTTTCCAGGAACGCCGGGTGGTTCTCCCCCAGGTAGGCCACCCGGTCACCGCGGCCGACGCCGCGGTCCGCCAGGGCGTTGGCCAGGCGGTCCACCCGCCCGGCGAACTCCCCGTAGCTCAGTTCACCCGCGCTGCTGATGACGGCGGTTTTCGCGGCGGACTTCATGCGGCGCTTGTGGATCCAGGCCCCAAGACCTTGATTGTGCATGGTGACATACCTTCCGACGTACCCGGCGAGCGGGTCTGGACAGCCCCGCGAGCGGCCCCGACCCTCAAGCCCGCGGGCTGGGGCCGGACTCACGGCTCAGCGGTGAATCAGATCACAGCGAACATCTCCAACCTAGGGCGTTTTAGTTGAGAAAGTCAATAGTTGAAGATATGGGTGTACCATCGGCCTTCACCGCACCACAACCGGCGGTGTCCCGCCACAAAAGGCAGCCGTTCGACCCGCCCGGGAACAGTGAAACGCCCCTCCGCGAGCGCGGAGAGGCGTTTCCGCCGACGGCCCGCCCCTAGCCGCACCGCCAGACCCTCAGCAACACGTCGGCCAACGCAGGCCGGTGGACGCCTATTGCCGCGGCAGGAGCGCCTCCATGTCCGGGATCTCCTCGATCAGGCCGTTCTTCAGGGAGATGTCGGCGATCTCCTGGATGGACTCGGCATTGACCTCCTGCGGGAATTTCGGCAGGGTCAGCTTTTCGATGACCGCGGGATCAAGCTGCGTGTACTCGGGCAGGATCTCGCGCACCCGGTCCGGATTCTCGTCGGCGAACGCCAACGACTTTTTCATCGCCCGAACAAAGGCCTGGGTGACGTCCGGTTTCTCCCCGGCAATGTCGTCCGAGGTGAAGTAGGTCGCGACCGTAAGGTTTTCCACCGGATAGGCATAGTTGGAGAACACCGGCACTGCACCATCGCCTTCGACAATGGTCACGAACGGCTCGACGGCGGCGATCGCGTCCACGTTGCCGTTGGCCAGCGCCGCGGGCATGTCCGGGAAGGGCATCTCGACGAAATTCAGGTCCGACGAGTCCGCGCCGGCCTGCTCCACCGCCTCACGGATCGTCGAGTCGCTGATGTTGTTCAGGGTATTCACGCCGATGCGCTTGCCGGTCAGGTCAGCAATCTCCTTGATCCCGCTGTCCGGCTTGACCATCACGGCCGCGAAATCCTCATCCTGGTTGCCGATGGTTGAAGCGCCGTTGGCCACCATCTGCATGTTCAGCCCCTTGGAGCGGGCAATCACCAGCGACGTGACATTGCTGAAGCCGAAATCCATCTGACCGCTGGTGATGGCCGGGATGATGGCCGCGCCGCCCTGTGCCGGGACGAGTTCGAGATCCAGCCCCTCTTCTTCGAAGAATCCCTCCTGGTCACCCAGATAGATGGGAGCCACGTCGACGATCGGGATGACCCCAACCTTGATGGGAGTCATTCCGCCGGCGGCTTCGGTGCCGCCAGTCGGGGCCGCATCACCGCCACCGGACGGGCTGCCCCCACCGCACCCCGTCACCGCCAGCACTGCCGCCAGCGCAACCGCCGTTCCAATTCTCTTCACGGGTCCCTCTCCCACTCACCGCCCCATGCAGCAAGAGTGTGCCTTAGGTCACAGTATCTACGGACATAGTGGAGGCCGTCAACGACGGGAACCCCTGCAACAGGCCGCAGGGCGGCTCCCGCATCCCGGGAACCGCCCCGCCGCCTGAGGCCAAGAACGAAGGCTACTGGACGGCCATGGCCGGCACGTCCGGAGCCTTGTCCACGTACCCGTACTTGACCATCAGCTCGCCCATGTCGCTGAGAACATCCACCGGGAGCTCGGCGTCGAACGTTTCCATCTTCAGGCCCTTCGCCACTTCTTCGGGCATGCCCATGAAGTCCGGCAGGACGGCACGGACGCCGGCCGGATCCGCTTCCGCGGCCGTCAGGGTTTCCGAAACGGCTGCCTTGAAGTCGGCCACGATCTCCGCGTTCTGGTCGGCGTAGCTGCCGCTGGTGAAGGTCACCATGGTGGGCAGGCCCGGCAAGGCCTTCTGGTTCGGGTAGCCCAGCAGCTTGTAGTCCTTGTTGGCCAACGCCTTCGACTGGAAGGGTTCAGGCACCCAAATGGCATCAACGTTTCCGCGCTCCAGCTGGGCTTCCATGTCCGGGAACGGCATTTCGCTGAACTTCAGCTTGGACGGGTCGCCCCCGTCGATCGCCGCCGATTCCATGATGGTGAGGTCGCCCTGGGTCTTGAGTGTGTTGACCGCGGTGGTCTTGCCCTCCAGATCGGCGAAGTCCTCGATCCCGGAATCAGCCTTGACGATCACGGCGTTGATATCCTCGCCCTCGGCCTTGGAGTTGCTGTAGCCCGTGACGATCTTCATATCCAGGCCCTTGTCCACCGCCGTCATCACCGACAGCGGATTGCCGACAGCGAAGTTCAGGGTGCCGGTGGAAACGGCAGGTAGCATGGCAGCGCCGCCCTGCCCGGCCTGCAACTCCAGTTCCAGGCCGTGCTTCTCGAAGATGCCCTCATCGATGCCGTACTGCATGGCTCCCGACGGGGCGATCGGCAGCACGCCTACGGTGAGCTTGGTGAGCCCGGAGCCGGCGGCGCCGGACTGTTCCGCCGGCGCTTCGTTCGACCCGGAGGGGGAACCGGAGCCGCAGCCGGTCAGTGCCATCGCGGCAATCGCGCCACCGGCCAACAACTTCGCCAAGTGCTTCTGCATGAAATGCTCCTCGCGGTCCTGGGCGCCGCCGCCCCCGCCGCCGGGAGACTGACTGTGATCGACGCCACACCTAATTACAATGTAGATACAATAGTTGAATAAATCAACAGTTAGGTTGGATTTGTGCAGCCGGCAGGACAAGGAGCGGCCCGGCGTCAGGCGTAAAAGCGGGCCAGGAACTCCGCGATGACCGCGGGGCGCTCCTCGCCTTCGATCTCGATGGTGTTGTTGGTCTTGATCTGGACCCCGCCCTTCACCTCGGTGACCTCGGAAATCACCGAATGCAGGCGCACCTTGGAGCCGACCTTCACCGGGCTGGTGAACCGCACGCGGTCCAGGCCGTAGTTGACCTTGGTCGTGACGCCTTCCACATCGAACAATTCGCTCCACAGCGGGATGACCAGCGACAGGGTCAGGAAGCCGTGGGCGATCGGCGCGCCGAACGGTCCTTCCTTGGCCTTTTCCGGGTCGGTGTGGATCCACTGGTGGTCATCGGTGGCATCAGCAAAGGTGTTGACCTGGTCCTGGGTAATTTCACGGTAGTCGGTGTAGCCCAGGTCCTTGCCGACCAGGTTGGGCAGTTCTTCGAGGTTGACGACGGTGTTGCTCATAGAGGGCTCCTTGGAAAGATGGATGCTTCTAGCGGAATGCGCCCGTGCCGGTGATTGCCCGGCCGACTATCAGGGCGTTGATCTCGTGGGTGCCTTCATAGGAATAGACGGCCTCGGCGTCGGCATGGAACCGCGCGACGTCGGTGTCCAGGGTGATGCCGTTGCCGCCCACAACTTCCCGGGCCAGGGCAACGGTCTCGCGCATGCGGGCGCTGCAGAACATCTTGGCCAACGCCGAGTTCTCGTCCTTGTAGATGCCGTCCTCCTGCTGCTGGGTCAGCCGCACCGCCATGCCGAGCGAGGCCGTGAGGTTGCCGAGCATGGTGGCCAGCTTCTCCTGAACCAGCTGGAATCCGGCCAGCGGCTTGCCGAACTGCCGCCGCTCCTTGACGTAGCGCAGCGCGGCCTCGTAGGCGCCGGCCTGGACGCCCGCGGCGATCCAGGCGACGTCGGAGCGCATGTTGCGCAGCAGCGAGGCCACGTCCGCGAACGAGTTGACGTTCTGCAGCCGCGCGGAGTCCGGTACGCGGACACCGGCCAGCGCGATGTCGGCGTTCTGCATCATGCGCAGCGAGGTCTTTCGCATGATCTTGGCGATGCCGACCCCGGGGGCATCGGTCGGGACGAGGAAGCACTTGACCTGTCCGTCCGCCTGGTCGCGGGCGAAGACGGCGAGCACGTCGGCAGCGGCGGCCCCGCCGATCCAGCGCTTGGCGCCGTCGATCACCCATTCGCCTCCCTCGCGGCGGGCGCTGGTCTCAAGCCCGCCGGCAATGTCCGATCCGTGTTCCGGTTCGGTCAGCGCAAAGACGCCCTTCAACTCGAAGCTGCGGATCTTCGGGTCCAGCTCGGCAGCCTGCCCGGCGCTGCCGCCCAGAGTCACGGCCGTGCGGAACAGTCCTGACTGGGCGTTGTAGAAGGTGGCGACGGAGGCGTCTGTTCGGGCGAGCTCGAAGTTGCGGAAGCCCTCGTAGAGTCCGGAGGGCTTCGCACCGCCGTCGGTCAGTTCGGCCGGCGCCATCAGGTTCAGGTCATACAGCGGCTGGGCAATCTGATACGGAAACTCACCCTGTTCCCAGTAGTCCGCCAGCAGCGGCTGAACCTGCTCCTCGAGCACGCCGCGCAGCCGGCCGAGCACGGTGCGTTCGGCGTCGGTCAGCAGCGCGGCGTAGCCGTACTGGTCGGAGGGATAGAAGGGTCCGGCCGCGGTGCCGGCCTTCTCCTGGGCCACCGTGCTCATGCCTGCCCACCGCCCAGCCCGAGCAGGCGCACCGCGTTGTCCTTGAGGATCTTCGGCCGGACCTCGTCCTTCATCGGCAGGTCCGCGAACGCGCCCAGCCACTTCTGCGGGGTGATCAGCGGGTAATCGGTGCCGAACAGCACCTTGTCCTGCAGGACGGAGTTGGAGAGTTTCACCAGGGATTCCGGGAAGTACTTTGGCGACCAGCCGGACAGGTCGATGAACACGTTCGACTTGTGCGTGGCAATCGAGTTGGCCTCGTCCTGCCAAGGCACCGAGGGGTGCGCCATGATGATGCGGAACCCCGGGAAGTCGGCCGCGATTTCGTCCAGCAGCAGCGGGTTCGAGTAGGCAAGTTTAATCCCGGAGCCGCCCGGGGTTCCGGCCCCCATGCCGTTCTGGCCGGTGTGGAACACCGCCGGCAGGCCAAGCGACTGCAGGGCTTCCCACAGGGGGTAGAACCGCTCGTGGGCCGGGTTGAAGCCCTGCAGGCTCGGGTGGAACTTGAAGCCCCGCACCCCGTAGTCCTCGGCGAGGGACTTGGCCCGGTCGATGGCCTCCGGACCCGTCAGCGGATCGACGGAGCCGAACGGGATCAGCACGTCGTTGTTGCGGGCGGCGCCCTCGGCGATGTCCTCGATGCTGTTCGGCTCGTGCTTCAGGCGGGTGCGGGCATCCACGGTGAACACCACGGCCGCCATCTTCAGTTCCCGGTACGTTTCGGCGATCGCATCCAGCGACGGCGTCCGCTCCTCCGCCTTGAAGTACGCGCTCGACGCGTCCATCAGCTCCTGCGGCAGCGAGAGATGTCCGTGGCCGTCGATCTCGATGTGAACATGCATGTCGATCGCCGCCAGCGACGCGACATCGAGCGCCGGTTCGTAACGCGTGGCAGGCATGGCTATTTCGCCGCCGACTCGGGCTGCAGGTCCGCCGGCAGCTCGGGGAACGTCTCGCCCACGCTCTGCAACCGGCCGCCGAACAGGTCCTGGAAGCGCTCGCTCAGCGCTTCGTAGTTCCAGCCGCCGTCCAGGAACTCGGTGGCGACGGGCTCCGGATGGGACCACAACTGCAGCCGGTCGCCGCCCACCCCGATCGCCTGGCCGGTCACGTTGGCTGCCGCATCGGAGGCGAGGTAGGCAACCAGCCCGGCAACGTCGTCGGCCGTTCCAAAGCCCAGCTCCTTGCGGAAAAAGTCGGGCATCGCCTCGCCGCGCTCGTCCGCCTCCACGGCCTTCTGGAAAAACGGCACGGTCTTCGTCATCGCGGTGGCTGCCACCGGAATCACGGCGTTGGCGGTGACGCCGGCCTTCTTCATCTCCAGCGCCCAGGTCCGGACCATGCCGACGATGCCGGCCTTTGCCGCGGCGTAATTGGTCTGGCCGAAGTTGCCGCGCTGGCCGGTAGGCGAACCGATCGTGATGATCCGTCCCGCGACAGCGTTATCCTTAAAGTAGGCGTAGGCCTCGCGCACGCAGGTGAAGGTGCCGCGCAGGTGCACGTTGATCACCAGGTCGAAGTCCTCGTCGGTCATCTTCAGCAGCGACTTGTCCCGCAGCACTCCGGCGTTGGTCACCAGGATGTCCAGGCGGCCGAAGGTCTCGACGGCGGCGGCCACCAGCTGGCGGGCAGTTTCGGTGGGCCCCACCGGGGCCACGACGGCCGTGGCCTGGCCGCCGGCGCCGGTAATACTGGCGACGGCTTCCTCCGCGACCTGCGCGTCCACGTCATTGACCACAACGAAGGCACCCTGGCGGGCAAGCTCCTGCGCGTAGGCCAGGCCGAGGCCCCGGCCGCTTCCGGTGACGATCGCTGTTTTTCCGGCCAAAGACATCTGCTGCTCCTTCGTCCCGCACGGTGGAGGTGCGTTGCGGTTTATGCTGGTCTAGAACCCATGACAACCCATATGATTGAAAAAGTCAATCATTTTGGGCAGCACCTACTTCTAGCGAGGAACCATGTCCGCAGCAACAACGGCCGTCCGCCCGTCGGCGACCGCCGGCCTTGAACGGCTGTACGGCACCGATCTGGCCAACGAAATCGAGTTCCTCACGGCGCGGGCGCGTTCGCTGGGGTCCGGCCTGGCCAACAACATGCTGGCCGAGCTTGACCTGAAAGTGCGGTCCTACTCGGTGCTGTCGCTGGCGTGCAGCGGGGAGAACCCGTCGCAGCGCGAACTCGCCGACTTCCTGAGCCTGGACCCCAGCCAGATCGTGGCCCTGGTGGACCAGTTGGAGCGGCGCGGCGCCGTCACCCGTGAAGCCGACCCGCGCGACCGCCGCTCCAAGGTCATCGTTGCGACGGCATCGGGCCGGAAGCTGTACAAGCAGGCCGAAGCGATCATCCGCGAGGCGTCGGACGAGTCCTTGGCCCGGCTGAACGAACAGGAACGGGAAACGCTGCGCGACCTGCTGCGCCGCATCGCCTTCTGACCGGCCGAGACGCGCGCCGCGTTCTGCGCGACCTGCTGCGCCGCATCACCTTCTAACCGGCCGCGAAGGGCGCCGCGCACCGGGCGCCGCAGGCCGGCTCTCCCCTCTCCCAAACCCCTCCCTCAACCCCACCCCAACCCCACCCAATCGGCTACTCAGATAAGGCCCTTTCAGCTGAGAAGGGCGTTATCTGAGCAGTCGATCTCGGAGGGCGGGCGGGACCGGGGAGCTGGTTGAGGATCGGAGCCGGCCGCACCCTTGGCCAGGATGCGTCCGGCGCCCCACAGCCTCCCGCTAGCCGGCGCCGGCCTGGGTGGCGGCGGCGGGGCGGTGGCCCTGCTTGGCAAGCTGGATCTGTTCGTAGACGTGGTGGCGCAGTTCGGTGAACCGCGGCAGTGCCCGGGTGTTTAGCTGGTCGCGCTCGTCGGGCAGGTCGATCTCGAGGTCTTCCTGGATCACGGTCGGCGAGGAGGACAGGATAATCACGCGCTGGCCCAGGTAGACCGATTCGTCGATGTCGTGGGTGACGAACAGGACGGTGACGCCCAGTTTCTTCCAGACCGTGCGGATCAGGTCCTCCAGGTCGGCCCGGGTCTGGGCGTCGACCGCGGCGAACGGCTCATCCATGAGCAGCACCTCGGGCTGGTAGGCCACTGCCCGGGCGATGGCCACGCGCTGCTGCATGCCGCCGGAGAGCTGCCACGGGTAGGACTGCGGCACGTGGTCCAGGCCCACGGCCTCGAGGGCGTCGTCCACGAGCTTGTCGCGCTCGGCCTTGCCCATGCCGGCGTTCTTCAGCGGCAGCTCCACGTTCTCGCGCACCCGCATCCAGGGGAACAGCGAGCGGCCGTACTCCTGGAACACCACGGCCATCTTCTTGGGCGGGCCGGTCACCCGGGCGCCGTCCAGCAGCACCTCACCCTCGGTTGGGGCCAGCAGGCCGGAGATGCACTTGAGCAAGGTGGTCTTGCCGGACCCGGACGGGCCGACCAGGCAGGCCAGCTCCCCCGCCCGCAGGTCGAAGGTAAGGTTGCGCACCGCCTCAATGTCGCCGCCGTCGGTGTGGTAGACCTTCTTGACGCCGCGCACCGAGAGCATGGCCTGGCCTTCGGGCAGGGTTTTGCCGGTCGGAACCGGGGTGGTTTCAGGCTGCATTTTCTACCTCTCGCAGGCCGTGGTACCAGCGCAGGATCTTGCGCTCGGTCCATTGGAAGATGAATGACATGGCAACACCGATCAGGCCCAGCACCACGATGCCGGACCACATTTCGGGGATCGCAAAGGAACGCTGGAACTGCACGATGGTAAAGCCCAGCCCCGAGGACGAGGCGAACATCTCGGAGATCACCATCAGGATCAGCCCGATCGACAGGCACTGGCGGACGCCGGCCATGATCTGCGGACCCGCAGAGGGCAGCACCAGGTGGCGCACGCGGGCCATGCCGCCGATGCCGTAGGTGTGCGCCGAGTCCGAAAGCACCGAGTCAATGGCGCGGACGCCTTCGATGGTGTTCAGCAACACCGGCCAGATGCAGCCGGAGATGATGACCACAATCTTCATCGTGTCGGTGATGCCCATCAGCAGCATCAGTACCGGAATCAGCACCGGCGGCGGGATGGCGCGGAAGAACTCCAGCACCGGCTCGGTGAAGTCGCGCAGCCACTTGATCGAGCCGATCAGCAGGCCGGCGACGATGCCCAGGATGATCGCCGCGGCCACCCCGATGATCAGCCGCCCGATCGAGGGCAGCACGTCGGACAAAAGCCGTTCTCCGAACCAGGTCTCGGCGAACGCGTCGACGAGCAGTGCCGGCGTGGGCACGAAGAAGTTCGTCGCGCCCAGCGTCAAGGCCCACCAGATCAGCACGAGGATGACCGGCAGCGCCAGCGCGTAGGCAATGCTTTTCAGGACTTTCACGCGATCACCTCGGAACGGATCGATTCATGCCACGACAGGGTCTTGCGCTCAATGAAGCGCATCACCAGGTTGACCAGCACGCCGATCAGCCCCGTGGCCAGCACCAACGCATACATGCCCGCGATCGCGCCGCCGGACTGCGCCAGCGCGATTTCCCGGCCCAGGCCCGGGGAACCGATCACCAGTTCGGCCGTGATGGCGAGGATCAGCGCCACCGCTGCGGCCAGGCGCACCCCGGTCATCAGGTACGGCAGGGCGGTAGGGAACACCACGTGGCGGACCCGGGCGAATCGGCCCAGGCCGTAGGACTTCGCCGTTTGCATCGCCACGTTGTCCACGTCGGCCACCCCGTACAGCACCTGGATGAAGACCTGCCAAAACGATGCGTAGACAATCAGCATCAGCGAGGACTCGATCTTCACGCCGAACAGCAGCACCGCCAGCGGAATCAACGCGACCGACGGGATGGGGCGCAAAAACTCCACCGTGGAGTTGGTGAACTTCCGCAGGAAGTTTGACGAACCGATGATGAAGCCAAGTACCACGGCCAGCAGCACCGCCATCAGCAGGCCAAGGAACCACGCGAGCATGGTCTCGCCCACCGCGAGCCAGAACGCCGCCAGGCCGAAATCGTTGAACAGCACGGCGAGCACCTCGGAGGCAGGAGGCAGGAAGCGGGCCTCAACAATCCCCACCCGCGGCACCAGTTCCCACACCAGCAGGAATGCAAGGATCCCGGCAAGGCCCAGCAACTGCTTGGTGGGACGCTTCTTCGACGGGCGCCGGCGTGACCGGCTGGCCGCCGGACCCTTGCTGTCAGTTGTCACCGCGGGCGCGCTCACGGGAGCATCCCGACGAGGTGCGGCGCCCTATACAGCGCACATTTCATTTCCACTCCTTCTGCCCCGAGGAGAACGGGGATACAGACCGCCCTGTTCGCTAGCCGAACATGCGTTCACTAGCTCAAGTGTGGTCGACGCCACTTGGTGACGTCAAACACTCTAGGCCATCGTTACGCAGGCAACACTGCGCGACGGTCTCTAACACCCCTGAATTGAATAGATCAACGGTTTGTGCAGAGGAGTTCAGCGCTTTCGCCCGAGCAGGAAGTAGGCCGCCGGGCCGATGAAGTTGAGGAAGGACGCGGCAAACCACACCGGCTTCGGCCCGTTGACCAGGGCGGCCGGGCGCTTCTTCAGGTCCTTCAGAGCGGCCGTCTGCAAGACAAGCTGCAGCCCGGCCATTGTGGCTACACGCAGCCGCTGCCCCCCGCTCAAATCCCTCAAGGACTTCTTCTTCATGGCTTTCTTCATGGCGGCCTCCCGGTCGGTTGTGGCAGCAGGTGCCTCAAGTGTAGGCGTGCCGGGCCGGCGGCGCAGGGGCCTAGCGATGCCTTTCGTACCGCCAGGGCAGCGAGGCGGTGGAGAGTCGGTGCCTGGCCCCGGCGGCCGCAGCCGGCCCGGGACCGGGGTAGGCAGCGTCGCCCGCCCACACGATGACCTGTCCGCTGGCCGGGTCATCAAGCACGTGGCTCTCATAGTTGAAAGGCTCCGTGTTCCGAGCGGCTTCCAGTGCGTCCGCAACGGTGTTGAAGCGGCCCAGTTCATGCAGGGTGACCCAGGTCGGCGGGACCAGCCGCATCAGCCCCGTCTCATGCCGGCGGAGCGCTTCGCCGGGCCGCATCCAGGCGAAGCCGGCCAGCTCGTCGTCGTTGAGCACGACCTCGCCGACCGGCGCCGCTGCCGCGAAAAACCATGTTTGGAAGCGGCGAACCAGGCTGTGGCGGGGTACCCAGTTGGATAGGTGTACCAGGTCCTGACCGGCGATCCGCAGGCCGGTCTCCTCGAAGGTCTCGCGCGCCCCTGCGATCCTTGCCGCCGCCAGCTGCCGACCCTGGTCACGTTCGACGGCGCCGCCGGCCTCTGTGCCGGTGCCCGCTTCGGCGTCGGCGTCGGGTTCGGGTTTGGCTTCGGCTTTGGCTTCGGCTTCGGCTTCGGCTTCGGCTTCGGCTTCGGCTTCGGCTTCGGCTTCGGCTTCGGCGTCGGCTTCGGCGGCACGGTAGTCCCCCGGGTCCACCTTGCCGCCGGGGAATACCCAGGCCCCCGCGAAGGATCCACCGCCGGGGCGTTCCAGCATCAGGACTTCCAGTCCCTCCGGGCCGTCGCGCAGCAGGATGACTGTTGCCGCCAGCTCTGCCTGGTCCGTTTGTCTGTCCACCGCTTTATCCACGCCCTTAGCTTAGGACGGCGGCGGAGGCGTCGCTTCGAGCCGCGGATAGATATGGCCAGCGGGGCGCGCCGGCGGCGTGTCGTGCCTACTTCCGGGACAGCAGCCGCTCAACCCGCGGCTTGACCTCGGTGGCCAGCAGCGTGATGGAGTCGATCAGGTGCTCGTGCGGCAGCCCGCCGATGTCGGTCTGCAGGAAGTGGCGCACATGTCCGAGGTATCCGTGCAGGTGGGCAATCCGCTCGGCCACGTCGTCCGGATCGCCGACGTAATAGGCGCCCGGGGCCTCGGCCTGGGCCAGGAAAGCGCGCTTGTCGGGCGCGGGCCAGCCGCGCAGCCGGCCCATTTCCACGTTGAGGTTATGCCAGCCGGGGTAGAACCGGTCGAGGGCCTCCTGCTTGCTCGGCGCCACCAGCCCGAGGGCGGCAACGGAAACCTTGATCTGCGGACCGCTGTGGCCGGCCTGGGCCGCGGTGCGCCGGTAAAGCTCGGCCAGTGGAGCGAACCGGTGCGGGGCTCCGCCGATAATCCCGTAGGAGACGGGCAGTCCGAGCTGCCCGGCCCGGGCGGAAGAACCGGCGTTGCCCCCGGTGGCCAGCCAGATGGGCAGCGGCCCGGCGGCAGGGCGCGGCACGACGGCCAGGTCCGCGATGGGCGGCCTCCGGGATCCGCTCCACGTCACTTCGGGGGTGCGGCTGTTGTTGATGGCCATCAGCAGATCCAGCTTCTGCGCATATAACTCGTCGTAGTCGCCCAGGTCGTAGCCGAACAGCGGAAATGTTTCCACCGAGGAACCGCGGCCCGCGGTGATCTCGACGCGGCCGCCCCCGGAAATCGCGTCCGCCGTGGAGAACTGCTGGAACACACGAACGGGGTCGTCCGTGGAGATGATGCTGGCGGCGCTCCCGAGCCGGATCTGTTGCGTGGCGGCCGCGGCCGCGGCGACGATCGCGCCCGGCGAGGACGCGGGCATGCTGGTGGTGTGGTGCTCGCCGATCCCGAAGTAATCCAAGCCAACCGTGTCGGCGTGGAGGATCGCCTCAAAGAGGTTACGGATGGCCTCCGACGTCTCCCGCTGGCTGCCGTCCGGATTGAGTTGCGTGTCGCCGAAGCTGTAGGCACCGATTTCCATGTCTTGTCCTGTTCTGCCTGTTGATGCCGTCATCGACACGCCGGTTCGGTGGCCTCCGCCAAGAGGCCTCGGAGCTCGTCGGCGGCATGGGCGGCGTTGAAAATGCGGGTCCCCGGCTGGAAAGCGCGGCCGGCCGAGAGCGGGCCGGCATCGACCGGGTCGTAACCCAGGCGATCGATGAAGGCCGCGACCAGGGATTTGGCGTCGTCGTGATCGCCGGCAAGAGCCAAGGCTCGGCGGTCGGCGGAACCCGGATCGCGGCCCTCCTCTTCGAGTTCCCGGTACCCGATGTGGTTCAGGGTTTTCACCAGTCGCGCTCCCGCCAGGAAATCCTGGACGACCTCGCTGCTGCCGCGCGGGTCGTTCTCGAAATCGCGGATCACGCCGTCGGTCGGTGCCCAGTAGTTCATCGCATCGATCACGGTCTTGCCGGCCAACCGGCCCGGATCCAGCGTGCGGTAACGGTGCAGCGGGATCGCGGCGAGAACCAGGTCCGCCTCCCCCACTTCTGCGGCGTCGACCGGCTCCGCCCCCGGCGTGATGATTTCGGTCAGCAAGGCGATCTCTGCGGCCGGCTTGGACGTCGCGATCTTCACCCGGTAGCCGGCTGTGAGCGCCTGCCGCGCGACGGCGGTGCCCACCCGGCCAGCCCCCAGGATGCCAACGGTGCCACGCTTCATTCCAACTCCAGTCTGCAAATATGCTGTCCGACAGACTATATTCATTGCAGATTATCTGTGCAACTTCGCATGATTCGTTATCATGAGAGTCATGACAGGAGAAGAACGAGCCGCCACAGCGGACAGGACGCACAGCCCGGTTCCCGGCGACTTCGGCTGGAACCTCGGCATGGTCCTGCGCGGGTACCAGTCAAAGTTCGAGGAGGCCGTCACCGGAATGCCGGAAGGCATCCGCGGCTACCAAATCCTCTCCGCCGTCGTTCATCGGGACCCGCCGAACCAGCAGGCCCTCGGGTCCCACTTGGCAATCGACCGCACTGTCCTGACCTACATTCTCGACAAGCTCGTGGCCGCCCGGCTGGTGGAGCGCGTCCCCGCCGCGAACGACCGGCGTGCACGGAAAATCGTTCCCACCGCGCAGGGACGCGCCGCACTCTCGGAGCTCGAGGTCCGCGTCGCACGTGCTGAGCAGGACCTGCTCTCCGGCCTCTCGCCGGAGGACGTGCGCACGCTTTCCGCCCTGGTCGAGGTGTTGGCCATGGGAATCCACCGCGCGCAGCCGAACTCCAGCCCGTGCGAGGCGATGGATCACCTGCCCTAGACTCGTCAGCATGTGGATCGGCTGGATTGAGTTCGACCTGCTCCTGGGCGACGTGCATTCGCTCAAGGAAAAGCGATCCGTGCTGCGGCCGATCATCGCCGAGGTGCGGAAGCGGTTCGATGTCTCAGTGGCGGAAGTCGGCCAACAGAACCTCTACCGGCGGGCCGAACTGGGCATCGGGCTGGTAGGCGGCGACCGGGCCCATGTGGTCCAGGTGCTGGACACGGCCGAGAACTACATTGCCTACCGCCCCGGCGTGGACCTGCTCAGCACGCGGCGGAAAATACACTCCAGCGACGACTGAGCCCGCACCGCGCCGCTGCAAACCGGTTTTGCAGCCCGCCGATGAGCATCGACCGGTGTGGATATTGGTAGCGTTGGTCACGCCCATGATCCGTGCCACATCCGGAGGCTCTGTTGACTACCCCCGCCACCGACGAGCAGTTTTCCACCGTCGAGGAGCTTGTCCGCCACCGCTATGCCTCAGACAAGGCGTCGCAGCACCTTGGCATCGAGGTGCTGGAGGCCGAAGAAGGCCGTGTAGTAATGTCCATGGGCGTCCAGGACTACATGCTGAACGGTCACCACATCCTGCACGGCGGCTACCTGTTTACGCTCGGCGATACGTGCTTCGCGTTCGTTTGCGAGTCGCTGGGCCGGCCGTCGGTCTCCCGTCAGGCGGAAATAACGTACATCGCGCCCGGCGCGGCCGAAGCCCGCCTGGTGGCCACCGGCGTCGAACGCACCCGCTATGGCCGCAACAACATCGTGGATATCTCCATTCACGACCATGACGGCCAGCATCTGGCCGAGATGCGCGTCTACGGCGTGCTGGTCCCGAAGAAGTAGTTCCGCCCCCCTGCACCGAAGGAGCATTCCCGATGGCCGTAGTGCCCGCGATCGATCTCAATAACGGCGTCAGCATCCCGCAGTTGGGCTTCGGCGTTTTCAAAGTGCCGCCGGCTGAAACGCAGCGGGCCGTTGAAGCTGCGCTGGAGGCCGGTTACCGCCACATCGACACCGCCGCCGCCTACCGCAACGAGTCCGGCGTGGGCGCGGCGATCAGATCCAGCGGGATCCCGCGCGAGGAACTGTTCATCACCACCAAGCTCCGCAACGGCGAACAGGCCGACGCCCGCCGGGCTTTTGATAACAGCCTGCGCGAACTCGGCTTGGACTTCGTGGACCTGTACTTGATCCACTGGCCGGTGCCCTCGCAGAACCTGTACGTGCAGGCATGGCAGGCGCTCGAAAAACTCTACGCCGAAGGCCTCAGCCGGGCCATCGGCGTCTCCAACTTCCTGTCCGAGCATCTACAGACCCTGCTGGCCGCCGGAGGCATGGTGCCGGCGGTCAACCAGATCGAGATCCACCCGACCTTCCAGCAGCGCGAAGTGGCGGCGCTCAGCCGCCGGCACGGCATCGCCGTCGAGGCCTACAGCCCTCTGGGCCAGGGCGCCGATTTGGAGAGCCGGACGGTCACCGCCATCGCGGCAAAGTATCTGGCGACACCGGCCCAAGTGGTGCTCGCCTGGCATCTGGCCAACGGCAACATCGTGATCCCCAAGTCCGCCAACCCGGGCCGGATAGCGAAAAACCTGACCGCGGCACGGCTCACGCTCGATGCGGAGGACCTGGCCGCGATCACAGCGCTTGACGCCGGCGGTCGCATCGGCGCGGACCCGGCCACGGCCGCCTTCACGCAGCTCTAGAAACGACGGTTGCCGGTGTCCGCGTTGGACACCGGCAACCGTTGGGAACCTGCTGAGCGCTAGAGCCGGCGGTACTGCGAGACCATCGGGCAGTCGAACGGGTCCCGCGCCGACAGGCCCACCTTGTTCAGGTACCGGACCACGATGCCGTAGGACTTGGGCAGCGACGTTTCGGTGTACGGGATGCTGTGGCTGGCGCAGTATTCGCGCACGATCCGGGCGGCCTTGGCCAGGTTGGGCCGCGGCATGCTCGGGAACAGGTGGTGCTCCACCTGGTAGTTGAGCCCGCCCATAAGCGCATTGATGGCGCCGCTTCCCCCGGGGGTGCGGCCAACGATGTTGCGGCTGGTCAGGACCTGGCGGCTGAGGAAGTCCACCTTCGAGTCCTTGGGGATCAGCGGCATGCCCTTGTGGTTCGGCGCGAAGGACGCACCCATGTAGACCCCGAAGACGGCCAGCTGCACTCCGAGGAATGCGAACGCGATGCCGGGCGGGAGGAAGAAGAAGATGGCCGCGACATAAAGAGTGAGCCGCGCGAACAGCACGGAAATTTCCCTCTTGCGGCCCTTGACGGGGCCGCGCGCAAACAGCGACCTGATGGAGGTGGCGTGCAGGTTGATGCCCTCGAGCATCAGCAGTGGGAAGAACAGGTAGCCCTGCCGGCGGGTGAACCAGGCCATCAGGCCGCGGCGTTCGGCAGCCTGTTCGGGCAGGAAGGAGACGGTGTCCTGCTCGATGTCCGGGTCTTTCCCGATGGTGTTCGGGTTGCCGTGGTGCCGGGTGTGTTTGTTCATCCACCACTGGTAGCTGATGCCCACGACGGCGTTGGCCAGGAACCTTCCGGCGCGGTCGTTGGCCGGACCGGTTTCGAAGACCTGCCGGTGGGCGGCCTCATGGGCCAGGAACGCCAACTGCGTGAACAGGATGCCCAGTGCGCCGGCAATCAACAGCTGGAACCAGCTGTCGCCAAGCAGTACGAATCCGGTGACCGCGCCCGCCAGCCCCAGCGCCAGTGCAACAAAGAGGCTGATGTAGAACCCCCTGCGCTTTCGCAGCAGACCTGCATCCCGCACGGTGCTCAACAGCTGGGAGTAGCCGCTGGCGGCGGAAGAACCGCGCTTGCTACGGGTAGAAGTTGTCGGTGGAGATACAGATATGCTCATGCAGCCTTCAGTGGTTCGGGTCCGACTTCCCAGCCGCGGAATAGGGCGAATGCCCCGTAGATGAAGATCACTTTACGATAACAACCTGAACGCGCCCTGAACAGGGGGTGCCGTGGTAGCGCCGTTCGGATTCCCGGCCAAAGTCCTGTACAGTAATTTTTGTAGTTGTTGTGTTGCGCATTTGATTTTGAGCAACAGGCCCTTCACCGAAGGGTTTGTGCTTCTCTGAACGGCGGACGAAAAACACCGCTGCAAGCGACCCGTGAAGTCCGCGGGCCGTGTAAATACTCGGAGGAGTACAAAATGGCAACTGGAACCGTCAAGTGGTTTAACTCTGAAAAGGGCTTCGGCTTCATCGCTCCGGACGACGGCTCGGCCGACGTCTTCGCTCACTACTCGGCTATCGAGAACAGTGGCGGATACCGCGAACTGCGTGAAGACCAGAAGGTCGAATTCGAAACCGTGCAGGGCCCCAAGGGCCTGCAGGCTGCCAACATCCGCGGCCTCTAAGACGGCAGCGGCAACGCCGCTCTAGTCTTTTCCAATGGAGCCGGTTCCCGTACGGGAACCGGCTCCATTGTTGTGCCCGGCTGTTTTGCCCCGCCGTTTTACCCGGCAATTCACTCCCACTGGCAGGAATCGCTCATCCGGGGGCAAACTTGAGGCATGCCCTTGACACCAGTGCCCGCCAGTACCGGAACCTTTTTGGCCGACATGGTCATGCAAATCCTGATGTTCACCGGCATCGCCGTGCTGTGCGTAGGGACGGCCGCGGCGGTGACCGTTTGGCTGGTGATCCGCAGGATCCGGCGCTCCCGCCGGTTGCGGAACGGGCTGCGCCGGGGGTCGCTCACCGTCCGCAGTTTCAGCAAGGATGCCGCCGGCCGCCGCCTGGCCCGCCAGCGGCTCGGATTGCAGCGCTCGGCGGAAGCGACGGAACGGACACTCGCCTCCGCCCGGGCGGAGGGCCGCCCCGTCGGGGAGCTGCCGCTGGTGGCCGCCAGGCTTGAAACGGCTTCCCGGTCCCTGGACGAACAGCTGAAGTTGGCGGAAGGCGAGCCGGTCCCGGAGGTCAAACGCTCCCTCGCCGCCAGCCTGGGCGGGCGGACCGAACAACTCACCCGGCTGTCGGGCCAACTGCGGCAACACCTGGTTGAAGCCGGGTACTCTGCCGACGCCGAACAGCTGGAACTGGCCGGCCGGCATTTGTCCCGGGAGATCGAGGCGCTGCACGCATGGTCCTCGGCCTACCGCGGTGTCCGCGACGGGCGCAGCCCCGCCGTCCCGCCCCACCCCCGGTCCGGCCCGCCGCGCCGCCAGCCCGCCCCGGCGCGGCGTCGGCCCGATCCCATGAGGAGCTAACGTGTCCATCAAGCACCGCCTTGGACGCATCATCCGCGCCAACCGCGCGGCCAGGGAGACTCCGGTCGATCCCCTGGCGGCCATAGAGGCCAGCCAGCAGCAGCAGTCCGAAGCGGTGGACCAAGCCCGCCGCAGCGTCGCGGACATCGCGGCCGACTGCCGCCGCATCGGGCTGCTGTTGGATGAGGCCAAAGCAGAGCAGGCGTACTGCGACCGCCAGGCCGAAGAGTGCGTGGCCCGCGGCGACGACGACGGGGCCCGCGAGTTCCTGCACCGGAGCATTACGGCGTCGAAGCGCGTGGAAACCCTCGCCCGGCAATATGAGCGCATGGCCGATCAGTGGCGCCGGTTGGACGGGGAGCTCGCCCGCCTGTCCTCGCGGATAGACGAGAGCCGCCTGCGGTACCAGACCCTCCAGGCACGCCACAACGTCGCTCAGGCCACGCTCGGCATGCAGCAGGCCGCCTCGGCGGCAGCCGGCAGCGCAACCGGGATGCAGTCCGCTGCCCGGGATGCCGAACGGGAGACCCGTCGCATCGAGGCCGAGGCATCCGCCCGCAACGAAATCGCATGGTCGAACCCGGACTCGCCGCAAGTGCAGGAGGCCTTCGAATGGCTGGAGGCCAGCACGGAAGTTGACGACCAGCTGGGCGCGCTGAAGTCGCGGCGCAACAAGGCGCCGGAAGCCTGATGGCCGCAGCCGCCAGGCCCGTCGTCACCGTCCTGTACAAAGACCACCTGCCGCCGGGCATGGAGGACGTGGAGGCCGCCGCGGAGGTGCGTTATGCCACCGCGGACGGCTTGGAGGAAGCCTTGAACGGCGCCCAGGTGCTGTTCCTCTGGGATTTTTTCTCCCCCGCCCTGGAGGATGCCTGGCATGCGGCCGGCTCGCTGGAGTGGATTCATGTGGCCGCCGCCGGCGTGGACAAGCTCCTGTTCCAGGAACTGCGGGATTCAGGCGTGGTGGTTACCAACGCCCGCGGCATCTTCGACCGGCCGATCGCCGAATTCGTCCTCGCCGGGATGCTCGCCTTCGCCAAGGACCTGCCCGGCCTGCTGTCTTTGCAGCGGGAGCGCACCTGGCGGCACCGTGAGACCGAACGACTGGAGTCCGGCCGCGCCCTCATCGTGGGCACCGGTGCCATCGGACGCGAGATCGCGCGTGTGCTCAAGGCCCTCGGCCTGCACGTTGCCGGGGCCGGGCGCACTGCCCGCAGCGATGACGCGGACTTCGGCGAGGTGTACGCGTCGTCGGAACTCGCCGCCGTCGTCGGAACCTTCGACTGGGTGGTGATGGTGGCACCGCTGACCGAAGAGACCCGGCACCTCGTCGACGCAGCCGTGCTGGAGGCCATGAAGCCCACGGCCCGGCTGGTGAACGTGGGCCGCGGGGCGTGCGTGGACACCGACGCCCTGGTGGCGGCGCTGCGATCCGGCGCCATCGCCGGAGCCGCCCTGGACGTGTTTGAAACCGAGCCGCTGCCGGCCGACCACGCGCTCTGGAAGATGGACAACGTGATCATTTCGCCGCACCTCAGCGGTGATGCCCGTGGCTGGCTGCCCCAGCTGGCCGGGCAGTTCGCGGACAATTTCGCCCGCTACACCCGGCAGCAGCCGTTGGAGAACATCATCGACAAGACGCTGGGTTTCGCGGCGCCCGCAGAATCCTGAACGAGCAGGGCGCTACACGGCTAAGCGGGCTTCAATGCCGTCAAGCAGCAGGTCCAGCGAGAATAGGAAGTTCTCGTCGTCGTCGATAGCTGACATGGAGGCTGCAGCAGCCGCAGCGTTCGGGAAGCGGCCGGCCGGAGCTTGGGCGTAGGCTTCTGCCCAAGCCCGAACGTCCGTTGCCGACTTCTCGCCCAGTAACTTCAGGGCAGCACTGAAACCTGTCCAGGCGAGCATAAAGTCGGCGCAAGCCCGGTAAATTTTGACAACGTCGTCACCCTCGAATCCTGCTTTTCGTAAGGTGGCGAGGATCGTCTCCACGAAGCGCATCTCGGACTCTTGCCGCGTCACACGCACGGCGGCGAGGGCAGCCACTTGGGGATGTGCCAGGTAGGCCCTGCGCCCGCGAATGAGCAACTCCCGGATGTCCTCTCGCCAGGATTGGGTTGGCTCAAAATCACGGAGGGCTTCGCCGATCAGACGGTCTGTCAGCGCCAGAAGCAGTTCGTCTTTGTCTTTAAAGTGTCTGTACAGTGCGGTGGGGTCCGCGCCCAGGGCTCGCCCGATGCGGCGGAACGTTAGTGCGGAAGCAC
Organism: Arthrobacter senegalensis; assembly: GCF_059091765.1. Taxonomy (NCBI): domain Bacteria; kingdom Bacillati; phylum Actinomycetota; class Actinomycetes; order Micrococcales; family Micrococcaceae; genus Arthrobacter; species Arthrobacter senegalensis. The sequence continues at coordinate 913,209 of NZ_JBNHGZ010000002.1, read as the reverse complement.
CGGACTCGTCAGTCAGCTGCAGGCAGGCATCGATGATGATTTCGCGATTGAGCCCTTTTGCCCGCTGCCGGGGATTAGCGAGTTCCGCCTCTGCCCCCATTAGGTTTCCCGCCCCAAGATGTGCGCCACACCTGTAGCCTCGCACATCGGATGCCGTGGTGTCAGGTGGAGGAGGGCGGAGACGGATTCTCGCAATTCACTGTTCCCCAGCTACACGACTGCGTCCTGTTGGGTCCTCACTGACTCGACGATTTCACCACCACGCTCCGCAACACCGCTGGCGCGGGATACTGCGTACAGCAGCACTCCGAAAATGAGGCTGGGAATACCGATGGCCAGTCCCAAAGCATCCGTGCTGATGATACCGATCAGGCTGCCGCCGACGACCGGTCCCAGTGCAACGCCCACAATGTAGACGCCGGTGACCAGGGTTGCCACGCGGCCTGATAGATCCATCCGCGCGGCCAGCGCGAAGACCAGCGCCAGCACGGCGCCGTACATCGTTCCAGCCACGACAATGCCTGCCGACATTGTGGTTGCTTCGTCGGCTGTCAAGACCAGGTATTTGCAGATGGATCCGATGGTGATTATCAGTCCGATGGCCAGCGATCGGCCCAGGAGCTTCAGGGCAAGCGGGGAAAGCAGCGCGCCCGCGAGACCGCCGACAACGCTGAGCGAAAGGACGAGGGAAAGGTCCTCGAGTGTCATCCCGGCATATTCAGTGCCAATCACACCGGAGATGGCGTAGACGAGGTCTTCGGTCATGCTCCAAAGCCCAAAAACCAACGCCAAAATGATGGCCTTGCTCCCGAACTGGCGCCCCGAGACGGGTTTCTGGGCTACCTCGATGGGCACGTTGGGCAATCCTCCAGCGGCGAGCAGTCCGACCAGCCCTACTGCCGTCAGGATGAGCAGAATCGTGCGGAGGTCGCTGCCGAGGACCGGCACGATAGCCAGAAGTGCCGCCGCAGCCAGGCGGTTGACGATCATGACTATGTTGACCGTCTTGTCCGGATCACGGGTAGCAGCGGAAGCTGCGGTACCGGCAGCCACCACTGTGCCGGCGCCGATACCCGCAAGCACAATACCGATGCCAACGGCGGTCTCGTTCAGAGTCGCGGCGCCCACACCGAAACCGAGGGCCATAACCAGCAGGCCTATTCGCGCAACTCTGGGACGGTCTCCCTTAGCGACCAACTTGGTACAGGCGAAAATGCTTGCTGCGGTGCCCAGTGACATTGCCGTGGCCAGCGCAGAGGCCGCAGTGATGGACATGCCGAGGTCCGCAATGAGCGCCCCGATCAGCACGGGTACAAGGTTGGCCGCAAGCAGAGCCATTACCCAGGTACCAAGAAATCCAATGACTACCCTGGGCGTGAGAGGTGGGATGGAACTGGTCGGAAGCATGTGTTTCCCTTCGAGGGGCTAAGGCTAATGGAGCGATCGACACCTGTCGGTAAAGTCAACGGCGTTGTCAACGGCGCTGACTGAAGAGTGGCATAGTGGCCCACCTCACCACAACAGTCCCAGCTGTGATCTGGATCACAGTAGTGCCCCGGGGGCGCCGCGGGCCCGAAGAGTGTCACGCAAGCAAAGTCAACGATGTTGACTTTGCGGCTGATTGCCTGTCTCATGATGTGCACCTGCTCATCATTCGCACCTGACACCATCCCCGGCGGAGACGAGCAGCGGGTCGAGGAAAAGCCGCCGGCCCAGGAAAGGACCGCAAAGGAGCAGCATGACCGACTGGGTATTCCACTCCGGCAGGATCTTCGACGGGGTGCGCCTGCGACCGGACGTTACGGCAGTCGCCGTGACCGGCGGGCGGATCACGGACGTCGGCACGGACGATGAGGTGCGTGCCGCGGCCGGGAAAGCGGCGGAAACGGTAGATCTGCGCGGAAGGCTGCTGTGCCCGGGTTTTACCGACGCCCACGTACACGCCGTTTACGGCGGGATTGAACGACTCAGCTGTGACCTGTCGGAGGTCTCAGGGGCAAAGGCCGCGCTCGCGACTGTGCGGGAATACGCCGCAGCTAATCCCGACAAGGAGTGGATCACCGGTGGTGGTTGGTCCATGGCCGACTTCCACGGCGGCGCCCCTCGCAAGGAGCAGTTGGACGAGGTCGTTGCAGACCGGCCGGTGTTTCTCCTTAACCGAGACCACCACGGGGCCTGGGTCAATTCCCGGGCCCTTCAGCTGGCCGGCATCGATGCCCGAACACCGGACCCTGCTGATGGGCGGCTGGAGCGGGACAGCGACGGTAACCCCACCGGCACTCTGCATGAGGGCGCCATGGACCTTGTGGGCAAGCTGGTGCCGGAACCCACCGATGCGGAACTGGCCGAAGCACTGCTCGAGGCACAGCGATTCCTGCACGCGCAAGGCGTCACGGGCTGGCAGGAAGCGATCCTTGGGGACTATGCAGGCTACCCGGACGTCAGCCGGATATACCGGCAGCTGGCCGGAAACGGCACGCTCACCGCACGGGCCACAGGAGCTTTGTGGGTGCCGCGCACCACAACGTCGGGCAACCTCGCGGAGCTGGTGGAAGGATTCGAAGAACGGCGACGGGAGAACGGAGCTGCGGGCTTCACCACCACGAGCGCCAAGATCATGGTGGACGGGGTGGCTGAGAATCAGACAGCGGCGATGCTGGATCCCTACCTGCGCCCGTGCACCTGCACCGGAGGTTCCAACGACCACGGCGCAGCGGACTCCCGCGGCCTGACGTATATGCCCAGGGAAGTGCTCCTCGATGCGGTCGCAGCATTGGACGGTGCGGGCTTTGACCTGCACATGCACGTCATTGGAGACCGCGCGGTGCGCGACGGGCTCGATGCCATCGAGCACGCCCGCAACACCAACACAGGCGGCACCGCCAGACGGCACCATATGGCACACATCCAGATCGTCCACCCGCAGGATGTGCCGCGCTTCGCCAGGCTCGGAGTCACAGCCAACGCCCAGGCCTTCTGGGCGCAGAATGACGAGCAGATGACCGAGTTGACCTTGCCGATCCTCGGACTCGAGAGGGCTGGCTGGCAATACCCCTTCAACTCCCTCGTCTCCTCCGGCGCCGCTCTGGCAATGGGATCGGATTGGCCGGTCTCCACCCCCGACCCTTGGCAGGCTATCCATGTGGCCGTCAACCGCCGCGGCCCCGAAATGTCGGGGGAAGGGCCTCTCATACCAAGCGAGGCCCTGGCCTTGGAGATTGCCATGGCCGCCTATACTTCCGGTTCAGCAAGGCTGAACCGCCTTGATCAGGGCGGCCTGCTCCGGGTGGGCGCGTTGGCGGACCTGGTGGTACTGGACCGCCAGCCCTTCGATCTGGCTTCAGAAGACCTGCACACCGTGGCTGCCGCCATGACCATGGTGGGCGGACGCGCCGTGCACTACCGCCAGCAGGCATGGGCATAAGAGGTGGCCACCACTACAGATTCGGCCCCGGGTACAAGGAGCATCATTCCCGAGGGCAATGATGCACCCGAATGGCCTTCGAAAGGTTCGCCCTCTAGCGGATCTGCTCACCGGTGACGGCGTCGATCAACACGTCGGCGCTGGAGCCGTCTTCGCGGTCGATTTCGATCTCCCACACCGGGAGGCCGTCCTCATCCCCCAGCGTCACTTCGTCCACGTTCCCCGGTTCGGCTTCCGCGGCGGTGACAAGGGCCTCGGACATGGAAACCCTGGTTTGCTCCAACTCTCGGGCCTGCTCCGGTTCGGCACCCCCGGATTCCCGTTGCTCAAGCACCTCGCTGCCGTCCGGCGAGACCTGCACCTCGAGCTCGGCATCGACGTCGAAGACGTCCACCTCCCAGGCCTGAAGCCGGTCGCTGTAGTCGAGTTCGATCGCGGAACTGCCGCGGACGGCATTCACCGCGGTTTCGACCGCGGCCCGCGCATTGCGTTCACCGGGCATGGCAGATCCTGTGCCGCCAGGGCTCGGGTTGCCGGCCCCGGCCGGGGTTTCGGCCGGCTGGGCCTGGCCGGGTTCGGGCTGGGACACGTCGTCTCCGGTGGCGTCACAGGCCGACACTGTAACGGCCAGCCCGGCAGCCATCGAAAGGGCGATGAAAGTCTTCCTCAGCTGTTCCATAGACCGATTCTCCGCCCCGGCAACCGGCTTGGCCATCCCCGGGCCCTCCGCCGCCCCGGCAAGCACGACAACATGTGTCGCTGTCCTAGACTGGCATCGAATGCCCCCGAGTGATCAGGAGTAGGATTTTGGCCGACAACCCGACGTACCAGAACGTCACCTTCGAATCCGCAGGCACCGAGGCCCATGGTTATCTGGCCGTACCCGAGTCCGGGTCCGGCCCCGGCGTCATCGTCATCCAGGAGTGGTGGGGCCTGGTGGACCACATCCGAGATGTTGCCGACCGCCTCGCCGCCGAAGGTTTTGTCGCGCTGGCACCGGACCTCTACGGCGGACGTATCGCCCACGACGGCAAGGAAGCCGCCGCAATGATGTCGAAGCTGCCGGAAGAGGAAGGCGCCCGGCTGCTGGCCGGCGCCGTGGACTACCTGCTGGCCCACGAGTCAGTCACCAGTTCCACGGTGGGTGCCATCGGTTTCTGCATGGGCGGCGGCTTTGTGCTGGCGCTGGCCGCGCAGCAGGGAGAGCGCATCAGCGCGGCCGTGCCGTTCTACGGTGTGGGCCAGGGCGTGCCCACATCGTACGAAGGGGTCCGCGCCGCCATCCAGGGCCACTACGGCGAACAGGATAAGTCCTACCCGGTGGAGAAGGCCAAGGCGCAGGAGGAGCAGATCCGCCGCGAGTCCGGCGCGGAAGTGACCTACTACTTCTACGACGCCCCGCACGCCTTCCACAACGACGAGAACCCGCAGGGCAACTATCGTCCCGAGGAGGCCAAGCTGGCCTGGAGCCGGTCCGTGCAGTTCCTCAAGGACAAGGTCAAGTAGCTTCGGGGATTATGGGACGACGTCGGTGCTCACCCGGGCACCGACGTCGCCTTCCTTCTCTCGCAAGGCTCGGACGGCCGCCGCACACTGCTTCAAGACCATCTCCGACGGAGAAGCCGACCGGCAGGATGGGGCAGTCCGATGCATCACTCCGCTTCGGATGACTCCCGCTCTGGCGTGAGATAGAGCTTCCGCAGGGTTTCGTGCACCGTCCACGTGGTGCGCATCCCTGCCGAAAGCAGCATCAGGGAGCCTGGGGCCAACGGGACCGCCGTCCCGGCGGCGTCATGGGCGTCGTCGTGGTGGAACGCCACGGTGGCGCTGCCGGAGACGACCAGAAACAGTTCATCGGCTTCCGTATCGTTCATGCTGCCGGTGGACATTTCCCAGACGCCAACGCCGAGGTCGCCCAGCCGGCCCAGGCCATGCAGGCCGCTAGTCGGCGCGCCCTCGGCCACGTGGGCAGCCGGCACGGGCAGATGGTCCAGGGTCAGGTCGGTAATATTCAGCGGCAGCCCGGGAATCAGTGTGTTCATCAGGAATCAAACCCCAATCCGAGCGCATCCAATGTTTTCAGCCATAGGCCCCGCCGGCCTTCGTTGCGGTCGGCGCGTGCCAACTCGTGCCGGGTGAGGTTGATCCCCGCGGCGCGCACCGGTTCGGGCGGGAAGGGAATGGCGGGGCGCCGTACCATTTTCAATTCGGTTCGCTCCGTTCGCATGTTCGCCAAAAGGTCCAGCATAGTATCGGCCGCGAAGCGACTGGCCCCGACGCCCAGTCCGGTATGGCCGATGGCGTAGGCGACCTTCTGTCCGCAGGCGGTGCCGTAGGCCGCGGAGAACCGGGTAGATGTATCGATGACCCCGCCCCATGCGTGGCTGAACTCCACGTCCAGTTGTGGAAAGGTCTGAAAGAATTGCTCGGCGAGCAGCCGAAAAGTCTCCGGACGGCGTTCCAGCTCCGGCGATATCCGGCTGCCGTAGTGATAGATCGCGTCATAGCCGCCCCAGAGGATCCGTCCGTCCGCGGTAACACGTGAGTAGTGGAACTGATTGGCCGCGTCGGTCAGCCCTTCACGCCCCGCCCAGCCGATAGCTTCGAACTGCTCTGCGGTCAGCGGTTCGGTGGCCAGCGCATAGTCGTACACCGGGACCGAAGTGAGCCGGTTGCGTCGCAGCAGGGACGGGAAGGCGCTGGTGGCGAGGATGACACGGGCGGCCGTCACGCAGCCGTACGGGGTTTCGACTTCCATCCGGTCGCCGGCCTCTGTCAGTGCCTCGGCAGGAGTGTGCTCGAAGAACGTCACTCCCTCCCCTTCCAGGTGTTGCCGCATGCCGCGGGCCAAGCGGTACGGCTCCACCAAATACGTTCCTACCGGGTCGAAGACGCCGCCGATGAATACCGGCGAGTTGATCCGCTCCCGAGTCTGCTCCGCGGACAGCAGTTGAAGCGGCCGGCCGAAGCGCCGGGCGGGTTCCACGGCTGCCTCCAGGTCCCGCAACTCGTGTGGTTGGAGGGCCACCTGGAGCTTGCCGGCGGTGCACAGACCGCCGTCAATGCCGGCCTCGTCCAGCTCCGCCTTGAAGTCGCGGAGGTTTTGCAGGCCGAGTCGTTCCAGCACGTCGGCTTCCTGGGGCCAGCGCGCCAGGGCGTTTGCCAGGCCGTGGGTGATGCTGTATGAAACAAATCCACCGTTGCGCCCGGAGGCCGCATGGCCAACGCCATGCGAATCTACTACCGTGATGGCCCAGTCCGGATGCCGTTTTCTCGCGCGCATCGCCGCCCAGAGCCCGCCGAAACCGGCCCCGACCACCAGCAGGTCGCAGCGGTGCTGTCCGACCATCTTCTCTCCGGAGGATTCCTCCACGCCCTCGAACCAAACGGAGGAATACTTCGCCTGTGCCAGGGACCGCTCCGCCCGATGGCTGCTCGTGACGGTGGCCGTCATGCCTGCACCAATCGTCCGTCACGTTCGTCGGCCGCTGCCAGCTCGGCCGGCCGCTCGGCTGCCGGCCCGAAGCCACCGCCACCGGCGGTCTCCACACGGACAATGGTGCCTGCCTGCAGCGTGGTCGAGGTTTTGGTGCCGACCACAGATTCGGTGCCGTCCGGGGCGACGACGGTGATGCGGGTCGGTTGTGCAGCTGTTCCACCGGCTGCCCCCTGCGGGGCGAAGCTGCCGTTGGTCTGCTCGGCGTAGAAGGTGGCACGCTGAGGGTGGTCGAGGATCTCGTATTCGCGGCGCAGCCCCATGCCGCCGTTGAACTTGCCCGTGCCTTGGGAACCGGGCACGAACTCGTTCCTTAGGATGCGGATCCGGTAGTTCGTCTCCACGACCTCCGCGGGCATGACGCCCACATTCGACATGTAGGTGTCCACGCCGTCGACGCCGTCGCTGAATCTGGTGGCTCCGGTGCCGCCGCCGACCACGTCTGCCATGACCGCGGGGCGGCCGGTGACGGGTGACGTGCTGCCCACGTTCATGCAGAAAAAACTGACGGTGCTGCTGCCGACGGCTTCTTCCGGCCAGAGATCGGTCAGCGCACGGATCAGCGTGTCCGCAAAGCGCTGGCACGTGTTGTGGCGGATCGACACCGCTGCGGGAGCCTCCGGGTTTAGCACGCTGCCCTTGGGCGCGATCACCTCCACGGCCCGCAGCAAGCCGTCATTGGCGCCCAGATCCGGGGCAACAACGGCGCGGACAGCATAGACGATGCCGGCGCGGGCGCTTGCCCAGGGAACGTTCATCGCTCCCCGGACCTGTGCGCTGGAGCCGCTCAGGTCGATGGTCAAGGTGTCGCCCCGCTTGCTGACCTTTGCATGGATCCGGGTGGGTGGCCCGTCGATCCCGTCGTCGTCCAGGAAGCCCTCGGCCTCGCCGGTACCGTCCGGCAGATCCGACAGTGAGTTCCGCACGGCCTTCTCGACAACGTCGAGGGATTTGACCATGACGGTGGAGACAACCTCCATGCCGTACTGATCCGCCAGTTCGTTGAGCCGCTGGTATCCGAGCACGCAAGCCGCCCGCTGCGCCCGCAGATCGCTGACCGTGCTCAGCGGATCCCGGATATTGTCCGTAATGATGGAGATGACGTCGGGGTTTTCCTCTCCGGCGATCGACAGCCGGACCGGGGGCAGGATGAGGCCCTCGGCATAGATGTCTTCCAGTTCCGAACCTTCGCTGCCGGGATTGACCCCGCCAACGTCGATATGGTGTGCTGCCGTGCCGCTCCAGCCTTCGATTTTGCCGTCGATAAAAATCGGCGTGACCACGTTGACGTCGGGCAGGTGCATGGCACCCAGGAAGGGGTGGTTGCAGATGAACGCGTCGCCGTCGCTGATTCGCCCCTCCCAACGCTCAATAATTGCCTTGACCACTAGCGACATTGCGCCGAGTTGCGCCGGAATATAGTCCGCCTGGGCCACGAGGTCCCCCTCCGGGGTGAACAAGGCACAGGAGAAGTCGTCCATGTCGCGGATGATCGGGCTGTAACTTGAGCGTTTGAGGATCACCCCCATTTCCTCGGCGATGGAATGCAGCGCCGAGGAAATGACTTCGAAAGTCACGGTGTCTACTGTTGTCTGCTGCTTGGTTGATGTCATGGCTACTTCTGGTCCTCCGTGATGACGATGTCGCCGTTGGCGGCGACCGTGCCGGTCTGCCCCGCGAGCATGACGGTCGTGGCGTCCATTTGCGTGATGATGGCGGGGCCGGCGATGACGTTGCCGGCCCTGAGCTTGGTCCGGTCCAAAATGGCGGTTGGTATCTCTCCGCTGCCGGGCAGGCGGACCAGCCGGGACCCGACGACGGCGTCCGGCTCGGGCTGTTCGGGCCCCTCGGGGATAACCGGGCCGTCTTCCTGGTGCTCGAAGCGGCCGGTAACGGCGATGCGTACGGTCACTATTTCCACGGTTTCTTCCGGCGAGCTGTGACCGTAGAGTTCACGGTGCGCCGGGTGGAACCTGTCCGCGATCTGCGCGAGGCTCTCAACGTCCGTGCCCTCCAAATTCACCGTCAGTTCATAGCCCTGCCCCAAGTAGCGGGCATCCACAGTCACCAGGACTTCGACGGTGTCCGCGGAGGCCCCGTCCTCGACGACCTGCGCGGTCAGGGCCTGCCGCCGATCTTGCAGCCAGTCGGCGATTGGCGGCAGTGCCGCGGGGCCGAAGGGCTTAAGCACCGTCTGGGCATCATCGACGCGCAGCCCGGCGGCGAGCAGTCCGTCCGCAGAAAAGAGCCCCGGTTGCAACGGCACCACCACGCTGGCCAGCCCCAGATGGCGCAGGAGCATGCCCGCGTGCAGCGGACCGGCGCCGCCAAAGGGGAAAAGCGTGAAGTCGCGAGGGTCCAGTCCGCGTTCGACACTGACCTTCCGCACCGCTCGAACCATATGGGCCAGCGCGATGGCCAAGATTGCCTCGGCGGCCTCGCTCACGTCCATGCCCAGTTGCCCGGCGATCTCCTTGACCGCCCTTTCCGCGGCAGCCTTGTCCAGGCGCAGGTCCCCCGCCAGGCTTTCGGTGCCCAGCGTGCCCAGCACCACGTGGGCATCGGTAAGCGTCGCCTCGGTGCCGCCGCGGCCATAGCTGGCGGGCCCAGGGACTGCCTTGGCGGATTGCGGGCCCACACGCAGGCGCTGGGCGCGGTCCACCCAGGCGATGCTGCCGCCGCCGGCTCCAATGGTGTGGATGTCTACGGTGGGAGCGATCAGGACGTGGTCCTGGACATGCTGCATGCTCGTGTAGGGCGCCTGGGAGTCGCGGATCAGGCACACGTCGACGCTGGTGCCGCCCATGTCGAGGCTGATGACGTTTGCCAGTCCATGCTGTTCTGCTGCGCGGATCAGCCCGCTCACGCCGCCGGCCGGGCCCGAAAGAATCAGCCGGTGCGCCTGGCGTCCTGCCCGTTCCGCGGGCACGGAGCCTCCGTTGGACTGCATTACCTGGAACGGGGACGTGACGCCCCTGTCCGCCAGCGCGTCGGCCGCGCGTTGCAGGTAGGCGGCCACCACGGGACGTAGCGCGGCATTGATCACGGTGGTTGCCGTTCGCGGGTACTCGCGAAACTCCCGCGCGATGTGGCTGGAAATGCTGATAGGGGTGTCCGGGAACCGTTCTGCCAGCGCGGCCAGAAGTTTTTCCTCGTGCGCCGGATTGAGGTAGCTGAACAGCAGGCTGACGGCGATGGCTTCTGGCTCCACTTGGGCCACGGCGTCGACGACGGCCGCGACGTCATCGTCTCGCAAGGCGGTCAGGATGTTGCCGTCGCTGCCGATCCGCTCGTCGACTTCAAACCGCGAGAAGCGGTCCACAAGTTCGCGGGGACGCTCGGGGGAAAGACTGTACACGTTCGGGCGGCTGCCTTGGCGGTAGGCGAGCACATCCCGAAAACCCTTCGTCGTGATCAGGGCGACCTTCGCCAGGTTTCCGGTCAGCGTGGCGTTGGTGGCCACGGTGGTGCCGTGGCAGATGAGGGCGACGTCGTCCAGGTTCAGGCCCTGCGCCTCCAGCTCCGCCACGGCGTTGGTCAGGCCCCGGGACGGGTCTTGGGGAGTGGAGGCAGTCTTGGCCACAAGCGAGGCACCGTCGGAGGAGCGGGCGATGGCATCGGTGAAAGTTCCGCCGGCATCGATGCTGACGGTCCAGGACGGGTGTGGAGACATGAAGATCCTTATTTTTTGGGCGTGCTCGAGCGGCACGGAGGCCGTGAGGCCACTGTGAATATGGGAAAGCAGTGATGGTTCCTGCCGGCCTAGGCTTCAGCCAGCTCCAGCGCAGGCGGTGCCTTGCGGAAACCGCGGGTTATGACGGCCAGGTACAGGGCGCCCACGATCATCCATGCGATGCCCACGGTGAAGGCCGTACCGGAAAGGCTCGTCCAGAGCCAGGCGCACAAGGCGACGCCAACCAGCGGCGCAGCCAGGTAGCGGAGGGCGTCATATCCCGAACGACGGCGTTCGTCGACAAAGTAGTGTTTGACGACGGCGATATTGACCATGGTGAAGGCGGCCAAGGCACCGAAGCTGATCAGCGAAGACGCCAGCGTCAGATCGATGAACAGTGCGACCAGGCCGATGGCGCCGACGATCAGAATGGCATAAACCGGAGTGCGGAACCGTGGGTGAAGGTAGCCAAAGACTTTTCTTGGCAGGAGTCCGTCGCGCCCCATGGAATAGAGGATGCGCGACACGGTCGTCTGTGAGGCCAGGACCGCACCGAAACAGCCGGCTATGTAAGCGGCTGTGAAGAACGCCTCGAGGAAGCTGCCACCGGCGACTGCCATGACATCCAAGGCCGCGGAGTCCACGCTGGAGTAAGCGTTCCAGTCCGGGAAGGCCAGATTGGCGATCAGCGATATGACCACAAAGAGCAGTCCGCCGGTGAGGGTCACCAGAATGATGGCCTTCGGGATGACCCGGCGCGCATCGACAGTCTCCTCTGCCAGCGCGGAGACCGCGTCGAAGCCGAGGAACGACAGGCACAGGATGGCGGAACCGGCGAAGATGACCGCCGTACCGGGGCCCTGGCCGATCAGCATATCCACGATGGACGGCATCGGATTGCCGGACGCAGCGCTTAGCGCCATGACGGCGAACACCACGAGGAAGACCGCCTGCACGCCCAGCAGGATGCTACTGGTCTTGGACACGAATTTGATGCCGAGGACGTTAAGGACCGTGACCAGGACAAGGGACAGGATGATCCAGACGGGCTGCGGAATGGACGGGAAACTGGCGCTCATGTAAATCCCGATCACCAGGTAGGTGATCATCGGCATCAGCAGATAATCCAGCAACAGCGTCCAGCCGCTCAGGAAGCCGACGTTGTCGCCGAGTGTCCTGCGCGTGTAGGTGTACGCGGAACCCGCTTGGGGGAAGGCCCGGACCATCTTTGCGTAACTGGCCGCCGTGAACAGCATCGCCGCCAAAGTGACCAGATAGGAGGAAACGATGTGACCCTCGGTGAGCTGGTTCACGATGCCGTAGGTGGTGAATACGGTCAGCGGGATCATGTACGCGAGACCAAACAGAACGGCCGAAGGCAGGCGAAGGACTTTCTTCAGTCCCGTCCCTTGTTCGGTGCTTGTTGCAGTGGACATGTTTTTCCTGACGATCAGAGGTGACAATTGCCGCGCGGATGATTTCCCATTCTTGGGATCGCCGACTCGTCCGTCATGCGTCATTCGACGTATTGCGTCAAGACGGTCGCGGCGGCACGAACCGTGAGATGGCGCCGTAGGGCGCGGGCGTCAGGGCCACCGATGCGCCGTTTTGGAACTGGTAAGTGACCAGCACCTGCCCCAGGGTGGGATCGTTCGTCCCATCGGGATAGCTTTGTGCCGACTGGCCGTCGCCGAAATAATAGATACCGTTGAGCCCCCGGTAGGCGCTGGTGCGCAGGAGCGCCGCAGTCTGTTTCGGGTCGGCTGAGCCCAGCTCCGCCCATGCCAGTGCCAACAGCCGTACCTGGTCGTAGGCAGCGCTTGCCTGCGAAAGGCCCGGCTCGATTCCGTAACGCAGCGTGTATGCCCGCAGGAAGTTTTCGGAGAACGCATCGTTGTAGCGGGACGTGACCGAACTCCAGACCGCCCCGTCGGCGCGGGGGCCCAACAGTTCGGCAAACCGGGGAATAGAAGCACCGTAGATGTAATAGGTAAGGCCGTCGAAGCCGCTCGCCCGCAGTAGCGCCTGAAGGCGTGCAATTTCTTCTGGAATAAAGTGGGCGACCAATACCAGTGATACGTTCTCGTGTTTGATGTGTTCCACGATTTTTTCCCAGGCGGGATTATCGAGAGGGACTGAAAAGTGGGAGGAAATAGCCCAATCGTTCTTCGCTGCTGAGTCCACGAACTCGGTCGTGGCAATTCTCGTGCTGTCGGATTCCAATTCAACGACCGCAATTTTGCGGAAGTCGGGGCGCCAGGCCGCTGCCGATTCCAGTTCTCCAAGAAACCTGATAAATGCCTTGGCATAGTAGGTTTCAGACGGGCAGGTTTGGAAAACCATTCCGTATCTGGTGGGATTCCTGCGCACCATGTCGACCTGCTTTTCAAATGTGGCCGTGTGCAGGAAAGGACGGCCATAGTCGGCCGCCATCTCGATCAGGAAAGGGTTCTCACCGCTGGCATAACTGGTGGTGATGGCCTGAACATTTAATGCGCACAGTTCCGCCATCGCCTCCCGGACCCGGCCGGGGTCGAAGATGTCAGCGTCGACGACCGCGTGCTCAAGCCGTCGTCCCGCTATTCCTCCCTGGCTGTTGAGATTCTCAATAGCCAGGGCGGCCCCGCGGACCAATTCTTCGCCGTCTGCGGCGGCACGCCCGGACAGGGGCGCCAGCGTGCCGATGATGAACGGCCGCTTCTGCGGCGACAGCTCCTGCAGCAACCTGCTTGATATCTGGGTCTGGTCCATACTGTGAGCAAATCCCTGGACAGCCGCAGGGGTAATTTGCGCGACGCCGGAGATGCCGCCGGGGATTGGCAGGACTATGAGGTCGGCGTCCACCACCAGTGAGGCCAGACCTGCCCGCCCGGCCTGGCCCAGCTTCTGCAAAAGCCGTTCAATCTGGGTCGAGACTGTACGCGGGCGCGTACCTAAGCGCGCCGCAATTTCAGCGTTCGTCAATCCCAGGGCGACCAAGGTCAGGACTTCCAACTCGCGAGCCGTGATGCCTTGCGGTGGTTCCGTGGGCCCGTAGCTGAGCTGTGTGTGGTCCTGCCTGCCGGCATCTTTGCGTACTCGTTCCAGCGACACCGCCAGCCACTGGCCCCGGTGGCGGTACAGGAATTTCACGGACGACCGATTGGTGAGCAGAAAACCACGGGCGTACCGCACCAGCTCAGCCGGGATCTCTTGGTTTGCCGTTTGGAGAGACAACCGTCCCGCATTGTCCACGGTGGCTTCAACATGCTGCCCCGGCCGGGCCTCCCACCTCTGTGATCGCATTCACCCATTGTGACCGCCTCGGGCCCACTTTTCCGCGGCGGCGGTCTCCGGCCACGACGTCGTGCCCGCCCAGCGCAGTCCTTCGGTTCCCCTCCCCGAGCGGCGCGGGGAACCGAAGCCATGTTGTTCTTTTACGGGGGCCGCTACTCTGTTGATCATGAAGCCCGAGGCGGCGTTGGTCGGCTGGCTGCTCGACTCCGATCCGGCACTGCGCTGGCAGGTCGAACGGGACCTCGCACATGCGCCCCCCGAACAATGGGCCGCGACAAAAGCGAAGGTGGCCACCGAGGGCTTCGGCGCGCGGCTGCTCGCGCACCAAGACCCCGATGGACAGTGGGCGGGCGGGGCCTATTTCCCCAGCGACTTCGACTTCCAGGGGCCGGAAGCGGCCGAGGGCGCCGGACAGCCGTGGACCGCCACCACCTGGTCGCTCAATTACCTCCGGGACTGGGGCCTCGACGCAACAGCGCTCGCCGGCACGGCCGACCTGCTCGCCGCCAACAGCCGCTGGGAATACGAGAACCTGCCCTACTGGGACGGCGAGGTGGACTGCTGCATCAACGCCTTCACCCTGGCCAACGGCGCCTGGCTGGGTGCGGACGTGGGCGGGATCGCCACCTGGTTCATCGAGCACCAACTGCCCGACGGCGGCTGGAACTGCGAATGGATCGAAGGTTCCACCCGCTCGTCCTTCCATTCCACACTCAACACCTTGAAAGGGCTGCTGTACTACGAGTCCGTCGCCGGGGGCTCCGACGATCTCCGCGCCGCCCGCCACGCCGGAGAGGAGTACCTGCGGGAACGCCGGCTGCTGTACACCCGGTCGACCGGCGAACTCGTCGGGCCTTGGGCCGCGCATTTCGCCTACCCGTTCCGCTGGCTCTACAGCGCACTGAATGCCGTGGATTACTTCAGGTCGGCCACGCTCCACGACGGCACGGCTCCCGATCCCCGGCTCGCCGACGCCGTGGAGGTGATCCGTGCCGCGCGCCAGCCGGACAGCACCTGGCTGCAGGAACGCCGCCACCCCGGCCGCGTATGGTTCGACGTCGACGTGCCGCCGGGTGAGCCGTCCAAGTGGCTTACGTTCTACGCCACGCGCGCGCTCGCTTGGTGGGACGGGGCGGAAGCCCTCCCGCCTGCTCCGGGCTACCGGTCCGAGACCGTGTGACCTTGGTCGCGGTCGCTTCAGCAGGATGAGCCGACCGGGTGTGAAGGACACCGGGAAGCTCGATGTCAATCAATTGTGAGGCGGTGATGCCACCGGATTCCCACCAATTTGCCGGGTGCAATCTCCGTGGCTATCCTTGCCTTATCCACGGGCCTCCCGGTCTAGTCTCTGACCGGTTGTAGATAACGGGTGGACACTTCTTTTTGTTACGAACTAGGGAGTTCTACATGCATTTAACGCCCCGTGAGCACGAAAAACTCATGATTGTGGTCGCCGCCGACCTTGCCCGAAGGCGCCGGCAGCGCGGCCTGAAACTCAACCATCCCGAAGCGGTGGCCCTGATCACCTATGAACTGATCGAGGGCGCCCGCGACGGCCGGACCGTCGCGGACCTGATGAGCTACGGGACCACGATCCTCTCCCGCGGCGACGTCATGGATGGCGTGGCGGAGATGATCGCCGATGTGCAGGTCGAGGCCACTTTCCCCGACGGCACCAAGCTGGTCACCGTCCATAACCCGATCCGCTGAGCCTGAGGAGAGACCCATGAAACCGGGAGAATACATCCTGCGCGGCGAGCCCATCATCTGCAACGAGGGCGCCGAGACCCGCATCATGAACGTGACCAACCGGGGCGACCGGCCGGTTCAGGTCGGTTCGCATTACCACTTCGCCGAGGTTAATCCGGCGCTCGATATGGACCGGGTCGCCGCGCGCGGCTTTCGGCTGGACATTCCGGCGGGCACGGCCGTGCGATTCGAGCCCGGCGATGCGCGCAGTGTGCACCTGGTGGAGATCGCCGGGAACCGCGAGGTCTACGGCTTCCGGAACCACATGAACGGGTCGCTGGGCGCCAGCGTCCCCCCGGCCTACACCGACGCCATCGGCGGCACCGCCGGCATCAACGCCGAGGCTGAGCCCGAACTGGCGGCCGAATACGACATCGACCTGCCCAACGTCGGCGTCGAGGCGGCCGGCTTCCACACCACGTACGGCATGGACCTGGTCGACGAATCCCGCGGCCCGAAGGCCGGCGGCGCCGCCAAGAAGGCGGGCGGACGCGGCGAGGCCGCGGAGCAGACCGAGCAAAATGCTGCGGAGAAGACCGACGGCGGCGGGGAGGAACAGCGATGAGCTTCGAGATGAACCGCAGGCACTATGCGGAGATGTACGGGCCGACTACCGGCGATGCGATTCGGCTGGCGGACACCGACCTGCTGCTGGAGATCGAACACGACTACACCCGCTACGGCGAGGAAGTTGTCTTTGGCGGCGGGAAGGTCATCCGGGACGGCATGGGCCAGAACGGACAGCGCACCCGCGACCAGGATATTCCGGACACGGTCATCACCAACGTCGTCGTGCTGGATTACAGCGGCATCTACAAGGCCGACGTGGCACTGCGGGACGGGCACATCTTCAAGATCGGCAAGGCCGGCAACCCGGACATCTCCGACGGCGTCGACATCACCATTGGTGCCGCGACGGACGTGATCGCCGGGGAGCACAAGATCCTCACCGCCGGCGGCATCGATACGCACGTGCACTTCATCAGCCCCGACCAGGTGCCGGTGGCCCTGGCGAACGGCGTCACCACCCTGATCGGCGGCGGCGCCGGGCCGTCGGATGCCTCCAAGGCGACCACCGTGACGCCGGGGCCGTGGCACATCGGCCGGATGCTGCAGGCGGTGGACGACCTGCCGATCAACATCGGACTGCTTGCCAAGGGCCACGCCAGCGCGCGCGGTCCGCTGGCCGAGCAAATCCGGGCCGGGGCCATCGGCTTCAAGGTGCACGAGGACTGGGGCGCCACAACCTCCTCGATCGACATGTCGCTGCGGATCGCCGACGAGTTCGACGTGCAGGTCGCCATCCACGCGGACACCCTCAACGAATGCGGTTTCGTGGAGGACACCATCCGCGCCATCGACGGCCGCGTGATCCACACCTTCCACACCGAAGGCGCCGGCGGCGGGCACGCCCCGGACATCATCCGCGTCGCCGGGCTGCCCAACGTCCTGCCGGCTTCGACCAACCCGACCCTGCCCTACACCACCAACACGCTCGACGAGCATCTGGACATGCTCATGGTCGCCCACCACCTGAACCCGGACATCCCCGAAGACGTAGCCTTCGCCGACTCCCGGATCCGCAAGGAGACCATCGCCGCCGAAGACGTGCTGCACGACCTCGGCGTCTTCTCGATCACCAGCTCGGACGCGCAGGCCATGGGCCGCGTCGGCGAGATGGTGCTGCGGACCTGGCAGGTGGCGGATGCCATGAAGCGCCAGCGCGGCAAGTTCGAGCAAGACCCGGAAATCGGCGACAACTTCCGGCTCAAGCGTTACGTCGCCAAGTACACCATCAACCCCGCGCTCGCCCACGGCATCGCCGACTCCGTCGGCAGCGTCGAGGTGGGTAAGTTCGCCGACCTGGTGCTGTGGGACCCGGCCTTCTTCGGCGTCAAACCGGAAATGGTGATCAAGGGCGGACAAATCGTGCAGTCCATCATGGGCGATGCGAACGGTTCCATCCCTACCCCGCAGCCGCGGACCCTGCGGCACAACTTCGGGGCGTTGGGCAGCGCCGTGCACTCGTCCTCGATCACGTTCATGCCGAAGATCGCCATCGACGAGGGCATCCCGGACCGACTGAACCTGCGCCGGACCGTCCGCGCGGCCCACGGCATCCGCACCCTGACCAAGGCAGACCTGAAGTACAACGGGGAGACGCCGGACATCCAGGTCGACCCGCAAACCTACACCGTCACGGTCAACGGTGAAGTAGCCACCTGCGAGCCCTCGACCGTGCTCCCCATGGCCCAGCGCTACTTCCTGTTCTAAACCGAGCCATACCTTGAAAGGACGTAGTCAATGATTATTGAGCGCGTCATCGCCAACCGGCACGATCTTCCGCACACGGAGCTTGCCGGCCTGCACGAGGAGAAGGTAGCACTTCCCAGCAGCGAACTGGTCAAACGCGTCCAGCGCGTGACCACCGATCACGGCCGCGAAATCGGCATACGCCTGGCCACCCCGGGAGACCTGCGCGACGGCGACATCCTGTTCCGCGACGAGTCGAACGTCATCGTCGTCAGCGTCCTGCCCACGGACGTGCTGGTGATCGCCCCGCGCACCATCCGGGAAATGGGCGTGGTGGCCCACAGCCTGGGCAACAGGCACCTGCAGGCGCAATTTTTCGACGCCGGAAGCGACTACCGGGCGGAGGTCATGGTGGTGCAGTACGACCACACCGTCGAAGACTACCTGCAGCACGTGCAGGTGCCCTACTCCCGGCAGGAGCGGGTCATGCCCGTGCCGTTTCGACATGCCGAACACACGCACTGAGGCACCCGGGCGCCACCCGTCGTCGTACCTGCTGCCCCTGCTGCAGCTGGCCGACTCCGCCCTGCCCACGGGCGCCTTCAGCCACTCGTTCGGGCTGGAGACGTTCCTGTCACGCGGGCTGGTCCGCGACGAGAAGACCTTTGCGGTCTGGCTCGGCCAGTTCATCCACACCCAGCTGACATACAGCGACGGCCTTGCCATCCGGCTGGCCCTGGAAGCCCGCTCGACGGCGGAACTGCGGGAGCTGGACGCGATGCTGGCGGCGCAGGCCCTGCCGCGGCAGGTGCGCGAGGCGGGCGTGAAAATGGGTGCGCGGATGCTCCAGATTGCCTCGGTCATCCTCGACAGCGACGAGATCGAGCAGTACCGCGAGGACGTCGCGAGCGGCGAATGCAGCGGACATCCGGCGCTGGCGTTCGCCATCGCCGGGCGAAGCCTGCACGTTCCGCTGCCGGAACTGCTGGGCACCTACCTGTTTTCGACGGCGACCTCGCTGACGCAGAATGCCATCCGCGGCATCCCGATCGGCCAGGACGCCGGGCAGCGGGTGCTGCGCCAGGCCCATCCGGAGATCACCGTCGCAACGGCGAGGATCGCCGGACTGGGACGCGGCGACTTCGGCGCCGCCGCCCCGGGACTGGAAATCGCCCAAATGCGCCACGAGCGCCAGCGCGCCCGCATGTTCATGTCCTGACCCGCCGTCGCACGCAACAGACCCGGCCGCACCGCGGCCGGCCCACGGAACAAGGAGTAAGACAATGGAACCCATCAAGATCGGTATCGGCGGCCCCGTCGGCGCCGGCAAGACCCAGCTGGTCGAACGCCTGACCCGGCACCTGTCCGGCGAAATCTCCATGGCCGCCATCACCAACGACATCTACACCATTGAAGACGCGAAGATTCTGGCCGCCAACGGCGTGCTGCCGCTGGACCGGATCATCGGCATCGAAACCGGCGGCTGCCCCCACACCGCCATCCGCGAGGACACCTCGATGAACTCCTCCGCCGTGGAGGAATTGATCAAGCGGCACCCGGACCTGCAGGTCGTGTTCATCGAAAGCGGGGGCGACAACCTCTCGGCGACGTTCAGTCCGGAACTGGTGGACTTTTCCATCTACATCATCGACGTGGCGCAGGGCGAAAAGATCCCGCGCAAGGCCGGCCAGGGCATGATCAAATCGGACCTGTTCATCATCAACAAGACCGATTTGGCGCCGCACGTGGGTGCAGATTTGTCGGTAATGGAGTCCGACTCGAAGGAATTCCGTGGAGACAAGCCGTTCTGCTTCACCAACCTGAAGACGGACGAGGGCCTGGACAAGGTCATCGACTGGCTGCGCCGCGACGTGCTCATGCAGGACCTGGCGCAGTGAGCGCGGCCCAGCCGGCGGGCGTGCAGCTTCCCACCGGTGAGCTGCGCCTGACGGTGGGCCTGCGCGGCGGCCGCGGCGTCGCCACCTCGCAATACCACCAGGGCGCGCTGCGGGTTATCCGACCGCATTACCTGGACGCGTCCGCGCAGGTCGCTTACACGATCGTGAATCCGGGCGGCGGCTACCTTGGCGGGGATGTCTACGAGGTCGACGTCCAGGTCGAGGACCAGGCCCGCCTGTTGCTGACCACCCAGTCCGCCACCAAGATCTATCGGACGCCGGGCGAACCGGCCGTGCAGCGCACCCGGTTCCGCCTCGGCCCCGGCGCCAGCCTGGAGTACCTGCCCGACCAGCTCATCGCGTACCGGGAGGCCACCTACCGCCAGGAGACCGTCGTCGAGCTCGCCGCGGACTCCTCCCTGGTGATGTGTGACGTGGTCACTCCCGGCTGGTCCCCGGACGGCAGGCCCTTCCGGTACGAGGAGGTGCGCATCCGCAACGACATCTACCGCGACGGCCGCCTGCTCGCCCTGGACAACCTGCTGATCCGCCCCGGCGATCCGGACGCGCCGCTCTCCAGCATGCTCTTCCTCGAAGACTATTCGCACCTGGGCTCGATGCTCGTGGTGGACCCGCGGGTGGACGGCGACCTGGTGCGCGAGTTGCAGGACCGGTTGGCCCCCATGGATCCCGGCGGGCAGCTCGGCCTGTCTCTGCTCAACGGCCCCGGATTCGCCCTGCGCGCCCTGTCCCGCAGCACCGACACGCTGAACGCCATGCTGCACGCCGCCGTCGACCTGCTCCGCCACCGCTGGTTCGGCCAGCAACCACTGAATCTTCGCAAGTACTGACCCAGCCTTGTTGGAGGCACTGATCATCTTTCCGTCATCGGACCCTACCCCACGCGCACGCGACGTGCGCGACGGCCAGACCCCACGCGGCGCGGACCCGCTGCTGCGGGCAAGGCTCCGGCGTCGTCATCTCTTCTGGGTAGTGGCGCTGGCCGCGCTTCTCGTCGCCGGAATGGTGCTGTCTGTGGCGACCGGGCCCGTCATGCTGAATACCGCGACCGTGGTCCAAGTGATCCTGTCGCATATGCCGGGCCAGCCGTCCGGGTATCAGCCCGATCCGACAGCCTCGACGATCGTCTGGGACGTCAGGACGCCTCGCGTGCTGCTCGGATGCGTCGTAGGTGCCGGATTGGCGGTGTGCGGAGCAGCGCTGCAGGCAATGGTGCGCAACGTGCTGGCCGACCCCTACCTGCTCGGCATCAATTCCGGAGCCTCCAGCGGTGCGGCAGCCATGATCCTGTTCGGCGTCGGTCTGGGGGTGGGCGAACACGCCCTGCCCGCCAGCGCCTTCATCGGCGCGCTGGCCGCGTCGATGATGGTCTTCCTTATCGCGCGCTCGGCCGGACGGGTGACCTCAATGCGGCTGCTGCTGGCCGGCGTTGCGATCGGATACGCGCTGACCGCCGTGACCAGCTTTCTGGTCTTCGCCTCCGGCTCGGCAGAGGGCGCCCGGTCCGTCATGTTCTGGTTGCTTGGGTCCCTGGCTTTGGCCCAGTGGGGAAGCCCCTTGGCCATCGTCGTCGTGGTGGTCCTGATTACCAGCTGCCTGCTGACCCTTGCCGGAAGGCGCTTGGACGCGCTGGCCATCGGCGACGAAACCGCTCACATCGTCGGCGTTGCACCCGGCCGGTTCCGCACCCAGCTGCTGATCGTCATCTCCCTGTGCATCGGTGTGGTCGTCGCTGCCTCCGGATCGATCGGATTCGTTGGACTGGTAGTTCCGCATCTCGCCCGCAGGCTGGTCGGTGCCGCCCACTCCCGGGTCATCCCGGTCTCTGCCCTGCTCGGCGCAATCTTCCTGATCTGGGCCGACCTGCTCGCACGGATGCTGCTGCAGCCGCAGGAGTTGCCGATCGGGATCATCACGGCTTTCATCGGCGCTCCCTTCCTGCTCTACCTCATCCGCAGGATGCGCCCGGCGGGCTGAGTGTCACCCCACGTCCGCGTTATCGCCCACATCCACTAGCCCGAGGAGAATTCATGAAAGCTGCCGCCCACCTGCTGTCCGCTGCAGCCGCGGCGGCAATCGCCCTCGGCCTGGCCGGCTGCGCCGGCATTTTCGGGAACGCCGGGAACGCCGGAACACCTGCAGCACCCGAGGCCGATGGCTACCCGCTGACCATCACCAATTGCGGCGCCGCGGTCACCCTGGACGCGCCGCCGGAACGGGTTGTCATGCTGGACAGTTCACCGGTCTCCTACTTGGCCGCACTCGGTGTCATGGACACAGTAGTGGCCCGCGCAGGCGTCTACCCGGCCGAATACTTCGACCCGGCCACGCAAGGCGAACTCGCCCGCATTCCGCTCTTGACCGACCGCCTGGACACCACGGGCCACCTGCAGATTTCGCAGGAAGTCGTGTTGGCGCAACAACCGGATCTGGTCCTCGGCACGGCCGAAAACCTTAACCGTGAAACACTAGCCGCCGCGGGCATCCCCATGCTGCAGGAACCGTCCTTTTGCCCCAACGCCTCGGAAACCCCGGAATTCAGCACCGTTGCGGATCAGCTGCGCACCTACGGCAAGATCTTCGGCGTCGAAAAACGGGCCGAAGAAGCAGCCCGCGAGCTCAAGGCCCAGGTGGAGCAGATCACCTCCGAGACGGCCAATACCGGCCGCCGCACTGCGGCCGTCCTTTACCCGACGGTCGGCGGCGGAAGCACCTACGCCTACGGCACAAGGTCCATGGCCCAACCGCAGTTGGAGGCCGCCGGGCTGAAAAACGTTTTCGACGACGTCGACCAGCGGGTCTTCGAGGTCACCCGCGAGGAACTCATCGGCCGCAACCCCGATGTCCTGATCCTGCTCCACTCCGCCGGGGACCCAAGCAGAGTGGCCGACGCCGTCACATCTTTGAAGGGAGCCTCCTCCATGACCGCGGTGGCCAACGACGACATCCTCGTGCAACTGTTCAACTTCACCGAGCCGCCGTCACCGCTGTCGGTCACCGGACTCGAGCGGATCGTCGAGCGGTTCGGCCAGTGATTTCCGGCTCCGGCATCTCCTTCTCCTACGGCTCCCGCGACGTCCTGGACCGCGTTGACCTCCACGCCCGGCACGGCGAAGTCCTGGGCCTGGTGGGACCGAACGGCAGCGGCAAGAGCACCCTGCTGCGGATCCTGTACGGATCGCTGGCCCCGCACACCGGAACGGTCATGCTGGACCGTAAGGAACTGCGCCGGCTCAACGCGCAGGAGCGCGCCCGGACGGTCTCAGTGGTCGTGCAGGAGACACCGGGCGACCTGCCCCTGCTGGTTTCCGACATGGTGCTGCTTGGCCGCACCCCGCACCAACCGCGGCTGGGCCGGCGTAAGGCGCGGGACGAACAGGCCGCGGCCCGGGCACTGGAACGGGTCGGCATGCTGGGCCGGGCGGACCAGGGCTTCGACCTGCTCTCCGGCGGGGAACGGCAACGGGTTTTGATCGCCCGGGCGCTGGCGCAGGAAGCGACGCACCTGCTGCTCGACGAACCGACCAACCATCTGGACATCCGCTATCAGCACGAGATCCTCAAGCTGGTGCGCGACCTGGCGGGGACCAGCAACCATGCCGTCGTCGTGGTCCTGCACGACCTCAACCTCGCCGCTGCCTACTGCGACCGCGTCCTGCTACTCAACGAAAGCCGGGTGGTTGCTGCCGGCACACCGTCCGAGGTGCTGGTCCCGGAGAACCTTGAGCCGGTGTACAAGATCGGGGTCAGCCGTTTCCAGTTCGACGACGGCTTTCAACTGGTATTCAGACCATTCCCTTCAGCTAATCCGCCAGGCTGAGGGCGTCCGTGCTCCACGGCCATCGGTCAAGATCATCGGAGGCCCAACCGCACCAGCCACGGAAAGGTTCCGTCGTTGGTCCGCCGGTTTAGCCGGGGCGCAATGGCCTCTTGGTGCCGAACCTGTCGTTGCCGAGGTCCCGGACGACACCGATGAGTTGATTCTTGAGTTGCTCGGTCTCGTCGTCCTCGCCCAGAAGCTCTTGTCCCAATTTCACCACCTGGTGGAAGGTCTCCTTGCCGCGTTCGGAGATGTTGACCCGTTGCTCGCGCCGGTCGTTCTCGCCGCGGACGCGGGATATGTGACCAGTCGCTTCCAGCCGTGCCAGGGTCTTGCCCACGGTCTGTGGCTGCACCCGCACCCGCTTCGCCAGTTGTGCTTGGGCCATCGCCCCCTCCGCGGCAAGGATCTCCAGGACAGTCGCACCCGCATGGGTCAAGCCGAGGGAGGCCAGCCGCTCGTTCCACTCGTATTCGACAAGCCTCGCTGCTGTGGAGAGAAGCCGGGGCATGTGCCACTTGGATAGATCAGGCATGCAGAATTATAAGCAAACTGATCTTCCGCAGGTCAATGGTTTATCCACCGCGGAGGGCAGAATAGGCCTTTATTTCTGCCCAGCGCGTTGCCCGGCGACCCCGCCGGCCTCGCAGGACCCTGTCGAAAGGCCAACCCGTACGGCCCCTGGAGGACAAGCCGCAGTCAGGTCGCCGTCGCGCCGCTCCGCCGGGGCCAGGCCGGGCCCGGCACCCGTCGTATTGCAACGGTGCTGTAGGCTTCGACTCAGGAGGCAGGTCTGTCTGTCTCCAGAACGCAGCAGGCGCTCTCTCACCGAGGGGCCAAGCGCTGCTTTTTTCCCTTGGAAAGGGACTTTGATGGATTCCGTGAACGATACCAATACGCTCCCCCTGTCCATCGCGGAGTTGGACTCCACAATTTATACCGGGCGGCCACCTGCAACAGACGCACTGCCTGAAGGGCAGGTCCAGACAGTTTCCGACCTGACCCCCGGGCAGAAGAAAGCACTGGAGGCCGTTACCGTGCGGGCGGGACAGGTCGAGGCGGCGGAATGGGCCCTGGACCAGGCGAAGGCCGTCTTCCAGGAGCAGACAGCCGCCGCGCTGGCCTCCGGAGTACCTGCCGAACTGGTTGCCGCAGCTGCCGGAACATGCGCCTCCGCCCTCCCGGCACCGACCGACGGGGCGGCAGCGAACCCGCCGGATCTGGTGGCCGTCGGCTGACCTGCTTCACCCGCGTCCCGCCCTCATGGCGCGCCGCTACACCGTCCCGTCATAACACTGTCGTGGGCGGCCCGGATTGGCTCCGAGGCGCCATCCCCTACCCGTTCTCCGGGCTGTTCGCCCCCTCAGCCCCGGGTGGGGTTTTCGGGGTAGTCCATCCTGAGAATACTGGTCCCATGAGCCTCTTTCGGACCAAATCAATCGAGCAGTCCATCGCGGACATGACGGAGCCAGGGCGCGAGCTGAAGCGCACGCTGAGCACCTTCGACCTGATGGTCCTCGGCGTGGCAGTGGCCGTCGGGGCCGGCATCTTTTCCGTCGGTGCGAAGGCCGCCGGCAGTTATGCAGGCCCGGCCGTGACCGTGTCCTTCGTGCTGGCCGCCATCACCTGCGCGCTGGCCATCATGTGTTACGCCGAGTTCGCGTCAGCCATTCCCGTGGCCGGCAGCGCCTACACCTATACCTACGCGACCCTGGGCGAACTGCTGGCCTGGATCATCGGCTGGGACCTGATTTTGGAGCTGTTCACGGCGGGGGCCGTCATCGCGAAGTATTGGGGGATCTATCTCAGCAACGTCTTCCTGCTCTTCGACATCAATGTCCCGACCACGGTGAATGTCTTCGGCCTGGAGCTCACCTGGGGCCCGCTGCTGATCGTTGCCGTCTTCACGACCCTGCTGGTTCTTGGCACCGAGCTGTCGGCGCGGGTAAACAATGTCTTCACCATCATCAAGGTCGCCATTGTCCTGTTCGTGATCGTTGTCGGCTTCACGTACGTACGGGCAGAAAACTACACGCCGTTCGTGCCGGAGCCGGTCGCCACGGCGAGCGCCGGGGGGAACGTCTGGACGCAGTCGCTGTTCTCCTTCCTCAGCGGCGCCGAGCCCCAGCAGTACGGCGTGGTGGGCATCCTGGCGGGTGCGGCATTGGTGTTCTTCGCCTTCATTGGATTCGACGTCGTGGCTACGAGCGCCGAAGAGGTGCGAAACCCGCAAAAGACGCTGCCGCGGGGCATTTTCGGCGGCCTGGCAATCGTGACCGTCCTGTATATCCTCGTCACCCTGGCCCTGACGGGCATGGTGTCCTACCGGGAGCTGGCGGAAGCCGACGAGGCCTCGCTGGCCACGGCGTTCATCGGAGTCGGGGCGGACTGGGCCGCGCAGGTCATTTCGATCGGCATCCTGATCGGGCTCACCACCGTCATCATGGTCCTGTTGATGGGCCTCGCCCGGGTTGCCTTCGCGATGAGCCGTGACGGCCTGCTGCCGCGATGGCTCAGCCACACCACCGAGCATCAAAAAACCCCGGCGCGGGTGCAGATCCTGGCCGGGGCCCTGGTTGCCCTGGTGGCGGGCTTCACCAACGTGGACGTTCTGGAAGAAATGATCAACATCGGCACCCTCTCGGCCTTCGTGCTGGTGAGCATCGGCATTGTCGTGCTCAGGAGGAAGCGGCCGGATCTGCCCCGCGCCTACCGTGTCCCGGGCTCGCCCGTGGTGCCGATTCTCTCCGCGGTGCTGTGCTTCTGGCTGATGCTGAACCTGACCACGCTCACATGGGTGCGCTTCGCTGTCTGGCTGCTTATCGGCTTCGCCATCTACTTCCTCTACGGCCGCCAGCATTCTCGGCTGAACCATCCGGAGCTCATATCACTCGAACACGAGCGCGAGGAACACCGCCGACTGGAGCACGAGCAGCGTGTACGCGACCGGAAGGACCACCGGCACAACCCGGAGCCCTAGCTCCGGGCCGCCGACCATTCCGCTGGAAATATGCCATGCCCGCACGCCAGGCGGACCACCGGTGACCCCGTCCTCCGCAAGCCGTCAGCGTAACCAGCGCCTCAACCCGGAAACCCGATATCAGCGATGGCGGTTAGCCGGGGTGGATCGGGGTCGTCCAGTAGCTTGGATCGGAGGAAGTGGCTGCCAGATCAGTAAGAAGGGCAATGCCGGACACAGCCCAATCGATCTCGCCTTCCGCTCGGGCTATGAGGCCACGGTAGACATGGGCCTTAAAAGCCACAATGGCCGCATGCTCACCTTCCGGGGAGCGTGCAAGGCGGCGGCGCATGAGGTCTGTTCTGGCGTTTTCTATATCTTCCAAATGCGCAACGTATCCATCGCGAAGCTGTCGGTAATGATCGGCGTGTGCTTCGAACTGCCGTCGCGCGTTGGAGGGAGTGGAGAACTCCAGGTACAGCGCTTTGAGGTACTGCGGATCCCTAAGCGGTGGCTGGGGGCCGACCTCCTCAACCCACCGGTTCAGCTCCGCTCTGCCTATATCAGTCAGGTGGTAGGCGATCTTCGTCGAACGGGAGCTATTCGAACGCTGTACGACCTCGGCGGAAATCAAGCCTGCGACTTCCAGTTTCCTCAACTCGGGATAGATCTGCGTGTGCCCGGCGCGCCACACGTGCTCGACGCTGCGAGCGAATTTCTGCGTCAAGTCGTAGCCGGTGAACGGGCCCGATTCTATGAGCGCCAGTAGCGCGTGACGCAAAGACATCTCCGGCTTCCCTTCTCCGCGGACTTCCCACCATCCTACTGAGTAAATACATATGTAAGTGTTGACAGATGTACGGATTGGCTGTTCCATTCTTTCTAACACCAGCGTGACGAGCATCAGTCAAACGACAGAAGGGCCGGCGACATCCTCAGGGCCGGGTCACCAGTTGGTGAAACTACATCCAGACCAAGCGAGGCCAAGCCAGCACAAACACAGGCATCCGCAAAACCGGCACGGAAGCAAAGGATCCGAACATGCACTCCAAGGCGATCCCGTCAACGCCCGCATCGCAAAGATCGACCGAGATTTCCGACCTCGTGGACGCCAATCACATACTGTTCGACCAAGGCGTTTTGGACGCGTTTGGACACGTAAGTGCACGCGCTTCGTACGATTTCAACAAGTTCCACCTGTCACGAAATCTCGCGCCTGGCATGGTCACCGAAGAGGACATCCAGGAATTCGACCTGGACGGAAACACCAAAGACTCCCGACCGGCCTACCTTGAGCGGTACATCCACGCTGAAATCTACCGCGCCCGCCCGGATGTCCGGGCAGTGGTTCACAGCCATTCTCCCGCGGTTGTCCCTTTCAGCGTCGTGGATACGCCGCTGCAGCCGGTGTTGCATATGGCTGGCTTCCTGCCCCTGAAGACGCCGGTGTTCGAGATCCGGCAGACCCTTGGAGACGGCTCCGATTTGCTGATCCGAGATGGAAGGTCCGGCTCCGACCTCGCGAACGTGCTTGGTGCCGGTTCGGTAGCACTAATGCGCGGACACGGATCCGTCGCGGTGGGCGATTCACTGAAGATCGCCGTGTACCGGGCCATCTACACAGAGATAAACGCAAGGGCCCAAGCAGAAGCCATGCGTCTGGGTTCCTACACGTGCCTGACCGCTGAAGAGGGGGTAGCAACAGTTATCACCATGGCATCACAAATTGAACGTGCATGGGGTGTGTGGCGCGCACGCGCTCAGTCACGGGTGAGCGGCAGCTAACTCCTTCTGCCCTCCCGATCCTGCCCAAGCAAAAATCCATGAAGGAAGAAACAATGGGACGCTCATCAATCGCTGTCGCCGCCGCCGGACTACTCAGCCTCGTCCTCTCGGGGTGCGGTGGTGCGGAACCCGAACAAGCGGACAATCCGTCCGCCGGAGAACCAAGGGAAGTAGTCATAGCAACCCAGGCAATCGTGGACTCCGCCCCTCTATACCTGGGCGCCGAAAAAGGCTTGTTTGAAAAGCAGGGCATTGACCTGACAATCGAGACTTCCGCAGGTGGAGCGGCCGTAGTGCCCGGCGTGGTTTCGGGCGATTTTGATTTCGGCCGTGGAAACTTGCTTTCCACTATGCTCGCCGCCGACCGTGGCCTGGACCTCAAGTGCATTGCAAATGCCAACACAACCGCAGGCGACCCCGATTTTGGCGCAGTCGTCGTCCTCAAAGACTCTCCCATTAAGACAGTCGCAGATCTCGCCGGGAAAACGGTGTCAGTGAACACGCTGGCAAATATCGGGGACACCACAATCCGCTCGGTCGTCGAGGACGCGGGCGGGGATCCCTCCAGCATCAACTTCGTGGAGGTCGGTTTTTCGGAAGCGCCCGCTGTACTGGAGAACAAACAGGTAGACGCGGCCTGGATTCTTGACCCTTTCCTGACGGAAGCGCTTGATCACGGTGCCCGGGTGGTGTCGTATAACTTCTCGGAGTTCCATCCCGAGCTCGATATCTCGTGCGTCTTTGCCTCCCAGGCACTCATCGAAAGTGATCCGGAACTGGTCAGCAGCTTCCAAACGGCTATGAACGAGTCGCTTGAGTACTCCCAGGAGCACCCCGACGAGGTCCGCGACATCGTGAGCTCCTACACCAAAATCGACCCCGAAGTCCTGGACCGGATCGTGCTGCCAGTATTCAGAACCGAGTTCAACCGCGAAGCCGCCCAGAAGCTGGGTGAAAAAGCGACGCAATACGGCACTCTCTCCAAGGAGCCTAATCTCGACGAACTGCTGCCCCCGCAGTAGGAAGGACACCTGTGACGAAACTAAGTCTTTCCCTCGCAGCCGTTAACTACGACAGATTGCGGGCCATCGAGGACGGCCGCATTCGACCGGAAGGTATCGACCTCAACTTCATTTCTCTACCTGTGGAGGAAACCTTCTACCGGCAACTGAAGTACCAGGAATTCGATGCCAGTGAGATGAGCCTGTCCTCGTATGTCCTGACCCTCAACGAGCCCGATCCTCCCTACATCGCCCTTCCCGTCTTTCCCTCGCGCTACTTCCGGCACCAAACGATGTTTATTAACAGCAGGTCCGGCATCAACGAGCCCGCTGACCTCATGGGCAAGAGAGTAGGCGTCCCCGAATATCAGATCACCGCCGGGGTGTGGCAGCGAGGGATGCTCCAAGACAAATACGGGATCAACCCGGAAGACATGGCTTTCTATTCAGGCGGGGTGGAGAACACCGGCCGAGCAGAAAAGCTCGAACTGGATCTGCCGCCTGGGGTTAACGTGGAACCGATCCGCCCTGACCAGACACTGTCGAAAATGCTCGTCAACGGTGAACTGGATGCTCTCTTCACCGCGCACGTCCCCTCCGGATTCTATGAGCACGAGCACATTAGGCGGCTATTCCCCGATTACAAAACGGTTGAACAGCAGTACTTCATTGAGACCGGGATTTTTCCCATCATGCACGTTCTGGTGGTGAAACGGTCGCTCTATGACCGGCACCCGTGGCTTGCCGCTTCCCTGATGAAAGCATGCGACGAAGCCCTTCAGATAGCACGGGCTGACTTGATGTACAGAAGTTCACTGAAGATCATGCTGCCGTGGCTTTCAGACCACGTGGAAGAAACGCAACGGGTCTTGGGCGATGACTATTGGACCTACGGTATAGAACCCAACCGGAAAGTGCTCGAAACCTTTCTTCGCTACTCCCATTCACAGGGCCTGGCAAAAAAGCTTTGGGATCCGGCAGAAATTTTCGCTCAGAACGTGGCGAGCTCCTATGTCATCTAACAATGCAATCCGGCCCCCTGGAGAGGTTGGGCACCGTCCCGCTGCGGCGCGACCGGCACGGGAGAGGCATGCCCAGGGACCCGTCGGACGGGTGGGAACCGTCCGAGGAACTGGAACAAGGCTGGCAGCAGATCCATCCGGACCTGCTCATCCGCCGGCTACGCGAACGCGCGCAGCTGGCAGACACGAGCAGGCGGCGTCGGCGCCCGCTTGGGCACCGACGCCGCCTGTCGCTTTGCTAGCTGCTGGCTTCGCCGGTGCGGGAACCGAGCTGCTCGTCCAGGCGCAGCAGGCCGGGCCCGTCGTCGTTGACCAGCTTGACCCGGCCGATGATCTCACCGACCGTGGCTTCTTCCTCCAACTGCTCGTCGACGAACCAGTTGAGCAGCGGGATGGAGTCGATGTCGCCCTCCTGCTGGGCGAGCCGGTACAGGTCGCGGATCGACTCGGAGACCTTCTTCTCGTGTGCCAGCGAGGCTTCGAACGCCTGCAGTACAGTCTCGGCGAAAATTGTCGGAGCCGTGATGGCCTGGATCTTGGGGTGGGCGCCGCGGTCCATCATGTGCTCGATGAACTTGTTCGCGTGGACCACCTCTTCCTCGGCCTGGGCGCGGAACCAGCCGGCGATCCCGGGCAGGTCGATGGCATCCATCTCGATGGCGAGCTGGCGGTAGACCACGGAGGCCTGGAGTTCCAGCGTGACCTGGTCGTTAAACGCTTCTGCGAGTTTTCCTGTGAGTCCCATGGCACCAGATTAGGCGCCGGCCTGTATCCCCGCCAGCAAGGTAAGGCAAGCCAAGATTAGGGAAGCCTCTGCTACCCGTTCCCTGAACTGTCGGTGGCGCTGAGCGGCACGCCGGGCTTCGCCAGCCCTTCAATCACGACGGCGAGGGGCAGCTTGGCCAGCTCCTCCGGCTTGAGCAGCAGCTTGCTGGAGCGGTTGCCGCCGCCCATCACCACGCGTTCATGGTCCAGCACGGCCGCGTCGATGTAGATCGGGTGGCCGGAGGTCCCGACGGCTGTCACTCCCCCAATCTCCATGCCGGTCACCGCCTGCGTGGTCTCCGCGTCGGCGAAGGACGCGCGCTTGACGCCCATCAGTTCGCGGACCGTCTTGTTCACATCCAGCCGGGCGGTCCCCAGCACCACGCACACCGCGTACCTGGCCGGTTCCACCTTTTTCGACGCCACCAAGATGGTGTTGGCCGACTGCTCCAGGGCGAAGCCGTAATGCGCACAAAACGCCGCCGTGTCCGCCAGATCCGGGTCGCAGTCGAGGACCTCGTAAGCGAGCCCGTTCCCGGCGAGCGCTGCCTCGACGGCGGGCAGCAGTTTGGCCGTGCTCACTGCGCCCCGGTTGCCTCAACGGTCTTGGTCACGGCGGCCAGGATGGCTTCGCCGAGCTCGGCCGGTTTGGTGAACTGAGGCCAGTGCCCCGTGGGCAGGTGCACGTACTCCACGTCCCGGATTCTGGCCAATTCAACCACCTGAAGTGCGCCGGCGTCGATCCAGCCCTGCAGCTGTTCGGGCGTGAACTCGCAGGTGATCACCGTGACCGGCACGTTAAAACGCCGCTCGTCAAAGAGGTGCTGCGGATCGGAGGCGACGCCCCTTGGCTGCGGGA
Organism: Arthrobacter senegalensis; assembly: GCF_059091765.1. Lineage (NCBI taxonomy): Bacteria > Bacillati > Actinomycetota > Actinomycetes > Micrococcales > Micrococcaceae > Arthrobacter > Arthrobacter senegalensis. The sequence continues at coordinate 881,208 of NZ_JBNHGZ010000002.1, read as the reverse complement.
TGGCCCGGGCACGGAACGCGGCGCGGAGCTCCTCGTCGAGGTCCACCAGGTCTTCCTCCTCGAAGAGGCTCCAGTCCGGCAACGGCACCTCGTCCCCTTCGGCGGGCAGCTCGTCATTAATCACGCCGCCTTCGCCCAGCGGGCCGCTGTCCACGTAGACGGCACGGGCGATCCTGTCCGGCCGCTGGTCCACCACGCCGTGGATGATGGCCCCGCCGCCGGAGTGGCCCACGAGGACCACCGGCCCGTCCAAGCCGTCCACTGCCTTGACGGTCGCGTCGATATGGTCGCGCAGTCCGATCCCCGACCGCGGCGCATCCGGCGCTTCCAGCCCGGGCAGCGTCAGCGGGTGTACCCGGTGCCCGGCCGAGACCAACGGTGGGGTCACCTCCGCCCACGAGGACGCGTCCAACCAGAATCCGGGTACCAGGATGATGTCCATGTCAGGTGACTCTAGTGCCCGACCGTGGCCCCGAACACCCTTCTGGCAGAATTCAGGACAACGACGGTCCCTGAGGGGGCCACGGTGGAGCACGGCGGCGGGCCCACCTGCCCGAAGAGCCATAGGCTGGCTTCGGAAAGCTTATTGGCCCGACCCGGAGGACCGCATGGGAATCATGAACGACCTGCTGGGGCCGGCTGCCGTCGAACAACTACGCACTTGCCTGACCGGAACCGGCGACCAATCTGCGTGGCCGGCGCTTCGGGAAGCGGGTGGTCGGCTTGAGCCGCTGCCCCTGCGGGCCCGCGCCGACTTGCTGGCGGAAGCGCTCCTCGTCGACCTGGCTACCGGCTACGAACCGGCCGCCGCCGTGATCCGCGCGGCGCTGGACGACGGCGCCTTCACCGGCTGGATGCTCTGGCCGGTAGGCGAGGCGGCCGTGACCCGCGCCTTGGAAGACGGGAGCCAGCCGGCCTTCGACGACGCGATGGCACTGCTCGCGGAACTGACTCCGCGGATGACGAGCGAGTTCGCCATCCGCCGGCTGTTGATCCAGGACCTGGACCGGGCGCTGGGAATCATCCGGGACTGGACGGCCCACCCGGATGACCAGGTGCGGCGGCTGGCCAGCGAAGGGACACGGCCGTACCTGCCGTGGGCCGTCCGGGTACCCGGCATCGTCGACCGGCCGGCATCCACCTTGCCGATCCTCGACGAGCTGTTCCAGGACGAGAGCGACGCCGTCCGCCGCTCGGTAGCCAACCACCTGAACGATGTCTCGCGCCACGCCCCGGAGGACGTGGTGGCGACCGCGGCCCGGTGGAACGCCGCACCGGGTGCCCACACCGCCCGGGTGGTACGGCACGGGCTGCGCACCCTGGTGAAGAAGGCCCACCCCGGTGCCCTCGCAGCGCTGGGTTTCACCTCCAACGCCCTCTCGGTGGCCGTCCCGCAACTCGAGCGGGACACTGTCCACCTGCCCGGGGAGCTCGGCTTCGCCGTCGAGATCCGCAATGAAGCGGACGCCCCGGCCCGGGTGGCGGTGGACTATGTGGTCCACTACGTCAAGGCCAACGGTTCGCTGGCTCCGAAGGTCTTCAAGCTGGCGGTGGCCGACCTCGCCGCGGGCGAGGCCCGGCAGTTCCGCAAAGCCCACGCCTTCCGCCAGATGACCACGCGCGTGCATTACCCCGGCCGGCACCTCGTCCAAGTTCAGGCCAACGGAACGCTGTCGCCCAAGGCGGGCTTCGACGTCGTGCTCTGACACATGCGCCGTGCGCACACGTTGGAATTCGCTCTCGGCATGGTGCGCCCGCATCTACCGGCTTGGGCCGGTGGCATCCGGTAATCTTGCTCCAACGTTTCTCCGGGGTGCAGGCCCTGACGGCACACCCGGAGGCTCCGACCCGTCCCACAAGGAAAAGCGCATGAAGTTTGACTTGCCCTTGCCGCAAAGCACGTGCAGCGCGGCGCGCATCCGTCCAGGCGGACTCATCCGACAGACAGGACTCCTATGACCCCGTTGGCCGAGCAGGAACGCAAGCTCCAGGTTTCGCACCACGACGCTGAAGACATCGGCGCGCTGGCCGCCGACATCGTTGCCGGCCTCCTCGACGAGCTGCCCCGTCCCGTCATCGGGCTGGCCACCGGGTCGTCGCCGCTGCCGCTGTATCAGTCCTTGGCGCGGCGCCGCCTGAATCTGTCCGGGGTCCGCTGGTTCGCGCTGGACGAATACGTGGGACTTCCGGCCGGGCACCCGGAGAGCTACGCGCAGGTGATCGACCGGGAAGTGATCCGGCCGCTGGGGCTCGACCGGGCGTCGGTCCTGCTGCCGGACGCCGACCGGGCCGACGTGGACCGGGCCGCGGCGGACTATGAAGCGGCCATCGCGTCGGCGGGCGGAATCGACCTGCAGATCCTGGGCATCGGCCACAACGGCCACCTGGCCTTCAACGAGCCCGGCTCGGCCCTGGATTCCCGGACCCGGGTCGAGGAGCTGACGATGACGACGCGCCGGGCCAATGCCCGGTTCTTCCCGTCGCTCGACGACGTCCCCACCCGCTGCATCACGCAGGGCCTGGGCACCATCCTGGATGCCAGGCGGCTGCTGTTGTTGGTGCAGGGCCGGGACAAGGCCGACATCCTTCACCGCGCGCTGACCGGGCCCGTCGACCCCGACTGCCCGGCCTCGGTGCTGCAGCTGCACCCGGACGTCACCGTCCTCACCGATGTCGAGGCGGGCTCCCGGTTTTCCGCCGGATAGGCCTCGATTCCGCCATGACACGCCACGGCGCCGGCAGCACCAACGGCTCCCCGGCCGCATTCCGCGAATTGGAACGGGCGCCGCTGCCGGGCGGCAGGATAATCCTCAGGGGCAGAATCCACACCGGGGAGGTTGAACTGCGGGACGGAGCCGTTGCGGTGTCCGGCGCGGAGATCAGCTACGTCGGCCCGGCGGAGACCCTGCCGCCAGGCGAGGACGACACCGCCGTCGACGTCCCCGCCGGCCAGAGGGTGATCCCCGGACTGGTCGACCTGCACTGCCACGGTGCCTTCGGCGTCGATTTCACCACCGCCACCGAAGCGGACGCGCGACGCGCGGCGGCCGGCATCCATGCTGCTGGCACCACCACCCTGCTGGCGAGCCTGGTGACCGCTCCGCCCCGGGATCTGCTCGGCGGACTCGACGTCCTCGCGCGGATCGCCGCCGACGGCGAGATAGCCGGCATCCACATGGAGGGGCCGTTCCTGTCACCTGCACGCTGCGGCGCCCAAGACCCGCGCTGGCTGCTCGAACCGGACCTCGGCCTGGCACGGGAGCTGCTCGCCGGCGGCCGCGGCTTCCTGCGCACCATGACGTACGCGCCGGAGCTGCCCAGCGCCGACGAACTCGTGGAACTGCTCGCCGGCCACGGCGTGGTGCCCTCGCTGGGACACACGGCGGCGCAGACCGCGGTCGCGGCCGGCTCCCTGCGCCACGCACAAATCGCCCTCGCCCGGCGGCCTGTCGAGGGGCCGGCGGTGCCCACGGTGACGCACCTGTTCAACGGAATGGAGCCGCTGCACCACCGCTCCCCCGGCGCCGTGGTCGCGTGCCTCCGGGCCGCCCGGGCCGGCGATGCCGTCGTGGAGCTCATCGCGGACAATATTCACCTGCACCCCGACCTCGTCGTGACCATGTTCGAGCTGCTGGGCGCGGACAACATCGCCTTGGTCACCGATTCGATGGCGGCCGCCGGACTATCGGACGGCGTCTACTCCCTGGGACCGGCGGAGGTGCGGGTGCACTCGGGAGTGGCCCGCCTGGCCTCCGGAGCCATCGCCGGAGGCACCGCCGGCATGATGGACGTGTTGCGGAACGCCGTCGAGGCCGGAGTGCCCTTCGACAAGGCCCTCCGGTCGGCCACCGTGGTCCCGGCCCGGACCATCGGCCTGGCCGGCAGCGTCGGCACCCTCGCTCACGGCAGGCTGGCCGACCTCGTGATCATCGATGAGGCGCTGGCGGTCACCGGCGTCATGCGCCGGGGCCGGTGGCTGGGCCGTTACTGAGCGCGGCAGGACCGGGCGGGGATGGAATACCAGCCTGCCGGCCACGTTGTGACTGGTATGCAGCCTGCCTCCCTTCCGGTCTCCATCCTGGACCGCGCCAACGCCCGTGAGGGCACCTCGGCGTCCGCGGCCCTGGGCGCCACCATCCGCCGGGCCCGGCATGCCGAGCAGTTGGGCTACCACCGCTTCTGGGTGGCCGAGCACCACGGTGTGCCGGGGATCGCCGGTTCGGCTCCGACGGTGCTGATGGCCGCGGTGGCATCGCAGACCGAACGCATCCGCGTCGGCTCCGGCGGAGTGATGCTGCCCAACCACCAACCGCTGGTGGTGGCCGAACAGGCCGCCACCCTGCAGGCACTTTTTCCCGGCCGGATCGATCTCGGGATAGGACGCTCCGTCGGATTCACGCCGGCGGTACGCTCGGCGCTGCGGCAGGAGAAGGGCGCCGCGGACCGCTTCGGCGAGGACCTGGCAGAACTGATGGCCTATCTCGACGGCAGCGCCGCCGTCACCGCCCGCCCGTACGACGGCGGTGCGACGCCGCTTTTCGTGTTGGCCACCGGCAAGGGGGTGGACATTGCCGCCCAGGCCGGCCTCGCCGTCGTGGTGGGCGGTCCTGCCTTTACCGGTAGTAATCCGGAACCGGCCCGCGGGGTTCTGGCTCGCTACCGGAAAAATTTTCGACCCTCCGCCTCATGCCCCGAACCGTACGTGATCGCCTCCGCCACCGTGGCCGTTGCCGAAACCGCCGACGAGGCGCGGGACCTGCTGCTGCCGGAGGCGTGGGCAATGGCGCAGTCCCGCACGCGCGGGGAGTTCCCGCCGCTGGCGCCCGCCGACTCCGTCCGGTCAGCTCCGATGACCTCCCGGCAGGAGCGCCTGGTGGCCGAGTCTCTGGCCGCCTCGGTGCACGGAACCGCCGACCAGGTGGGCCGGCGGCTCGGACGCTTGCTGGAGGTGACCGGTGCCGACGAGCTCATGGTCACCACCAACACCTTCGACACGACCGCGCTGGCCGACACCGACCGGCGGCTTGCCGCGCTGTTGGGCCTCCGGCGTCAACTCAGTTGAACTACTTGGCGGCGGGTGCGGGTCAGGCCCCGGACACGGTTTCGACTTCCACGCGGACGACGTCGAGGAACTTCTGGAACCCCGGTTCTTCCACTGGAAAATGTCCGCATCCCTCGAGCTCAACCAGTCGATGGTTCCCGGCAAGCCGGCTCAGGAACCGGCTGCTGATCCCTGTGGGGGTCCACCGATCCTCGCCCGGATGGACCAGCAGGACGGGCGGTCCGCCGTATGACTCCGGCGGCACTGCCGGGCCGGCCTCCAGGAACGACCGGAACCAGCTCAGTGGCATGGAACCTCCCCCGCCGCGCGAATCGCGCAGGACCTGGGCGGATAGTTCGGGGTCGTTGGAAATCTTCCGCATCGGAGCGACCCACCGCAGCGGAAAAGGCATCCGCTCAGGCGGCCCGCTGATGGCCTTGAAGAAGGGCGCCGCGAGACGGGCCATCCACGGGGCACGCACGAGGGCCGAGCGAACGCCGGGGTCGGTGCCGTCGAGCAGGCACGTCACGATCACCCGGTCGCCCCTGCCGCTCAAGGCAGCCGCATCCAGCGCCAGCATGCCGCCCATACTGGCCCCCAGGAGCAGCAGCGGCCTCTGATCGGCGATGCGCGCCGCCAGGTCCGCCAGAAGCCGCTGCCAATCCTGATACGAAATGCGCGCGCTTCCGCGGGGACGCGTACGTCCATAGCCCGGAAGGTCAACGAGCGTGACGAGGGCTCCCAGTTGCGACAGATGCGCCGCAAAGGGCCACATGGCCGCAGCGTTCCCTCCCCCGCCGTGCACCAGAAGCATCCGCACCGGCGCTTCAGGGGCCCCGACGTGTTCCACGTGTACGTCCCACCCGCGCCAGGCCCAGGTCTCTGCGCGCCGTTCAACCGACGGATCGATTGGACGAACGTAGGGCTCGTACCTACGGTCGGCCGCTGTGAAACCCACGCCCTGATCCTTCCCGACGACGCTCATTTACGCGTGCCCGCCAAACCCAGGTCCGGGCGGAGGGCTTCGGCGGGTGTAGGCGTCAGGGACAAATAGCCGATTCCGGGAAGCGCCTCGCGGAGTCCGGCGGTCAGACGTCGCCGGAGAAGATGGTAACCGTCGACGGTCATGGCAGGGTTCACCACAAGCGTGGCGGAAACATTGAGCCGATGGCCATTCCAGCGAAGCCGCACCTCCGTCAGTCCCTTGACTTCGCTCTCGGCCAGCAGAATCTGTTCGGCACGGTCGACGAGTTCAGGCTCCACGCCGTCGAGCAGGCGGCGGCCGATGTCCCGGGCGGTGCCCCAGAGCAGGACAATGATCGCGGCGGTGATGACCAGGCCAACGATGGGGTCGGCCAGCGGGAAACCGAGCCAGACCCCAATGACACCCAGAACCACGGCCAGCGACGTGAAGCCGTCGGTGCGGGCGTGGATGCCGTCGGCCACCAAGGCGGCCGAGCCGATGCTCCGCCCGACCCTGATCCGGTAGATGGCCACCAACTCGTTGCCGGCAAAACCGACGAGCCCTGCCGCGAGGACCCAACCCAGGTTGTGCAGGGGCTGCGGGTTCAGCAGCCGGTCAATGGACTCCCAGCCGGCACCCAGGGCCGAAAGCGCGATCATGGCCACGATGAACAGTCCGGCAAGGTCCTCGGCCCGGCCAAAGCCAAACGTATAGCGGCGGGTGGGCTGCCGCGTCCCCAGAATGAAGGCGATCCACAGCGGGATGGCGGTCAGCGCATCGGAGAAATTATGGATCGTGTCGGCCAACAGGGCGACCGAGCCGCTGATCACCACGACAACCAGCTGCAGCACGGCGGTGGCGCCGAGCCCTGCGAGGCTCAGCTTTACCGCGCGGATGCCCTTTGCACTGGATTCCAGCGCATCGTCGATGGAGTTGGCGGTGTCGTGGCTGTGCGGGACAAAAAGCCCGTGAAAAAACCCTTTCAGCCCCGTCGGATGATCGTGGTCGTGGCCGTGCGGGTGCTCGCCGTGGCTGTGGCCGTGCCCGTGGTTGCCGTGGTCGTGGTCATCGTCGCTGGGCCCGTGACCGCCGTGGTCGCGCCCGTGCTCGTCTGCGGTCTCTCCGCCCTCTCCGGCCTCGCCGGCTGCAGAGTGTCCGGCCTGCGGATGCGCGCTCATGATGCCTGCGGCCGGGGGGCGCTGTGATGTGCCGGAAGACCACCGAGGGAGTGCTCCGCCTGGAAAACAGCATCGGCAACCAACTGCCGGGCATGTTCGTTCTCCAGCCGGTAGTACACTTTGGTGCCCTCCTGCCGCGCCGCCACGATGCGCCCCAGGCGCAATTTCGCGAGATGCTGCGATACCGCGGCCGGCGACTTTCCCACCGTCTCGGCCAGTTCGTTCACCGGCAGCTCGGTATCCCGCAGGGCCAGGATGATGCGCACGCGGGTGGCGTCGGCCAGCATCGCAAAGACCTCGACGGCCAGCTCAACATACTGGCTGTCTACGTCGAGCCTGCAACCCTTCTTATCTGCATTCATACGCAGATAATTGCACAAGGCGTCCCGGGCGGCAATGGGTCACCGCCGGGAGAGCTGTCAAAGGCTGGCCAACAGGTCCTGCATTTCCTGGGTTTCGCCTTTTTGGTCCTCGATGATGGTGCGTGCCAGTTCCTTGGCCTGCGGGTACCCTGTTTCACTTCCTGCTCGGCCTATTTCACGTTTCCGCGCAGGCAGAGGCTTTGGCTACTGTATTCGCTCCGGGTTTAGGTCAATCCGCCGCAGCACCTGGGCGTTGAGGGCGACCACGATAGTGGAAACGGACATCAGGATCGCCGCGATGGCCGGGGAGATGGCGACCCCGGCGAAGGCAAGCACACCCGCGGCCAGCGGCACGGCGATGATGTTGTAGCCGGTAGCCCAGATCAGGTTCTGGATCATCTTGCGGTAGCTGGCCCGGGACAAATCGATCATCGACAGCACGGACCGGGGGTCGTTGCCCGCCAACACGACGCCGGCAGATTCCATCGCCACGTCGGTGCCGGCTCCGATGGCGATGCCCACTTCGGAGCGGGCCAGGGCGGGCGAGTCGTTGACTCCGTCGCCGACCATCGCCACTTTCAGGCCGCGTTGCTGCAGTTCGGTGACCTTCTTGTCCTTGTCCTGCGGCAGGACCTCGGCGAAGACCTCGTCGATGCCCAGGTCGCGGCCCACGGAGTTTGCGACCTGGCGGGCGTCCCCGGTGATCATGGCGACCTTGAGCCCACGCTCCTGCAGAGCCCTGACTGCCGCCCGAGACTCGGGACGGACCTTGTCTTCCAGGGCCAGCGCCCCGATAATCTTGCCGTCGCGGACCACGTGCAGCACGCCGGCACCCCGATCCATCCAGGCCGAAGTTTCTTGGGCTACGTCCGCCGCCTCGGCCAGATTCAACTCCCGGAGCATGTTCGGCCCGCCCACGGAGATGTCGGCCCCGTTCACCACGGCGCGCACGCCCCGGCCAGTGCTGGAGGTGAAGTTGCGGCCGGTCAGACCCAGTCGTGCCGCCTCGGCGTGTTCGGCGGCAGCCCGGACGATCGCGCGGGCGACGGGGTGTTCGCTATCGGATTCGGCGGCCGCAGCCAGGGCCAGCAGCTCGCCTTCAGTCACGCCCTCCACTGCGGCGACGGTGGTGACCGCGTGTTCGCCTTCGGTCAGCGTGCCGGTCTTGTCGAACAGGACGACGTCGATGGTGCGCATCCGCTCCAGGGCGATGCGGTTCTTGATCAGCACGCCAGAGCGGGCGGCGCGTTCGGTGGAGATAGCGATGACCAGCGGGATCGCGAGGCCCAGCGCATGCGGGCAGGCGATGACCAGAACGGTCACCGTGCGAACGACGGCCTCGTCAGGACTTCCGAGCAGCAGCCAGGCGCCAAAGGTGATGATGCCGGCCACCAGCGCGAAGTAGAACAGCAGGGCAGCAGCCCGATCGGCCAGGGCCTGCGCCCGGGACGACGATGCCTGGGCCTCGGCCACGAGGCGTTGGATGCCCGCCAGCGCCGTGTCGGAGCCAACGGCAGTGATTTGGACCCGCACCGAGTTGTCCGTGGCGACCGTACCGGCCACCACCGTATCGTTGGTCGCCCGGCCGACGGCTTTGGATTCCCCGGTGATCATCGATTCGTCGAACTCGGCCCCGCCGTCGATGATCTGCCCGTCTGCGGGCACGCGGGCACCTGAGCGCACCAGCACGATATCGCCGGTGGCGAGGGACCCGACCGGCACGGTTCGGACACTTCCATCGCTGTTGACCACGTCCGCCTCGTCCGGCAGCAGGGCAGCCAGCGCGTCGAGCGCTCCCTGCGCGGAGCCCAGGGCACGCATTTCCATCCAGTGGCCCAACAGCATGATCACGATCAGCAGGGCCAGTTCCCACCAAAAGTCCAGGTCGAACCCGCCGATGCCGAGGGTCGTGATCCAAGAGGCGGCGAAGGCGACCGTGATGGCCATCCCAATCAGCAGCATCATGCCCGGCTGCCGGGACCGCAGTTCCTTCATTGCGCCCTTCAGGAAGGGGGTGCCGCCATAGAAGAAAATAATGGTGCCAAGTACCGGCGGGACCCACGCCGCCCCTGGGAACCCCGGGACGGTGTACCCCAGGAGCATGGCAAACATTGGGCTGAAGAACACCACCGGGACCGCAAGGACCAGGGACAGCCAGAACTTGTTCTTGAACATGGCCGTGCTGTGCCCGGCGTGCTGGCCATGCGTATGGACGGCATGTTCTTCGTCCACCGCCGAATGTGCGGGTCCGTCCGGCATGGCCTGCCCGTGCGTTTCATGGTCGGTCATCATCGGACCCTGGCCCTGATGCCGGTGCTCCGGGCCAGGTCTTTGGGTGTGCTGGCCGGAATTGTCGAGGTGCTGCGAATGCTCGCTTTTCATGGCTCTTCTTTCGCGGGCGCCCCTGCCTTCAAAGGCGGGGCGGCCCTTCGCGGGAAACCTGATCTTCAAGAGGCAATAAGCTCGTAGCCGGCGTCGGCGATGGCCGACCGAACGGCGGAGTCGCTGACGGGCGATACAGCCAGAAGGGTGACGGTGGAAATGCCGCCGGGAACGAGGGCGACCTGAACGTCCCTCACGTCGTCGAGAGCGCCCAACGCGTCCGTAACGCTGGAGGCGCAGTGTCCGCAGGTCATGCCGGCCACCCGGTACTCTGCCTGAACGGCCGACACCTTCGGGGAGGCCTCCGGCTCGCGGCGCGCGGTCCGTTCTTTCGAGACGCCGGTCGGGGCGCAGCAGGAGCATCCTTGGGCGGACTTGGCGGTCAGGGACAGTTCCCGGTTTAGGGACTCGGCCATGGTGTTCTCCTCACACATCATCGGTGCTGGCTGCGGGAAGTGGGAACGCCAGACCCTTGGAATGACGCTCCGCCGCCGAAGCCGGTGAGGACCTTCACTGCGTTAAAGCCCTGTCGGGCTCGTGACGCTTGTTCCGGTGAGACTGAAGGTATACCCCCCGGGGGTATCTGTCAAGGTGACGGCGTAACACGTGCCTTTCGAAGGACATGGTTGCCGACCTCACCAAGTGCATCCGCACCAATCTGGACTGCGCCGACATCTGCGCAGCCACCGGCCGCGTCCTCTCGCGCCACACCGGCTACGACGCCAATATCACCAAAGCACTTCTGGAGGCCTGCCGGACTGCCTGCAAGGCCTGCGCCGATGAATGCGGGCAGCACGCGGAGATGCACGAACACTGCAAAGTCTGTGCGGAGGCCTGCCGCCGGTGTGAACGCGCCTGTGACGAACTCTTGGCCTCGCTGGGAAGCGGCGCTTCCAAATAGGCCGGCCCACCTCTTATCTCGCTGCAGGCGGCAGCCGCCTGCCGCCGGCCCGGGACTCGGGGCCCGGCGCACTCCCAGCTAGGAGCCGATCTTCAGGCCGTTCCAGCCGCCTACACCTACAGTGATTCGCTGTTGGATTTTCTTCGAGGAGACCGGGTAAAAGTGCAGGTTGCCTTTCCTGTCGCGGGCGAGGATGCCGGACTGACCGGCGGTCACATGATCCTCGACAGCGGACAGGTGCGTCATGGCATTCCAACCTGACTTGGCGATCACCTTCCGGGTCTCGCTGATGAGGTTACCTTTGCCGTTGGAACGGTAGAGCTTCAACTGCCCGACCGCGGTGCGGGCGATCAGATCCATCTTCTGGTCCGCGTCGAAGTCCAGAGCCATCACGTCCATGCCCTTCCAGTTGCCGGAGCTCAGCAACTTCCGCCGCTCGGGCTTTGTGCCGGCGGGATTCGCGTAGGAGTACAGCTTGCCGTCACGGTTCTTGGCGATGATGCCCGGGTACTTGTCGGCGGTCCTCCACCTGGTGACGAGGATGGTGTTGTGCTGCCATCCGCTCGTGCCCACAGTGGAGCGTTTGAAGCCACCGTTCTTCTGCCCGTAGTCGACGGTGAGCCGGCCGTCCTTCCAGTTGGCGATCAGGTCCTGGATGCCGTCGCCGTTCCAGTCGGCGATCGCCACCGCTCGCGCTGCTCCCCATCCGGCCGAAACGTAGGAGCGCTTGTTCAAGTCCCTCCCCTTGGCTGAGGGGTATAGGTAGAGCTTGCCTGCGGAGTCCACGGCTGCGACATCGCCGGAGTTGGCCTTGGCTGGGGCGACGGCGGCCGGCATGGCCTTCAGGTCGTTGGCGATCAACTTCGGCATGTCATAGGTGTAGTGCGTGACACCCGGGAGGATGGTCATCTTCGTATTGATGAACCCGAGGCTCTTGTATTTTTTCTCCGCGCTCTTGGCTGTGCCCAGGGCTGACCAGGTTTTCAGGCTGGTGCCGCCGCGTCCGTCGCGGCTGCCGCAGATCCAGTGCAGCTTCATCTTCTTCACCGCCGCGGGAGCGGCTGTCTCCATGCCCGTGTATCCGCCGCCGCCGACGATGGTGGCCCCGCCGCCCTTTATCCACTCCTGGCGGTCTGTGAGGAGCTCATAGGTGATGAACTCGGCTCCGCCGGAGTAGCCGTGGAACCAGATGCGGCGGGCATCGAGCTTGTATCCGGCGATCAGTGTTCCGGCCAGGGCCCGGAAGTAGTCACCGTTGCGGTCGGCGTCCTCCCACCAAGTGATGCCGCCCTTCTTGTCGGGGGTGATGACGGGAACCATGATCATGTTCTTCTTGGCGGCCTCGGCCGCCATCTTCTTCATGATGGACCCATGGGGGTGGTGGACATAGGACTGCGCCGGGTAGGAGTAGTCGCCGTGGAAGACGAATAGGACGCCGACCGGCTTCTTCGTATCGATGCCGTTGGCGTAGACGTGGTATTTGCTGCTGACACCGTTTGGAGCGGTGTAGGTCTGGTAGGTCGCGCTGCGCGGTGCCGCGGCTTGGGCCGGAGTGCTGACAACCAGGGCTGATGCGAGCATAGTCGTCCCGAGGACTGCTCCCAGGAGCGCGCGGATGAGGGCCTTCATCAAACTGGATCCGTTCATAGTGCTGCCGCACTGCGCGAATGCGGGCACGGGTGCTAAGGGATGCAATCGGACGTAAGGGCTCATCCGTAAGGAATCTCGGGAAAGCGTGCCAGTTGCCGCTATCGAACCGCTCTATCCGAACGTCATAACGAGGCTGGCTCGCAAATACCGGCCAGAACCGCTCCGTCCTGTCGGCAGCGGTCCGGCCGCCTGTATCCTGCCTCGCTGCGAGATACTCAGGCCCGTCCCTTCAGGATCAGATGCCAGTAGACCTGCGGGAGGATCCGCCGGTCCATCACCCACTGCCAGCGCCGCTCCTTGGCCATCCTCAGGCCCGGGTAGCTCGGTTGGGGGCGATATTGGTCGTCGAACTCAGCAAAGAACGCGGTGCGGCGGCTCAGCGTGAACGGGCAGACTGAGTAGCCGTTGTAACGCGCGTCAGGCGCGCGCCCGCCCAGAACAGCGGTGAGGTTCTTCGCCAGTACCGTGGTCTGTTTGCGGAGCGCCCCGCCGGACTTGGAGTTCCGTGTTCCGGCGGCGTCGCCGAGGGACCAGACGTTGGGAAACCGCGGATGGCGCAGGGTCTCCGGATCCACCTCGACGAAGCCGCCACTGCTCCCTTTCTGCGGCAGCGACGTGGCCTTCAACCAGTTCGGCGCCGACTGTGGCGGAACCGCGTGCAGCAGGTCGTACCGGACCTCCCGGTTCCCCGACCCGCCGTCCAGCACCAGTGTCTGCGCCGCGGGGGCGACCGAGGCGACGGTGGTGGAGGTCCTCAACGTGATTCCGTACTCGTCGATCTTGCGCTGCAGCTCCCGGTCCACCTCCGGCATCCCGAAGACGGTAGGAGTCGGGACCACCATTTGGACGTCGATGTCCTTCAGCACGCCCTGTTGGCGCCAGTAGTCACAGGCCATGTAGGCAATTTTTTGGGCGGCGCCTGCGCACTTTGCGGGCCCCGGCGGCTGGGTGAATACCGCCGTGCCGGAGCGCAGCCCTCGCACCAGGTCCCATGTCTTGGGGGCAAGTGCGGCGTCGTAGTTGGACGAGCCGTGCGGCGAAACCATGGCCTCGGCCAGCCCCGGGACATCGCCCCAGTCCAACTGCAGGCCCGGGCAGACCACCAAGTGCTCGTAGCCAACACGATCGCCTCCGGCCAGGACGACGACGTTCTCCTCCGGCCGCACATCGGCCGCCTCCCCGCGGATCCAGTCAACCCCCTGCGGCATGACATCTGCCTGGGGTCGGACCGCTTCGGCCATCCGTGCAGCCCCGGCTCCTATATGGGAGAACAGCGGTTGGAAGTAGTGCTGATCCCGAGGTTCGATGATTGCGATGTCCTCGACCTTCCACCGGCGAAGCCGCGCGGCCAGCGAGATTCCCGCATTGCCGCCGCCGACAACCACTATTTGATGGTGCTTGTCCATGTTTCGGCCTTCCGTCGTTGGCGGCCGCGCCCCCGCCGCTGCCGCATCCGCCCAGTCCACAGCGCCCAGGGCCGTCCGTCAAGGGCTGGAGCGAGCAGGGACCGGGTCATGAAACGTCGAACGTCGATCTCCAAGTCCACCGGTCCGCGCAGGGTGTGGCTGGGAGATGGATGCTGCTGCCAAAACCGAGATGTCCGTTGGCGCCCTAATCCTGCGGCATGACAAGAGAAAGCGTTAGCCTCAAGGCGCTTATCGCTGCCAAGGCGCGTGTGGCAAGCGTCTTGTCTGGGAACCGGGACCAAACAAATCCCGAATCTTCAGTGGAGCTTAGGGGAATCGAACCCCTGACCTTTTCATTGCGAACGAAACGCTCTACCAACTGAGCTAAAGCCCCGAATGCGCGAGTTCACGCGCAATCACACGTGTGTAAGGGTAACGCATCCCCCCGCGTGCACACCAAATGATCTGGACTTTTTTAAGGTGCCGGCCGCGTCGAGCTCCTACTATTACTTCTCCTGCAAAACGGACAGTACGTTCCCGGAGGGGTCCTTGAACCATGCGATGTAGGGGCCTTCTTCGCGGAAGATGCCCTTGTCGTCCTGGGCAAAACCCTCATAACGCTCGAACCGGACTCCCTGAGAGGCCAGTCCTGTCACGGCGGCATCGATGTCCTCCACTTGAAAGTTGAGGATCGTGAAGCTCGCCGGAACGGCGTCAGGCTGTTCATAGACAAGCGTGTCCCGGCCGCCGGCCAGATGCAGCCACATCAGCCCGTACTCCTCGGACGTTTTCAGGCCGAGAGTCTCACCGTAAAAGCGTTGCGCCTCCTGCAGATCCTGAACGGCGATACCGCTGTATGCCTTGCTGTTGGTGAGCTTCATGGCTACCCCTTCCCGGGTTGACCCGGCCGTGAATTTGCAGGGCTTGTCCCCACGTTCCGGCCGTCGACGCTGCCCGGGGCGATCCATCACAGCGAAGGTTCCTGCCCAACAGTGTTGCAGGCCGGGAAAGTTTGGGGAAGGCGCATGTTCACCACGCTCCGCAGCCAAGTGAATGAGGAGACCGCTTTTTCCGCTCCAGCATGACGTTCCTCCAACCGAGGGATCCGCGTCGTCAAGGCAGCGTAAGGCGCGAGTGGCAAACAGCAAGACCCCTGGCGGTCCGGCAACCGGACTGGCAGGGGTCTTCAGCTGTGTGAACAACAAGGTCGGGGCTTCGCGGGCCCGCAAACACTGCTCCGGCTTCGTGGGCCTGAACTGTGTACCTCAACGGACTAACAGCTTGTGGCTTCGCCCGATCTGATAGGTATCAGAGCACCTTTCCGACAATTCGTGCAAGCGCTCGGCTTACAATTGATCAGACTGTTCAAGCAGGAGTACGGCATTCGACAGGAAGTGGTCATTTTGCAGCAACTCGATGCGACGGACCGGCGGATCCTGCTGGCGCTGGATGAGGACCCGCGCATTCCGGTGATGATGCTGGCCCAGCGGCTCGGCTTGGCCCGGGGCACGATCCACTCGCGGCTGGAGCGCCTGGCGGCCTCGGGTTGCCTGCGCACGCACTCGGCCCGAGTGCTGCCGGAAGCCTTGAACCGCGGGGTGATGGCGATGGTGAGTGCGGAACTGGATCAGAGCAAGCTCAACGATGCGGTGGAAGCGCTCCGGACGATTCCGGAAGTGCTGGAGTGCCACGCCCCTGCGGGCGATACGGACTTGCTGATCCGGGTGGTGGCCAGCAGCCCGGACGATCTGTACCGGGTAAGCGAAGAAATCCGCTTCTGCCCTGGCATCACCCGCACCTCCACGCAGATGTTCCTGCGCGAGGTGATCCCCTACCGCACCACGGGCCTGTTGGAGCAGGACTGATCGCCTGAAGCCAGAGCGGCACCGCCGCGCCGGTGTAAAAGAGCCGGTGGCTGGGATTGCCGGCCCGGCGCCCGCTAGAAGAAGAAATGCGCCAGCACACCGATCACCCAGACGGCGCCGGCGGTAAACGCGCAGCCGAGCTCCACCAGCATGCCCAGGCCCACGGCCTTGAGCGCCGCCCAGCTGGCCCCGACCGCCTGGCCAAAGTCCCGCCGCCGTGCGTATTCGCTGAGCAGGAGCCCGGCGGCAAACCCGATGAACAGCCCGACGACGGGAATCACGAACATTCCGACCACGCCCACCAGTACGCCCGCCAGGATTGACCAGTTGGGCACCTGCCTTTGTTTCAGCCGGCGCCCGGTGAGTACCAGGCTGGCCAGCATGCCGGCGGCCACGAACACCATCCCGATCGCGAAGACCACCCAGCCCAAAGTGCTCTGCAGCACGATGGCCCAGACGAGCAGGCTGATGCCGATGGTGATGGTGCCGGGCAGGACGGGGACGACGATGCCGGCAATGCCGACCGCGATGAGCAGACCGCAAAAGACGGTCGCGAGTATCTGGGCTTCCACCCACCCAGCCTACTGGGGTGTGCCGGGCGTCCTGACAGGCCGGCCCAGTCGAGGGTGAACTGCGCGCAGTAGTCGCAGGACCTCCGGTGTGGGCGGCGCTTGCGCGGCTGGCTGGGTGTGTCACTAAAACGTGGCGCGCACCTCGTTTCCCCTTCGATCCCCGTTCATTCGCACGGGCAACAGTTGAGGGGCCGGCCACCTCCAACGGCCGGCCATCACTCAACCGGAGGTCCAATTCGTGCACGCGTCCCCAACTCCGAAACCAGCCTGGCTGTCCCGGCCCCTGCGCCTGACCGGCGGGGCTCTGGCCCTGCTGGCTGCCGGCTCCATGCTCGGCCCCGCCGCCACCGCCGCTCCCGGCCCCGTCGACACTGACTGGGCCGCCTCGGCCTACCGGGGAGGTATCGACGTCGTTGATGCTCCGGATGCCGACCAGCAGACCCTCGACGGCACCGTCTTTGATGACAGGAACCAGAACTCCAGGCAAGACGCCAACGAACCGGGCCTGCGCGGTGTCACCGTCTCCAACGGCCGCGACGTTGTCACCACGGACAGCCAGGGCAGCTACGAACTGCCGGCGTTCGACAACATGACCGTCTTCGTCACCCAGCCCCGCGGCTACCAGGTGCCGGTGGACGACGACAACGTCGCCCAGTTCTTCTACCACCACCTGCCGGAGGGATCCCCCGAGCTGAAGTTCGGCGGCATCGCCCCGACCGGGGCGCTGCCTGACAAAGTCAACTTCCCGCTGGCCAAGAGCAAGCTCACCCAGTCCCCGGAGCAACACTGCGCATTCGGCGCGGACGTCCAAACCTATAACCAACAAGAGGTGGAGTTTGCGCAGAACGGTGCCTTCGCCGACCTGGCCGCCCGCTCAGACTATGCCGGCTGCGGCGCGCTCTTCATCGGCGACATTGTGGGCGATGACCTGTCCCTCTTCGAGCAGACCCGGGAACTGACCGCCAAGCTCAACGGCCCGGCCCGCTTTCTGCCCGGCAACCACGACCTCGACTTCGACGCCCTCGACGGCGAGCACGAGTTTGACACTTACCGCAGCCAGTTCGGCCCGGAATACTACTCGTACGACGCCGGCAAGGCCCACGTCGTCGCCATGAGCAAAATCGAATATCCGACGGCGATCCCCGCGAAGAAGAGCAATTACACGTACGCCTTGGGCGAGCGCCAGCTTGAATGGCTGCGCCAGGACATCGCGAAGGTGCCCAAGGACCGGGTGATCGTGCTGGCCGGCCACAGCCCGCTGCTCGAGTTCTACTACAGCGACTCTCACACCACGAAGCAGCTGCAGGCGATTTACGGGATACTCGAGGGCCGCGAAGTCGTTTCCCTGGGCGGGCACACCCACATGTCGGAGAACCTCCGGGAGGGCGACCTCATGGCCGGCTGGCGCGACGAGCTCGGCGACACGGGCCTGCCGTTCACCCACTTGACCGTCCCGGCAGTGTCCGGCCATTGGTACAACGGCCGGGTGCTCGCGGAGGGCTTCCCCACCGCCATCCAGCGTGACGGGACCCCTCCCGGCATCCTGACCCTGGATATCAAGAACACGGAGGTCCGCGAGCGTTTCACAGCCACCGGCGACGACGGCTCCGACCAGATGGCTCTGGGCATCAACTCCCCCGCCTACCGTGCCTGGTTCGACGAATACAAGAACCAGCGTGGCAAAGCCCCGTCCCCGGAGAACCCGAACGCGGTGGCCCAGGGCGAACTCGGGGAGACCTGGCTGACCACCAACTTCTGGATGGGCTCCACCGGCTCCACCGTGAAGGTCTCCATCGATGGCGCCGAAAGCGCCGAAGCCACGCGCACCCAGTCGATGACCGCCGACGACGTCCCGCTAATTGGTGCCGAGTACACCGATCCCACCGCCACCATCGAGCAGTTTGTGCACGGCGGCGGCCTGCACGACCGCACCTCCCACCTGTGGCGACTCGAACTGCCGGCCGGCCTGGCCGTCGGCGAGCACACCGCCACGGTCACCGCAACCGACGTGCACGGCCGCGAGTTCACCGAGACCATCACCTTTGAGGTCGTCGAGTAACCCTGCCTCACATCCGACGGCGGGTGGTCGCCTCACGCAGCCACCCGCCGTCGCTGGTTTCCGCTGGTCGGAGAGGGCCCTCAGGCGGTCGCGGCCTTGACGAGCGCCCCGACCTTTTCTTCCACTGCCGGGGTCCACTCAACTATTGCAAACGAGACCGGCCACATCGGTCCGTCGTCGAGCGAGGCCGCATCGTTGAATCCGAAGGTCGCGTAGCGGGCCTGGAACTTGGCCGCGCCCTGGAAGAAGCAGACGACCTTGCCGTCCGTGTTGGCGTATGCAGGCATCCCGTACCAGGTCTTGGGCAGAAGCCCGGGCGCGTTCGCGGTGACGAGCGAGTGAATGCGTTCCGCGAGGACGCGGTCGGCGGCGGGCATCTCGGCGATGGCGTTGAGCACGGCGCGCTCGTTGTCGGCCTTCTTCTGGCCGCTGCGCCCCTGCGCCTTCAGCTCCTGGGTCCGCTCCTTCATGGCGGCACGCTCGGCCTCCGAAAAGCCGCCCGCATCGGACTTCTGGTTGGCGCTCATCTCGATCTCCCTTGTACGAATCACGACCGACAGTAGCAGCCACGCAGGGCCCCGGCTTCTCGAATCCTGCTCGGTCCGTGAAAAAACGTAGCCCTCGACGGGCAATCTGATATACGGTGCAGCGATACCTCGCGGCTACAGGGGCGGGGCTGGTTAACGGAAGGCGCGGGGACATCATGGACGACGCACAGAACCGTCAGGACCTGACCCGGCAAATCGACCAGCGCCGTGATGAGATCAGGGCTTTTCTTCGCCGCGCCCGTCCCAAACGCAACCGCCTAACCAACGTCAGCGTCGTCGGGAGCTCGGTCGTCGCCGCGTTGACGGCGGGCCCGGGCTTCGGCCAGAACAATTTCAACACGGCGGTGGCGGGCGCTTTCTCGCTATCCAGCACCTCGATCGTCTGGCAGGTCATCTGCATCCTGGCGTCGATCCTCTCCCTTACCGCCGCGATTGCGTCCGGCCTCGCCAATTCCCGCAACAGCGCGGAGCAGATCTCGACGGCCGAGTCCGCCAGCGCGCAACTCGACGGGCTGCTGACCGCCCTGAAGTATGGACAGCTGCCGGTCGGCGACGCAGCGCGGCTCTATCAGGAGTACAGCTCGAAGGCAGCCTTCATCGACTAGCCGCTCCGCGGCCAACCCGCCGACCCGGCCCTGCACGGGGCTGCCTGAGGCCGCAGAGGCGGCGGTGTCGGCGCAGCGACGTGCGCTCGCGGCTACCGCACGCCTTTGATTTTGACCACGAAGACCGCGCCGAGCAGCCCGATCACGGCGGAGAGCACGAACAGCGCCGTGTAACCGCCGAGGTAGAGCACGGTGGGCGCGGCGATCAACGGGGCGATCACCTGAGGCGACGAGGCGGCGATGTTGATGACGCCCATGTCCTTGCCCCGGTCGGCTGCGCTCGGCAGCACCTCCGTGAGCAGGGCGAAGTCGACGGCCAGGAACATGCCGAAGCCCGCGCCGAGGACCATGGCCGCGCCGACCACGGCCGGCCACGCGGGCGTGATCGCCACGATGACCGAGGCCGTTGCGATGGTGACCGAGGACGCGATGACGAACGGCTTGCGGCGCCCCACCCGGTCGCTCAGAGGTCCGCCCACGACCGCCATCACCACCACCATGGCCGCATAGACCCCGGTCAGCAGCAGCACGCCGGCGGCCGGGTCCGGATGCCCCACGGCGTCCTGGAGGAAGAAGAACAGGTAGAGGGTGAAAATGTTGTTGCCGAGATTAACCAGGAAGCGGGTCAGCCACGCCCAGCCGAAGTCGGGGTGCTTGGCCGGGGAGATCCAGAAGCCCTTCAGGAAGCCGGACCAGGCGAAGGGCGGGCGGTCGGCCTTGCGCAAGGGGGTGTCCCGGCCCGCGATCACGAACGGAATGATGCTGGCCAGCAGGAACACGGCACAGTAGATGTAGCCGAGGACGAAGCCGCCGGCCAGATTGGCCAGCACCGCGCCCATCACAATACCCAGCGTCTGCCCGATGGCGGCCAGACCGCCGATCTGGCCGCGCTGCCGCCGCGGCACGCGGTCCGGAATGCTGGCCGTAACGGCCGCGTAGGCGCCATTGCACCCGGCCTGCACCAGGCACCAGCCGATCACCATCACCGCGATGTTGGGGGCGCCGGACAGCAGCAACAGCGCGGCGAAGCCCAGGACGCCGCCGGCCAGCGCCCACGGCACGCGTCGTCCAAACCGGGAGGTGGTCCGGTCGCTCAGCGCCCCGAAGACCGGATTGGCGACCAGTGACACGGCGGCGCCGAAGCCGGTGGCCATCGCCAGGACGGCTTCCTTGTTCACGGCATCGAACGCCTGCGACTGCTGGGCCAGCAGCACCTGCAGCGGGCCGAAGAACGCCGCATTGATGCCAAGATTGGTCAGCACGACGGCGGTGACCCAGCCGGCCCGGACCTTGATGGTGGGTTCCCGGAACGCCGCGGGAAGGTCGAGCGCCGGCACGGGATCGCGCGGTTCCTGGACGGACATGGCCACAACCCTCCTCACCGACGGCGCGGCCTGGCCGCGGTCCCCTGTTGTTGCAACAGCGTACAGCCGCCGCCGCGCAGGCCGGTAAGAACTGCGGGGAGGTCAGCCGTAGGTCAGCCGGGCCAGAGCCCTGCCGGGACGTCAGCCGGCGGAAGCAGCGGCACGCTGTCTGGCCAGCTTTTTCAGCCCGTGCGAGACCTGGACCGGCTCCGGCCAGCGCGGCGCCAGATTGTCCCCCAGCGTGACGCCCCTGAGCTTGCGGCCGAACATCGGGACCACCCATTCCTGCAGCCAGTCGCGCTCGCGCCGGAGTGCCGCGCGCCAGCCCGCCCGCACCGGAGCCTCCGGCCGCTTCAGCCTGAGTGTGTGCTCCACGCCGAGGGCCTCCAAGACCCTGGCCGCCATGTACTTGTGCCCCAGCGCGGACATATGCAGCCGGTCCGTGTCCCACATCCTCCGGTCCTGATAGAGGTCGAACGCCCAGTGGTCCACCAGCACCGCCCCGTAACGCCGGGACAGGTCCCGGACGGCCTCGTTGAACACCCAGTTGCGCCGCCGCATCGGCTCTAGGACGGGCGGGAGCATGACCTCAAAGCCGGTGAAAAGGATCAACCGCGCACCCGTTTCGGCCAGCCGGCGGACGGCGGATTCGTACTCCGCCAGGAGTTCCGGCATGCTCCGCTTAAGCTCCAAAATGTCGTTGCCGCCGGCATACAAGGAGACCAGGGTTGGCTGCATCTCGATGGCCGGTTCCAGCTGGTCCGCGATGATCTGGTGGAGCCGCTTGCTGCGTACCGCCAGGTTGGCGTAGCGGAAGTCCGGGTCCTGCTTGCCCAGCTGCTTGGCCACCCGGTCGGCCCAGCCGCGCACGCCATTGGGAAAATTGGCGTTGTAGTCCCCCACGCCCTCGGTAAAGCTGTCGCCCAGCGCCACGAATAGTCCGCCCATCTGCCGAAGACTAGCGGCGCCGGGCGACGCACCGGCAAACACGCGGTGAAGTCCGCCGCTGTGCCGGCCAGGTTGTCCGCGGTTATGAGTCCCGGGCGAGCGGGCAGTTTCCCGCCTGCCGTCAGCTGGGGTCGGGAACCAGCTCCGGCGGCTCGAAGATCCACGGCTCAACCGGCAGGGCATCGGGCCGGAACTCGGACAGCAGCTTGGGCAGCGGGACGTCCGGCAAGCCCAGCGAGGCCAGCAACAGGCCGCGCACCGCGGCCGCGTCCAGCCCGGCCAGCTCGAGTGCGCCCAAGGTCACCGCGCCGTCGCGCTTGGCCAGGCGCCGCCGTCGTTCGTTGAGGACCAACGGCACGTGCACGTATTCGACCGGCGGCAGCCCCAGCAGCGACCCGAGGTATGCCTGCCGTGGGGCGGAGGTCAGGAGGTCGTCGCCGCGCACCACTTGGTCCACGCCCTGTGCGGCGTCGTCCACCACCACCGCCAGGTTGTAGGCGGGTACCCCGTCGTTCCGCCGCAGCACGAAGTCGTCAACGACGCCGGTGTAGTCGCCGTGCAGCCGGTCGGGCACCGTGTAGCTGGCCGTGTCGGCGCGCAGCCGCAGTGCCGCGGGGCGGAGCTGGCGGCGTTCCTCGCGTTCGGCGTCGGTGAGGTTGCGGCAGGTTCCCGGATACGCGCCCTCCGGAGCATGCGGCGCGCTGGGAGCCTCGGCGATCTCGCGCCGCGTGCAGAAGCACTCGTAGACCAGGCCGGCCTCCGCCAGCTGTCCGAGCGCGTGGCGGTAGACCGCGGCGCGGTCGGTCTGGCGCACAACCTCGCCGTCCCAGTCCAGGCCGATGGCCGCGAGATCCGCCAGCTGCCGGGCCTCGAACCCGGCCCGCGCACGGTCCAGGTCCTCCACGCGGATGAGGAAGCGGCGGCCGGTGCTGCGGGCGAAGAGCCAGGCGAGCAGCGCGGTGCGCAGGTTGCCGACGTGCAGTTCACCCGAGGGGCTGGGCGCGAACCGACCGGCGGGACTCTGGGCTGCTGGCACGTCCCCACGGTAGCAAAAACGTCCCCGCCCGCGGGGTGTTGCCGCGCCTATTAGGCTGGTGCTATGAGCACACCCGTCTCCCCCATGGAAACCCCGATTGCCGTCACCGGCGCCACCGGCGAGCTGGGCGGCATGGTCGCCAGGATGCTGGCGGAGAAGAACCTTCCACAGCGGCTGATTGTCCGCGACCCGTCGCGTGCGCCGCAGCTGCCCGGGACGACGACGGCGACTGCCGGCTATGGCGACAAGGCCGCCGTCGCCGCCGCGCTGCAAGGCATCGAGACAGTGTTCATGGTGTCCGCCGCCGAAGCCGAGGACCGGCTGCAGCAGCATTTCACCTTCATCGACGCCGCCATCGACGCCGGCGTGCAGCACATTGTCTACACCTCGTTCATCGGCGCCACCGAGGACGCAACGTTCACGCTGGCCAGGGACCACTACGCCACCGAGGAGAAACTGCGTGGAACCGGCCTGAAGCACACGCTGCTGCGCAACAACTTCTACGCAGACGTCCTGCCGTCGTTCGCCGACGAATCGGGCGTGATCCGCGGCCCGGCGGGGGACGGAAAGGCGGGCTTCGTGGCCCGCGAGGACGTAGCCCGGGCGGCCGCGACCATCCTGGCCGAACCCATGCCCCACGCCGGCTTTACCTATGAGCTGACCGGCCCGGAGTCGGTGACCCTGGCCGAGGCGGCAGCGGCCATCGCGGAGGCCACCGGCCGGCCGACGTCGTTCCTCAACGAAACGGTGGAGGAGGCCTACGCAAGCCGGGCGCACTACGGCGCCCCGGACTGGCAGCTGGATGCCTGGGTCAGCACCTACACGGCCATTGCCGCCGGGGAGCTGGACCTGGTGACCCACGACGTGGACCTGCTGACCGGGCGGCCGGCGCTGAGCCTGCGGGAGCTGTTCGGCGGCCGGGACTAAGCCTGCGGCCGGGACTGAGCCCGCGTCCGGGTCGGCGCCGACGGTGCGGCCCGGACGGAGTTCCGCGGCCGGACTGCGGAACCTAGGCGTTCCAGAGTCCGTAGGAGTCGGCGAGCGAAGAGATCTTCTCGGCGCGGGCGAGGCGCGGCAGGTAGGAACCGTCGCCCACCACCGCGCCGGCGGCGTGCGCATCGAGGAGTTCGTGCGCCCACTTGATCTCCGACTCGCTGGGCGAGAGTCCCTTGTTGATGGTGTCGGCGGCATCGGTGAGCAGGCAGAGCTTGCCGGTCATGCCCATGGACGCCGTCACCTTGCAGGCTTCCAGCAGTTCTTCGCCGAGCGCCCCGACGGTCGGGCCGTCGATGGGGCCGGGCAGCTGGCCCACGCGGGAGGCAACCACGAGCCGGGAGCGGGCGTATGCCAGGGCCATCGGTGAATCGCTGGCCCCGGTGTCGCGGCGGAAGTCGCCCACGCCGAAGGCGAGGCGGAAGGTGCCCGGCGCGCGGGCGATGTCGGTGGCGTTCTCAATCCCGATGGCGGACTCGATCAGGGCCAGCACCGGGGTACCGGCCTGCAGTCGCATCGCGGTGTGCGTAACCTGCTCGGGTTTCTCCGTCATCGCCAGCATGACGCCGCGCAGGCCCGGCGCCTTCGACAGGGCGGCCAGGTCGTCCGCCCAGTACTCGGTTTCCATGCCGTTCACCCGGACCCAGGCGGTCATGCCGGTGGAGAGGGCCTCCACCACCCGCTCCCGCGCCGCTGCCTTGCCCGCCGCCTGCACGGCATCTTCCATGTCGAAAATGACGGAGTCTGCTTCAGAGGCCAGTGCCGGCCCGAAATTCGCTTCATCAGCCGCCGAGGCCAGAAGCCAGGAGCGGGACAATTTTGCGGGAAGGGCGGCGGCACGACGGTTTCTTAGAGCGGACATACTCCTAGCCTAATGTTTTCGCCGCCGGGGCCACTAACGTAAGGGGCGAATGCCGATTGAGGCATGCGCCACCTCCGTCCGTGGCGGGAGGCAAACCGGCGTCAGAGCGATGCCGGATGGCGCCGCCGACGGCGCCGGCGGGCCACAACGACGGCGGCGACCACCGCCGCCACCAGCAGCACCACGACGGCGATGCCCAGCGGGGACCCCGCGGCCGCGGCCAGCCAGGCGTTGAGGGCGGCCAGGCCCACGGTGGCATACAGCACCGCCCACAGCACCGAGCCGACCACGACGGCCGGCATGTACCTGCGCAGCGGCATCCGGCCAAGGCCGGCCGTCGCGTTGACTGCGGTCTGGACGCCAACCGTCAGGAAGCAGAGCGCGACGGCGAGGGCTCCCCAGCGGGCGATGACCGCCTCCGCGCGGCGCATGGCCGGCGAGTCCAACTGGCGGACCAGGCGGGTGTGCCGCCCGCCGGCGGCCACTCCCCTGCCGGCCCAGTACGTGGCATTGGCGCGCAGCATCACGATCACGAACAGCACGCTGACCGCGTATCCGAAGGGGAGGCTGGCGATGTGCTCCATGTCAGGCCGCGGGCTCCGGCCGGTGCGCGGCGTGCGCAGCGCACTGTAGTTCGGCGCAGAACGGTCTGCCCACGATGGTCTCCTCGGAGTCGGCGGATGTTCGCTTCCGCGGACGGCGCACGCTGTCCGTCGAGAACAGCAGTTTACGCCTACCCGACGCCGGGCCGTCGGCGAAGGTCAACGGCCGCCGCCGGGCCGTCGGGGAATGTTAACGGCCGCCGCCGGGCACGTCCGCGGCACCAACGACGGCGCAGCACGCCTTCCCCGGTGCGGGCCGGGAAGTGTCTTACGCTGTCCCCATGGCCCAGCTGACTCCCCGCACCACCGATGCCCTCCCGGCAGCCCAGGCGCAGCGACTGCAGCGGGCGCTCGACGAGAGCGCCGACGTCACCGTCTTCGTCAACGGCACCACGGTGAAGCTGCCCGCCCAAGCGGCGGACGCCGTCGTCGATATGCTCCGCCGCTTTGCCCACGGCGACGCGGTGATGGTCAGCTCCGCAGTCGAACTGCTGAACACCTCGCAGGCGGCGGAGGTGGCCGGCGTGTCCCTGACCTACATGCGGCGCCTGACCGACGCGGGGACCATTCCGGTCCAATACCGCGGGACCCACCGGCGGATCCTGCTCTCCGACGTGCTGGCCTGGCTGGAAACCCGGACCGCCGCACCCGACGCAGGTTCGGCGGACGCCGCCTCCGCTGCCGGTTAGCGGACTCTTCCCGCGGGGCCCCGCGAATCCGCGGCCGCGGCATCCCCTTCTCCGGGTGCCGCCCTGGCTGCGGCAGGCACCCGGGGTGCACAGCCGGCGCGATCACCCCTAGGCTGGGTGCCACGGGCCCGGGACCGGGTCCTGAAGGACAACCAGAGGAGACTGTGATCGTGGCCGACCTGCTTGCTCCGCTCGTGACCCTCCGCAACGGGGCCAAGATGCCGCTGCTGGGACTGGGAACCTGGCCCCTGGACAATGCGGAAGCCGCCCGTACGGTCGAAACTGCACTCAACCTCGGCTACCGGCTGTTCGACACCGCGGAAAATTACCGTAACGAGGAAGGCGTCGGCGAGGGGTTGCGCCGCGGCGGGCTTGACCGCGCGGAAATCTTCATCACCACCAAGTTCAATAAGCAGTGGCACAGCGTCGACGGCGCGCGGCAGGCCTGCGAGGCCAGCGCCCGCCGGCTGGGCGTCGACTACGTGGACCTGCTGCTGATCCACTGGCCCAACCCCGGGCAGGACCGCTACGTAGAGGCGTTCGAGGGGCTGACCCGTTTGCTGGAGGACGGGAGCGTTCGGGCCATCGGCACGTCAAACTTCAAACCCGCGCACCTGCAACGGCTGTTCGACGCCGGGCTGGTACCGGAGGTCAACCAGATTCAACTGGATCCCCGGCATACCCGCGCGGACCTCGTGGAGATACACCGCCAGCGCGGCATCGTCACGGAGTCTTGGAGCCCGCTCGGGAAAGGCGGCGACCTGTTGCGGGAACCGGCGGTTCTGTCGCTGGCCGGCAAGTACGGCAAGAGCCCGGCCCAGATCGTGCTCCGCTGGCACACTCAGCTGGGGCACGTGCCCATCCCCAAGTCCGCGCACCCGGACCGGCTGGCCGAGAACTTCGCCATCTTCGACTTCATGCTGGAGGCCGGTGAGCTGGCCCGGCTCTCCGCGCTGGACCGGGGCACCGCGGACATCACCGACGCGGACGTTTTCGGCCACTAGGCGGCCGCTGGACGGCCGCTGGACGGCCGCTGCGGCGCTGCTTCGGCTTGGCCTGCCCCGGCACGCTTTAACATGCAAAGGAATGAATCCTGACGGGTCTGTGTTACGCCTAGTGACACCGGTTGTAATTCGACGGTGTCCACCGCAGCCGGCCGTGGCGCTGGATAAACGCAACGGCGGGCTGGAAGCAGTACAAAGGAGACATCAATGACTGTGCAGGACAAGGTCGCTCTCGTAACCGGCGCCGGCCAAGGCATCGGGCGGGCTATCGCTCTTCGCTTGGCCGAAGACGGCTTCAACGTCGCCATCGCCGATATCGAGCCGCAGCGCGCCAAGGGCGAGGCTGTCGCGGCGGAGATCGAAGGCCTCGGGCGCAAGTCCGTTTTCGTGGCAGCTGACGTCGCCAAGAGGGACGACGTCGTTGCGGCTGTCGACACGGCAGCCGACCAGCTCGGCGGATTCGACGTCATCGTCAACAACGCAGGCATTGCCCAGATCAAGCCGGTCCTTGAAATCAGCGAGCAGGAACTCGACCAGATTTTCAATGTGAACGTCAACAGCGTGGTCTGGGGCATCCAGGCCGCGGCCGCCAAGTTTGACGAGCTCGGCCACGGAGGCAAGATCATTTCGGCTGCCTCCATCGCTGCCATCCAAGGCTTCCCGATCCTCAGCGCCTACTCCGCCTCCAAGTTCGCCGTGCGCGGCTTCACGCAGGCGGCGGCGCAGGAGCTGGCACCCAAGGGGATCACGGTCAACGCGTATGCGCCCGGCATTGTCGGAACCGGCATGTGGGAGCTCATCGACAAGGAACTCAGCAAGATCAACGGTAAGCCGATCGGTCAGAACCTCAAGGAGAACGTGGAGGGCATCGCCCTCGGCCGGATCGAGACGCCGGAAGACGTGGCAAAGATCGTGTCCTTCTTCGCCGGCCCCGACTCCGATTACGTCACCGGCCAGGTGCTGCTGGTAGACGGCGGCATGCTCTACAACTGATCAGGGCCGCCCCCATCACGGCGTGAGGGGTAGAAACAGCCCCTGAGGGGCAGCACCCGCGAAGACAGGACCAGGCCGGAGCGTTGGGGGTCGCTCCGGCCTGATCCTGTTGGGGGAGGAATGATGTGGGGGCCGACGCAGATGCCGGCGGGCATTCTCCTATTGCCAAGCCTGGTCTGCCCACGCGGCGTCGCGCGAGTAGTTGCTGCCGGTGAGGTTCCAGAGGTCATCATCCTGGGCGTGCGCTCCCAGGACCCCGACCTGATCCAGGGATGATGCTGTTCCTTCGTTCGAAACATCCGGAACCTTGCTGGATTCGGGTCCAACCGACGAGAAACCGAACGGGCTCATTTTGTCCTCTTCTCCAACAGCGAAGATTCGACTTCGGGCGACCAAGCCCTGGCGTAGACGCCGAGTGCCGCCTCTTCCCACGTGGTGAACCCCAACCGGTTCATCAGCAGGTGGGCCTGGGAAAACGTTAATTGCTGCGCGCTGCGGCTAACGCGCGCACGGTCCGCCCGGTACAGGTACGAGTCAAGGGTCCTGATCCAGCGGCGGCGCCAGTTCTGGACGCTGCTCTCGTCCGCCGTCGCCGCCATCAGGCGGTGCATCGGTGCGGTGCGGGCAACCAGTCCTGCGGTGAGGCTGTGCCGCGCCTTCGGAGCCGAACGGCCCAGCTCGGCCGTGGACACCCGAAGATGGTTGTCCCAGCAGTAGTCCCAGGACAGCCTGCCCCGGTCCGGCCACTGTTGCGCCTTCGGCCCGTACATCATGGCCCACGCCGCATCGCAGAGGAGCAGGGAGGCGAGCGCCGAACGTCCTTGGGCCTTGCTGAAACGCTGCGTGGCCCACATGGCCAGCTCGGAGGACAGTTCGAATACCTCCTCCGCGAGATCCAGCCCATCGGGTCCCCCAAAACGGTCCAGGTCCGCTTCGGGTACGGGGACGGCGGCATCGGCCGGCGAAAGCTGAATGGAATCCTCGCTGCCGAAAGGCAAGACGAAAGTTTCCTGGGTCGTGATGCCTGGCAGGATGTCGAGGACCCGGTCCCGGGCCGCCAGCTCGAACCTTTGGAGGCTGTCGAGGATTGGGCGGCGGCCCAGGAACCGGACCTTCAGGTGAGGCCCCATCTGGTCGGCACTGTGGTTGAAGTACCAGCGGCCCACGCCTTCGCGGCGAGCGTGGGCGACCAGCGGTGTAACCAGTTCTCCTATGACTGCGTCGACTACGTCCTGCCTACCCGTGTAAATAGACAGAACCCACCAGTACGATTTAACGTTCACCGAACTTGTTGGGCGGATGGCTGTCAGCTGGCTCATGCGCTACTCCTGGTTCGATGTTGTGGTGGTTGGGGAGGGATAGCCGGCGTCATCCTGGTTACGGAATCAGCACAATGCCGATGAGATGGGGCGGCTTTTTACCAGTCCCAGATATAGGCGGAAGCGGTGGCGTTTTCAGAATGGGGAACCGGTCCTAGATCGGCGGCTACTGCCGGAGTGGCCGCAGAGACCGCCCCCAAGGCAACCAGCAGACCTGCCGCGATGCTTGCGATCTTCTTGAACATGTCATTCCCTTCACATGGCTTAGGTTCGTACAGTGACAAATCCAGCCGGGTTGCTCGCCCCCGACATGTTCAAGAGTTCCGTGCTTCTGCTGCGCCTGTCCAGCCAATCCCGTTGCAACATCCGGACATGCCATGATCGTGCCTCCCGGCTTGCTCTGTCACGTTCCGGACAGGTGGTCAAAACCGCCTGCCGCCCCGGAAATCCGGGGAAAGGAGCGCCCCCTCGGGATCATCGGCCGCAGACCGCCAGGCGATGGCATAATGTGGCCATGGCAGGATGTGGCCGCCGGCAAATGGCGCAAGATGGGCCCAAGAAGTGCTTTAGACTGGCCAAAGAGCGGCCGCACCGCACCAGAAACAGCAGGCCCTGCGTGATACGTAAATGGATCAACCGGAGGAGCGCCCTATGCTGAGCGGGACGGCATTCGAGGTCTATGAATTCGCCGTGGCCCATCCCGGCTGGACCAAAGAAACCATGTCCACGGCACTCGGCTACACCATCCGTGACCTCAACATCGCCATCGGCGAGCTGGTCAGCAGGCAATTGCTGCAGCAGCCGGCACCCGATGTCGAATGCTATGTCGCCATCTCCCCCGACGTTGCCCTGTCGCAACTGGTGGACTCCGACGAGCGTCTGCTGATCGACCTGCGCACCAAGATCAGCGGACACCGTGCGGACATGGCGGCTCTCGTGCCCACCTACCTGGCAGCCCGCAAACGGGTGTCGCTGGACTCCTCCGTGGAGGTCCTCGAAGACCCCGGGGTAATCCGCAAGCTGCTGGTGGACTATGGCCGTGACGTTTCCGAGCAGGTGCTGATCAGCCAGCCGGGCTCCGGCGCCTCCGCCGATGTCCACGAAGAGGGCATCCAAAAGGACATCGAACTCCTCAACCGCGGGGTCGTCCGCAAGAACATCAGCCACGCCAGCACCCTGGACCATGTGCCCACCCGCAAAGCGGTCGCCGCGATCTCCCCGGCCGGCGGCGAGTACCGAACCCTGCCCTACGTGCCGCTCAAGATCATGATCTTCGACCGCAACCTCGCACTGATCGGGCGCCAGCTGCATCCGGAAGACCGCGGCGCTCTGGTGGTA
This sequence comes from Arthrobacter senegalensis, assembly GCF_059091765.1. NCBI lineage: Bacteria > Bacillati > Actinomycetota > Actinomycetes > Micrococcales > Micrococcaceae > Arthrobacter > Arthrobacter senegalensis. The sequence continues at coordinate 850,527 of NZ_JBNHGZ010000002.1, read as the reverse complement.
CGCGACTTCAACCTGATCCAGGTCTTCATCAACCTGTTCCATGTGGCCTGGGAGCTGGCCGATCCCTACGTTTTGGACGGGCAGGATAACGGCGCCTCGGATCTCAACGGCATCCAGCATTCCATCCTCAATGCCATGGCCGCCGGTTACTCCGACGAGGTGATTGCGCGGAGGCTGGACATCAGCGTCCGCACCTGCCGGCGCCACATCGCCTGGATGCTGGAGCAGCTCGGCGCGGAAAGCCGTTTCCAGGCCGCGCTCAAGGCCAGGGACGCGGGCTGGCTCTAGCCCCGGGCAGCACCAATAGAAAACTTCTGTTTCCTATCCCGTAACGCCCCGGGCTATCCTGTGTGAGTGACTTCACAGGACGCAGACCTTTCCGAAACCCTGCCCATCGAAACGGAAGTGGCGCTGGAACGCGCCACTGCGGCGCACCGGCACCAGCACCTGTTCTCGCAGCGCGCCGCAAACATCAAACAATCAGCCGTCCGCGACGTCTTCGACATCTCGATGCGCCCCGGACTGGTTTCCCTGGCCGGCGGAAACCCCTACCTGCAGTCCCTGCCCCTGGAGAAGATCGCCGGCATGGCGCAGCGGCTGATCGCCGAGCATGGGATGACCGCCCTGCAATACGGCGGCGGCCAGGGTACCCCGGACCTGCGGCGAAAGATCTGCGAGGTCATGGCGCGGGAAGGCATCACCGGCGTGGATCCGGAGAACGTGGTCGTGACGGCGGGTTCACAGTCCGCCCAGGATGTGGCCGCCAAAGTCTTCTGCAACCCCGGCGATGTGGTGCTGTGCGAGGATCCCACCTACGTGGGCGCACTGAACACCTTCGAGGCCTACGAGGTCCAGGTGGAGCCGGTGTCGATGGACGAACACGGTCTCGTGCCCTCGGAACTCCAGCGCCGCATTGAAGAGCTGCAGGGCGAGGGCCGCAGCATCAAGTTCCTCTACACCATTCCCAGCTTCAACAATCCCTCCGGCATCACGCTGGCCGCCGAGCGCCGGCAGCAGATCGTGGACATCTGCCGCGAGGCCGGCGTCCTGGTGCTCGAGGACAATCCGTACGGACTGCTGCGCTTCGACGGCCAGCCCTTGCGGCCGCTGCGCGCAGACAATCCCGACGACGTGGTCTATTTGGGTTCGTTCTCGAAGATTTTGGCGCCGGGCCTGCGGATCGGCTGGGCGCTGCTGCCCGACCACCTGCAGCGGAGCTTCTACCTCGCCAACGAGGCCGTCACCCTGTGCCCGCCCACCCTGAACCAGATGCTGATCTCTGCCTACCTGGACGAGCACGACTGGGTGGGGCAGATCGATACCTACCGCCGGTTGTACGCCACCCGGTGTGCCGCCATGTTGTCGGCGCTGGAGGAGTTCATGCCGGCCGGAGCCAGCTGGACCGAACCCGACGGCGGCTTCTTCGTCTGGATCACCCTCCCGGAGGGCGTCGACACCTACCCGCTGCTCTACGACGCGATCGAGGCCGGCGTGGTCTTCATCCCGGGGGCGGCGTTCAGCCCCTCCGAGGAGCCGTCACGCCAGCTGCGGCTGGCTTTCAGCGCCGTGCCCGAAGAGGCCATTCGCGAGGGCGTGCGGCGACTGGCGCCCGTCCTCGCAAAGGCTATGGCCGGCGCCGGTTCTTGAAATAGCGGTAGTACGCGTAGCGGCCGGCAAAATACAGGCCGATCACGATGAGGATCCGCAGGATGGGGTGCAGTCCCGGCATCAGCCAGATCATGACGTAGCTGAGCAGGAAGACGGCCGCCATGGCCCACAGGGTGCCCTTCCAGTCGATCCTGGGCACGCCGGAGTCGTTGCGCTGACCCGAGGGCCTGTTGTTACTCATGCTCCCAGTCTTTCACAGCCGGAACGCCTCCCTTGGTGGTCCGTTAGGGCATGAGGTCGTTGATCACTGCAGAGCGGATCCCGGACGCCGTCCTCCGAGCAGACACCACGGCCGCGGTCAGGCGCCTACCAGGATGCCGTCCAGGTCGGCGTGGACCGTGGCTCCCGGCCGGAAGAGCACGCCACCGATTTCGACGGGAACGTCTGTTTCCCCGCTGGCGTCCTTGGCGCTCTTCCGCGGGTTGCTGCCGAGCGCCTTGACGCCGAGCGGCAGCTGCGCGAGGGCCGCCCGGTCCCGGACCGCCCCGTTGATGATCACCCCGGACCAGCCGTTGGCCACGGCGGCCGCGGCGATCATATCCCCCATCAGGGCTGTCTCCAGCGAGCCGCCGCCGTCGACCACCAACACGGCGCCGTGGCCCGGGGAGTTGAGGACGGATTTCACCAGCCCGTTGTCCTGGTAACACCTGATGGTGCGGACCGGCCCGCTGAACGACGCCCGGCCGCCGAAGTTGCCGAACTGGAGCGACAGCGACGCCAGTTCGTCGCCGCGCTGGTCGTACAGGTCCGCCGTCGGGATCACTGTAGGTTCTGCGCCGTGGGTCGCCGCGTTGCCCGCTGTCTCAATCACCTGATGGTGCTCCTCCTCGCCACACCGCGATCATAACCAACCGTGGCCCGGCGGGCATCTGCGCGCAGGGCAATGTCCGTCCGGCATGCGGCAGCGCACGTCTCGTCAATTGCGACGACGACGCCGTCAATCCAGCATGCCGCGGCGCACCGTCAATCCAGCAGCAGGGCCGGTTCTTCCATGATCGCGGCGACGTCTGCCATGAACCTGGCGGACAGGTCGCCGTCCACCACGCGGTGGTCGAACGATCCGCCCAGCGTGGTGATCCAGCGCGGAATGACTTCGCCGGAGACGACCCACGGTTTCTGCCGGATGGTGCCGAAGGCGACGATGGCGACTTCGCCCGGGTTGATGATCGGGGTGCCGATGTCGATTCCCAGCGCCCCGATGTTGGTGATGGAGAGGGTGCCGTTCTGCATGTCGGCGGGCTTGGTCTTGCCAGCGCGGGCCGTGGTGGCCAGGTCGTTGAGGGCTACCGCGAGCTCTTTGAGCGAGAGGTCCTGGGCGTCCTTGATGTTCGGAACCAGCAGGCCGCGCGGGGTGGCGGCGGCAATGCCCAGGTTCATGAAGTGCTTGACGTGGATCTCGTCGCCTGACTCCGTCTCCACCCAGCTGGCGTTGACGTTCGGGTTGCGCGCGGCGGCCCAGATGACGGCCTTGGCCAGGATGAGCAGCGGCGAGACCCTGACGCCTTCGAAGTCGCGGGACTTCTTCAGCCGCTGGACGAACTCCATGGTCCGCGAGGCATCCACATCCACGAAGATGCTCACGTGCGGGGCGCTGAAGGCCGACTCAACCATGGCCTTGGCGGTCGCCTTGCGCACGCCCTTGACCGGGACCCGCTCGATCCGGTTGTCCAGCCCCTTGCGCGGGGCCCAGAACGTCGGGGCAGCTGCCTGCTCGGCCTCGCGCTGGGCCTGGTAGCTGAGCAGATCCTGCTTGGTGACCTCGCCGCCCTTGCCCGTGGGGGTGATGTCCGCCAGGTTGATGCCCAAATCCTTGGCGGCCTTGCGCACCGGCGGCTTGGCGAGCACCCGGGTCAGCAGCCTGGTGACGGCGGCCTGGACGGCTTCGCCCCGGGCGTGCCCGGCACCGGCGGCGGGAGCCGCCCCGGGAACGGCGGAGTCGTCGTCGGCGGGAACCGGCGGCACGTGCTGGGCCTGGCCGTGCGGCTCGGGCAGATGGATTTCCGCGGCGGGTGCGTCGCCGCCGCCGGAGCCGGCCGCGGAAGGGCGGGCCGCCGTCGTCGTTGTGGGACGGGAAGCCGGGGCACTGCCGCGGCGCGGGCGCCGCCTCACCGGATCGGCCTTGGGGCCGGAGCCGACCAACGGCCCGCCCTCGGCGGTGGCCTCGGGCACGGGCTGTTCCGGAACGGGGGCCGCGGGGCGCGCCGGAGCGGCGGGCTGCTCGGAGCCTGCGGGCTGCCGTGCGGCGCCTTCGGCGGCGACCGCGAAGATCGGGGTGCCGACCTCTACGGTCTGCCCCTCCGGCACCAGCAGTTCCGATACCACGCCCGCGTAGGGGCTGGGGAGCTCGACCAGCGACTTGGCCGTCTCGATCTCCACGATGACGTCGTTGACCGCCACGGTGTCCCCCGGCTTGACCTTCCAGGACACGATTTCGGCCTCGACCAGTCCCTCGCCGACATCCGGGAGGTTGAAAATCTGCGTGTTCGACATGGAAACTCCGATATCAGTAGGCGAGCGAACGGTCGAGGGCCTCGAGCAGGCGGTCGATGTCCGGCAGGTACTGTTCCTCCACCTTCGCCACCGGGTAAGGCATATGGAAGCCGCCGACGCGCAGCACCGGCGCCTCCAGGCTCAGGAAGGCGCGTTCGCCGACGCGCGCGGCGATCTCCCCGCCGATGCCGCCGAAGGTCGGGGCTTCGTGGGTGACGATCAGCCGCCCGGTCTTCTCCGCGGATGCGGTGATGGTGTCGAAATCGATCGGGGAGATGGAGCGCAGGTCGATGACCTCAACGCTGTTGCCGTCCTCTTCCGCCGCCTTCGCCGCGGCCAAGGCGACCGGTACCAGCGGCCCGTAGGCGACGATCGTCGCGTCGGTGCCTTCGCGGACGATCTGGGCGCTGAAGGCGTCGCGGCCGGCAGACCCGGTGTCCACCTCGCCCTTGAGCCAGTAGCGGCGCTTGGGCTCGAAGATGATGACCGGATCCTGGCTGGCCACCGCCTGCTGGGTCATCCAGTAGGCATCGTGCGCGTTCGAGGGGGTGATGATGCGCAGGCCGGGCGTGTGCGCGAAGAGGGCCTCCGGGGACTCCGAGTGGTGCTCGATGGATCCGATGCCGCCGCCGTAGGGGATGCGGACGACGACGGGGGCCGACAGGAGCCCGGAGCTGCGGCTCCGGATCTTGGCCAGCTGGGTGGTGATCTGGTTGAATGCCGGGAAGACGAAGCCGTCGAACTGGATCTCGCAGATGGGCCGGTAGCCGCGGAAGCACAGCCCGATGGCGGTCCCGAGGATGCCGGACTCGGCCAGCGGCGTGTCGACCACCCGGTCGGCGCCGAACTCGGCCAGCAGCCCTTCGGTGACCCGGTAGACCCCGCCGAGCTTGCCGATGTCCTCGCCCATGATCAGCGTCTTCGGATCATTGGCGAGGGCCTCGCGCAGCCCGCTGGTGATGGCCTTCGCGATCGTCATGGTGGTCATCGGCGCGCCTCCCCGGCAGCGTTGTCGTCGGTGTCGGAATCGGCGAAGCCGGCCTGGTACTGCCGGTGCCATTCCAGCTCCTCGCGGACCAACGGGTGCGGATCGGCGTAGACGTTGGCGAAGTGGTCCTCGAAGTCCGGGGCCTCCATGGCCAGGACGTCGGCGCGGGTGGTTGCCGCGAGCTTGTCGGCTTCGGCCGAAACCTCGTCGAAGAACCCGTCGCCGGCCGTGTTGGTGCTGCGCAGGTACCGTTTCAACCGCAGCAGCGGATCGCGTTCCCGCCAGCCCTCTTCCTCGGCAGCCTCACGGTATTTGGTCGGGTCGTCGGCGGTGGTGTGGGCACTCATCCGGTAGGTGAACGCCTCGATGAGCACGGGCCCGTTGCCCGAGCGGGCGTGTTCCACGGCCCACCGGGTGACCGCGTGAACGGCGACGACGTCGTTGCCGTCCACCCGGATGCCCGGGAACCCGTAGCCGGTGGCACGCATGGACAGCGGAACGCGGGACTGGACCGCCGTCGGCACGGAGATGGCCCAATGGTTGTTCTGGCAGAAGAACACCACCGGGGACTGGTTGGAGGCGGCGAACACCATCGACTCGTGGACGTCCCCTTCCGAGCTGGCGCCGTCACCGAAGTAGGCGACGGCCACTCCGTCGTCGCCGTCGCGCTGAATGCCCATGGCGTAGCCGACCGCATGCAGCGACTGGGCGGCAAGCACCAACGTGTAAAGGTGGAAGTTCGTCTCCCGCGGGTCCCAGCCGCCCTGGCTGATACCACGGAAAAGCTTGAGCATGTTGGAGAGGTCCAGGCCGCGGGTGAGGGCGACGCCGTGCTCGCGGTACGTGGGAAACACATAGTCCTGCGGCTCCAGCGCGCGGCCGGAGCCGATCTGCGCCGCTTCCTGCCCGAGCAGGGGAGGCCAGAGCAGCAGTTGGCCCTGCCGCTGCAGGGCGGTGGCTTCCTGGTCGAAGCGGCGGACCAATGCCATGTCGCGGTACATCCCGCGCAGCGCCTCGCCGTCGAGGTGGGCTGCGTAGGGGCTGTACTTCGCATCGTCGCGGACGGTCCCGTCGGGGGCCATCAGCTGCACCAGCGCGGGCGCGTCCGAGGGGTCGCTGGACACCAGCGACTGTTCCAACTCTTCGATGTCGAATTCCGAGGCGGGCAGGTGCTCAGCGCCCATACGAACTCCTCGCCGATCCGCTGCCTAAGCGGCAGAGATCTTCGCTGTTCATATATGCCGGGCCGGGAATACATTCCAGGCCCGGCATATATCTGTCGTTTATCTCGTCCTAGCCTAATGGCAGGTGCCGTGCGGGCCGGTCACATTACCGTCAGGAAACGCCCGGACCGTTTGTATAGTTCTCACAGAGCGCCAGGAAGCGGCTGTTGGCTTCCACTTCACCGATACTGACCCGCACGCCCTCCCCGGCGAAGGCCCGCACGGACAGCGCCTGCCGGCCGGCCAGCTCTGCGAACTCCTGCGCCCGGTCGCCCAGCGGCAGCCAGACGAAGTTGCCCTGCGTCTCCGGGATCTTCCAGCCGAGCAGGTTCAGTCCGGCGACCACGCGGTCCCGTTCGTCGACGAGGCTTTGTACCCTTTCTACAACTTCGTCGTAGTGGCGCAGCGAGGTGATGGCCGCATGCTCGGCCAGGCTCGACACCGCGAAGGGGGTGGCCGCCACGCGCAGGTGCCGGGTGATCTCCGGCTGCGAAATCGAATAGCCCACCCGCAGGCCGGCCAGCCCGTGGGCCTTCGAGAACGTCCGGAGCACCACTACGTTGGGGTACTTCTGGTACATGGCCACGCCGTCCACCACCTCGGGATCGCGGACGAATTCCGTGTAGGCCTCGTCGATGACCACGATGATGTCGTCGCGCACGCTGCGGACGAACCCTTCCACTTCCGCCGCCGTCAGCGCCGGGCCTGTGGGGTTGTTCGGCGTGCACAGCAGGATGACCTTGGTCCGGTCGGTCACGGCGTCCAGCATCGCGTCCAGGTCATGCGAGCCGTCGGACCGGTTCGGAACCTGCACGCTGCGGGCACCGGAGAGGCCGACCATGATCGGGTAAGCCTCGAAGGACCGCCACGCGTAGATCACCTCGTCTTCGGTGCCGTCCTCGTGCTGTCCGGCAAACGTCTGCAGGATCTGCACCAGGGCGCCCAGGCTTCCGGCGCCGGTGACCACGTCGTCGGCCGGGACATCCAGGAACCGGCCGAGTTCGGTCCGCAGCGCGGTGCACAACGGATCGGGGTAGCGCATGATGCCCGCCGTCTGCGCGTTCATGGCTTCCAGCACGGCGGGCAACGGGGGCAGCGGGTTTTCGTTGGAGGACAATTTGTAGGACTGCAGTCCCTGGATTGCGGCCGGCGGTTTGCCGGCCGCATATTTGGGCAGCCTGTCGAGCACCGGCCGGGGGTGGATTCGGCCCGACGCACCTGCTGCCGGAACCGCAGCTTCCTTGATGGGGTTCTCAGGAGGAGTCATGCCTTAAAGGATACGTGCGCCGATGACCGGGTTTTCCGCGCTCCGGCGGCCCGGATGTGGCAGCATACACGCATGGGAAAGTTCATTGTGCGGGTCGTCGTCAACGCGCTGGCGCTGTGGGTGGCGAGCTGGATCCTGCCCGGCCTGGCCATCGAGGCATCGGCAGCGGCCGACGTCGCCGGCAACGAGTCCCTGGGCACGGTGCTGGCCTACCTTTTCATCGGCCTGATCTTCGGCCTGGTCAACGCCATTGTCCGGCCCATCATTTCCTTCCTCTCGCTTCCCGTCACCATCCTGACGCTGGGCCTTTTCACCATCGTGATCAATGCGCTGATGCTGGTGCTGACGGCCTGGCTGTCCAGTTTCACGCCGGTCGAGTTTGTCGTCGACTCCTTCTTCTGGACGGCCATCCTCGGCTCGCTGATCATCAGCCTGGTCTCGCTGGTAGTGGGCACCCTGACCCGCACCCGCTGATTCCGGGGCGGCTACCCGGGCCCGCCCCGGCCTGCCGGCGGCGGTCGCTTTCGGACGGGCGGGAGGCCGGCGCGGGACGGCTTTGATCCGTCGGGCTGCGTCCGGCGCAGGGTGAACAGATGCTGCTTGGCCGTGCCGCCGGCGAGCGCAGCGCCCAGGAATGCTGTCGCGTCGCGCACCGAGGGGTCCGGGCTCGCGTCGATGTTCCGGGCCGCCCGCACGTAGTTCCCGAGGTCATGCCCAAGTCCCAGCCCGGCGCCCTCGCCGGCAGGGGTGGCCGCGGGATCGGTCAGGGTCACGGTGACCTGTTCGCGCCGGTCCGGATTCGGCCTGGCGTCGGTGCCCGGCACCCAGTCCTGGGCGTGCTCCAGGTGAACGCTCCGGACGCCCGGGCCGGGGTTGATGCCGGCCACCGGCGAGCCGGCCGTGAGGACGAAGCCCACGTTGTGGCCGGCCAGGAAGGCCGGATCGGCGGCAAGGTTCATGGCGTGGATGCCGCCCTGGCTGTATCCGACCAGCATCACCAAGTCCTCCGCGCCGGCGCCGGCTTCCCCGAGGGCCTGCGACACGGCGGCCGAGACGAACGTGCTGCCGCCGGAGACCGCTTCGGCGATCCCGGTCTCGTCGAACGGGTTGCCGGTTGCCTCGGCCGAGCCCGCGGCCTGCGTGCCCGGCAAAGCGACGACCCACCGCTTTTGGCCCCCGGGGGCGGACACTTCGAGCACCTCTACGGTGCCGTCACCGGCGCGGTCCGCGCTGGCCGTCCGGTGGAGCAGCCCGGCCAGGGAAGCCGGCGCGGGATCGATCTTTTCGGCCGCCGCGGCCACGCGTTCAACCTCGATGTTTCCGGCCCGGAGCAGCCCCGCCTGCCGTGCCGCGGCCACCAGCAGCGGGGCCACGTGTTCGGTGGCCGGCTTGTTCCACGGGCCACCCTGCCGGCCATCCCGCAGCAGCATCCCCGCCGCCGGGCCGCCCAGCGCTCCTGCGACCGCCGCCGGGAACCGGCCGAGCAGCCGTTCGCCGCCCGCCCGGGTCGGCCGCCCCTCGTTGGCGGCCATGCCGAGCGGAACCGTCGCCCACCAGGTGGCCGAGTCGAACGCCTGCAGCGCTGCGGAGACGGCCTGCTCGGTCGCCAGGTAGGTTCCGTGTGCCAACCGCACCCTGCCGGCCAGGGCACCGGCGCCCTCCGCAAGGGCCGCCAACGATCCCGCAGCGGTTGAGACGGCCGCTTCGGCCGCCCACCGCTCCGGCAGCAGTGTCCAGCGCGGATCGGCCAGCAGCATGTGCACCGACAGGAGCTGGCGCCACAGGTCGCCGATGGTAGCGGCAGCCGACTCCAATCGGATTGCTGCGGACGTCAGCTCCTCCCACTCAAACGCGACGCCGCCAATGCCGCCGCCAACCCGGTAGCCGGCGTACCGGCGGTGCCCGGTACCGCCTTCCCACCACCGGGCTCCTTCGGGCAGCCAGTCGGCGTCAGCCACCGGGCGTCACCAGCACAGGGCGTCCGGGTCCCGGACCTCACGGCCGGGGGCCGCACATAGCGGCGGCCGCCGCTTTTGCCGCGCCGGCAGCCGCTTCAGCCGCACTGACCGCGGCCGCCGCGAGCCTCAGCAGTTCTGCCGCCTCCGCCATCCCGGCGCGGTACTCGTACAGCCGCTCCCTGAAGGCCCTGCCGGCCGGCGAGATCCAGGCTTCAGCTGCGCCGGCCAGATCCGCCCGCACGGCCAGCAGTTCCTGCTCGCAGGACAACAGGCGGGCCGGGGCCGGCCCCCATCCCGGGTCCGCCGGGCCGCCCGGCCCGGCCTCCGCCGTCGCCGTTTGCCAAAACATCACCCTGGCCTCCTTCGCGCCTCGACTTCCTCCGAGGCTAGGGCCGGCGTCGCCCGCGGTGCTGGCGCAGGCCGGCCATGTGCATGAGCGAGCGCGCGGCGCCGCTGTGCAGGCGAAGTCACGCGGAAAGCGGCGGCATGGGACATGGAAGAATAGGGGTCATGGCTGAAACTTCCCGTGTCCCCTTGGCAGAAGTCACCCCCGCGATCGCACTCGGTCCCTTGGACGGGCGGTATCACCGGGCGGTTGCGCCGCTCGTTGATTACCTCTCCGAAGCCGCGCTGAACCGCGACCGCGTGCATGTGGAGGTGGAGTGGCTGATCCATCTGGCCGGCCAGTCCGTCCTGCCCGGGGCGGGTCCGCTGACCGGGGAGCAGCAGTCGGCGCTGCGCAAGATCGTCACCGACTTCGACGGCAATGCCGTGCGCGAACTGGCCGAGATCGAAGCCGTCACGGTCCACGACGTGAAGGCCGTGGAGTACTTCATTGGCCGCCGGCTCGGCCAGCTGGGCATCGAGCACCTCACCGCCATGGTGCACTTCGGCTGCACGTCGGAGGACATCAACAACCTTTCCTACGCGGTGGGCGTCAAGGGGGCGGTGGAACAGGTCTGGCTGCCGGCCGCCCGCGCCCTGATCGAGCAGTTCGCGGCCATGGCGCGCGAGCACCGCGACGTGCCGATGCTCTCGCGCACCCACGGACAGCCCGCCACCCCCACCACGCTCGGCAAGGAGCTGGCGGTCATCGCCCATCGACTCACCCGCCAGCTGGACCGGATCGCCCGCACCGAGTACCTGGGCAAGATCAACGGGGCCACCGGCACGTATGCGGCGCATTACGCTTCGGTTCCTTCGGCGGACTGGCAGGCCGTTTCGCAGACCTTCGTCGAGGGCCTGGGCCTGACCTGGAACCCGCTGACCACCCAGATCGAGTCGCACGACTGGCAGGCCGAGCTCTACTCCGACATCGCCCGCTTCAACCGGATCCTGCACAACGCCTGCACGGACATCTGGAGCTACATCTCCATCGGCTATTTCGCGCAGATCCCCGTCGAAGGAGCCACCGGCTCGTCCACGATGCCGCACAAGGTCAACCCGATCCGCTTCGAAAATGCCGAAGCGAACCTGGAGATCTCCAACGGCCTGCTGGACACCCTCGCGGCCACGCTGGTCACCTCCCGCTGGCAGCGCGACCTGACCGACTCGTCCTCGCAGCGGAACATCGGCGTCGCCTTCGGGCACTCCCTGCTGGCCATCTCCAACGTTGCCAAGGGCTTGGACCGGCTCAGCGTGCCGGCCGAGGTGCTGGCAGCTGACCTGGACCAGAACTGGGAGGTACTCGGCGAGGCCATCCAAATGGTCATGCGCGCCGAGGCCATCGCGGGGGTCGAAGGCATGGAGAATCCGTACGAGCGGTTGAAGGAGCTCACCCGCGGGCACCGCGTGGACGCCGAGCGCATGAAGGAGTTCGTCTCCGGCCTCGGCCTGTCCCCGGACGCCGAGAACCGCCTGCTCGCGCTCACCCCGGCCAATTACCACGGCATCGCCGGCAAGCTGGTGGACCACCTGCGCTGAGCCCTCCCCTGGTTCTGCCGACGAGGGCGGCGGCCACCTTCCGCGGGGAAGGCGACCGCCGCCGTCGTCGTCGGCAGGACCATGGCTGATGGTCCGGATCAGTGACCCCACTCACCAAATTCGTCGTTTGGCCATGGGTGGGTCTAGAGTCATTACTACGCCGCGGGGTGGAGCAGTTCGGTAGCTCGCCGGGCTCATAACCCGGAGGTCGTAGGTTCAAATCCTACCCCCGCAACGAATGAAGGCCCTCTGACCAGGAATTGTTCCGGTCGGAGGGCCTTTCTTATTGGTTGGATACCATTCGCCTCCGTTCTAGACTCCGGTCTAGGTTCGAGTGCCCCGGCAAGGCTTTGATGTCCGTGCTGCAGGCCGCAGGGCTCCCGGGACTCTGGAGCCCGGGCGCTTGCGGCGTTGTTCGCATTGGAGGTGCTGGCTATGGCAGCTGCCCGTCCGAGCAGCGCCGGTTGCACGGTCGAACTAGACAATTCGAGTCCCAACGTCAGCGCAAAACGAAGGCTCCTATGCCTACAGAAAGACAGGGGTTAACCTGGGCTTGCCTCTTGGTTAGCGATCGTCTTAGTGACGCGGCGGCAACTTTCCCCAAAATTACATGGACACTTGGCTCCGACCGGCGTCTATCCTGTGACTTTTCGAGCAGAGTCCGCCACCCCGCGCAGCACACGCCAAGGGCTCGCGTTTCATTCAGGGCAATGGCGACACTAAGCCGCCTTCGGCACCTCGCTACGTTAGTTAAACTGGAAAGTACGGTACGAAGACCTCACGCTGAAACGGCGTCCTTCCTTCCGGTGGTGAAGAAACCCAGAGATTGTGTCAATGTCCTCGGGGCGCATCCCAAGCTGCCGACACTTCGCTCGCACTTGCTCGACTGTGATTGCAGCCCAGCGGTCTGGACAATTCATCATGTCGGCCTTGAGTTTGTCCTCCTCGTTCCACTTCAACCCGGATGGGTAACCTGCCGTCATGCTAGCGAGGTGCTCTAGTATCGCGTCGACTCCGTTCGGCAACGGCTCAAGCTTCTCCTCGCGTCTGTGAGCCGCGACAATTCGGCCTGGGAAGAGTTGGACCGGTGCGGTATCTTCAATCCACTCGGCGGTCTCATTTTTGTTCCACTCAATGACAGCGATCGCATCAGCTTCGCTGTTCCAGATGTGGTTCAGACGCTTACGGTCAGGCCATGCGTAGAGCACGCGCTGGCCGTCAAATGCCCTGCCAACAAACTCTCGCCACGCATGGTGAGTAACCCCCGGCCGTGCAATCAGTCGCTTCAGACTTTCGCCCTCAAAATCACGCTGCGGGGTCACGACCACGATGGGACCGCCGGGCTGCTTGAGCAGCCAGTCCACCGCCCGAACATTTTGCGATTCGCGCGAATCGCCATCGCCGAGTCGTGACACTGCGATGTGGACTGATGACATGCGATGACTCCTCTAGTTGATTTGGTGGCATCAGGCTAACTGTGACTTCAGACATTTTCGATGAAAGACAATCCGTCGCGACAGCATCTGAGCTCGTCATGAAGCACTGCTCAGTGAGCGCTTCGACGCGACGACAAGTACAACCAGAAAGCCCCTGAATTTCGGGATTTGGTGACTCTTGACGGGTGTCGACCTGGTGACCTTTCGAGTAAGAGTAGGGCTCTTCCAGAGGTTTCTGCGGGGTACCAGCAGCTTCGATCGTTCCTAGTCAGAGCCGTTTCTGCTGCTTTCCTCTTTCGTCCGTCGCCATCGAATCTGCGGAATAGATGCGGGGTTCGGCGACAGTCTCAATCGCTCAGGGGCATAGATCGTTTGCCAAGCATCCTCAAGGAGCTGATTGTTCGGATCGCAACCGCTGTTTGCCGGGGCAGCTGCCGGGCGAGGCGGCTGCGCCCTGAGGGAGACAGGTGCACCGCATCGGCGATCGCATCCGGGTTCGTTCCGGTACACAGGGCCTCGCCGATGGCGTCATTCAGGGCCGTCTGGGCCCGGTCCATGTCGCCCCGGCTGCGCCATTGCGCATCGGAGGCAGGAGGACCGAGGAAGTCTCGCGGAATCGGTCCAGCAGTTATCTGTGCACCTGAGTCGGGGACGCCGGTGGCAGCAGCGTCGGGTCCGCATTGCGGAGAGGGCTACTACACCAGCGACGTCCTGTCTACGCACGTTGGGTAAGCAGGCTCCGAGCAGGGGGGGCTGGCTAGGAGAGCCGAACGGTCAGCCCCTCGCAGTTGCGGTGCCGGTCAGAAAAGACCCACAGCGGCTCTCCGACGACCGCGATCTTCCCGGCCCGCTCGGCGAGAACGTCGAGTACTGCGCGCATCTCGATACGTGCGACAGCCTGTCCGCAGCAGCTGTGCATGCCCGCGCCGATCGCATCGCCATGGCGCCCATGACACGCAGCCGAGCCCTGGCCGACGGCCGTCCCGGCCCCTCGCCCCAGCTGTACTATGGGGTCCAGCGTCGGCCAGCGCCAGGAACCGTCCGATGCCCGTGCCGGCGGCCATTGACGATGCCCGGCAGCAGGATCTCCCACATGTTCCTGATCCTTTCCATCACATCGGCCCGGTCCGTCATCACCGCAGATACCAACCGGACGCCGGAAAAGCATGACTTGCACCACTAATAAACTGGCAGACATAGAAACGTCCGTTCGGACGGGCCTCGCAAACGGAGGGTCGTCAGGTTGTCCTGTAGCTACGCCAAACATCGTGACAACCGCTGGAGGATGGAGCTTTCGCGGTCCACCAGTAAGCCTTGCTCATGTCCGACTGCCCGGCCAGGCTCGGCCTGATTGCGAGCTTCCACAGGTTGGCCCTACGGGTGCGCAGTCTCTTTCATTCCTTACAGCGGATCTGGCGCATCCTCGCCTGCCTGAACCTTCGTTGTCTCGCCCTATGGGCTCCTCTGAATACTTCCCAAAAATGACCATTGAGCTCAACGCTGTACAAATGTACAGTTGACTTTGGGGCGCTTACCATCGCCGCAATCGTTCGTACAACGAGGTGTGAAAAGGAGAATCAGATGAGCTCGACCTTCATTCAGCAAAAGATTCAATACGATCCGTTTGACTACGAAATGCAGAAGGACCCGTACCCTATCTACCGTGAGCTGCGTGAGAACGCACCAGTTTATTACGTGGAGAAGCACGACATGTGGGCTCTATCACGGTACTCCGATGTTCAGGGCGTTATCCGCGATTGGCGGGCCTTCTCAAACCGCGAAGGCGTTGATATCGATAAGACGGATTCACTTCTTTCCCCGGGTCACATGGACGAGAAGGATGGAGCTGAACACGACAAGTACCGGCGGCTCGTGCAACGCTGGTTTGGGCCGAAGCAGCTTCGGGCAAACATTGTCGAACCGCTTCGCGCGGAGACCGCGTCGCTGGTGGCCGAGTTGAAAGAGCATGGGGGCGGGAATCTCGTTGAAGAGATCTCGTGGCAGCTTCCCGCGTTTGTCGTGACGAGAATGTTCGACGCACCCGACGCCAATCGCCAAGAGCTGGTGAGAATCATGAAACCAGTTTTCGCGCGACTTCCCAATGACCCGGTCCCGCCCCAGGCGGCTTTCGAGTCCGGCGAGTACATCATGGACTGGTGTCGCAATCTAATTCAACAGCGGCGAAAGGAGGATCTAACCGGGCGAGGGGACATTCTGACCATGCTGATGCTCTCTGAACTCGACGGCAAACCGCTCGATGACCAGCAGATTCTCGGCATCATCAGCCATCTCATAGTGGCATCAAGTGGTACGACGCAAGACTTGATCAGCAATGCCGTATGGCTATTGGCCTTGCACCCCGGCGAACGCGCGAAGCTGATCGATGCCCCTGACCGCATACCGGCGGCGATAGAGGAGTGCTTGCGGTACGAGGCCGTCATTCAGAACGTCACGCGCGTCGCGAATAAAGATGTCGAATTCTATGGTGTCACCATTCCCGAAGGTGCGACGGTTGTGAACTTGCTGGGTTCTGCGAATCGGGACGAACGAAAGTGGGACAATCCAGACCGATTCGACGTGCTCCGCAACCCCGAGGGGACGCTGCCGGACCCGGCGGGCCAGTACGGCGGGCATCTATCCTTTGCAGACGGGCTGCACCTGTGCCTTGGGCGGCCGATTGCGCGGATGGAGGCACACTTCGTCGTCGAAGAGATGCTGCAGCAGATGCCAAACTATGAGCTGTCTGCGCCCCCTGTCCGTGCTGTTTCACACGTTGCAAGGGGCTTTGAAAGCGTTCTCATCGAGCCAGGGCAGTGACATTATGAGCGCATCTGATGTTGACGTACTTACAGCGACGGGTTACTCGCTCCATGGAAAAGTGATCGCTATCACCGGGGCTGTCAGTGGAATGGGGCAGACACACGTCGACGCATGTCTGAAGCTGGGCGCACGAGTGGTCATGATCGATAGGGTCGAACCAGATGGAGAGCAAGGGCCGTCGACCCGCTTTGTGCAGGGGGATGTCAGTTCAGAATCTGACTGGCAAAACGCCATGCACGTGGTGGAGCGGGAATTCGGCCGACTCGACGGGCTGGTTAACAATGCCGGTATCCTCATGGCGAAAAGTATGGAATCCACCACGAGCGGCGACTACGACCAAGTCGTCGCAGTAAACCAAAAAGGCGTGTTCCTCGGGATGCGCGCAGCCTTGCCGTTGCTGCGCGCAGCAGGCTCGAGTTCGATCGTGAATATATCCTCCATCGGAGGGTCTGTGGGTATCGCGGAGTGCTTCGCTTACTCGGCGAGCAAGTTCGCGGTTCGAGGAATGACGAAGGCGGCTGCGGTCGAACTGGCACCTGAAGGGATTAGGGTGAACTCAGTGCATCCGGGAGATACTTACACTCCGATGATCGAAGGGCTCGACTCGAGTTCCTCGGTTCCGGACCCCTCAAAGTATCCGCTCGGTCGATATGCACAGCCATATGAGATCTCGCGCACAGTCGCCTTTCTCTTATGTGATGCAGCGAGTTTCATTACCGGTGCCGAATTCGCAGTTGATGGTGGGTACACAGCCGTCTGACGCCTGGGTGCTGTCGATGCAACCGAGTTGCATCGACAGCACCCGCTTTTCTGCTGAAGTAGTGTTCTTATATGGTGACCAAGCCTCCGCCGAAGGGGATCAACGAACGCTCAAGCCGGCGCGACCAAATCATACTGGCCGCGCTGGACATCATCCGTGACCGCGGAGTGGATGGTCTGACGCACCGCGCCGTCGCCGAGCAGGCCGGGGTCTCACTCGGACTGACAACGTATTACTTCTCAAGTCTCGAAGATATCCTTGAGGGAGCTTTCGACCTTGCGATGCAGCGTGATATGGAAGCGCTCTCGGCCTGGGTAAAGGGGCTTGCATCCGGGGCAGATCTCGCTGCTGAATTGACGGACATGGTCTTGAAGCAGGTCGAGCGTAACGCGGACAGCGTTTACGTTAATTTTGTCCTTGTACTAGCCGCCATGCATCGCCCGAACTTGCAGGTGAAGGCCCATGCTTGGGCTAACTGGCTTACCGAGCTAATGAATCGACACTTGTCGGAGCATGCCGCTTCTGCAGTGGCCACTGTCTACGATGGCACGCTGCTGCGCCTTTCAATGACGAAGGACTTCACTCGCCGAGATGAGGTTCAATCGGCCTTTCAGAGAGCGTGCGGTGACGAACACCGTTGGCTCCGGCAGCGTCGTGATGCGATAGGAGGATAACGTCGTTGTTTTATGATGCCTGATCTTCAGGATCGCGCTCAGACACGGAAGGCGGGCTTTAAGATCCATTCATTTACCATCGCAACACCAGCCTGGGCTCACGGAAGAGTGGTCTCGTAGCAACGCGCCTGCCAAGCAGTGCCGACTTGCTCGACACCTTTGAGCCAGTGGAGCTTTCGCCGAACTGCGCGACGAACGCGACTAAGTCGATCAGTGCACGCTACCGGCGGCGGGAACTGCCCTAACCCTAACGAGGCCGGTGCACCTAGTGCCTACCTGATCACCGGTTCTCCGAGAAGAATCATAGTAGATACGGACATTGTCAAGGATGTCGGACATCTGGGATCTGGACCGCTGGATGCGGGCCCACGGAACCCGGCGGCGGCCCATGTGCTTGCCGAGTTCTGGCATAGCGCGTTCTTGCGCTCCCAGCCCTACTTTGCTGAACCGCCAAAAAAATCTCGTCGTTCATCCACGTTGGGAGATGCCTTCCCTTGGCGAGAAGTGGTCCTGGTACGTCCTGACCTCGTGGGCCTGAGTCTCCGCATCGTACTTCTTGGCCGTTGAGAGACGGAGAGCCCTAAGCGCCCTATTGAGGCACGGCCGCAGGGGGCGCCGTCGTCGTGCTGCTGATCAAAGTGGCTGTGATCAACACCGGACCAATAATCCGCGTCGGCGGCGGGCCCGAACTTGGAGCGACAGGCGGCAAGTCAAGATGGCGTCCACTTCACACACTTTTGGTCCCTAGGGGCAAAGTGTAACCATTGACACGCTATTTACTTAATGCTCAATTAGTAGATATCTAGCGACGAAATAGGACGCAGTTGGTTGGGAGGACTGGTTATGCCGCATGAACGAGTGAGTCAGGCGCGGCGGCGGGGCGAGAAGGTCGAGTTCAACGTTGAGGGCTGTGTCGTCCGTGGGACGTTCTATACACCTGCACATGAGGACCGCCCCTCGCCGGTGATCGTTTTGGCGCACGGCTGGGGTATGGTGGCGGGCGGGGATCTGGAGGACTATGCAGGTGCCTTTGTCACCCGTGGCTTAGCTGCCCTGACTTTCGATTTCCGCAATCTCGGAGCTAGCGACGGCGAGCCGCGACAGGAGATTGATCCGCACCGGCAGGTTGAGGACTTTAGGGCGGCCATTAGTTATGTCCGGTCCAGGCCGGATGTGGACCGGGAAAGAATCGGCGTGTGGGGGAGCAGCTACAGCGGAGGGCACGCCCTTGTCGTTGCGGCCGTGGACCGCCGGGTGCGCTGCGTCGTGGCGCAGGTACCCACGATTAGTGGCTGGCGTGCGGCGCGGCAGAAACTGTCGAGCAAGGACATGCTAAGCCAGCAGCGCTGGTTTGATCTAGATCGCGAAGCCCGGTTCGCCGGCACGGAACCTGGGGTCGTCGCGATGGTCAGCCCGGATCCGGATGCGGCCGTCGCTTACCCGGGCCTTGAGTCCTATCAGTACATGTCGGGGCAGGGGCGAGTTTGCCCGAACTGGCGCAATTCGGTAACCGTCCGCTCATTGGAACTCGCCCGAGGCTACGAACCCGGGGCGTTCGTCGAGCGCATCTCACCCACCCCGCTTCTAATGATCATTGCTGATTCGGATACGGTGACCCCAACAGATCTCCAGCAGACGGCCTATCAGCGAGCCCATCATCCGAAACAATTGCTGATGGTCCAAGGGGATCACTACTCCGTGTACTCAGGCCATTTTGATACAACCAGTACTGTCGCAGCGGACTGGTTTGCCCGGCACCTGCTAAGTGGCGGGTTCGATTCGTGGAGCGATGGTTTACCGGTCTCACGTCCGCCCGTGGGCTTACCATGACGACTGCGTCTGGACGCGGTTCAAGCAGGCGTTGCCGATTGCATTCTGCCTGAGGAGCGCTCGGCGGTCAGATAAAAGAGATGCATTCGCATTTTCCACAAGGCCTTCATGGTCATTCGGTGAGACCCACCGGCGCCCGGCACGCCAAGCGGCATTTCTCCGGGGCCTAGTGAGAGCCCCGTTAGCGGAAGCATCCCTTCTTTGGGGTTAAACGCCTGAAGAGCATGCTCACGAGGAAAACGGAAGCTTGCTGATCACTTGACCGTTATCCTTAATAAATGTTAAATCAATAGAAGGGAGGGTATAGCTGGACCTCTCAGGCACGATAACTTCAACTTCAAACGAATTGACTAGGAGAGTCATGACCAACATCGATTGGGATCGTGTATCCAAGGGCGTAGCACGTGAGAACAACAAGATGATCTGGCGGCCATACGGTATCCCCACGGTCATGGATTTGGAACACTCCTGTTATCATGACGCGCCGATCTCTGAGCCCTGGGCCGAGATTCCGGAGCAGATTATTGTCTCGGTGGCAATTACAGGGGCGTTCTTCCGCAAGGATCAGAACCCCAATCAGGCCATTACGCCGGAGGAGATCCTCGCATCGGCACGGGAAGTCGCCCTCGCTGGAGCCAGCGCAATCCACATCCATGTGCGAGATGAGGACGGCTACAACGTCCTGTCCCCAGAACGGTTTAATGCAGTTATTCAGCCCCTGCATGAGGAGTTTCCCGACGTGCCCGTGGACGCCTGCCTAGTCCCAGCACTAGATGGAGAGTGGGAGAAGATGAACGAGGTCCTCGATTCCGGCCTACTTGACGCAGCACCAATCAACAGCACCGCGACATATATCGGCGATTCCCTCTTCGTAAAGCCCACACCGGTCCTGCTGGAGAAGACCCGCAAGATCCTTGAGGCTGGGTCCGTCCCCGAGATCGCTGTCTACACCGACGCCGACGTCTCCAACGCTGACCGCTACCTATTCAAGTCAGGCTTGCTCAAGGCGGGAGCAACATGGTTGGTGTTGCCCGCGCTGCCCGGCTGCAGTCCAATGGAAAACCCGCGGCAGATGGTCGCCAGCCTGACCCGGACAGTCGAAGCAATTCGGGACGTCGACCCTGACGCGGTGATCATGGTGTGCGCCGCCGGACGCGCCTCAACCTACCTGGCGACCCTTGCCGCAGTCATGGGCTTGCACATCCGCGTAGGCATGGAGGACACCTACTTCAAGTGGCCTCATCGCGAGGACAAGCTGAGCAGCAACCTTGAGGCATTCCAATTGGCTAAGCAACTCGCCGAAGTCGTGGGCCGCCGCATCGCCACCCCTACGGAGACACGTGCCATTATGGGCCTGGCCACTCGGACTGAGACCGTAGCCAGTCTCTAATCGGGGCCAAAATTGACAGCCCTGCTGCCCAGTCGGCCCGCTGCAAACATGGCGGACCAACTGGCGGCAGGGCTGTCTTCGTATCCAGCGAGATTGAGAAGCAGGGATGGTGGAGCTTAGAAGGCGACAAGGCGTGCTGACAGCATGTCCTCGCCTGCGCATATGCGTTTAGGTCGACACCCGTTCCTTCACCGCAAGAACCACGCGCCAACGCTGTCACCAGCACCGGCTTCGCCGTTTCTAGCAGCAGGATTCGCGTTGACACAACAGCATCGCGACGCGGAACCTGCGCTTGGCCGGGCTCAAAGGGCCCCCTAGATCCTCAGAACCGTTGGAGTTAATTAATTAAGATCGGTGGGACACGATCGTTCTGGAGATCGCCGGATCTACAGACGAACTGTGGATGAAACCTCCCTTACAGAAACGGACATCTAGCCTAGTGGAAGGGGCAGGTCACTGCATAGTGCGAGGCTCACCTTCGAATACAGCTTCGGCAGGGAGGCCCCACTTTACAAGAATCTCCTCCATAGAGCCGTCGCTAAGGAGAGATTTGACATGCTCGTCAAATGCCTTGCGCAATTCGGGAAAGTCCTTATTGAACGGAAGGGATGACTGGCCTGCCTCGAGCGTTGCCTTCACGCGTTCGTCAGGGCCCACAGGGGTGACAATGAAGGCCTCAAACCGGGGCGCACCCGTCGCAATTTCTACGACCGCGTCGAGTCGGCCGGCCTCAAGATCCTGAAGCAGAAGCTGCGACTCTGGATATAGCGCAAGATCGCTGCCGAACACCGCCTGAAGATCTTCGGTGAACATGTAGCCCTCAACGACTCCGACCCGCTTGCCGACGAGGTCATCGAAGTTGTCGTAAGGTTCCTCCGCCGCAATAATTACCTGGTCCAAGTACATTGGATATCCCATAGAGACGACTTTTTCGCGCTCCGCTGTGCGGTACCAACCACCGAGCACTGTGTCCAGTCTTCCTTGCTCAACGCTGGTCACACCTGCGGAAGACGCGATCGGCTGGGCATCCACAGTCAGACATTCTAAGGCTGCGAACCCTCGGATGACGTCGGCGTCCACGCCTTCGTACCCCTCCTCCCCACTCGGTGTCGTGAGTGGGGGCGCATCGGGGACTCCGATTGTCAGCACGCCGGGGGTTAGTGTGGTGATCCCCTCATGCTTCGGAGCACAATTGCTGGCGACTTTTGTATCCGCGGCGGAATTGCTAGAACACCCTGCGGCACTCAAGGCAAAAGCAAGGGCAAATCCGGCGAGAAGCGCATTTTGGGTTAGTTTCATGATTTCTCCTTTGAATCACTGGCGGAAAGAAGGGAAAGAAAAAACCTTAAGAGAAGCCCGAGTTTTGGGACCGGCGTTGCGTTTCCTGCCCATCCTCTGCACGATGACACTGAGCGGAAAAGTGATAAGTAAATAAAGCACTCCTGTCAAAGTAAGCGCCGGCATGAATTCAAATGTTCGCGCACCAATCGCGTAAGCACGTGAGAGCAATTCAGGCAGGGCTATAGAGTAAGCAAGAGCCGTAGTTTGAAAAATTTGTGTCGACAGCCCAAGCAGTGAAGGTGTCGAAATCCGGATCGCCTGCGGTAAGACGATGTCAAAAAAGCTGTGGCGCTTTGAAAGACCGAGAGCTTCAGCTGCTTCAACCTCTCCTTGCGGAACGGCTTGGATCCCTGCGCGGAAAAGTTCGCTGGAGTATGCCGCCGCCGTAATGGATAACGCCATAACTGCCGCAATCATGCTTGAGAAAGTGAGTCCAACATCGGGGAGGCCGTAATAGACGAAGTACAACAGTATTAGTGCGGGAGTACCACGACCCACTTCGATGATGACGATTGAACTGATGCGGACGTACGACAACTTGCCGGCGCTAAGGAACCCAAGCAGTCCTCCCAATGGCAGGCCTATCGCGAGGCTGATGATGGCGACTTGAAGACTGAGCCACAGCCCTCCAAACATCTCGGGCAGCCAGGAAATCCAAGTATAAACATTCATCGTGCAACGACCTTCCACCGGAACGCACGCTCGAGTCCTCGTGAGGCGAGTGCAAGTGGAACGCTTAGGACGAGATATAGTGCTGCAGCCACTACGAACGGCACCATAGAATCAGAGCTCGGTTGTCGCGCTACGGAGCTTGCAATGAACACGATGTCGATCACGCCGATCACCGAGACAATCGATGAATCTTTGAGCAGACCGATCGAATACGTTGCGATGCCGGGGAGAGCAACCCGAAAGGTTTGGGGCGCAACGACAGTGCGGAACGAGTCTTTTTTTGAAAGCGCGAGAGCAAGTGCCGCCTCGAACTGACCCTTGTGTACCGCAAGGAAGCCTCCACGGTACACCTCGGCGAGGTAGGCAGTCGAGATAAGGGAAAATCCAATGATCGCCGTTTCCACTGCGCTGAATCGGAACTGCCCTACTTTGACGCCATAAAAGATTATAAAGATCCACACAAGCGGCGGTATGCCTCGCACAACATCGATCAAAATCGCGGCGCACCGACTTGCCATGGTCGAAGATGAAATACGCGCAAGCATCAACGGCATGGCAAGGACTGCGCCGATTATCAGCGATGCAAAGGTTATCAGCAGCGTATTCAGCATGGCAGCGGGAAGCGCGATGAAGAACTGCGTCACCGGTGTGTCACCGCTTGCAAGAAACGTTGGGTTCGGGGGTGCATAGGCCTATCGAGAACGTCATCAGGTCGACCCGATTCGATGATCCCTGCATCCGCCATTACAACAAGCCGGTCTCCTACTTTCCTGGCGAACTCGATTTCATGTGTGACGATAATCATAGTCATTCCGGAACGAGCAAGCTCCTGTATGACCGACAAAACTTCAAGCCCGACTTCCGGATCCAGCGCGGAGGTCGGCTCGTCGAATAACATCAACTTTGGATCCATGGCCAAGGCACGGGCGATTGCGACCCGCTGCTGTTGTCCGCCTGAGAGCCGACTCGGATATTCATCGCACTTTCCAGATAGTTCCACCCGTTCCAGGAGTTCCCGCGATCTTTCTGAGGCCTGCTCGACAGATCGATCCAAGACGCGACGTTGCGCTAGATTGATGTTTTCGAGAACCGTGAGATGTGGAAAAAGGTTGAATGATTGAAAAACCATCCCGACATCTTTTCTGAGCGCCTGAAGCTGCGCCGAGGTTGGTGTCATGACCGCGTCTATAACGTGGCCCACTACTTGCACCCTGCCGCTGTCTGGTTTCTCAAGAAAGTTTGTGCACCGTAAGAACGTGCTTTTGCCTGCCCCACTCGGACCAATAATGGAAACAACTTCGCCAGGCTTTACGTGCAGTGATACATCGTCAAGAACGACGTGCTCTCCGTACTTCTTGGTAATGCCGTCAAGTTTTACGGCGGGGGGTTCGGTGATTCCCGGGTTTGGCGCTTCAGCCATGCTTCCTGCCCACGCCGTACTCATCGAGATACTCGTTCAAGCTTGATTCGAAGGCATCAATTACCTCGTCAATGTCTGTAGCGGTGTGCGCGGCGTTGAGGAAGAAGAGCCCCTTGCGGTGCGTGTAGACACCCCGGGGGATCATGCCCTCCATGACTGCGGTCACCGCGTGTCGGTCGGAACTGTAGACGCCGGGCATCGATCGCGGGTTGGTGATGTTACCCCATAGCACCTGGACCAGGGAGCCGATTTGGTTGCAGGTGAGCGGAAGGCCCTTGGTGGCTGCGACGCCTTCCATGCCGTCCTTCAGGCGGCCCCCGAGGGAGTCGAGCCGCGGGTAGAGGTCCGCCGCATTCCGCTCGAGGTGTCGCAATACCGCGGTCCCGGCTGCCACTGACAGCGAGTTCCCGCTGTAGGTCCCGGCTACCGGCACCCGTCCGTCGACAATTGACTGCATGACGTGCTCGGTGCCGGCCACCATCGCGATGGGGAATCCGTTGCCGAGCGCTTTGGCGTAGACACCAAGGTCCGGCGAGACCCCGATCTGTTCGGCAGCACCGCCGCGGGCCACTCTGAAGCCGCTTACTACCTCGTCGTAGATCAGCAGCGAACCGTACTGGTGGACCACGTCCTTGAGGGAGGCCAGAAAGCCCACTGTTGGGGCGAACGTTCCGAAGTTCGTCACATAGGGTTCGGCGATGACGGCCGCGACCTGGTCACCGATCTTTTCCATGAGTTCGCGGAAATGCTCTATGTCATCCCAGGTGGCGATCACGATGTTTTCCGGGGCGGGGCCGCTCGGAAGAAAGGGAGTAACCGGTATCTCACCGGGCCCAAACTCCCCGGATGCGGGCGTGGGCGGCTCCATGCCTGCCGTGTTGACGAAGACCGGGTCCATCCAGCCGTGATAGTGACCCTGGAACTTGACGATGATATTCCTCCCGGTCACACCGCGGGCGATCTTGACCGCGAGCTGCACTGCCTCTGTGCCGGTTGACATCATGGTGATCTTGTCCGCCCAGCCGAGTGCACGCAAGGCCGCTTCCGCGAACTCGCTCTCCCCCGTCATAGGTGATCCGGTAAGCACTGCTTGGTCCATCATCTCCGACACTGCACCATTGATTTCGCGATGCCCGTGGCCAAGAAGAATAGGACCGTGCGCAGACACTGCATCTATGTATCGCTGTTCGTCGACATCCCAATAGTGGGCACCTTGTGCGCGGGAGAAAACAACCTGGTTCTCGCGCATTCGAAAGTACGACACCAGGCCGCGGGGAATTGATTCACCGGCTCTTCCAAGCACGTCGCGTGATCCCTGAAGTGAATAGGTAGTTTTCTGGCTCATGATGGTTACTCACCGTTCCTGTCAGCGCCTAGCAATTCCAACTGCCAGTCCGCAGTGTTTCGGATTCGGACGTGTTCCGGGGTGAGGTCGGTGAGCTTCGTGCAGCCCAGCAGCCTCATAATAGTTTTCAGCTCATTGCCCAATAAGTCGACGGCCTTGGTGACCCCGCGTTGCCCGCCCGCCATGAGACCGTAAAGATAGGCTCTGCCCAACCCGACAGCCTGTGCGCCCAGCGCGATAGCCGCGATGATATCGGTGCTGGACATGATGCCGCCGTCTATAATGATCTGGACATCCGCCGGGAGGCGCTCCCTAACCCGGGGCAAGAGCTCTAGCGGCAGGGGGGCGCGGTCCAGCTGCCTGCCGCCGTGCGTGGAAAGCATGATCGCGTCAGCCCCCGCCTCGGCACACGTGACGGCGTCCTCCACCGATTGAACGCCCTTGACAATCAGCTTTCCCTTCCAGACGCTGCGAAGCCATACGATATCGGCAACCGTGACACGCGGATCAAAGGTGCGGGCCATGACTGCTTCGGGAAGCTCAGACGCTGCGTCAACCATGGCAAACCTGAGTGGTTCCGTCGTGAGGACGTTTAGGCACCAGCGAGGGCGTTTCGCCATCGGCAGTACTGTGCGCGCCGTCAGCTTCGGTGGCATCAACAGACCGTTGCGAACATCCCGCAACCGCTTGCCGGCCACCGGAGCATCGATGGTGACGAGGAGGGTCGTGTATCCGGCCGTCGCCGCGCGGCGAAGCAGGTCCTCGCTCCAGGATCGATCTGACATGAGGTACAGCTGAAACCATTTGGTGCTGTCGGGAGCGCCCATGGCGACTCGCTCTATCGATGTGGTCCCCATCGTCGACAACGAGTAGGGAATTCCGGCGTCGGCGGCCGCGCGGGCTACTGCGATCTCGCCCTCGTGGTGCATGGCACGGGTGAAGCCTGTCGGCGCGAAGAAGAAGGGAAGGTTGAATCGTTCGCCGACCAGCTCAACCGATGTGTCAATGGTGCTCACGTCCCGAAGGGCTCTGGGAGACAGTTCAACTTGGGCGAACAGGTCTCGACTTCGGGTGAGGCTGGATTCCGACCCTGCTGCACCATCTACGAAGTCGAAGACTGGCTTCGGTACATTCCGCTGAGCAAGGCGACGGAGATCGTGTAGATCAGCGCATTGGTCAAGTTTGACCTTTGTCCGGTCGAGACTCGGCAAGCCGAATCCGAGGAAAGGCGTGATATCCCTCCAGCGGGGAAGTCTTCGTGGTGAGGCCTGGCTCTGGGGCACTTTAGTCATGACAGGGCTTTCCGTAGTGCAGGTACGTTTACTGCCTCGGTGCGTATGACAAATCTGTTGCGCAAGGTTCCAATTCCCTCTACAGATGAGACGAGTTCGTCGCCAGCCCCAAGGTACAGCTGTGGCGTTCGTCCTATGCCGACTCCGGATGGAGTTCCAGTGAACACGAGGTCACCTGGAAAGAGCGGCGTCGTAGCTGAGAGCGCTTCGAGTAGACGTCCTACGGAGAAAATCATTTGAGAAGTTCGGCTGGTCTGCATAATCGTGCCATTGACCGAGCAAGTAATGGCTAAGTCGTCTGGATTCTCGAACTCATCTGGTGACACCAATACGGGGCCGATTGGTCCAAAGCCCGGGAATGACTTGCCTAGGCTGAACTGGGGGGGCGTCATGGAAAACTGGAGCCGACGTTCAGAGATATCTTGGCCGACCGTAACTCCTGCGACATGTTTCCATCCATCCTTCGCAGAAATGCGCCACGCCAATTTTCCTACGGCTACGACTAATTCAACCTCCCAATCGGTGTTCCCTTCAGGCAGTGCAACTTCGTCATAAGGCCCTGCGATACAGCTGGAAAACTTTGTAAAGATAGGTGGAATAGCGCTCGGTGCTTCGAATCCGGATTCATCCGCGTGCTCCTGATAGTTGAGTCCCACGGCGAAAACCTGTGAGGGCCTGGGTACTGGTGGCCCGAGCTCACGGTAGTCAAAAGGACTCGCAGTTGTGAGAGTTGCCGTTTCCACCCAGTTCCTGAAATCTGCCCAACGCTGGAAAATGCGCTGTGGGTCGGAGTCAAAATATCCGTCACTCGCAGTCTCGACGTCCACCGCCCCACCCGGTGTGACAATAACTAGTCGTCCACGTAGGTTCCCGATCTTCACGTTCACTCCTCTGTCTCGTCGATGGCGCTGGGAATCACCTAACTTCGACTTTGGGGCAGAGCTGGGAACTTGTCAATACAAGTGTGCACACTTTTTTGCCATCTCATACGCATTCTCGCGACGTTTGGCGGTCCAACTGCTAAGGTGAATACAGTTCTTATTGGAGGCGACATGATACCCAGAACGACACCGACAGTTTTTAACATCCAAGCGGTTCTAAGAGAACGGATCGTAACGGGTAAGTACACCCCGGATCAGCCACTGTCACAACTGATGGTCTCTGAGGAACTCGGTGTGAGTCGGACACCAGTGCGTGAAGCATTTCGCTTGCTGGAACAAGAGGGGCTCGTCGTCGCAGAGCACAACAAGCGCTTCAAGGTGGCTAGCTTCAGCCCATCAGATCTTGAGGACCTCTACATGCTCCGCATTGCAGTCGAGTCTGCGGCGCTACGTGTCAGTGTGCCGCAAATAGGAGAATCTGACATCGACCAGCTCAGTGCATTGCTCGCATCAATGAACGCCGCGATCGCGGCCGAATCGTACGATTCCTGGCGGGAGCCACACGAGAAATTCCATGCAATCCTTTTGACACACGCGGGGGCACGCACTCGGGACTGCGCCCGCGACCTCGCGACGCATGCCGAGCGCTACCGCTATACAGTGACGTTGCCTGCGAGTCCGATGTCCTGGATGCAGAGCCAGCAGGATCACTATGATCTATTTGATAGTGCAGTGAATCGCGATGGTGCCAGCGCATCGCGCCAGATCGCCTGGCATTACGGTCGAGTCGCGCTTTCGAACCTGTCCCTCTCGGCGCCATTGCACGATCCGCGAAAGCTTCGCGTAACAATTGACGCTCTCGGTTCCTCTGCTCCCCCACCAAATGCATAGGAAGCATGCAGTCGCTCGTTAGAAGGCGTCCCTTGACGTTGCGAACTCTTAGGCCCGAGTTTCCGCGTGATTTTTGGACCTTTCCTCCGAACGCGTTGCGGCCTACAACGCGGAGCCGTTCCAGAAGCGGTTCGGGTCCAAGGCAACCGTGTTCGCCGCCGAGGAACAGCCGCTGCTGACAGCCCTGCCGTCGGCGGCCTACGAGATCAGCACCTCGGCACACCGTCGCAGGGTGGGCATGAACGGGCACGTGATCTGGGACAGCAACTACTACTCGGTTCCCATCCCCCACATTGGTACCAAGGTTGACCTGCGGTTCACCGACTGGGTACTGCAGGCGTACCGGGGCACAGCGGCTGATCAGCGTCCCTGCTGCTGCACGAGGGCGACGAACGAGTACCGCAGCAACGACGCCGATCTGTCCGCCGAGGACATAGGACAGGCGCGGACGGACGTCGGTGAGCGTGCCGCTGCGGAAAGCGTCCAGATAGTAGGGCGCCACTGGATGCCGTTGTTTATTGTCTGCCCGAACAGTTCCATGTTCTTGGTATAGACGCTGATGACCGATTGGTCCGAGTGCTAACCACCTTAGAGCCCCTTGTCCGCAACCTGCGGGCTGAAGACGCTGTCCCTGAGAAGTTTGGCCGCACTGGTCGGACTCGACGAATTCAACGGCCATTAAATTTTGCCCATGGGCGGCCGCGGGTCCTGCCCCCTGGCGGCCGTGAAAAGTGCCCGGCGGTGGCCAGCTGGTTTGCCCGCGGGACGGGTTGCTGGATGGCTGGCCACCGGACCGGTGGTTAGTTCAGTGGCATGACTCCCTTTCCGGCCAGTGCCTGGGTGAGTGGGGCGGAGTCGCCGGTGGTCTCTGGCAGACGTGGGCGTGATGCAGCAACCGGTCCACGGTCCCGGTGGCCAGGGTCGTGGGCATGAGCTCGTCGAAGCCGGCGGGGTGAAGATTCGACGAGACGGCCACGCTTCTTTTTTCGTACGCGGCGTCCACGACCCGGTAGAGGCCCTCGGCGGCATCGGTGGCCACGACCAGCAGGCCGATGTCATCGATGACGACGAGGTCGGCGCGCAGGACCTTGGCCACCGCGTGCGTGACAGTGTCGTCGGCGCGGTGCGCGGATCAGGGTTCCGAGATCTTCAAGGGTGAGCCAGGCCACGCGCATGCCTTCCTCAACGGCTTGCTGGTCGAGGCTTCGAGGAAGTACGTTTTCCCGGTCCAGGACGGGCCGCAGACGACGAGGTTTTCCTTGCGGTGGATCCATTCCAGAGTCCGCAGGGCCTGCTGGGTCGGGGCGGGGATGGACGAGGCGGTTTCGAATGCAGATCGCGCTCGGGGTAGGCGCGGTCGAGTTGACGCAGGAAGGCGAGAAACTCCTGCCGGCGATGCTTCGGCCTTCACTGCCCCTGGGACGCGCCCGGTAGCGATCGCCAGCGCAGCGAACAGCGTCGTGGTCTCGTGGTTGTCAAACTATTGTGAGTCGTTTCAGCTGGAACAGAGTGTTTGGGCGTGGGCACTGGGTGGAGCCGATGGCCCGCCGACTGCTGCCGAGACAATTCAGGTCAACGAGTGGCCGGAACCTTCCGATGTACCGGCCGACGAAGCGTTTTTCTACTGGATGCCGGCCCGCCTGATGGAGCAAAGGCCGAAGCTGCCGACGATTATGCAGACCCTCAGGTACTCGTCGAAGAGCCCACCGGCGACACCCTTAAGGTCTGCAAGAGCGATCATCCTGCCGGGGCGCCGTGCCGGAATTCCCCGGGGACTACTTGCGCGACAGGAGACCGGCCGAATTCCTGTGCCGGCTCTCCGGCAGCCGGAGGGCTGAGGCCGCTACGAACGCGCATGTCATGAAAGTGACGACAAGAAGCATGGCTCCCCGTAAGCCGAAATGCTCCCCGAGAAAACCGAGCACCGGCGGTCCAACGAGAAAGGCAATGTACCCGATCGTCGCGGCGAGCGAAACGCGCGCGGCAGCATTAGGC
This sequence comes from Arthrobacter senegalensis, assembly GCF_059091765.1. NCBI lineage: Bacteria > Bacillati > Actinomycetota > Actinomycetes > Micrococcales > Micrococcaceae > Arthrobacter > Arthrobacter senegalensis. The sequence continues at coordinate 820,263 of NZ_JBNHGZ010000002.1, read as the reverse complement.
CCGGACTCCCCGGCCGCCGATATGGCGACGGGGAAGGCCACCGAAACCCCGAGGCCCCAGAGGCAGACGGCAACGGCAACGACCGCCGCCTGGTCGACGAAGATCACCAAGACCAGCCCGAGCACCCCGACCAATGTGCTCGCGCGCACCACTGTGACTCGGCCGAATCTCCCGATCCCCCAGGCAGCCCCAAATCTTCCGATCGCCATGGCAGCCGCGAATCCCGCGAAGGCCAATGATCCCGAGGTGGCGGTATACCCGTGTCCGTCGACCAGGATGAGCGGGAGCCAGTCGTTTGCCGCCCCTTCAGCAAAGGCTCCGCCCAGTATCACGACACCGATTAAGAGCAGTACGCGATCGCGGAGCAGACTCGCGCTCCCACGGGGCCCGCGTACCTCTCGCTCCGCGAAAGTAGTACCCTTCTCAGGGCCTACCGTGCGGATCGCCCATATGAGTGCGCTACCTGTGGCGACGGTGAGCGCGGCGCAGTGGACGAGCACCGAGATCTGCAGGTGGTTGAAGAAGACCCCGAGCAAGGCACCGGCAGTGGTCGCGATGCTGAACGCTCCATGGATCGCGGGGAGCGTCGATTTACCCAACGCCTGTTCCACGGCAGCGCCCTCGACATTGAGCGCCACCTCACCGCCGCCCATGCCGAGGCCGAAGAGCATGAGCCCGATCGCGACCATGACACCAGAGCCGATTGTCGCCCCAGCGCCGATGACCATCATGCTTACCACCACGAGCAGCATCCCACCGGCGATGATGGGCCGCGTTCCCAATCGGTGGACAAGCCGTCCCGGCCCGAGAATACCGATCATCGCGCCCGCCGAGAGCCCGAACAGGATGAGCCCCATTTGCTCGGTACTCGCCCCGACCATGTCTCGGATGTCCGGGGTCCTCGTCACCCAGGACGCGAGGTTGAGCCCGATGATCGCGAAGAACACGAACATCCCGAGCCTACGCACTTTGGGTTCTCTCGGCGCCGAGGCCGCCTTGCGCACCGTCCGCGCCGCTATCAGATGGGGTTTCGGGCGGCCGTTAGCCAGCCGCCGTCGATCACCATGGCGGTGCCGTGGATGAAGTCCGCATCGTCACCGGCGAGATAGACGGCGAGCTTTGCGATCTCTTCCGGTTCGCACCATCGGCCGGCCGGGGTACGCAGAATCTCTTCCTCATTTTCCGGAAGGGTGTCCGACCCCCCTTCGGGCATGGTGAGGCCGGTCTTCGTGGCCCCCGGACAGATCGCATTGACTCGGATTCCTTTTCGCCCGTAGTCAAACGTCAGCTGCCGGGTAAGCCCAAGGACCCCGTGCTTGGCGGCTGTGTACGCCGTGCCGCCACCGGCCGCGCTGAAGGAGGACAGGCTCGCGGTATTGATGATGGCCCCGCCGCCCTGTTCGAGCATGGTCGGGATCACCTCGCGCGCCATGAGGAACGGGCCCGTGAGATTCACTGCGATGTTGCGGTTCCACTCGTCGATCGAAATCTCATGCGCCGGCTTGAAACTATCGATGATGCCCGCGTTATTGCAGAGCACGTCGATCCGTCCGGACCACCCGAGCACCTCCGCGACCGCTTGCGCCACCGAGCCGGGGTCGCTGATATCCACCTTGACGGCTAACGCGCCGTCGATTCCCTCAACGGCGGATTGCGCACTTTCGAGGTTGATATCAGCGGCGGCGACTTTCGCCCCCTTGGCGGCGAACTCCGTGACCATGGCTCGGCCCATCCCGGATCCGCCGCCGGTCACGAGGACTACCTTGTTTTCGAATGACATTTTCGTTCCTTAATCATGCTCAGGTGAGCTAGAGCCAGTCCCGGTGGTGAGAACCACGCGACCTGTGACCGAACGGTCCTGGAGTTGCTGCAGGGCTTCGCCGTAGCCGCCGAAATCTCCGCCATCGACGATAATCGGCCTGACATGCCCCGCCTCGTACATCTCCAGCAGGTGATCCCACGCGGGCCGGCTCTCGCCAGTCTCGAAGAGCATGCGGGCAGAATCCACTCCCCGTACATCCGTGTTGTTCAACAGCAGGCGGTTCACCTTCACGGTCGGGACTTCGCCCGACGCGAAGCCGACGATCATGAGCCGGCCGAGGGGAGCCAGGACACGCAGCAGGTTGGTAACGTCTCCGCCGACCATATCGACCGCCACGTCGACGCGCGCGTTTCCTGTGATCTGCTTGACTTTTGTCGGGAGATCCTCCGGCACAACCACGTGATCCGCTCCCGCTTGTTCAGCCACGGCGCGGCGTTTTTCGCTCGACACCAGCGCGATGACGTTACATCCGATCCCTTTGGCGACCTGGATCGTCGCGAGCCCCACTCCTCCCGAAGCACCGGTGACGAGCACCCAGTCGCCTGACTTTGCCTGCCCCCGGAGGATCAATGCGTAGTACGCCGTGAGGTAGTTCATGGGAAGCGCGGCGGCGGCCTCGAGCGTGACGGAGTCGGGGACGGGATAGAGCACCCCTGCGGGTACGGATATCACCTCGGCGGCCGCACCGTAAAGGAGGCAGCCGGCCACTCGCTGCCCGGGCACGAAACCGGAGTCCTCATCTGCTTCGAGCACCACACCCGCGAGGTCGGAGCCCGGGCTGAACGGCAGGTCGGGCTTCACCTGGTATTCGCCTCGGGACAGGAGCAGGTCGGGAAAAGCCGGGGCGACCGCCTGCACTGCGACAAGGACTTCCCCGTGCCCTCGAGGCGGCGTGGCCACCTTGCTTACCTCGAAGGCCTCGGGTCCGTCCAGCCGGGAAAGGGTTACGGCTCGCATGGTCTCGGGACTCAAAGCCCAATCATCTTTCTGTATTCGTCATGGGTGGCGATGGGCCTGCCGGTCACTGCCGAGATCATTTTGCCCAGCTCGAGCGCCTCGAGGTTGCTCCCGATCCGGTCTTCGCGGTGCGGCCACTTGTAGTAGGTGTCTTCCATGCCCACGCGAATGTGCAGCCCCATGAGCGCTGCGAGGGTTACCAGCCAAGTGGAAGCCCGGCCGGCGGCCGTCACCATGATGAAGGCCTCTGGATCGACGTCGCGGATGGCCGAGACCATGCGGGTGAGGCCCTCGATCATCTGGCGAGGATTGTCCATGGGGCTGCAGCCCGGGAGCGCGGGAACGATCAACCAGACCGCAGGGGACTTGATGAGGCCGCTCTTGAACAGGAAGCGGTCCGCGTTGGAGATGTCGGCGTCGGTGTAGACGGCGATCTCCGGCACGGCGCCCGACTCATTGATGAGCCGCACCTTCTCGATCATGAGCGGGGCCTGCTTCACGAAGAGCGAATCACCGATGTATGTAGCGGTCGTGTTGATCGGTGCGCCGTCGAGGATCCGGGAATCGAGGACCTTCTTCATCTTGTCCCACTCGCCGGAGAGCGCGGGGACCAAACATCCGTCAACCACCAGCGAGGGGAATTCATCCTTGAGTGGTTCGATGACTTCCGAGAAGCGCTCCGGTGACAGGGTGTTATAGCCGTCGTCGTCGCGGACGTGAATGTGGATCGAGCTCGCGCCTGCGGAAGCGGCCTCACGTGCAGATTGGAGAATTTCTTGCGGGGTGATGGGCTGATGGGGGTTCTGGTCGTGCCGGAAGAACGCGCCGGTGATCGCTACCGTCACCGCAAGCTTCTCGGGAACATCCCAGGGCTCGGAAATCGGTGCATCGTGGAAGGCGGAGTGCTCCAGGTCGAGCACGGTCGGGATGCCGTACGGACGCCAAAGCATCTTCTCGCGCTCCCGCGCAAAGCCGTCTTGAACTCGGTTCCAGTCGATGTTAGACATGTTTGTTCTCCAATTGTGCTTGTGTTCTCTGTTTGGGGTCCGTCGACGCGGCGTGGGCGCCGCAACGGACGGTTATGCGGTCAGTTCTTCGGCTGCAAGAAGATCCCGGATCCTGGCACGCTCGGTCACGTCCCCGTCGCGAGTGCGGTATGCGGTCATACCGCCGCCGCCGGCGGAGACATCCCGCAACCGGGTGAAAAAGTCGGCCGGCCTCAAGACTTCAGGGGAGACAACGCCAGGACCGGGGACGTTGCCATCGAGGGACATCAGCGCCCCAGCAGCTGCCGGGGTACCGGTCGCGTCGTCCTGGCTCATCTTGCCGCCCGACATAAACGTGATGCCGTCGGCGCCGACGCGCACGTCAACAATGAGTCCCGACCCAACTGACTCCCGACCCGCGTACTGGTCCAGGATGGACTTGAAGCTGTTTGAAATTACGCGGCTCCGATTGTCGTCCTCGGGCAGCCTCGACAGTACCCATCCCAGATGGGTGAATTCGTTGGGAATCAGGCCGCCGCGGTTGACTACCTTTTTCACCCGCGTGAACTGAGGCAGGGTCAGCACCTCGGGGTGGCTCAGCGTCAACACCAGCTGCTCCCCGATCGGGTCGGGGAAGGCCACCCTGCGGGGTTGGAGGACCTCCCAGTCCGGCGACTCGCCCAACTCGGGGATCGCCGTCCTGAAGGAATGCACGAAGTGGGGGACGACAGCACCCACCATGTCGTTCGCATCGACGCACCAGGCTATCTCGACCTCTGCGTCACCCGAGGGAAGTGCATCGAGCGCGAGACGGACGAGCACGTTCGTGGTCCCCGGAGCGGATCCCATTCCTACGAGGGCAGTAACGCCGGCAGCCGTTGCTGCCTCCGAACGCTCGAGCAGGAGTTCGGTCGCATCGGCGTCGTCGCAGATGTCCACGTAATCGGTGCCGGCTGCGATGGCGGCGTCGAGAATGATCGGTCCCAGCGTGTAGTACGGGCCGGTGCAGTTCACCACCAGGTCCACGGAGGCCAGCACCTCCCGAAGCCGGGTGGGGTCGGCGACCAGATCGAACTCGATCAGTTCGACCTCCTGGGCTCCTGCCCGAATGCTTTCGGGCGAGTGGAACTGCCGGTCGCATGCCAGGATGCGCAGCTCCTCGGGTGCACGACCGAGTCCACGAAGTACCCCTGAGGCCTGGGCACCGCCGGCGCCAAGCACGGCAATGGTTTTCTTCGACACGTCTTCACGTTCCTTTGCATTCTTCGAGCGGTCCGCCCGTTTCAGTTATCGAGCCGCACCACCGGGGCGCGGCAGAAATTGTCTAGACCCGGCTCGGCTCCCGAAGGCGCGCGGTGGCCTCCTGGTCAACGACCGGCCCATCGGGCGACTGCACGATCACGACGCCGTAAACCTCGGCTGCGCGTTCCGGTGTCTCCCAGAGTTCGAGCACGTCCTTCAGCACGAGCTCCGGATCCCGTTCGAGCGGCGAACCGTAGCCGCCCCCGGAAGCATCAACGCCGATGACAGCCTGCCCGCGCTCCAGCAGGAAGGCGGCGGTGTTGGGAAGCTTTTCGCGCTTTCCGTTCGGGTGCTCCAACCAGGTTTCCGCCACCAAGCCGTCCTGGCCGCCGAGTACCCCCTTCGGAGGCTCTACCTGCCCATCGCACGGGTAGATCACGGTGATCGGGTCGTCCTTCGGCGTGTACGCGTATTCGAAGGCGGGGCCGCCCCGGTACTTGCCTGCCCCGGCCGTGTCAGGACGGAACTTCAGGTACTTGAAGACAATGGGCATCTTGATCTCGTCGATCTCGATTGAGTCTCGATACATCAACCCCCCGGTACACGGGACCTGCCAATTGACCCAACCGTCCGCGCGCGAGCTTCCCGGACCCCCGTTGGCGGTGACGACCAGCTGATTGACGAATGCCTCACTGGTCCGGTTGTCCGTTCCGGACAGTACCGCGAATCCCGCGCCGACACCAACGGCTCCTTCAGCGACCCCATAGGGTGCTCCGAGCTGCGCAAATGCTGCTCCCACGCAGTTGATGAGGCGGTCGGCGACATTGGTGGTTGCCACCGAACAGCTGTGCGGGAACTTCGGCTTGCCGACGGCGGATCCCTCATTCATATCGATGTGGATGCGCCGAAAGGTTCCGGAGTTCTTCGGGATTCTCTGCGGAATCGCGTTGAAAATGCCACCGAACACCGCACCCCGCGTCGTGGCCTCGGTCAGGTTGAGGCCGCAGTCGACATTCGGGCCGTTCTCCGTCAGGTCGACGTAGATCATGCCTTCGTCCGGCTTGATCTTGATCCTGACGTTGAAATCGAGGCCGTCGGGCAGGTAGGGCTCAAAGGCGTCGTGGCGGCCGGTGTTGTATAGCTCCGCCTCGGGGAGATCCTCGATCGCCGCTTTGGTCAGGGTTTCAGAGTAGTTGAGCCAGTCCTTAATGAACTGTTTTACAGCGGCGGCGCCGTGCTTGGCGACGAATTCCTTCAGTCGCCGCTCGGCGACCCGGGCTGCTCCGAGCTCCGCGAGGAAGTCGCCGTACCACTGGGACGGGACCCGGATACGCGCCTGGCACATCCGGATGACATCCTCGATGTTCTCGTAGTCCGACTGCACCTTTACTACGGGGAAGATCAGGGCGCCTTCCTCGTACACATCCTTGGCGGAGGCATGGTAAGTCGTCGGAATGGAATTCCCAGTATCTGCCTGATGTGCCTTCGCCACGGCGGTGAACATGTGCTCGCCGTCGATAAACACCGGCACGAGAATCGTGTGGTCAGCGGCGTGGGAGTTGCCTACGTAGGGGTTGTTGTCGAGGAAGGCGTCGCCCTCCCGCAGTTGAGGGTGGGCTTCGACCATTGCCGCCCCCTGCAGTTGGGCCCCGAAGATGTGCACAGGGATGCCCTCGGCGGCAGCCAACAAGTCGTTGTCGTGCGAAAGAATGGCGCAGGAGAAATCCCGGGCACCATTGATGACCGCGGAGCGGGCCGATCGCAGAAGCGTGTTGGTCATTTCGCGGACAATGCCGTCGATGCCATTTGCCAGCACCGCGGTACGGATCGAATCAAACTTCTGCTCGGTCATGCCGAGACCTCCTTGATCTGCAGCAAATAGTTTCCGGTGCCGGAAACCCGGGCGGCCATGCCCGGATAGACCACCAATGTTGTCGTGGGTTCCTCGATGATCGCCGGCCCCGTGATCTCTGCACCGGGAACCAGGTGCTGGGGCTTGTAGATCGGTGTCGAGACGCGCCCGATCTCCCCGAAGTAACATTCGCGGCGCAGCGGCGTCGAAGCGGCCTGACTCTCGACAGGTTCCACGGTTGGCGTCCGCTTGGGGACCTCGATCGTGACCCGCGCGATCCAGTTCAGGAACTCGATGTCCGAACCGGTGTCCCGAACAGCGAAGATGCGATCATGCAGGTCATGGAAATCTTCGATCAGCTGCTCGAAATCTTCGTTCGACCTAATGCGATCGCACTGCAGTGGAAGGTCGATGGTCCAGATTTGGCTCTGGTAACGGGCCTCCACGCCGTACTCGATGCTGAATTTCGGGTACCGGTCCGTGAAGCGCTGCGAAAACTTCCGGAGCCGCTCGTCCAGGTCCTCCAGCACCTGATTCACCTGTCCGGCATCGAACCGGCTGGCTGAAGTGATGAGCGCAGCGGACTCTTCCTTGACGATGTCGGCGAAGTGCATGCCCGATGCGGAAAGCGCCGACGCCATTTTTGGCAGGACCGCGCGCTCCGACCCGAGCTCCTCGGCGATGAGCATGATGTTGATTCCTGCCGCTCCGCCGCCGGCGACCAGGGTGCTTTCTTTCGGGTCGAGGCCCTGCGAGACGGTGATTTCGTGCACCGCCTTCACCATCTCCTGGCTCGCCAAGGTGATGATCCCCCAGGCGGCCTCTTCTACGCCTACGCCCAGCTTGTCCGCGAGCCTGCCTACGGCGGCGCGTGCTGCCGCTGCGTCGAGCTGCATGCGCCCGCCGAGGAAGTAGTCGGGGTCGAAGTAACCGAGCACGCATGCCGCATCCGAGACCGTGGGCTCGGTGCCGCCCAACCCGTAGCATACTGGTCCGGGTTCGGACCCGGCCGACTGGGGACCCACGCGCAGCAGGCCGCCGGCGTCGATATGCGCGATCGAGCCGCCCCCGGCGCCCAGGGAACGAATATCCACCGAGGAGATCCCGAGAAGGTCGCCTTCCCACTGGGGTCCGAGCCAGGTGTCCCGCGTCTTCACCACACCGCCGTCTCGGGAAATGCCGACGTCGAAGGTCGTCCCGCCGGTGTCGGCGACGATCATGTCCGAGCCGAGCCCCTCGAGCTTCGAGTACAGGATTCCGGCGAGCGGTGCCATGGAGGGGCCGCTGCGGGCCGCATGGATGGGGCTCTTGATGATCTCGTCGATGCTCATGACTCCGCCGAGACTCGTCGACACTAGAATCTCGCCGTGGTAGCCGAAATTGCGCAGATCCTTCTCGAGTTCCTTGAAGTGACGCTGCATCAGCGGTTTGAGCGACGCATCGATGGCGGCTGCCGAGGTGCGCCGGTATTCACGGATGATCGGCGCGATCTCGTGCGATAAGGTGACCGGAAGTTCCGGGGCCACTTCCGCGATCAGCTCCGCGACCCGCCGCTCGTGGGAAGGGTTCACCACCGACCACAGCAAGGACACCGCGATCGCTTCCGCATCCTGGTCAAGGATCCGTTGGATGACACCACGCAAGTGTTGCTCGTCGAGTTCCTGAAGAACACGGCCCTCTGAATCAATCCTTTCCCGGACGCCGAATGTCTGTCGCCGCGGAATGTAGGGATCGGGGTAGGACTTCGAATAGTCGTACCCGTCCTGCTTGCCGCCCTCCTTCAGCACGAGGGTTTCTTCGAAACCAGCGGTGGTGAGCAGGAACGTCTTGGCGACATTCCGCGTCACGATCGCGTTGGTGGCCCGCGTGGTTCCGTAGATGAACAGGTCGGCCTCGGCGACGAGCTGCTCCGAGGTGAGCCCCAGCTGCTCAGAGGCGAAATCCAGTGCCTGGGAGAGTCCCTTGAAGACCCGGTCGTGAGTGGTCAGGGCCTTGCCGATGACCGGCTCGGGACCTCCTTCTACAACGACGTCGATGAAGGTTCCGCCGGTATCGGCGGAGATCTGATAGCTCATTGGCTACTCCCTTGTAATCCAACACTTGGTGTGGCGCAGGCGCCGTTCGAACTCATTCTTTAACGTTAAGTAAGGGGCTGTCAAGGGTTATTTAACGTCTTTTCAATTTAGCTGACTGCTTTCAGGTCTAGCGGCCGCGCCATTGGGGGGAGCGCCCCTCAGCGAACGCCCGCGGGCCCTCCTGCGCGTCCTCCGATTGAAGGGCACGCCGCACGGATTTCACGTCGGCTTGCAAGGCAGCAAACGCCGCCCGCTCGCTCATGCCCCGAGTCACCGACACGGTTTCGATCACGGCCGCCACCGCGAGTGGTGCAGCCCGGCAGATCTCCCGGGCAAGCGCGATGGCTTCCTCGAGCACGCGTTCGGCAGGGACGAGTCGATTGACCAGGCCCCATTGCAAGGCTTCTTCTGCGCCGAAACGCCGGCCCGTGAGCAGCAGTTCCAGGGCGACCGCCCGCGGGACCGAAGCGGGAAGCCGGGTCAGCCCGCCCGCGTCCGGGAGGATGCCGAGGCCGACCTCAGGAAAAGCGAAGACAGCGGATTCTGATGCGACCGCCATGTGACTGGCCAGCATCAGCTCGACACCGCCCCCGTAGGCGGAACCATTGACCGCGGCGATGACCGGCTTCGTAAGGTCGAAGTTCTCCGTCAGCCCCGCGAACCCCCCGGCCCCCTGGTCGGCGTCATGGTCCTCGCCGTCGGCCGCCGCCTTCAGATCCCAGCCGGCACTGAAGAAACGCTTCCCTGCTCCGGTGACGATTCCCACCCGCAGGTCCTCGCGCGCCTCCAGCTCCGAGAAGGCCTCGTAGAGCGCCGCGCTGGTGGCCGCGCTGATCGCGTTCGCTTTGGGCCGGTCGATGGTGACCACGAGGATCTGGTCGACAACCTCGGTTAGCACGCCTGTCTTCATCAGTAAATCCTTTCTGGCTGGAACTCTTCCCGCGTCATCCCGCGTTTAGCTCTTGACCTCTACGCGCTTCATCCTTAGATTACTTAATAGTAATTAAGTGTCCAGGGCCAACCCTTGGACCGCAACACTCAATGAGGAGAGAATTTACGTGCATCCCTCAGGATTCAGCAGCCGGCCGCTCCCGTTCGCCACCCTCTGCGACGCGCTTGCTCACTGGGCGCGTGAGGCCCCCGAGCGGATCGCGCTCACCCAAGGCGACCATCAACTCACATGGGCCGATCTTTCGCTGCGGGTAGGGCAATGCAGGACGTGGCTACGGGAACGAGGCGTCAAATCGGGCGATCGGGTCGTTATCGTCGGCCACAACTCCGTTCCGTGGGTGATCCATTACCTCGCGGTGATCGGGCTGGGTGCTGTCGTTGCTCCCGCTAATAACCGTCTCAATCCGGCTCAGTTCGCCGATCAGGCGAAACTGCTGGAAGCTGCCCTCGTACTCCACGACGACGACCACTCAGAGATTGTCAGCCGGGTGGCAGGTGTGCCTGTTCAGGACCTGTTCCACGAACTTCCGTCACAGGCTGACACCGAAGAGATCGCCCTTCAGCCGGACGCGCCCGCCCTCATCAGTTTCACTTCGGGCACGACCGGGCGCCCGAAGGGAGCCACCCTCTCTCAGCGGGCGCTGGCCGAGGCGTCGTGGGCCTTCGTCCGCGTCATGCACACCACCCAGGAGGACTCCACGCTGGTGGTCGTCCCCATGTTCCACAACACTGGATTCATCGACCAACTCGGGCACATGCTGCTCGTCGGGGGCCGAACCGATCTGTTGAAGAAGTTTCGGACCGCACTCGCCGTCCAGGCGTTGATTGGCCGCCCGGTGACCTACCTCGCGGCCGTGCCCAGCATCCACCGACTCATTATGCTGGCGGATGGTGCCGACCAAGCCCTGTCGCACCTGAGGATTCTGCTCTACGGCGGATCGCCCATGCCGCACACGTGGATCGAAGAGTATTTGTCGCGCTGGCCGCAGATCCAGCTTTACCACGGGTACGGACTGTCGGAGTACGGCTCGGCGATCTCCTTCCTGCCACCGCAGCTTGCGCGCGATTTCGGTGAATCGATTGGCATGCCTGTCCCCTTCACCTCGATTCGAATTGTCGGGGACGACGGAAACGACGTCCCGCCGGGCGAGGTCGGCGAACTCTGGGCGAAGGGACCGACCGTCATGCTCGGTTACTGGCAGCAGCCCCAGCTCACAACCTCAAAAATAGTTGACGGCTGGCTGCGCACCGGCGACCTCGCCAGAGCCGAAGGAGACCTCTACTACTTCGAAGGCAGGGTCGACGACGTCATCAACCGAGGCGGCGAGAAGGTCCTGCCGGCCCACATCGAGGGGCTCCTCGCGACCATCCCCGAAGTGGCTCTCGGATGCGTCTTTGCCGTAGCGGACTCAATTCTTCAGAATCGTGTATTCGCCGCAATCGAGGAACGTCCAGGTCTTGTTTTCGACGAGCAATCCGCGCTTGAACAACTTCGGGAACAGCTGCCCGATTACGCGGTGCCCGAACGTGTCTTCGCGCAGACCCCCTTGCCTCGCACCGCGAGCGGGAAAGTCGACCGGCGCGCCGTCGCCGCGCTCTTCGCGAGCACGGCAAACCAGCGTGATCGAGAGTCCACGCACGTGGGACAACACGGACGGGCATGACCCGGAACATCATGACAACGTGTATGCATTACGGGGGACAGTCGTCACCGCCACCAACCCAAGATAGGCATAGGAATTGAGCACGAGCACCGAGTTGAATGGCGTTCTGACCAAGAGGCCCGCCAAAGGCAGAGGGAACGTCGGCCGCGAGCGTGTCATGGAAGTGGCGACACAGATGTTCCTCCGATACGGCTATTCGGGGACCAGCATGAAAGCATTGGCCGTTGAGCTCGGTGTATCGGCTCCGGCCATCTACTGGTACTTCTCGTCGAAGGAAGACCTGTATGTGGAGGTTATTGAAACTTCGATGCGGGATTTCACCACATTTGTTCAGTCTGCGGCGACTGCCGACGACCCGTCCACCCGCCTGGAGCAGCTGGTCCGGGCTCATGTCACCTGGCAGCTGGTTCAGTCCGACGCCGCCCGTACCTTCAACCTCAGCAGAGCTCAGGCCGACGAAGTTCCCCTTGACAGACTCGAGGTCGTCCGCGATCTGCAAATCAAGTACCGCGATCAAATCCGTCAAATTCTGCAGGATGGGCGGGACTGTGGCCAGTTCCACTTCGACAACGTGAATGTCACCGCATTCGGCGTCATCACGCTATGCGAATACGTGTACTCGTGGTTCAACCCCAACGGAAAGCTGAGTAGCACCGAGGTCGCCGAGCTGCTCGTCGCTTTGGTCCGCAATATGGTCGGCACAACTCGATAGCGAAACTCATTACATCCACTGCGGTCGATACCTCATTTCAGTTCGACCGTCCAATGTATTCACAGGAGGTCTCATGAACACGGAAAACATGCACAAGCTTCTCGAGGAGTACCACGAGGCTTGGGGGCGGGGAGATCAAGAAGCCGGCATGGACTTTTACTCCGACGACGTCATCGTTCACATGGGTGGCGGAGGTCCGCTTTCCGGCGTCTACCGAGGCAAAAAGGACTTTGTCGAAAATTGGATCGGACGCGTAAATTCTTATGTCGACCGGTGGCAGGTTGGTGGCGAAGCCGAAGATGAGAAGGACAATGTCCTCCTCATTGGTGAGGATGGAGTTCTGATGCTCGTGCACGAAGTCTGGGGCAAGGGGGACAAGGAAGTCGTGACGAAGCGCCTCGGCTTCTATAAATGGGAAGGCCGGAAAATCGTCGAATGCTTTTTCGCCGATATGAACCAGCCTGAAGTCGAAGCATTCTTCGGCGACTTGAGCTGAACGTTCATGCCGTGAAGGAGTGGCAGTATCCTCCGCGAGCAGCACACGGCGTGGAGGTCAATTCCTGTCATCCTGTGCTACTCCGCACGCAGCACAGTGATTGCACCATCGTATGAACCTCGTGGAGATCAATATCGTCCAAACCTTGAGTTAGCTATACAGCAGGAAGAACTCGAGTCCTGAGAGGGATTCCACGGATTCATTGCCGGCTCGTTACTCGTTCCGCGGCGTCCCTGAACTGAACGGCTCGTAGTCCTTCGAGCTAGTGACTGTATAACCAATATTGTGTTCCGGTGGCGCCTGCTTCCCGTAGTGGCGCGACCAAATCCGGTTCGACATACTCCGCGTCCTTTTTTGTGCAGCGCGCTAGATTATCCGGATGCTTGGGCTTTCTGCGCGACGCCTAAACGAACGAAAACAACAACTACCGGATCGCCCTGGAGGCGGTGCAAGGAATGCGGGGGGTGTCCCTATGTTGTTCGTCAAGGGGTCAGGCTGCCTTGAGCTGGGGTGTTTCGTAGAGCGTCATGTCGCGGAGCATGGCGAAGAGGACATCGCAGCGGCGCCTGGCGAGAGCAATCAGGGCTTGGTTGTGTCGTCTCCCCTCGGCGCGTTTCCGGTCGTAGTAGGCGCGTGAAACCGGTCCTTGAGCGCCGCGAACGCGGAGAGGAACAAGGCACGTTTGAGGACTTTGTTTCCCTTCTTCGACGGATGGTCGCCGCGGATCGAAGTACCCGATCTCCAAGTCACCGGCGCGAATCCGGAGTAGGAGGCCAGATGTCCTGCGGAGGCGAATTCCTTGCCGACGATCTCGGTGATTATCCGTGCTTCCGTCCTGACGCCGACCGCCGGCACGGAGGTCAGGACGAGGTGAAGAGGGTGGGCCTTTACGAGTTCTTCAACCCGGGCCAGCACCTGGGCACGGGAACTTCGCAAGTGCACGAGTTGGGCAGCGAGCTGCGGCAATACGATGCCTGCGGCACCGGTGCCGGATACCACAACCGTCTGCTCACTCAATGCCGTGAACACCTCGGCCGCCCAGCGCTTGCCGGCCCGCGGAGCAAACTTGCCCAGCAGTGCGGTCACGCGGGCCTGACCGGCCTTTCGCAGGGCATCCGGGGTCGGGTATTTGATCAGCAGTTCGGCCATCGCCGGATGGTCCAGATGCGGTCCGATCACCCTCTCCAACGCCGGGTGGATTTGGGTGAGCAGGCCACGGATCCGGTTCGAAGCAGCCGTGGCCTGTTGCGCCAGGTCATCGTCGAAGCCGCAGAGCATCGACAGTTCCTCAGCCTGCTCATCGGCTAAGGCGATGGCGCGCAGGGTGTGGGGCATGGTCCGGGCAGCCTCGGCGATGATCGCCGCGTCCCGCGCATCGGTTTTCGCCTCACCCGGGTGCAGGTCCGCGATGCGGCGCATCGCCAGACCGGGCAGATAGCCGACCATGACGCCTTCGGCCTGGGCCACGGCGACCGGCAGGGCACCGATCGTGGCTGGCTGATCGACCACCAACAGCAAAGTCCCGTGCCGGGCGAGGGAAGCGATGATTTCACGCAGTTTCACCTCGTCCTGGGGCAGCGCCTTGTCCAGCAGTTTCTTGCCGTCGCGGTCCAGCGCCACCGCGTGATGGTTGCTCTTGCCCACGTCAACACCAATAAAGACATCAACAAGATGGTGTTCTTTGATCACGCCGCCTCCAGAGATCAAATCCAGTACGAGTGCTGGCATGTCCTGCGGCGGCAGAGTTCGGCATCCACGTTACGGCCGACCTGCCATGGTCTAAGCTTCGGCTGGTCTTGTCCCCATCAGTGATCCTCTGGCGCCTATCGGACCCCGGTGACAACACCCCCCGGATCATGAACGACTGGGGGCAGACATCATGCCGGGGCCGACAGGCCAGCAACCCTGATTCTTACTATTCAGGGCTTACGAAGAAGGTAACGGGGGCAGCACGCCGTGCGCAGAGCTCGCCCGAACCCGCCAGCACGATATCGAAGCATTCTTGCACTGGCTGTTGGGCAAGAACTCCCAAACCCAGGTTGGCGGAACGACGGCCGGCCGTTGCACGTGCAAGTGGGGTTTCTGGCGACGCTGCCTGTGGATGACCGCCTTCACCACGCCCCTGCCCCTGCCCCTGCGATCTTGCCACCAGCGACGGCCTCGTGCTCAGACATCGTATTTGGCCATGCTCCGCATGGTGCGGACCCTTGGATGGGCGTTAAGCTCATGGTGAGGCATAAACGATCGCCGAACGTGGCCCAGTGGACAGGGGCCGCCAAGCTGTAGGCCGCTAACTATTAAGGATTCTAGGATGGTTTTGACTGGAACCGCCGGCAAGACCGGCGCTGGGAGCAAACGCTCAGCGGGTAGCGGTGATGCAATCAGCCGGGAAAGGGTCATGAAGGTAGCCCTGCAGATGTTCCTGAAAAATGGGTATGCCGGGACCAGCCTGAAGGCTCTGGGCCAGGAGCTGGGAGTCTCTGCACCGGCCATCTACTGGTACTTCCCCTCAAAGGATGACCTTTACGCGTCCGTCTTCGACGCTGCCATGAAGGCCTTTTTGGATCACGTTCGAGCGTCGATAACCGAGGAAGAGCCCGTCCTCAAATTGGGTCAAATAGTGCGTGCCCACGTTTCCTGGCAGCTCCAGCAGTTGGGCTCTTCCCGCGCCTTCGACCTGACGATGACATATAAGGGCGAGTCTTACGGACTCCCCCGCGATCGCCTGGCACCCGTCTTCAAGATGCAGCGCGAGTATGTGCGCGAGGTCAGGGAAGTCCTACAGGCCGGCAAAGACCGAGGTGTCATGCGGGTGGACGACGTTACAACAACCGCATTCGCCATCATCACGTTATGCGATTATGTATTCACCTGGTTCGATCCCGAGGGCGAAATGTCCGTGGCTGCGGTCGCCAACCGGTACGAAGGCCTCGTCAGGAATATGGTGGGGGCATCCCGCTCCCCGTTCTCCCGGGAAGCGGGTTCAGGGCCGACCGCGGTGG
This sequence comes from Arthrobacter senegalensis, assembly GCF_059091765.1. NCBI lineage: Bacteria > Bacillati > Actinomycetota > Actinomycetes > Micrococcales > Micrococcaceae > Arthrobacter > Arthrobacter senegalensis. The sequence goes on along the minus strand of NZ_JBNHGZ010000002.1, from coordinate 804,504 downwards.
AGCAGCAGCCTCCTGTCCAATCGTCCGCGGTCTGACCCGCGCTCTCAGTCGAGGCACGAGGTCATCCTAAGTCAGTTGCAAAACCGGCATCGGACTGCATGCCGGACATCGAGGTCAGGACCGGGTGAAGAGGGTGGGTCTCCACGAGGGCTTCGCCCTTGGCGGAGACTTCATTGCGCTGGGTGCGCAGGGCCAGCAGCTGTGCGACCAGTCAACGTACGACGATAGCGGCGGCTCCGGTGCCGGCGACTACCACAGGGCGTCGGATAGCCGCCGGCACGCGGCCCGCTGTTGAATCTGGCCTTTTGGTTTGCGGGTCGGCTCGAGATGGGCATCGATGGTTTCCAGCAGTGAATCAAGCGTCCGTGCGCGGCCGTAAGCGGCCGTCCACGATAGGCACCTCTCATCGCTGGCGGCCAGCAGGCGGGATGTGGACCACCGGCTTTCGCACCCTCTGCAGTTCGGACATTCACTCGAGGTCACCGAAAGATGGGTAGCACCAAGTGGGTTTGGGTTGCCACTCCTCATTGGAGGGTGTTTCGATTATCGCCTGCACGCAGCATTCATGGCCGCTTACTTATCACCCGACAGGCGGGCAGCGGACGCCACCATTGCGTTATTCCCAGATACCGCCGCGGTGCCTCAGGAACCACGAGCTAAGCTCGCCCCTACATAACCAGTTGTAAGTCCGCTTGTGCTTGTCTTCGCCAACGACTGACCGGGAATTCCCAAACGCCCTCGCACGGAGCCATTTAGCACGTATTCAAGTAGGTCTTCTATGTGACTGAAATTCGGATCTCAGCAGCCTTCTTATCAGGCTCTACCGAGCGATCCGGCGTAGTGTGGATTGTTATTGAATGACTGGTGCGGGTTTACATATGACGAGGTGCGTATCGGTGAGCACCGGAGTTTGTTCTCGGCGCCTCACCGATGCCGAGTGCCGAAGCCCCGCTTTAGTAGCAGTTTCACCATCCATCTGCGCTAATAGAAACACCTCGCTGGGGATGAGACGTACCAGTGTCTATAACGCTGAAATCACGAGGTCGGTCGAACCGTGACGTTGGCTTCCGCCGATGAATACGAATGACTCGACACACCTAGGCCGACGGCTCTCCTCCCGGCTCCCGGGTGGCGTAATTCTGAGCATCTGCAGAAGTCATTTGTTACACGGGTTAAGCGCCACCGAGCGGAGTCGGGGACTCCGGCAGCGTTTCGTAGATGTAGAGGTTCGAGATCACCCCACCGTCTACTACTAGATCGATTCCCGAGATCGCCGAAGCGTCATCAGAAGCAAGAAATGCAACCGCAGCGGCAATCTCCTCGGGCTCAACGAGCCTGCGCAGCGGCACACGTGTGAAGTCGTTGAGGACGTGATCGAGAACTGTCGGTGTCGCTGTCTTATGAAACATATCAGTGTTAACAAAACCGGGCGCGACGGTATTCACCCGCACTCCGAGAGGCCCCAACTCCATCGTCATGGCCCGGGCGAGGCCTGAGACCGCAGCTTTGCTGGAGACATAGGTGGGATAGGGGCCGTCGGCACCGAAAGCATCGATCGAGGAAATGTGGATTATGGATCCGCTCCTGGCCTTCGCCATGTGTTGAGCGACAGCATGGGACATAATCATGGTGCCTGTGACGTTGGTTTCGAGAATCGCCCGAAAGGCTTTGGGACTGGATTCGAGGAAGGGCGGCTCGTCGAAGATCGCCGCATTGTTCACCAGGATGTCGACTGTTCCCCGCTCTTCGACAAGCGAGTCGACGAACGGATAAACGTCCTCCTCCGCGGAGATGCTCAGATCTGCCGGTGTCGCCTGACCTCCTCCATCTTCGATCTCTCGTGCGGTCTCCTTCAGCGCGGAGAGTGTCCTTCCGACGAGGGAGACATGCGCACCCTCGGCAGCCAGTCGAATGGCGATCGACCGCCCGATTCCTTGCCCGGCACCGGTCACGATGGCATTACGTCCTTGCAAGCGTGAGCCAACATTGGTCTGCAACGTATCTCCTTCTATTGGGGTCGATTGCTCTACTGGGGTCGATGGGTCAAATAGTTCCGCAATGGTGAAGGGCTAGGGGGCACTCGTCCGCCGACGAACGAGAACCTCGAACGAAACGGCAGCGATGAGCACCGCACCCTTGATGAGGTCCTGTGCCGGCGAAGGCAGTGCGAGGGAGGAGAAAAGGTTGTTCATAGTGGCCAGGATCCCGACGCCGATGGCAGTTCGCCACATGGCTCCGGTTCCGCCGTAAAGGGAAGTGCCGCCAAGCACCACGGCCGTGATGGCGTCGAGGGCCACGTTGGGCGCCTGGCTTGAGTCGCCCACCGAGAGTTTCGACGCGAGGATGACCGCTGCAAACGCTGCGAGAAAACCGGTGACGACGTAAGTCGTGATGGTGATCCGATCGACCGGAAGGCCCGTGAGCCGAGCAGCTTCGCGATTACCGCCGGTGGCATAGAGTTGCCGCCCGTAGGCTGACTTGGCTAGTACGAAGCCCCCGATCAGGAACAGCGCAATCACGATCACGAAGGCTATCGACACCGGCCCGATCCGCCCGGCTCCGAGCAAGTTGAATTGAGTGCCACCTGGAACGATGATGGGACGCATCCCGGACACGAGGGCCGCCGCGCCCAGGAAAATTGATGCACTCGCAAGCGTCGCGATGAGCGCATTCACCTTGAGCTTGGTGATGACCAGTCCATTGAACAGTCCTGCCAGCAGGCCGATCGCCATAGCGATGAGCATCGCAGCAATGACGGGCAGCCCAGCCATATACAGCATGGCATAAGTTACGGAACCCATGCCGAACGTTCCCGCCACCGACAGGTCAAATCCTCCGCCAATAATGACCAGAGTCATTCCGACCGCGATGATGGCCATGCTGGCGTTCTGGGTGATCGTGTTTTGCAGGTTCGCGAAGCTCAGAAAGGAGGGGTACGAAATCTGGGCCGCGATCACCAGGACGATGAGGAGGATCACCATGCCGTACTTTAGCGCGAGCTGCGACAGCTTCTTCCCTGTCCCTGTGGTTCTTATGGCTGTGGTGGTCATATTTCCTAATCAATTCCAAAGGCTAGCCGCAGGATGTCATCCTGCGTGACGTGTGTGGTTGCGGTGAGTTCTCCCGCGATGCGGCCGTGGTTGAGCACGTAGATGCGGTCGCTGACCGCGGCCACCTCCTCGAGGTCGCTGGAGACGAAGATGATGCCCATTCCGGCGTCGGCCATCTCCCGGAGCATCTGCATGATTTGGCCCTTGGCGCCGATGTCTACACCCCGGGTCGCTTCGTCTGCGAGAAGAAGCCGGGGAGCACGCAAACCCCATCTGGCGAAGAGGACCTTCTGCTGGTTGCCTCCGGACAGTTGGCCGGCCGGTAGCGGGAGGAGCCGCGGGGGGATACCGAATCGTTCGGCGAGGGGTCCCAGCAGGTGAGCCACGGTCGGGTTATGGACCCAGCCGAGACGGGAGACCCGCTGCAGATCGCCGATGATGATGTTGTCGGCAGATGTACTCTCCAGGGCGAGGCCGTCGGTCTTCCGTTCCTCCGGTATATAGCCGATGCCGAGCTTCCACGCCTCGCGCGGGGATATTGGTGGACTCATCCGTCGCCCGGCCAGAGTGATCGTCCCCTTCGGTGCAGGCTGGGCGCCGGCAAGCGCGCGCAGCAGCGTCGACCGGCCCGAGCCCACGAGCCCCCCAATGCCGACGATCTCTCCGGGGTCGACGCGGATATTGACGTCGGCTAGTTTGCCGACTCTGAGATCGGTCACGGTCAGGAGAGGCACAACGGACTCATGTTTTCGCGATGAGCGCTTTGTCTCGGCCCTTTCCAACTGCGCCGCCTCTTCACCGAGCATGGCTTGAACGAGGGACGATTCAGTCCATCGGTCGACGGGGGACTTATCTATCAGATGCCCGTTACGGAATACGGTCACCGTGTCGGCGAGCGCGAGGACCTCGTCGAGATAGTGGCTCACAAATATGACTGTGACGCCGTTGTCGCGGAGGTCGCGGATGGTCTTAAAGAGCGCAGAGCGTTCGTCAGGTGCGAGCACCGCGGTGGGCTCGTCGAGGAGGAGGATGCGGCTTTCCAGGGCTAGGCCGCGCATAATCTCGAGCATCTGCTGGTTAGCGAGCGAGAGGCCGCCCACTCGCGCCCCGGGGTCGATCTTGACCCCGAGTTGGTCGCAGAGCTCGAAAAAGCGCGGGCGCCGACGCTCCCATGTGACGTAACTCAGCGGGTTGCCGAGTTGTCCGATGAAAACATTCTCAATCGCGGTCATTTCGGGGAAGAGGGAGAGTTCCTGATACACGGTGGCAATACGCGCAGCAGAGGCCGAACGCGTATCCAATCCCCGTGGGGATTCTTCACCCAGGACAGTGATGTTCCCTTCGCTCGGGGCGATGCGGCCTGAGAGAAGTCCAAGACAGGTCGATTTCCCGGCACCGTTCTGCCCTACGAGTGCGTGGATCTTCCCGGGTTCGAAACGGACAGTGAGCCCGCGCAGCGCGTAAAAGGCTCCGTAAGTCTTGCTGACATCTGTGAGTTCCACCGCGAACTCCTGCGCGGGCTCAATATCCAGGTTCATGTTGATCAGTACTCGAACGCGAAGTCGTTGACGTTGTCCTGGTTGACGATCACGTTCGTCTGTACATTGGTGTCTTCCCCTCCCGGGCCGCATTCGCTGAGCACGAGCTGCGGTACGGACTCGCCGCTGAACGCCGAGTTCAGGATGTCGACACTGCATGCGCCTGCCGAATACGGAAAGTAAGGCACGCTGGCGGCAACCCGACCGTCGACGATCGGCTGCTTGACGGTCTGATCCCCCCCGAGGTCATAGACCACCACGTCATCGCGGTTTGCTTCAGCGATGGCAGACAGGACCCCGATGGTAATGGTGGAGAAGTGCGAGAGAACGACCTGGGTTTCAGGGTGTGTTACCAGCGCGTTCTGGGTCTCCCTCAGCGCGGAGTCCCCCGAATAGTCAGCGTAATAGACGTCGAGCAGCTCGAAATTGGGATTCTTTGCTGCGGCGTTGCGGACCGCCTCTTCGGCCGCAATGACCACGTCCTGGGCACTCGGACCGGCGATGTACACAACCTTCGTCGGCTCAGTGATCTGCGAGCTGACGAAGTCTGCCCACAACTGGTAGTACTCCACGGTGCCGCCGCCCATGACGGTGCTGACCGAACCCGGCGCCACCAGATCCATACCCTTCGCGAGAGTCTTTCCGCACAGGGGTGTGATGACCGGGACCACCGCGATGTTAGCGGCAGGAGCGTCTTCCGTGAGCGCCTTGCAGACCGTCGCGCCCTCCGCGGCGTACACCACGAAGGCGTTGAACTGGCCCCCTTCGATCGCGTTCTCGATTTGGGACAGCTGGGTATTGGCGTCCCATCCGGCTTCGAACTGCGTGACCTTCGCGCCCAGTTCGCTGGCCATATCCTCGACGCCCAGGGCCATCGCCTGAGTGTAGGTCGTGTCCATAGCGGCATTGAAGAAGGCGATGTTCAGTTCGCCGGCTCCCTCAATCTCGAGCAGGGACTCGCCGAGGTCGAGGGTGAGTGCGTCCCCGGAGAGTTCAGCGGAGGTCTCCCCCAGGTTGGATGCCTGCCAGTTCAGGGACGATCGGACGTCGCCTTGCGTATCCTCCTGCGCGGAGCTGCCAGATTCCGATTCCACGGTTCCGCACGCCGTGGCGGCGAGAACCATTGATACGGCGATGGCTACGCCGGCGGCGGCCCTGCTCGGGGCGCCCTGTGACTTCGTAAAATTTTGCACAGAATTCCTTGGATTCAGAGTTCGGTCGATTGCAATGGGGTTGCGTCCGTTGACTCACGGTCGTATCCGCCGATTCGGTCGTACTGATCCGGCCGACGGGACCTCAGGGCGGGAGCCACGATGAGGCCGATCACGAGTGGAAGCGCGAGGAAGAGCAGGAGCCAGTCATACTCACCAGGGGCACCGCCAACAACGAGATCGTAGTTGGTGAGTGCAAAAATCAGCAGTGCGAACATAAAGGCCGCTGAAAGCAGTGGTGCGATGAAGGTCTTCCAAAGGTTCTCACCGTCGAGTTTCGGGTTCCTGCGGAACCAGACCACGACTGCCACACTCACGAGCGCCATCAGGATGATCACACCCGTGCTGCCGACGCCGGCCAGCTGGGCGTAGGTGAGGTCGGGGTCGCTGCCCGCCACGATGAAGATGAGTAGAACTATCGCCGAGATGGCCGAGCACGCCACCGAGGCCCGGGCTGGTGACTTGAAGCGCGGATGGACGGCACCGATGAAACGCGGCAGGCCTCCATCGGTGCCGAGGTTGAAGGTGTAGCGGGCTGAGACGTTGTGGATGGAGAGCAGCGAGGCGATCACTGCGGTAATCAGCAGCAGGTTGAAAACGTCTGCAAACACGACTCCGACGAACTCCGTGGTGGCCATGGTGGCCATGCCCGCGAGGTTCTCGTTCGCGACCACCTGCGCGTTGGCGCCGAACGCGGTGGCCAGCATCCATACGGAGAAGATGTAGAGGCCGCCGATCAGGAGCACAGCAATGTAGGTCGCCCGGGGAATCGTCGTGTCCGGGTTCTTGACTTCGTCCCGGTAGAGGACAGTCGCCTCGAAGCCGATGAATACCAGGATGGCGAAGAGGAAGCCCACCCAGGCTTCGGGTCCGGTGTATTCGAGGACATTGAACGAGCCGCCGCTGATTCCCTCCGCGCCGCCCTGGAACAGGACCGCGAAATCGAAAATCAGAACGAGGGCCACCTCGACGATCATCACCCACACGAGGACGCGGACCGAGACGTCAATGTTGAAGTAGCCCAGCAGGCCGATAAGTGCAACGCAGACGAGGGTACCGACCCACCAGGGAATCTCGGGCCCGCCGAAACGCACGACGAGACCCTGGATCACCAGTCCGACGAAGCAGTAAACCCCGATGAGTATCGACAGATACGACAGGGTGGCGATATAGGCGCTGCCGAGGCCGAGCGGGCGTCCCAGCCCCGTGGTGATGTACGCGTAGAACGCGCCAGGCCGCCGCATGCGTCGTGTCAGCGCCATGTAGCCGACGGTAAAAATCAACAGTGCGATCGTGATGAAGACAAACGCGAGCGGCGCGGTCTCGCCAATCACCCCGACGGTCAGCGCGAAATAGCCCGCCATCGTGGTGAGCGGAGAGGAGAAAGCTAGTACGGCGAGCACCAGCTTGAACGTGTTCATATGCCCTGAAAGACGCTCAGGGGCTTTAGGGCTACCACCTGGGAACTGCCCGGCGGCTTCGGTTTCAACCATGTCTTTTACCTTTCGCGTTCATCATTGAATGCACGATAAGTGCTTACTTAACAGCAATTCAGTTCCTGTGTCAAGCATCACATTCTTGTCAATGGTTGACGGCGAGTTCTCACGAGTCCACAGGGAGCAGGGCGTGAGCGCGTCAGCTGAGACGGGATCCAGGTGTTGACTTCGTCACATTCATTAATGTTCAATAAGGACAGTGCTGGCGACGAACACAAGGAGCAGTAATGCCGAAGATCACCTACCACCACCCCAACGGCGAAGCCGAGACAGTGGAGGTAACAGCAGGCACCTCCGTGATGCGCACGGCGCTCATTAATAGTGTTGATGGCATTGTCGGTGAGTGCGGCGGCCAGCTCATGTGCGCCACCTGCCACGTATACGTCCATGACACGAACGGCCTGCCGGCGGTTTCCGAGGACGAAGACGAGATGCTCGACGCGACCACTGAAGACCGCCTCGACAATTCTCGCCTGAGCTGTCAGCTGATCGGAGGCCGCGATTTCGAAGAACTCGCGGTCGACGTTCCCAAAACACAGAACTGAGGGGAGCCGGAGATGACTGCCGTAATCATCGGAGCGGGTCACGCGGGAGTACAGGCTGCAGAATCGCTACGGAATGAGGGATACGGAAAGCGTATTGTCCTCCTCGACCGAGCGGCCCATCTCCCGTATCAGCGGCCACCGCTGTCCAAGGACTACATGAAGCCCGACGGGGATCCGCATCCGATGCCACTCCGCGGCGCTGCTTTCTACGGTGAACACGACATCGACCTGGAATTAGGTGCCGAGGTCACAGAAATCGATGCTGCAGCAAAGACCGTCCGCTTGCGGGCCGGCAGGGACATCCCGTACGGCGAGCTGATTATTGCTACAGGAGCTGAGGCCCGAAGGGCGACGTGTGAAGGCAGCGACCTCGCAGGTATCCATTACCTCCGCACGCTCGAGGACGCCGAAGCCCTCCGGGCCCAGCTGACTCTCGGCCAGGGCCGCGTCGTCGTCGTCGGGGCCGGATTTATCGGACTTGAGTTTGCTGCCGTTGCCGCGCAGCGAGGGCTCGAGGTGACAGTAATCGACTTCGCATCCCGTCCCATGCAGCGGGTGCTGACACCGTCCATGTCCGATTACTTCGCTCAGGTGCACCGGGAGCTCGGAGTCCACCTGCACTTCGAGGAAGGGCTTGCCCGCTTTGCCGGCACAAACGGACGGGTCACCGGTGTGGAAGGCACCACGGGCGCAAGTTATCCCTGTGAATTCGCTGTTGTCGGTTTGGGGGTGGCCACAGATGATGCACTTTTCGCATCGGCTGGAGCCGCCTGCACGGCAGGCCTGCTCGTGGACGAATGCCTGCGCACCAACCTGCCGGACGTGTACGCCATCGGAGACGTCGCGGTCTTCCCGTCACGGCGTCTCGGCGGCAGCCTTCGCCTCGAATCAGTGCAAAATGCCACTGACATGGGGAAGACAGTCGCGAAGAACATCGTCGGATCCCCGGAGAGCTACGATGTCTCGCCGTGGTTCTGGTCGAATCAGGGTCCCGCAAGACTTCAAATTGCGGGCCTTGCCGACCCGGCTGATGCCGTTGTCGAACGCGGTGCCCGGGCCAGCGGCAAATTCAGCCAGTTCATCTTCCGGGACGGCAACCTCGTGGCCGTGGAGTCAGTTAACTCCCCCGCGCATCACGTTGCCGCACGAAAGCTTCTCGGGTCCGAATCCGTCGTCACGCTGGAGGAGCTCCGACAGCATGACTTCGACCTCAAGGGCTATATGAAGGGGCTTGTCGCCACATGACCGGCAAGGATTCGGCAGCCGCTGGCCGGGGTCGATAGCCCCACCACCGGTCCACCACCGCGAGTGCCGTGGCGCACCACGGTTTCAGAGAGTAAATGGAGAGATTAATGAGTGCTATGACTAGTACGACACAAACCGCTCCGTCGGGGGCAGAATTGCTGCCATGGCGCGATGCTGAATTCGCCAAAGAACCGTGGCCCTGGTTCGCGCGGGTGCGCGAGGAATACCCGTCGCTGATGCTCGAAGACGGCACCTTGATCGTTAGCCGCTATGACGATGTCACCGAACATCTGGCGAGTCCCACGCTCGTGGCGGTGTCGCCGGAGGGTATCGGGGACAGCCCGTGGATCGCAAACACGAATTCTGTCTTTATGACGGAAGGCGAGCAGCACAGAAGAATTCTCCGATCCTTCCGGAAGTGGCTCACGCCGAAAGGCGTCACCGGCATGGGGGTCGTGGCGGCGGAGACCGCGCGGGCTGCCCTGGACCGCATAGGGCCGGAAGGCATTATCAATGCTCATCGCGAGCTCGGCGTGCAGCCGGCGCAGGACGCGATGGCGGACATGCTCGGGATCCCGCGCGAGGATGGGATGCCGTACATTCTCGCAACTAACCAGACGATGGACTCCCTCGGCTGGGAGCCGACGGAGGACGAGAAAACCCGCGCCCGCGAGGGCTTCGGGTTCATGATGTTCCGTGTTGATCGGATCATCAAGGAAAAGCGCACGAACCCCGGTAACGGCCTGCTCGACGAGATGATCCGGATTAATGACGAGGGGGGTCTGAGCGACCGCGAGTTGAAGGAATCGATTCAGATTCTGTGGGGTTCTGCGGCGCACAATCCGGGGCACGCCACAGCCTCGGCCCTGGCTGATCTTGCGGCCTATCCTGAGGCCTGGGCCGAGTACCGCCGCAATCCGGATGCCCGCACCGCCATCATTAACGAGGCATTCCGGCGGGCACTACCCGAGGTGCTGGTGGATCGTTATGCGACGGAGCCCTATGAGATCCGTGGCGTAACGGTGCAGCCGAACCAGCGCGTCCGGTTTCTTCTGGGTGCCGCGGTGCGGGATCCCAGGGTTTTCCGCGATCCGGACGGTTTCGATTGGACCCGCCCGCCGGCAGCGAGCATGGCGATTACGTTCGGCACCGGAGTGCATGCCTGCTGCGGGCAGTCGGTGGCGCGTATTGAAATGCGCGCGGTGCTCGACGTTCTGGCCGAACGCTGCGAAAAGATCGAGGTCATCGGCGAGCCGGAGTGGGTCTTTTCAGACCGGCATCGCAACTGCGAGGAACTGTTCGTCAAGCTGTCGTAACCGCTGTTTGGGACCGCTCTCTGCCGGAGGTGATCCAGAAGCCACTGGCAGCTGAGTTTGCTAAGTCAGCGGATTATCACGAGCTGCTGCCAGACCACTTACGAACCTAGGAATCTGCTGAACAAAGATCGATCTAAAGGGCTGGTTCCCGCGAATATCTGCTCGAATCAGCCCTTCGGCTTTCCAGGGACATGGGAGCGGGTATGTGATTGAGACTTCCGCCAACGCTTCGTCGACGAAGGTCCTCATGCAGCGTTTGTGCCGGCAGGATGAGGTTCGCGTGGATACAAGGTTAGACACAGTCATAACGCTGACCGCACACCTTGTCGTGGCTTTCGGTGGTGGCAAATAAAAGCTGATGGACAAGCGTATGGCAGGTGAGCCGCCTCCTAGACGGGAGAAGAGCGCAGACGGATTCTTACGCGGTGAGTGCTGCTCTCCGTTTGGAACTAATCCACGAGAATTTCCCAGTACCATAAGCGGAAGGACAGGCATGAAAAGCGTCCTCGGCGTTATCGTGCCGTTGCTGCGAACTCTGCCGGACGGCAGCAGACGCTTCCTAATCAGCTACGGAGTCGCGTCTTCCACCCTTGCCTTAATTGATGTGGCGGCCTTGGGGCTAGTCGCAGCGATCCTGCCGGCGCTTGGCGGTCAATCCGGTGTGGACTTGCCGGTTATTGGCAGCGTTGCAGAAATGGGATCGGCATTACGGCTGTTGACCTTGGCTTGCTTGCTGATCGTACTCAAGGGTGTGCTGGCCGTGCTGTTGTTATGCTTTGCGACCCGGCGCTTCGCCAAGCATGAGGTAGCTATCGGCAACCGCTTACTCGCCGCATACCTCGCTTCGCCATGGGAAAAGCGTCTCGGAAGGAGCTCTGCCGAAATCGCCCGATCAGTGGACGTCGGAGTCGGCTTCACAGTTTCGGGTGTTCTAATGCCCGCGATGAGCCTGTTTGCTGAGCTGGGCACTCTGGCAGCAGTAGTCTGCGTACTTTTTGTTGCGCAGCCGGTGATAGCAATCGTGGCGATCCTTTACCTGGGACTAGTGGCGTTGCTTCTGGCTAAGGTCATCTCGCCACACGCTGCCGCGTTGGGTCGGCGTAACCGCGAATGGTCCATCCGAACTGTCAAGACGCTTCACGAGGCCCTTGGTGCGTTGAAGGAGATCACGCTGGCAGGGCGGGGGCCGGAGGTTCAGGCTCAGTTGCACGCTACCCGTACAGAGTCAGCGATTGCCCGGGCCGGTGCTATTCAAATCTCGCAGATTCCGCGTTACGTATTGGAGGCCGCACTTGTTCTCGGAATCGCACTACTCGGCGGTGTCGGTTATCTGACCGCAGGGCAGGCTGGTTCAGTCAGTGCCATCGGTCTTTTTGCCGCGGCCGGTCTCCGCCTGATTCCTTCGCTAACACGCATGCAAGCCGTCCAGTCGTCAATCAACACCAACGCTTCATTCGCGCGCCAGGTCGTCGACGACATACGTGAAGGTGAAGCGGAAATTTCCCGACAGTGCGCTGAGCGACCCCAACATGATTTGCCTGACGAGGCTGCAGACATTGAACTCAGAGACGTCGCATTTAGATACCCAATCGCACCGGCACCGGCGATTATCGACGTAAACATCCGCATTCCTGCTGGTAGTCATGTGGCCTTTGTCGGCACCTCCGGTGCGGGAAAGTCCACCCTGGTCGACCTGCTCTTGGGCCTCCTCGAGCCCAGCCACGGACGAATCTTGGTGGGCGGCGAGCCGATGGAGTTGGTGCTTGACTCTTGGCGGCGACGCATCGGTTACGTCCCGCAGGAAGTTTTCCTCTTGAATGCCTCCATTGCACAGAACGTGGCCTTGGCTTGGGACCACACCCGGGTGGACATGGAACGGGTGACTACCGCGTTGCACAGGGCGCAGCTCTTAGACACATTGGTGAGCCGCGACGGCGGCCTGGACGCTTTGGTGGGCGAGCGCGGCATGGCGCTTTCCGGCGGTCAGAGGCAGAGGCTCGGTATTGCGCGGGCGCTGTATGCCGATCCGCGCGTTTTGGTCATGGACGAAGGCACCTCCGCGCTGGACACTGCGACTGAAGCAACAGTTACGAAGGCAATTCGGCAACTCCAGAGTGAGGTCACCGTCATTACCGTTGCCCACCGCTTGGCTACGATTCGGGATGCAGACATCGTCTTTTTTATGCAAGGCGGAACGGTTATAGCGTCAGGAACTTTTGACGAGGTAGCGGCAGCCGTACCGGCTTTCGCTGAGCAAACCGCCCTAGCGGGGCTGCGTAAGTTGCCACCGTAGGCGCATTGCGAAGGGACAGCCCCCGACATCCCCCAAGCAGACGGCGCCCCGGTGCCCGAGGCGACTCAACTGATTCATAGTGCCCCTACCCGCTCTACCTCGATCCGAGCAGGATCGATCACCGTGATCTGCCCGGCCGTGAGCACAGTAGGCGCTGGAAGCAGCGCCTACTGTCATCGTGACCATGCCCCTCCGCGCGCTTCGCCTCCGGCGCAAGCTGCTTCATCGCCCCTCTCCTAAGTTCCCCTCCTGTGGTCGTAGAAGCGCGATCTGATCGGTGGGAAGCAGACGCAAGGAGGCACCCTGTCCGACAGCACTTCGCTCGTTGGCCAGTGCGCCGCTTACGAGCGAGAAGAGCTGCGACCCTCCCCCTCGACCCCAAACCGGAGCACGCCACCGTTCCCGGGTGTAACCGCCGGGGGAACAGACCGCACGAAACGAGCCCCAGCCGCGGTTTCAGTTGACAGGCTCTGTAGCCGAACCCATTAGCGGTTGCTTGGCGTATCGAGGACGCACGTCTGGCGTGCGACGCTGAACTCGCTGCTCCCCGATCAGGTGCCTGAAGTGGTTCGGGCGGCCTTTTTGGACACGATACGGCGGTGAACCGGGCCGCCTACACCGACCTCGCGGACACGTCCAGCATGGTCAAGGGCAGCCCGGAGGCTACGGGAGGTCTGAGTTACGCGACGCGCAGGCCATGGTCGACGATGGTTTGGTCGCCAAGGTGCCGCGCCCGACGTCGCTCTGGGGCTGCACGTACTGGCCAAGGAGGCCGTACGATAGGCACCACCGCGGGACCTGTCCTGTCCGCGGGTGGTGATTCCCCAAAGATACAGTGCAGGGCCGCGGCGCTCGATGCCGCACCTCTCGGTGGCCCCGGTAGTACTGGCGGCCTCGATCGTGCTGCGGTTGTAAAGGAGGACGCGGCCGATCCGCAGGGACACCGTCCTTGGAAACTGCCTCGACGATGCCTGTAACCTCCTCAGCGGGCCGAACCGCCGGAAAGCGGCATCGTTGATCTGATGCTTGTCCTGATGGTGGCAACGGCACTCCGAGTGCCGAAAACCACCTGGAAGTTCTTCGGGCTTTTCGCCACCGATGGATGAGCTGGTCGCGTTCTGCAAGAAGCGCGGGCTGCTTCCGTCCGCCAACCTAACCGCATCCACTGGCCCCGCCGCTGAACATCTGCACTCGAGCCGGCCTGACCATCCTGGACTGGGCCGTGGAACTGGCGGACCCCCACGTTCAGGGCTGAGGGGCGCCGCGGATGTGCGCAGACACAGCCGAGTGGAGCCCCAGCGCCGGACAAACCCGACGCACCCCCAGGAGCCGCCACGAGGATGCGCGCCTACCCGCCCTGGTTAGCCTTTCGCTCGCGTTCCTCGTAGACCTCGTCGCCGGGACCGGTGAACGCCTGGTTGCGCTCGATGGCGTCGATGGAGCCGGTGAACAGCTGGGCGTCGCCCGCGCCGGTCATCGCCGCGGCCGCTGGACGACGGCGGCCAGCGACGGAGGTCTCGCCGCTATTCACCGGTCCGACGGCTTCCCACCGCTGCCGGGGCAGCGCCTGCGGGTATTCGCGCTGCAGGAAGGTAACCATGGATTCCCGTACGAGGCAGCGAAGGTCGAACAGTGTGCCGCTGTCCACGGCACTGACCAGGATGCGCACGCGGATTAGTGAGTTGACGGCGTCGGTGACCTGCAGGATGGCGGTGCGTCCGTCCCAGATCTCGGCCGCCTCCACCACGGCCTTGAGGTGCTCGCGCAGCTCGTCCAGGGGAACCCGCCAGTCCACGTCCAGCTCCACCGTTCCCAGCAGGGCGGCGGTCCGGCGGGTCCAGTTCTCGAAGGGGGTCCTGGTGAAGTAGGTGGAGGGCAGGATCAGCCGCCGGTCATCCCAAATGTGGACCACCACGTAGGTCATCGTGATTTCCTCCACCGTGCCCCACTGGTTCTCGACTACCACGACGTCATCCACTCGGATGGCATCCGTGAAGGCCAACTGCATGCCGGCAAAGACGTTGGTCAGGGAGCTCTGCACCGCGAGGCCGGCGACCACGGACAGGACGCCGGCGGAGGCCAGGATACCTGCACCGAGCGCCCGGACCTGGGGAATGGTCAGCAGCACGCAAGCGACCGCGATCGTCACGATCAGCGCCACTGCCACACGGCGCCCCAGGATCACCTGCGTCTTGAGCCGGCGCAGCCGGCGGTTGTCCTTGGTGTCCGTGCGGTACTTGGCCAGGATGGCCGCCTCAATGACCAGGAGTACGACGACGGCGAACCAGGCCAGCGCAGCTATGAGCACCACGATCAGGACGAAGTCCACGGCGGTGTGCCACGGCTCATCGGCGGAAGTGATACGCAGGCCCACCCGGATTCCGATGACCGCCAGCGCCACCCGGAAGGGGCTGCGCCCGCGGGCCGAGACATCCCGGATGTTGGGCACACGCCGGAACAGCTGGTTCACTGCAACCCGCAGGAGCGCGGTGATCACCAGTGCTGAGGCAACGGCGATCAACACTACTGTCGCCGGCTGGATCAGGTAGAGATAGTCATCCATATTTTCGATGGTGCAGATCCGGCGCTGAGCCTGTCCAGTCGGGCTGCGCGACCCTTCATACTGGTGCTGGAGTGCTTGGAGTTGCCTCCTCAGGACCGCACTGCCCTAGCCTAACGAAAATCAGTTCGGTTAGGCGAACCGAACTGATTTTGCTAGGTTGGTTTCGTGTCAGATTTTTCTAGCGGCAATGAGACCGGGGGTGAGCAGCCCACACCGGGGGTGCAGGTCCGCCACGGCTTCGCCTTGCTGCTCCAATGGGCCAGCAGGAAAAAGATCCGCCGATACGTCTTCGGCCCCGAAGCCGAGGACCTCTCGCCCACCGACACGGCACTGCTGGAATACCTGACCAGAAGCGGCCCGATGCGGCTATCCGACCTGGCCGCGCAGTGGGGAGTGAATAAATCCACCATGACCCCGCAAATCCGCCGCCTCGAAGCCAGGGAACTGATCGACCGCAGGCCGGACCCCGCCGACCGGCGGGCAACCCTCCTACAGACATCCGCCGCCGGTATTCAACTGCAACAGCAGATCGGCGCCGCCGGCGCTGCAGCGTTCGATGAAATACTCTCCAGCTGGTCACCGGAAGACAGGGAGATTCTCGGCGCCATGCTGGTCCGTTTCGCCAACGAACTCTCCGCCGCCACGCCCCGGCTCTTCCAAAACGGCGCGTCAGCCCCCACCGACATTCCTCCGGCCCACGACCCGGAAAGAACCCCCAACCCCTAGAACAACGCCCCGGGCCGAGATTTCCGCGACGTCTTCCACTCGCGTCGGGGATGTGTCTCGTGCTCTCAAACTGCTGTCCTCGCCGGAGGGCACTGCCGTGCCTTTCGGCACCGCACCCAAATTGCTCCATGAACTTTGTGAAGGTTGACTGAATGAGTGAAAGCAACGACATACAAGAAACGGTGACGTCCAGCGGCACGCTCAGGCGCCACGCCCCACTGATCGTGGCCGAAGCCCTCTTCGCATTCTCTGCACTCAGCGCGCTCATGCGCGGCGAGCCCACGGCAGCCGTCATCCCCGTCGCACTGCTATTGGCCTCGTTCCCGGTTCTGCTGGTGGAGCGGTGGGCGCACGTTGAGATCCCCGCACGCCTACAGGGGCTCTACGCAGTGCTGCTGCTCGGCGGCCCGTACCTGGGAAGCCAACTGGGTTTCTACGCCATCTGGACACCGTGGGACACGGTCGTGCACTTCTACTCCGGATTCGTCGTCGCGCTCGGGATCGTTTTTGCCCTGGGCATCACCGGCCGCCGATACGGGTTCTCAATGCCGCCCTGGCTCGCAGTGGTGATGATCGTCGCGTTCAGCGGTTTCGTCGCCCTGCTGTGGGAGATCGCGGAGTTCGCCTCTGATGCCGCGCTCGGCACCGAAGCCCAGATCACCAACTTCGACACCATGACGGACCTGATCGCCGGAACCGCGTCGGCGATCATCGTGGCGGCCATGCGGATCCTCGTCCGGCACAAGGGACAGTTCCCCTCCGCCGAGGTCCTGACGCAGGGCCCACCACCTCGGCAGGTACCCAGTGCGCACACCCCGGCCGCGGGGCACCCTAGGAGTGCTCCGGTGACCCAGGGCGCCATGCGATAAGACCCGAACCACCGGGCCGAAGTGGCCCGGCCGCCGTCGCACTTGAATCACAGGTTTCCCCGGAGCGTGCGGTGACGCTCCTCACCAAATTCGCCATTTGGCCACTGGGGGGTCTACAGTCAGAAACGCCGCAGGGTGGAGCAGTTCGGCAGCTCGCCGGGTTCACAACCCGGAGGTCGTAGGTTCAAATCCTACCCCCGCAACTACTAGTGGGACCCTTGCCTGTTTCAGGCCGGGGTCCCACTTTTTTGGCCTACTCCCCTGCCGGAGCGCAGCCCGGAACCAGCCGGCAGCGCCCGAAGACGGACCCGAACGACCACGGGCAGCAGCCCGGCCGCCGACCAACGGCGGGCAGCAGCGCGCGGCCAGGAGCACCGCATGGCGGAGCCGCGCCGCGGGTTTGTCCCCAGCGGCGTCCGGGCGGGGAGACGGAGGCGGGGCCCGGAAAAATTGCTCCCCCCGCAGGTGGGCACGGACAGGCTTGGGAGGTCTACGCTGTTCACCGCCACGGTTTTTTGGGCGACGTGCCGCTGACATAAGCGGCAGGCGCCGCCCGCGAGAGAAGGAGAATCCGATGGCTAACGCCGAAGACGACAGCATCTCGAACAATGAGGCGCTGAAACCACTCGTCGAACGCAGTCGCTTCGGCGTGGCGGAACGGCGCAAGCCCGCCGATGCCGATTCCGAGGCCAAGCGCCCGCCCATATCCAGCACGGAACTGAGCAAGGGGCCCGCCGAACTCACCGAGAACCGCGGCCCCCGGGTCAACTGGCGGGTTTTCATCATCTCGTCCGTGATCGTCCTGGCCTTCTCCATCTGGGCCATCATGGCCCCGGGCAACGCGGCCGGCACGATGCACACCATGGTCGGCTGGATCGCCACCAACCTGGGCTGGTTCTACGTCCTGACCGTCACCCTGGTCATTCTTTTCGTCCTGTGGGTGGCCCTCTCCAAGGAAGGCAGCGTCAGGCTCGGCCCCGACCACTCACGCCCCCAGTACAACCTCTTCACCTGGGTCGCCATGCTCTTCGCCGCCGGCGTGGGCATCGACATGCTCTTCTACTCCGTCACCGGCCCGATCACGCAATACATCAACCCTCCCACCGCCGCACCCGAATCGGCGGAAGCCGCGCAGGACGCCGTCGTCTGGACCATGTTCCACTACGGCGTGGCCGGCTGGTCGATGTATGCCCTTCTCGGCATGGCGATGGGGTATTTCGCCTACCGCTGGGGCATGCCGCTGTCCATCAGGGCCGCGCTCTACCCGCTGCTGGGTAAGCGCGTGCGCGGGGCGACCGGCGACGTCATCGACATTTTCGCCTTGGTCGGCACCGTCTTCGGCGTAGCCACGTCGATGGGCATCGGCGTCGTCCTGCTCAACGTCGGCTTCAGCTGGTTGTTCGGCCTGCCGGAGGGCCTGGCCCTGCAGATTGCCCTGGTGCTCGTCGCCGTCGTCATGACCGTGGCGGCCTGTACTTCCGGCGTGGACAAGGGGATCCGGTGGATCTCCGAACTGAACCTGTGGGCGGCCGGAGCGATGATGCTCTACATCCTGGTCACGGGCAAGACCTCATTCCTGCTGAACGCCATGGTCGAAAACATCGGCCGCTTCATCTTCTCGCTGCCGGAGCGCACCCTGCAGACCCTGGCTTACGAGGAGGACGGTTCTGCGTGGATGGCCGGCTGGACCCTCTTCTTCTGGGCCTTCTGGCTGGCCTGGGGCCCGTTCGTCGGCCTCTTCCTGGCACGGATTTCGCGCGGCCGGACCCTGCGGGAATTCGTCATCGCGGCCATCACCGCCCCGGTCCTCTGCGACTTCTTCATCGTCTCAATCTTCGGCAACAGCGCCATGAGCGAGGTGCTCGCCGGCAATACCGAGTTCGCCCAGGAGGCCATCAACAGCCCCGAGCACGGGTGGTATGCGCTGCTGGAAATGTTCCCGGGCGCGCCGTTCCTGATCGGTCTGGCCACCCTCTCGGGCCTGCTGTTCTACCTCACCAGCGCCAATTCCGGTGCGATGGTGATGTCGAACTTCTCCTCCATGATTCCCGATCCGGCGATGGACGGTGCCAAGTGGCTGCGCATCTTCTGGGCCCTGGTCACCGCGATCCTCACGGTGGCCATGCTGGTGGCCGGCGGCGTGACAACCATGGAATACGCAACCCTGATCTTCGCGTTGCCGGTGACCGTCATCGCGTATCTGGTGATGGCCTCCTTCTCGAAGGTGCTCAGGATGGAACGGGCCGAACGCGAGGGGCAGGTGCTGCGACGGCGCACTGCTGCCGCCCATGGCGGGCAGATACCGGAGAAGACCTGGCGGCAGCGCCTGGCGCGGCTGCGGTCCTACCCGTCGAACAAGGCCGTGGCACAGTTCGCCGAGCGGGTCGTGCAGCCGGCGCTGCAGGACGTCGCCAAGGAATTCACCGAACTCGGCTACGAGGCAGAGATGACGACGACGCCGAACCCGAAGACCGGCATCGACGAGCACATCCTCGTGGTGAATATGGACGACCACCGCGACTTCCACTACCAAGTGGCCGCGGTCGAGGCCCCCGTTCCGACCTTCGGCGGCCGCAGCATGCCCCGCGAGATCGACACGTACTACCGCCTCGAGGTGTTCACCCAGACCGGCAGCGAGGGCTACGACCTCATGGGTTTGACCCAGCAACAGGTCATCAACGACGTCCTCGACCGGTACGAGGCGCACCTGGCGTTCCTCAAGTACTCCAGCGAACACGCCTACGCCTCCGTCCTCACCCCCGTGGTGCCGCCGACGACCGAGTCAATTCCGCACGTGCCCAAGAAGGCCGACGACGTCGAGAAGCTCGACGAATCCTAGGAGCGCCGGCCGGCGTCTCGGCGGGCACAATGACTCCCGACGAGCCGCCGGCCCCGTTCCGATACAGTCGTTGCATGGGCACCGACGACATTTCCTTCCATACCCGCAAGTGGGTGCGTCCCGAAGACCTCAACGCCAACGGCACCCTTTTTGGCGGCAGCTTGCTGCGGTGGATCGACGAACAGGCGGCCATCTACGCCATCGTCCAGCTGGGCAACGGCAAGGCAGTCACCAAGTACATGTCGGAGATCAACTTCGTCAGCTCGGCCCGTCAGGGCGATCTGATCGAGATGGGCCTGAAGGCCACGCATTTCGGCCGGACGTCCCTGACGATGCGGGCCGAAGTGCGGAACATGTTCACGCGCCAATCGATCCTGACCATCGAGAAGATCGTGTTCGTGAACCTGGGCGAGGACGGCCAGCCCGCACCGCACGGCTTCACCGAGATCACGTACACCCGCGACCGGGTCCCGCGGCAACATCTGGATCCCACGGCGGTCCAGGACTAGCGGGCCGGCGTCCCGCGGACGGCGGAGAGGGTTACCCGGGTCCACCCGGTGGACGAGGAGGCCCGAAAGCGCCGAAACCACCGGCGGGCCGGGTCCGAGGACCCGGCCCGCCGCCGTCGTTGTTTGTGAGGGGTTACTCCGTCGCCGCCAGCTGGCCGCAGGCGCCGTCGATCTCCTTGCCGCGGGTGTCGCGCAGCGTGGTGGGGACGCCGGCGTCGTTGAGCCGGGCCACGAACTCGCGGGTGACGTCCGGGTCGGACGAGGTCCAGATGGAACCCGGGGTCGGGTTCAGAGGGATGGGGTTGACGTGCACCCAGCCGCGGCCGCGCTTGTTGAGCTTCTTGGCCAGCAGGTCGGCCCGCCACGCGTGGTCGTTCATGTCCTTGATCAGCGCGTACTCGATGGAGACGCGCCGGCCGGTGCGCTGGTAGTAGCCGTAGGCGGCGTCCAGTGCCTCATCGACCTTCCAGCGGGAGTTCACGGGGATCAGTTCGTCGCGCAGTTCGTCGTCCGGGGCGTGCAGGCTGAGCGCGAACGTGAAGGGGAGGTTCTCATCGGCCAGTTTGTTGATCGCCGGCACCAGGCCCACGGTGGAGACGGTGATGCCGCGGGCGCTCATGCCGAGGCCCTCGGGCGCCTCGTCCACCATGCGGTGCACGGCATTCATCACGCGCTTGTAGTTGGCCAGCGGCTCACCCATGCCCATGAACACGATGTTGGTGACGCGCTCGGCGTCGTGCCCGGCGTCCTTGCGCTTGCCGCCCAGACCGCCCTCGGCGATGACCCGGTTGGCCTGGACGATCTGGTCCAGGATTTCCGCGGTGGACATGTTGCGGGTCAGGCCGGCCTGGCCGGTGGCGCAGAACGGGCAGTTCATGCCGCAGCCGCACTGGCTGGAAACGCAGAGCGTGACCCGGCCCGGGTAGCGCATCAGGACCGATTCGACCAGCGAGCCGTCGAAGAGCCGCCACAGGAACTTGATCGTGTCGCCGTTGTCGGTGGTCAGGCGCTTGACCTCGGTGAGGAGGGTGGGGAAGAAGGTCTCGGCCAGTTCCGCGCGCCGCTCCTTGGGCAGGTCGCTCATGCGCTCGGGGTCGGTGGTGTAGTGCTGGAAGTAATGCGTGGACAGCTGCTTGGCGCGAAACGCCGGCAGTCCCAGCTCCTTCATTTTTTCCTGCCGCTCGGCCAGCGTCATGTCGGCGAGATGGACCGGCGGCTGCGTGACCCGCGGGGATTTGAACTGCAGCAGCGGACGGCCCTCGCTGGTGACGGCCTGGTTCCAGCCCTCGGCGGCGGGACGCACCTGGGGCCGGTCGGAAGTTTTTTGGGGGGAAGAAATCTGCGAAGACATTGCCACCTATTGTCTCACAGGCACGATATAGTTCTCCCTCCGCCGCCGCCCGCCCGGGGCCGCGGCTGCTCCCGGCCGCTCGGCCGCCGCCGGGCCGGGGCGAGGTGTGCTTATTCTGGTCCAATGCGGATATGGAGCCTGCACCCCCGGCTGCTCGACCGGAGGGGTCTGGTGGCCTGCTGGCGGGAGGCCTTGCTGGCGCAAAAGGTTCTCGTAGGCGAAACCAAGGGCTACCGCAACCACCCGCAGCTGCAGCGGTTCCGTGCCGCGGAGGACCCGATGGCAGCCATCGGCGCCTATCTGGAGGGGCTGGCAGCCGAGGCTGCGGCCCGCGGATATGCCTTCAACACCGGCCTGATCCGGTGTCCGGGAACCTCGGCGGCCGGTGCTGCCGCAAGGCAGCGGCAGCCGAGCCTGCCGGTCCATTCGGAACAGCTCAGCTTCGAACTGCGGCATCTGATCGCCAAACTCGCGGTGCGGGACCCGGACCACGCCGTGGTCTTGAACCAGCGGCTGGAGCGGCAAAGCCCCGGCCGGGTCCCCGACCCCCATCCGCTGTTCACCACGGTCGAGGGACCGGTGGAGGATTGGGAACGGCCGGTGTGACGCCTTCCGGCCGCCGGCGTGAACGCGGCCGGCCCGGACATGGCCGAGTCGGAGGCCAGTTGTATCGAGCGGAGAGGTTGATTGAGTGGCTCACTCGCCCCGGCCGTGCACCGGCCTGGCGTTCGTCGGGGGTTCTCCGACCTCCTGGATGGTGTGGCCGCCGCAAGCCGCCGTGAGTACGCTGGCCCGGTCGATGCGTGACACGGTAAACCATCGCATGGCGTTGCGCAGCCGGCACCACCCGACCAGGTACCACTGGCCGTTCGTGGAGGCGAACAGCACTGGCTCAACGTCGCGGGTGGTCGTGGTCTCGTCTCCCGACGTGTAGCGAATGCGGATCACGCGCTGCTCGGCCATCGCTTCCTCCAGTGCCGACTTGATGGAACGCGACGAGGAGGGAAGCGCGTTGACCCAGACGCGGTGGGCCAGCTCGTCGGCCCGTGCTCGGGTTTTGGGATCGAGGACGTCCAGGATCTTCTGGATTCCTGCTGCTGCCAGATCGGCGTAGGGGGCATCGGGTGCAGCGGACACGGCTGCCATGAGCGCCACGGCCTGCGCCGGGGACAGGCTGACGGGCGGCAGCGACGCGCCTGTAGCCAAACCGTAGCCACCGCCGGGGCCCGGGCGAGACCATACAGGCGCACCGCTGTTCTCTAACGCATCGAGGTCTCTCTTAATAGTGCGCACGGACACCGCGAACTCTCTCGCCAACCGGTCGGCGGAAACCCCCCGTGCGCCGCTGCGGCGCAACATCTCGGACAGGGCATGGAGCCGCTCGACCCGCTTCACAGTTCAGGCGCCGACAGAATCATGACATAAATAGTGACATACCCTTGTCCGTAGTGCCTGCGAGGGTAGGGCCATGACAACTACCACGAGCACTCCGACCATCATTCTCATCGCCGGCCACTGGCTGGGCGCTTGGGCGTGGGATGAAGTCCTTGAACACCTGACGACCGACCGCTCCCGCGCAATCGCGATGACGCTGCCCGGTCTCGACGGGGACGATCCCGAGCGTGCGGCGAAGACTCTCGACGATCAAGCCGCGGCGGTCCTGGACGTCTTCACTGAACTCGGGGTCTCCGAGGATCAGCCCGCGACTCTCGTCGCCCACAGCGGGGCGAACGCCCCCGTCAGCCTCGTCCTCGACCGTCGCCCCGAGCTTGTCCATCGAGTGGTGTGGGTCGACTCCGGCCCCGTGGCCACGGGAAGCGCCTTCGCCCCGGACCTCCCGGAGGAGTTGAAAGAGCTTCCGCTGCCGCCCCTCGACGTCCTCGCACAGCAGGCGAGCCTCGAAGGCCTGAGCGCAGAGGTCCTTGAGCGTTTTCAGGCCCGGGCCGTCCCTGAGCCCGGACCCGTGCTGCGTCAGCCCGTCGAGCTCACGAACGATGCCCGCCGTACGGTCCGGACCACCCTGGTGTGCTGCTCGATCCCGAGCGCGCAGGTGCTGGAACTGGCCCGCGCAGGCCATGCCATGTTTGCCGAAGTCGCGAACATCGAGCACCTCGACGTCCTTGACCTCCCGACGGGGCACTGGCCTATGTGGAGCCGTCCCCGCGACCTCGCCACGGCCATCCGGTCAGCGGCTTCTCGAACCAACTGAACTGCACGTACAACCTGAAGGGGTCGGCCGCATCCGTGGCGCATGCGGCTGCCAGCCGCCCTGCCCACGCTTGATCAACGTGCCCGGCCGGGAGCTAGCGGCTCCGGCCCTCCTGGAAGCGCACAATGCGCTCGATGGCCGTGGCCACGGCGTCGGCACCGGCGGCAAAGGACAGCCGGACGGAGCGGGTGCCGTTGACGGCATCGAAGTCGGCGCCGGGGACCAGTGCCACGCCCTCTTCCTCCAGGAGCGCCCGGCAGTATTCGGCCGAATCGGCGAAGCCCTCCAGCTGCCGCCCGAGGTCGGCGTACAGGTAGAAGGCCCCGTCGGCCGGTGCCGCGCTCCCCCACTCGAGCCGGCTCAGGTTCTGCAGCAACAGGGCGCGCACCTCGGCGAACGCGGCCACCGCGGCCTCCGCCTCCCTGTAGGAGTCCGCCTCGAACGCCGCCAGTGCCGCCAGCTGGGCCGGGGCCGGCGGGCACAGCGCCACGTTTCCGGCGAGCGCATCGAAGGCCGGCGCGAGGTCGCGCGGCATCAGCGCCCAGCCCAGCCGCCACCCCGTCATCCCCCAGTACTTGGAGAAGGAAGAAATAACGACGGCGGTGCGGTCCAGTTCCCAGGCGCAGGTTCCGCGGGCATCCGGTTCCGCGGGATCGGCCGGATACGTGATGCCCTGGTAGATCTCGTCGCTGACCAGGCGGACCCCATGCTCGGCGCACCAGGCCGTGAGCGCGGCGAGCTCGCTCCGCGACACCATGGTGCCGGTGGGGTTGGCCGGCGACGCCAGCACGAGGCCGGCCAGCGGCCCATGGGCCGCCGCCGCTGCGGCCAGCAGTTCCGGCGTCGGCTGGTAGCGGGCTTCCGGACCGCAGTCGATCTCCACCACGTCGCAGCCGAGCGCTCGCAGAATGTTCCGGTAGGCCGGATAGCCCGGCCGCGCCAGCGCCACCCGGTCGCCCGCATTGAACGCGCTCAGGAACGCCAACATGAAGGCCCCGGATGACCCCGTGGTCACGGCCACTTCCTCCGCCGCCACGTCCAACCCGTACCAGCGCCGGTAGTGGCCCGCGATCGCTGCCCTCAGCTCCTGGATGCCAAGCGCGCTGGTGTAGGTCAGCGGCCGGCCGGAGGCGTGGATCTCGGCGGCCCGCTCGGACACTGCCCGCGGGGCGCCGCCCGCAGGTTCCCCCGCGCACAACGACACCACGTCCCGGCCGGCAGCGCGCATCTGCGCGACCCGGTCCAGGATGCTCATCACTTGGAACGGCGGCACATGGGAACGGCCGGCCACCTGCAGTTCGTTCACGATCCTCAGAATCAGCCGGCGGTACCGGCGGTCTTGGCGATGTAGACGTCGCAGGCGGCTTTGTGGGTCACGGAACTGGCCACGCTGCCGAGCACCCGGCCCAGCCCCTGCATGCCCACGTTGCCGACCACGATCAGGCGGGCGTTGACGCGTTCCGCCTCTGCCACCAGCGCGTCCTGGGGCTTGCCGAGCACCGCCGTGTAGCTGGTCCTCAGGCCCTCCGCGCCCAGTTCTGCCGCGACGTCCCTGGCTACCTTCTCGGCCCGCTCCGACTCGTGGATGAACCACTTGTCGTTGCCGATCTCCACGACTTCGGTCGCATCGGATTCGTGGGCGGTAACCACCCGGAGCTCGGCGCCCATCGACGCGGCGAGTTTAGCCGCGGTGCGCGCCGCCTTCATGGCGGTATCGCTGCCGTCTACTCCTACGATGATGATTCCGGCCATCGGGCCACCCCTTCGAGCACGTCGTCTGGCGGCCACGTGGGCCGTTTCACACCAACTTACCCGCCGCGTGGGCGATCCGCCGGGAGCCGCGGGTCGCCGTCGTCGTTATCAGTCCACGAACTCCGACTGGGTCTCGATGAACTCCCAATCTTCTTCCGGCAGCGTTGCTTCCTTCAGGTCCGGGCCGCCCGCCTCGTAGACCGCCGCCGCCGCATCTGCGTCCACGACGTCTGCCCTCAGGTTTTCCCGGAACCACTGCTTGTGGCCGGTTGGCAGCTTCAGCCACCACTGTTCAATCCGCAATTCCGCCATCTCGCGCCTCCTTGTATCTCGCCGCTACTACTTCCACCGTAGGTGTGTGGTTTCCCGCGGACAAGGGAGGCCTGCACGCGGGCGCCGCAGGCAGCGGCGACAACTACCTCTGCCGGTAGTTGTTGGCTCGTACCGGCCGGAGTGCCACAGTGGACCTCGTCCGCACTCCCGTTGCGCCGCGCCGGCCGCGGGCCCGTCTGGAAGGAACAGCCAATGGACCGCATGGTTTTCATCAACTTGCCCGTCAGCGACCTGAAGAAGGCCACGGACTTCTACACCGGTCTGAGTTATACGCTGAATCAGGACTTCTCCTCGCCGGATGCCTCGTCGGTGGTCATTTCCGACACAATCGTGGTGATGCTGCTGACCCAGGAGCATTTCGGCAAGTTCCTCCGGAACGGCACTCCGCATCTGGGCTCGGATGCCAAGGAAGTGCTGGTGGCCCTCAGCGCCGAGTCGCCCGAGGAGGTGGACCGGTTCGTGGCCAACGCGACGTCGGGCGGCGGGACCATCTACCGGCCGGCGGAAGAAGAGATGCCGGGCATGTACGGGGCCGCCATTGCGGACCCGGACGGACACGTCTGGGAGATCATGCACATGTCACCGGAGGCGATGCAGGCAGTCGCGGAGCAGAACGCCGCGGCGGGCAACGCCGACGGGGCGCAGTAGCTTCCGCGCGGCCCGGTTTCCCTGCCGGCCGGCCGCATCCCGAAAATGTCCTGGATCCATCCCCGGGCGCGGAGTGCCCGGGGGATGGCGGCTGGCTCCCGCTGCCGGCGCTCGGCTTTCTTGCCCGGCGAACCTATGGGTCGGCTCGAAGTTCTGGCACAGTGAAGAGAAGCAGCCGGCACCGGCAGCGGGCCGGCAGCCGATCGACGCGGAGGTCCGCCATGACAGCCTCAACAACGGGCACCACCCGCCCGACCGTCCTGTTCGTGGGCGTGCGGGATGCCGGCCGCTCACAGATGGCCGCCGCCTACCTCTCCCAGCTCGCCGAGGGCGGCATCGAGGCCCGGTCGGCCGGAACCCGGCCAAGGGGACGGCTGGACGCCGCCGTCGTCGAGGCCATGGCCGAAGAGGGCATCGACCTGTCCGCCGTGCGTCCCACGGCGGTCACCCACGAATCGGTCAACAAGGCGCAGATGGTGGTCACGTTGGGTTCCGGCGACGAATGCCCGGTGGTCCCCGGCCGGCGCTATGAAGACTGGGACGTGGACGACCCCGCAGGCCGGGACGCTGCCGGCGTGCGGGCGATCCGTGACGACATCAAGCACCGGGTCCAGCACTTGCTGTCAGAACTGCAGCCGGCCCTGCACCCGGACGCGCAGTAGAGCACGCACGGCAGAAGAGCCCGCACGGGGACGCCAGACTGGATGCCGGAGCCTGTCCGCGGCCGGGCTCACGTCCCCGGCGCCTCGGCAGGCGCCTCACTCGCCGCCTCCGCGTACGAGGCCGAGATCCGACGATAGACCGGGGTCAGGAAGGCCAGCAGGGCGGCCACGATCATGACGATCCCGGCCACGAGGAACACCAGGGCGATGCCGCGGGACGTGCCCTCGCCCAGGAGCGGTGCGAGGGTGGCGGCGCCGTCACCCGAGCGCGCGTACGGGATGATCCAGAGTTGCGCGATCGGTGCGATCAGGAACGCGGTGATCGGCGCAGCCGCGGATTCGAAGGCCATGGCGAATCCGAACACCCTGCCCTGCCGCTGCAGCGGAACCACCTGCTGGATGACCGTCTGCTCGGCGGCCTCCACGAAAGGCACCAGCGCCAGGTAGAGCCAGATCCCGGCAATGTACAGCCAGGCCCACTCGCGCAGCGTGAACACCGCGCCGAGGGCCCCCATCACGATCACCGCGACGAGCATGGTGCGCAGCGGATTACGCCCGAGCCCGAACTTGCCGATCACCGCGCCGCCCACGATGAATCCGGTGGAGCCGAGCGCGAGGTACGCACCCCACAGCTCCACGGGGAACAGTTCCAGCCCATAGGGATCCATGAGCGCCATGTAAACCCCGCCGATGAAATTGTTGAAGGTGGAGAACAGGATCAGCGCGAACAGTCCGGCGATGGCCAGCACGGCGGCGATGGAACCGCGCAGGTCGAAGCCGCCGCGTGCGTCCGTGGCGGCCGCGCGCACCTCCTCCGGCATGCGCAGGGTGAGCAGGTGCAGGAAGGCGAGCGCCGTGAGCACCAGGGCGACCGCGATCGTCCCGCCCATGCCGAGCAGGCCTACCGACAGCCCCGATAGCACCGACGTAACGATGAAGGCCAGGCCCTGCACCATGCCCACCAGCCCGTTGGCATTGGCCCGCCGCTCCGGGTCGACGAGGATCGTCACCGTGGTGGAGAGGGCAATGTTGCGCATGTTCTCCACCACCGCGCCGATCAGAATGATCAGGGAGAAGACCCAGAACCACGGCCGGGTGAGGTCCAGCAGCCAGGCCTGGGGGGTCAGCAGGAACATGGCCCCGGACAGAAGGAACATCGCCAAGGTGAATACGGCGGCGATGCGCATCACGGCCAGCTTGCGGTAGCGGTCCACGAACGTGCCGAAGCTGATGCTGGAAAGCGCAATCAGCAGCATGTATGCCCCGCCGATCACTCCGGTGGCGATGACGTTGCGCGTCTCCAGGTACACCCAGAACGTCAACGCGAACCACAGGTAGCTGGTGGTGATGTTGGCCAGGGCCGTATTCACCAGGATCCCCATGAACGTGCGGTACCGCTGTGCAGGGCTGCGCAGGGTCGTGTCGACTGCGGCTGGATCGACGAGGTTCGGTGCTTCGCCGTCCCCGATCGGCACCGAAGTACCGGCCGCCCCCGCGGTAAGACCCGCACCCTCCTGGTGAGCCGGGGCCCCGGCAGGTCCCGGTTCCTGCTCGGTCATGCGTTCCAGTGTACTGACCAGACCCAGGTACGGACACGGCAAAATTCGGCCCGTCCATCCCGGCTCCCGGCCCCGGCAGGTGGCGGGGTAACTACAGGTGCAGGTGACTAGCTGCAGGTGTAGGTGACGCCGTCCACGACGTGCGTGCCCGGTCCCAGCTCGCCACAGGCTTCCATGAGGTAACCGACGCCTGCCAGCGCGATGATGATGAACAGCATCAACAGCACCGTGCCCACGGCGCCGATGATGATGCCGGCGAGCGCAAAGCCGTTTTTGGCACCCGCGCGCTTGGACTGCACCATGCCGATGATGCTGACGATCAGCCCGGCCACCGTCAGCGGTCCGAGCAGGGACAGGATAAAGCCGACGATCCCCATGGTCCTGCCGGGAACGGGTTGCCCGGGACCGGGCTGTCCCGGGTACCCGTAAGGCTCGTTTGGTTGCTGGTATGCCTGGCCGGCGCCCTGTTGCGGGTAGGCGGGGTAGGCGTCCTGTTGCGGGTGGGCGGGGTAGGCGGGGTAGGCGCCCTGCGTGGACGGCGGCTGCTGGGAAGCCGCGGGCTCGGGATGCTCCCCGTGGCCAGTGGGAGTAGACATGTGGTTCCTCTCATCGGTGCGTAAACGATTTTTCGTCCCCACCGAACACCCTATGTCCGGCGGCCGCGGATCAGCCCCGGCCCACCAGCGTGTCGACCTGTTCCAGCAAGGCATCCATCTCGCCGTCGGCCAATTGGTATTGCTGCGCATCCGGCGAGAAGAAGGTTGCGCTGTAGTAGAGGCCGTCGCCGATCAGCTTCACGGCCTGCGCCAGCGGCCGGCTGCCAAGCGCCTGCTCCAAGGCATCCAGCCAGAGTTCCTGGATCCCGGCAAAGGTCCTCGCCGCGGACGGGTGGCCTTGCTGGACCAGGCGCGCCACGGCCACGATGGCCCGGTCCAGCGGCGAATCGACGAACCTGGACGTGCGCACGTAGTAGCGGGCCGCTCCTTCCGGGGCACTGATGATCTGCTCCGCGTCGGCGGCGGTCAGCGCGGAGAGCCGCTCGCACAGGGCGTCCACCATCGCCTCCTTGGACGGAAAGTGGTACAGCAGCCCGCCCTTCGACACCCCGGCCGCCGCCGCGACGGCGTCCATCGTGGCGGCTCGCTCGCCCTCTTTGATCAGGATGTCCTCGAAGTTGTCGAGGATCCGGTCTCTCGCACTGGCCATTCACCCATCCTAGGACTCCCCCCGCCCGAGGAGCTGCCACTTTGCAGGTAAACCGTCCAGACGGTACAGTAGATCCGACTTCCCCGATTCCGAAAGACCCACCATGCTTACCGTCACCCAGCGCGCCGGGCGCCGAGAATGGACCGCCCTGGCGGTCTTGATGCTTCCGGTCCTGCTGGTCGCCGTCGACAACACGGTGCTCAGCTTCGCGCTGCCCGCGATTTCCCTGGCGTTCAGCACCAGCGGCACCACCCTCCTGTGGATCATCGACATCTACCCCCTGGTACTTGCCGGCCTGCTGGTGGCCATGGGCAGCCTGGGCGACCGGTTTGGCAGGCGCCGGATGCTGATGATCGGCGCGGCCGGTTTCGCCGCACTGTCCGCGCTGGCCGCGTTCTCCCCCAGCGCCGAACTGCTGGTTGCCGCACGCGCCGGCCTGGGCATCTTCGGGGCCATGCTGATGCCGGCCACCCTGTCCCTGATCCGGAACATCTTCACGGACCGGGCGCAGCGGCGCCTGGCGATCGCCATCTGGGCCGCCGGCTTCTCCGCCGGCGCCGCCCTCGGCCCGCTGCTGGGCGGCCTGCTGCTGGAGCACTTCTGGTGGGGTTCGGTCTTTCTGCTCGCGGTCCCCATGCTGCTGCCCATGCTGGTGCTGACGCCGGCGTTCGTGCCCGAGTCGCGCGATCCCGAGCCCGGCCCTATCGATGCGGCCAGCATCCTGCTCTCCGTCGCCGCCCTGCTCCCCGTGGTATACGCCATCAAGCAGCTGGCCGGCGGCGGAAATCCCGCCGTTGCGGCAGCAACGTTCACCCTCGGCATCCTGGCCGGCTGGCTGTTCGTCCGCCGCCAGCTGGTCCGCGCGAACCCGATGCTGGATGTCCGGCTGTTCCGCCACCGCCCCTTCACCGGCGCCGTGCTGGTCAACCTGTTGGCCGTGTTCTCCCTGGTCGGCTTCCTGTACTTCGTCTCCCAGCATCTCCAGTTGGTCCTCGGACTCAGCCCGCTGCGGGCCGGCCTGGTACTGCTGCCCGGCCTGGCGGTCACCATCACGGCCGGCCTGCTCGCGGTGCCGCTGGTGCGCCGGATTGCCCCGCACCGGCTGGTGGCCTGCGCCCTGTTGCTGTCCGCGGC
This sequence comes from Arthrobacter senegalensis, assembly GCF_059091765.1. Classification (NCBI taxonomy): domain Bacteria; kingdom Bacillati; phylum Actinomycetota; class Actinomycetes; order Micrococcales; family Micrococcaceae; genus Arthrobacter; species Arthrobacter senegalensis. Next base: position 773,450 of record NZ_JBNHGZ010000002.1, on the reverse strand, counting down.
GGCCTACGCCCTGGTGGCGTCGTCCCCGGACGCCCCGGCGGCGACCCTGATGGCGGCCTTCGCGCTGCTCGGCGCCGGGGTCGGCGCCTCCGAGACGCTCTCGAACGACCTCATTTTGTCCAGCGTCCCCGCGGCCAAGGCCGGCGCCGCCTCCGCCGTGTCGGAGACGGCCTACGAAGTGGGCTCTGTCTTCGGGACCGCCGTGCTCGGCAGCATCCTGGTCGGTGCCTACCGACGGAACATCGCCCTGCCCGCCGGGCTGGACGCCGAACAGCAGCAAGCCGCCGGCGAGACCCTCGGCGGCGCCATCACCGTTGCCGGGCAGCTGCCCGAACGCACCGGGGCCGCCCTGTTAGACTCCGCGGTCCATGCTTTCGACAGCGGCGTGACCGTCACCGCCGGGCTGGCCGCGGTTCTCATGGTCGCGGCAGCCTGGCTCGCCTTCCGAACGCTGCGCGTCCCGCAGCACCAGTGACTCGGGGCGCAGCCGGCGCCCTTGCGTGATACCCCTAGGGGGTATAGATTGGTGGCATAGCCCACCGAATGAGGAAGCCATGAGCCACACAGCACTGCCTGCGGAAACCGAAACTGTCACCTCCCCCGCCGACGAGCACATCGGGCACGCCTACACGTCGGACAAGGAAGCGTACCTGCGCCGGCTCAAGCGCGTTGAGGGCCAGGTCCGCGGCATCGCGCGCATGGTGGAGGACGACAAGTACTGCATCGACATCCTGACCCAGGTCGCCGCCGTCAACAAGGCCCTGCACGCGGTGAGCGTTGGCCTGCTCGAAGACCACATCGGACACTGCGTCATCGGCGCCGCCAAGGAATCCGAACTCAGCGGCGACCCGCAAATCGTCGAGGACAAGGTCAAGGAAGCCTCGGACGCCATCGGCCGACTGCTGCGCTGACCTTCCCCGCGAACCCAACCCCAAGGAGACAGTCATGAGCACCACCACCATCAGCATCGACGGCATGACCTGCGGCCACTGCGTGGACGCCGTCACGGAAGAACTGCAGGCCCTCGACGGCGTCCGCGGCGTCAGCATCGAACTCAACAAGGGCGGAATCTCCACGGCGACGGTCAGTTCCGAGGCGGATCTTGACCCGGCCCAGATTGGCGAGGCCGTCGCCGAAGCCGGGTACACCGTCGTCGCGCAGAACGCCTAGCTCCAGATCGCTTCAGGCCAGACGGCCTTTGGCCAGTGCGACGACGGTGCCCTCCGGCCGCCGTCGGCCCCCCTTTTTTCGCGAACCAGCGGACGCGCTGCCCCCGCACCGTCCCACGCAGAATTGAGACAACCAACCGATGTCCTCCCATCCCGGCACCATGGATCCTGAAGCAAAACCGAACCCGACCAGAACCGTCGAACTGGCGATCGAGGGCATGACGTGCGCCTCCTGCGTGAACCGGGTGGAACGCAAGCTCGGCAAGATCGAAGGAGTCCAGGCAAGCGTCAATCTTCCGCTGGAGTCCGCCGTCGTGCTCGTCCCGGACGGCGTCACGAACCAGCAGCTGGTGGACACGGTGAAGGCCACCGGCTACAAGGCCCGGGTGAAGCCGCAGCCGCACTCCGCGCCCGCCCCACGGCACGGGGATACGGGGCACGGGTACGACCGGAACCACGACCGGAACCCGGAGGCGGACCACGGCACCGGCCCCGGCGGCCAGGACCACCACGACCACTCCGGGGGCGCCGGACAGGGTGACGACGGCGAGCACGCCGCCCACGCCGATCACGTGGAGGGTGAGGACCACATGGCCCACGGCGGCACAGCCGGCCAGCTGCGTCCGCGCCTCTGGACGGCCGCCGTCCTGACCTTGCCGATCTTCATCATTTCGATGATCCCCGGCGCGCAGTTCCCGCACTGGGGTTGGGTGGCCTTCGCGCTCAGCATCCCGGTGGTGTTCTGGGCGGCCTGGCCGTTCCACCGCGCCGCGGCGATCAACGCCCGGCATTTCGCCTCCACGATGGACACGCTGGTGTCCCTCGGCGTGCTGGCCGCCTTCTTCTTCTCCGCCTGGCAATTGGTCATAGATCCAATGCTGACCGAACACGTGGGCGGCAACATGTCCGAGCACGAACTGTACTTCGAGGTGGCCGTCGTCGTGGTCACCTTCCTGCTGCTGGGCCGCTATCTGGAAGCCAACGCCAAGCAGCGGGCCGGCGACGCCCTGAAGTCGCTGCTCAACCTGGGCGCGAAGGACGCTACGGTGCTGCGGGACGGCGCCGAGGTGAAGGTGGCGGCCGCCGACCTGGTCCCGGGCGACATCATGGTGGTCCGGCCGGGCGAAAAGATCCCCACCGACGGCTACGTGGTGGACGGGCACTCCGCCGTCGACACGTCGCTGCTCACCGGCGAATCCGTGCCGGTAGAAGTGGATGTGGACGACACGGTCACCGGTGCCACCATCAACACCTCCGGCCGGCTGCTGGTCCGCGCCACCCGGGTCGGCTCGGACACCACGCTGGCGCAAATGGGCCGCCTGGTCAGCCAGGCGCAGGCCGGCAAGGCCCCGATTGCCCGGCTGGCCGACCGGATCAGCTCCGTCTTTGTCCCGGTGGTGCTGGTCATCGCCGTCGTCACTTTCATCCTCTGGATGGTTTTCACCGGCGACCTGCAGGCGGCGTTCACCGCGGCAGTCACCGTGCTGGTGATCGCCTGCCCCTGTGCGCTCGGGCTCGCCACGCCTACCGCCCTGCTCACCGGCACCGGCCGGGCGTCGCAGCTGGGCATCCTGATCAAGGGGCCGCAGATCCTCGAGGACACCCGGCACGTGGACACCATCGTGCTGGACAAGACGGGCACCGTGACCACCGGGCGGCAGGCAGTGGAGGGCGTGCTGGCCCTGGCGGACCGCGGCGAAGACGAGGTCCTGCTGCTGGCCGGCGCGGTAGAGGCCGGCTCCGAACACCCGATCGCGCTGGCCATCGTTGAAGCGGCCCGCAAGGTCGCGGCCCGCACCGGCACGCCGTCCGGCGCGACAGCCGGCGCGACGGCCGGCGAGCATGCGCTGCCCGCCCTCTCCGACTTCCACAGCACGGCGGGCGGCGGCGTCCGCGGCACCATCACCGAACGCGACGGACGCGCGAGCACCGTCGTCGTCGGCCGCAACAACTGGATGGACGAGAACGGCATCGCCCTCACCGACACCCACCGCCGAACCCTGCTGGAGCAGCAGCAGGCCGGGTCCACGGCGGTCTGGGTCGCCGTCGACGGCACCATCGCCGGAATAGTCAGCCTGCAGGACACCGTGAAGGAGAACTCGGCGGCCGCCATCGCACGGTTCAAGAACCTGGGGCTGCACCCCATCCTGCTCACCGGCGACAACGCAGCGGTGGCCGCCGAGGTGGCCGCCGAGGTCGGCATCGCCCCCGGGGACGTCTTCGCCGACGTACTCCCCGAGGAGAAGGTGGCCGCGATCAAGCGGCTGCAGGACGAGGGCAAGACGGTGGCAATGGTGGGCGACGGCGTGAACGACGCCGCCGCGCTGGCCCAGGCCGACCTGGGCATCGCCATGGGCGCCGGCACCGACGTGGCGATCGAGGCCGCGGACCTGACCGTGATGGGCAGCGACCTCGGCCAGGTGGTGCAGTCCATCGAGCTCAGCCGCCGGACGCTCTCCACCATCAAGTCGAACCTGTTCTGGGCCTTCGCCTACAACACGCTCGGGATCCCGGTGGCCGCGCTCGGGCTGCTCAACCCGATGATCGCCGGGGCCGCGATGGCCGCCAGCTCGGTGCTGGTGGTAGCCAACTCCCTGCGCCTGCGCCGCTTCGGACGGTAGCGGGCGGGGGGGGCGACAGCCCGCCGGGCGGCACAGCAGCCTCCCGGCGGACCCGCCTCCCCGCGGGCCGCCTCCCGGCGCCGGGCCTAGACGGCGGCCCCGTAGCGGACGGCGGCGCGGGCACGGGCCTTCACGGCTTCTTCCTCACGGTTCTTCGGCGGCGCCGCGGTCACCAGGTCGTCGAGCAGGTGGGCGGTGATGTGTGCGATCTCGTGCACCGCCCGGTTGAAAGCTTCCTCGTTCGCCTTCGACGGCTTGTTGCTGCCGCTGACCTTGCGCACGTACTGTAAGGCGGCAGCCTCGATTTCGGCGTTCGTGGCGGCGGGCTCGAAGTTGTGGAGCTGGCGGATATTCCGGCACATGTCGGGCCTCCGGTTCGGATCGTGGATGCTGGCTGGTTCCAGTTTGCTCCCCCGCCGCGGCATCGCACCACCCCGGCAGGGCACCGCCTCCGACTTCCTCGACCACTGGCCCGCCACCCTCGGAAGGAGCACAGTATGTGGTGAGGGAGTCCCACTCGACCGGGGCAACCCGAGCTGGACAGGAGACCATCATGAAAACAGCAGTCCTCGGAACCGGCAGGGTAGGCCAAACCATCGCGGCCCGCCTGGCCGAGCTCGGCCACGCCGTCACGATCGGAACCCGCGATCCCGAAGCCACGCTGTCCAGGACCGAGACAGATGCCATGGGCACCCCGCCCTTCACCGTCTGGGCGGCCGACAACCCCGGCATCGGAGTCACCCGCTTCGCCGACGCCGCAGCCGGGGCCGAGCTGATCATTAACGCCACCAACGGCAGCGCCTCCCTGGACGTGCTGACCCAGGCCGGGGCCGAGAACCTCGACGGCAAAGTCGTGCTCGACATCGCCAACCCCTTGGACCCCAGCACCGGGATGCCCCCGACCCTCTTCGTCAAGGACACTGATTCCCTCGGCGAACAGATTCAGCGCGCCTTCCCGGCCGCGCGCGTCGTGAAGTCCCTCAACACGCTCACCGCCGACCTCCAGGCCCGCCCCGGGCTGCTCTCCGACCCCGGAACGGTCTTCGTGTCCGGCAACGACGCCGACGCCAAGATCACGGTCACCGAGCTCCTGAAGGCCTTCGGACATCAGGACGTGATCGACCTCGGCGACATCACTACCGCCCGCGGTGCCGAAATGCTCCTGCCCGCCTGGCTCCGCCTCTGGGGCGCGCTCGGCACGCCCCGCTTTAACTTCAAGATCGTCCGCCAGCCCGCTGGAGATACTTCCGGTTCACCGCCGGTTTAGGGCCGCGCAGCTCGTCCGCCCGGACCAGCACCACGCCCGCCACGATCAGGGCGCCGCCGACCAACTGGATGGCCGCGGGCAGCTCGCCCAGCAGCAGCCAGGCCCAGATGACGGCGAAGAGCACCTCGGTCAGCGAGACGAAGGAAGCCACCTTGGTACCGAGCGCCCGGGCGGCCATGATGCCGGTGACATAGGACAGCACCGTGGACAGCAGCACCAGTCCGACCAGCGGCACCCACCACTGGGTCTGCCAACCGGCCAGCTCGACGCCGGCCGTGCTGAAGGACATCGGCAGGATCTGCACCGCGCCCAGGACGACGATGGCCACACCGCCCACCAGCAGGCCGCCGGCGGCCAGCACCAGCGGCGGCAGCGAGTCGTTTTGCTTGGCAGTGATGAAGAAGTAGACCACCAGGCAGACGGCGGCACCCAGCCCCCACAGTACGCCGGCAACGTCCAGCTTGACCGGCCCAAAGACGTCGAGGACGAGCATGAGGCCGGCCACCGCCAGCACGGTACCGGCGATGGTCGCGGGCCGCGGCAGCCGGCGGCTGGTCAGCCAGAGCCACAGCACAATCAGCACGGGCGCCAGGAACTCGAGCAGCAGCGCCACCCCCACTGAGAGGCTGGCAACGGCATTGAAGTAGAAAAGCTGGCAGCCGGCCACGCCGATTAGCCCGAACAGCCCGATGGTCTTCCAGTTTTGCCGCAGTTGGTCCCACCGGCCGCGCAGCATGAACGCGGCGGGCAGGGACAGCACCAGCGCCGCGGCCACCATGCGCACCGCCACCGCCGAGCCCGGCGTCCAGCCGGCCTCAAGAAGCGACTTGGCGAAGGGTCCCGAGAGTCCGAAGATCGCCGAAGAGGCCAGGGCGATGCCGACGCCGGCCACGGCGGAGCCGGGGCGCGGCGGGGCTGTCTGGGTACGCTGTTCGGCGGCGGTGGAGGCCATGACGGATCCTTGGGGAAGTGCGGGTTCGCTCCCGGCGCAGAACAGGTCTGTCAGGAGTCATGAGCGGTATACTACTGACAATATCGCCGCCACTGTCAGGGGTCAATGTGGTCTTTGCTCATGACACCGAGCACTCGCTGGTGGATGCTGCCCGGCTGATCAATACGGCCGAGGTCTTCCCGGACACCCTCGCCAGCGTAGCGGATCTCGATGCCCTCGTGGCGGACTTCGGCTTCACCGGCTCGCGCACGCATACGACGGCGGAGCTGGAGGCGGTCCGCGCCCTGCGCCCCGTGCTCAAGGAGGTCTGGTCCGCGACGGAGGACCGCGCCGTCGTCGTTGTCAATACGATCCTGGCCGACGCCGGCGCCATCCCGCAGCTGGTCAAACACGACCAGTGGGACTACCACCTGCATGCCACCAGCCCGGACGCGCCGCTGGAGGTCCGTATGGCCGTGGAGGCGGCGATGGCGCTGGTGGACGTGATCCGCGAGAAGCAGCTGGACCGCCTGCGGACCTGCGCCGCGGACGACTGCACCGCGGTGCTGGTGGACCTGTCGAAGAACCGGTCGAAGCGCTTTTGCGATACCGGCAACTGCGCCAACCGCACGCACGTGGCCGCCTACCGGGCGCGCAAGTCGGCCGCAGCCGGCTGACCGGGCGCCAACGGTTGACCGGAGGACGGTACTAGCGGCTGCCGGCGGAGTAGGGCGGGCCGGGATCGAGGTCGATGACCGTCCGCAGCGGCGGCAGCAGCGAATCTTCCCAGCTGGCGGTGAACACCAGGTCGTCCGGGCCGTTCAGCCGGCTGTTGGATTCGATGACCGGCCCGTGTTCGTAAAGGTACGCTGCCACGTTGAAGGCCAGTTCCACCATCTGGTTCGGATCCTTGTCGCGGAAGTGCACCTGCACGTCCGGCAGGCCCAGCTGGTACATGCCCAGGCTGTCCACCACCATGGCTCCCTCGTCGTTGCTGACCAGGAAGAACCGCATGTTCACCGGGCCCGCCAGCGGGTGGGCCGCCTCAAGCTCCAGGGGGTCCCGCCAGTGCGAGTTGTGCAGCCAGCGGACCGCCGCCGGCCGCGTCTCTGCGGCCAGCAGGCGCAGCACCCGCTGGAAGGACTCGACCCGCGGCTTGGGTTCGAACCCGCTGGCCACCACCTCCGTGACCAGGATGCGGTGCGTGCAGCCGGGAACCTGCTGCTCGGCGTCGGGCCAAGACCAGCTTTGGTCCGCGGGGGTTGCCGCCAGCGCCTCGGCCGCGGACAGCGGCCCGCGGGGAACGGCTACTCCGGTGCTCAGCCGGATCGTTTTCACGCCGGAGGCGCCGTTGATGTCGAAGGAGTGCGCGGCATGCGGCAGCAGGGCTACGCCGTCGGAAAAGGAGGCGCCGGGGAATTCCTCCGCCAACCGCGCCTGGAGTTCCTCGCTGAAGAGCAGGGGATCCGACCGGTACCACAGCTCCGCGGCCACCGTGGTCTTGGCCTCGGGCGGTTGTCCGCCGCCGGTCGGCGCGGTGTCGCCGGGATCTGCCGGGACGGGCAGGTGCGGGGAAGGCTGGCCGGAAGTCATGCTGCCATGCTCGTCGGGTCCGGCCGGGCCGGCGCCAGGCATCAGCGGCGCGCGTCGCCGTCGTCGTCGTTCCCCGAGAGGCGGTTGGTGGCCTCGGGGTTCGCGGCGGCCTCCGCCGCCTGCTGTTCTTCCACCTGGGCCCGGCTCTGCGGCGTGCCGGGGGCGGGAACGGTGCCGGCGCCGCCGGGGATCTTCGAGGAGACCCGATGGATCCCGGAGCCCTCGCTGAGGTGGCTCGGGTTCTCCTTGGTGGACATGGTCAGCACCGCCACAATCAGCAGCGAGGCGATGAAGGCGATGCCGGCCGCGGTCACGCCGAGGTCCCAGCGCAGCAGGTTTCCGGACCCGCCGGTGGCGAAGACCATGGTCAGCGCGCCCGCTATCACGGCCAGTACCGCCGAGAAGATCAGCGGGCCCTTGACGGACATCCGTCCTTCGTCCGGACGGCCAGACGCGTTCTTGCCCACGATGATTTCCTCCTGCTGACGGATAAAGCCTGCATCCAGTCTACCGGCCGTAGAAGTTGCCGCGCAGGCGCCGGTGGCGCCGGCCACACCCGCGGGCCGTATTCAGCCGGCCGCGGACTGCCTGGCGTCGTGGCGCAGGCTGAGGGCGGCGATCAGCAGGACGACGGCGATGATGATCGCCGCCCCGCCCAGCACCCCCAGCAAGGCATGCGGGCCCAGGTGTGCGAAGAAGGGCAGCGCGAGGCCGAAGCCCACGGACACGGCACCGGTGATCAGCCAGTCGCGGGCCAGCACGGACCCGGCCTCACCCGTCGCGGGCGGGGCAGCCGCCGGGTTCCCGGGAACCTCGCGGCCGCGGGTCGGTCGGTTGCTCCACCAGAGCATCAGCTCGGCCCCGCCGGAGACCAGCAGCGCCGCGGTGGCCAGCACGGTGAACATCGGCACCGTCTGCAGGGCGCAGGTCAGGATGCCGGCCACCGCGAGTACGGCGGCCTGCAGGAGCAGCAGCTGGCGGTGGGCCGCAGCGGCCGGCTTGCGCGCCAGCAGCCAGACCGCCCCGCCGCTGAGCAGCAGGAACAGCCCGCCGGCCAGTGCCATCACGGTGCGGTCGGGTTCCTGCCAGAAGATGGTGGTGGCGCCAAAGGCGGCGGCCACCAGGGCGCGGATCAGGACCGGCTGCCAGAACACGGCCGCCTGGGTAGTACTCGGGATCGTCACGGTTCAAGCCTAGTGTGCCCCGGTGACCATCCACGCATCGTTGCGGACCCGCCAGCCGAGCGTGACCGCGCGGGCCGCGGTGTAGCCGAGCCCGAAGGCCGCCCACAGCCAGACGAGTCCCGCCGTGCCGGTCAGCCCGGCCATGGCCACCCACACCAGCAGCGGCGCGTACGCCAGCAGATTCACCACGCCGGCAATGGCCAGGTAGCGCGCGTCGCCGGCGCCGATCAGCACGCCGTCGAGGACGAAGACGAGGCCGCAGAGCGGCTGGCTCAGCGCCAGCAGCCAGATCGCGGCGGTGAACGCCTGGTGGACGGCCGGGTCGGAGGTGAAGACCCAGCCGAGCACCGGCGCCACGGCCGCCAGCAGCAGGCCGGTCACGACGCCGAATCCCACTCCCCAAACGATCATCCGGCGGGTCAGCGAGTGTGCCAGCGCCTTGTTCGAGGCCCCGAGTTCCTTCCCGATCAGGGCCTGCGCGGCGATCGCGATGGCGTCCAGCGCGAAGGCCAGGAAACTGTACATTGTCATCACCAGCTGGTGGCCGGCCAGGCTCACCGGTCCCTGCGAGGTGGCCACAAAGACCGTCGCGAGCAAGGCAATCCGCATGCTCAGGGTCCGGAGCATCAGCCAGGAGCCCACGTGCGTGGTGGCCTTCAGGCCGACCCAGGTGGGCCGCAGCCGCACGCTGTGCCTGACGGCTCCGCGGTAGACGATGACAAGGTAGACCGCCGCCATGGCCCACTGGACCAGGCTGGTGCCCATGGCGGACCCGGCCACCGAGAGCCCCATCCCATAGACCAGCAGGAAGTTCAGGCCGATGTTGGCCAGGAAGCCGATGCCGGCGACCAGCAGCGGGGTCTTGGTGTCCTGCAGGCCGCGCAACACGCCGGTGGCCGCCAGCACGATCAGCATGCCCGGCAGGCCGGGCATCGACCAGCGCAGGTAGTCCACCGCGAACCCCTGCACCTGCCCGCTGGCCCCCATGGCCGCGGTCAGGTCCGGGGCGAAAGCCCAGCCTGCGGCGGCCAGCACCACGCCGACGGCCAGCGCCAGCCAGATGCCGTCCCGCCCGACGGCGTATGCATCCGCCATCCGGCCGGCGCCCAGCAGCCGCGCCACCGCCGGCGTGGTGGAGTAGGCGAGGAAGATCATCAGTCCGACGACGGTCTGCACCACGGTGGCGGCCAGCCCCATTCCGGCCAGTTCCGCCACCCCGAGGTGTCCCACGATGGCCGAATCGGCCGCCAAAAACAGCGGCTCGGCGATCAGGGCGCCGAAGGCGGGGATGGCGAGTGCAAGGATTTGCCGGTTCAGGCTCCGTCCCTGCCGCTGTACGGCTGTCTTCTCCGGGTTCACGCCCACCAGCTTAGGCGCCTTGCAGCCCGGATTCCGGCGTGACGAACCGGCAGCGCGGCCCTGGAGCTTTTAGCCACCGTGCATGCATTATGCATGCACTTCCACAAGCTCTAAGGTTTTCCCCGTCATCCGGCGCCTCGCGTACGCAGGGCGAGCACCGCCGTCGTACCGGCGATGACGGCGAGCGCGGCGGTAAACGCGACGACGCCGTTCCAGCCGAACCGGCCGAAGAAGAGGCCGCCGGCCCAGCCGAACAGGCTGGACCCGGCGTAGTAGAAGAGGTTGTAGAGGCCGGATGCCTGGGCCGCGCCGACCGGCGCCAGCCGCGGCGTCCAGCCCGACGCGACCGAATGGGCGGCGAAGAATCCGCCCGTGAACACGAGCAGCCCCAGCAGGACCAGCGGGAGCGAGTCGACGAGGGTGACCGCCAGCCCGGCGATGCTGACCAGGATCCCGCCCAGCAGCACGGGCAGCCGGCCGGTCCGCGCCGTCAGGCCGCCGGCCACCCGGGAGCTCACGGTGCCGGCCAGGTAGGCCAGGAACAGCAGGGAGGCCAGCGACGCGGGCAGGGAAAAAGGCGGCGCCTCCAGCCGGAAGCCCAGGTAGTTGTAGACGGCGACGAAACCGCCCATGAGCAGGAATCCCTGGGCATAGAGCGCCAGCAGCGGCGTCGAGCGCAGGTTCGCCAGGATCCGCTGCCCCAGCCCGGGCCCCTGTCCGCGCACGATCGGCAGGAAACCGCGCGGGGCCGGTGCCAGCCGGACGAACAGCACGGCGGCGAGCGCGGCGGCGGCGCTGACCGCCAGCACGCCGGCGCGCCAATCGGCCCACTCCCCTACCGGCCCGGCGATGAGGCGGCCGGCCAGGCCGCCCACGGTGGTGCCCGCCACGTAGGTGCCGGCCGCGACCGCCGCGTGCAGCCGCTGCACCTCCTCGTTCAGGTAGACGAGTGCGACGGCGGGGATGCCGCCCAGCGCGGCGCCCTCCAGGAAGCGCAGCGCCAGCAGGGCGGGAAAATTCGGCGCCAGCGGCAGCGCCAGGCCCAGGATCACGGCGGCGCCGATCGCCCACGTCATGGTGCGCTTGCGGCCGGCCCGGTCCGCCACCGCCGACCAGGGCATGACGGCCAGGGCTAGGCCGATGGTGGCGGCGGAAAGACTGAGCGCGGCGTCGGCCGCGCTGACCTGGAAGGTTCGGGCGATGCCGGGCAACACCGCCTGCACCGAATACAGCTGGGCGAACGTGGCGAAGCCGCCGAAGAGCAGCGCCAGGAGCATGTTGCGGTATCCCCGGCTGCCTTTCGGGTGGCCTGCCCAAGGTTGTTCCGCGTCGCTCACGCCTTCGATGCTATGCCGGGTGCCACCGCCGGCAGGATTTGTACGGTCCCCTCCCGAGGTTGCAGTCCGCCGCAGCCGCCCCCTAGGCCGGAATGATGCGCACGGGAATGGATTGCCAGCCTCGCAGCGTGTTGTGCAGGAAGGGCACGGGTTCGGCGGTGAACTCGATGGTCTTCACGCGTTTGGCCAGGGTGGTCAGCAGCACGTCCATTTCCAGCCGCGAGATAGGCTGGCCGACGCATTGGTGGATTCCCATGCCGAATCCCAAATGACCGCCGGCCTGCCGGTCAATCCGGTACTCGTGGGCGTCGGGTCCCCAGTGCTCCGGATCGCGGTTGGCCGCGCCGACGAAGACCGCCACCTTGGTATCGGCCGCCAGCTCAATACCGTGCAAGACAGTATCGCGGCTGGTGGTGCGGAAGAAGGACTGGAAGGGTGACTCGTACCGGAAGGCCTCGTCGATGGCGAATTTGGTCAGCCGGGGATTCTCGTGGACCTTCGCCCACTCCCCCGGATGCTGTGCCAGCGCAGCCAGCGTGTTGCCGATAGAGAAGATGGTGGTGTCCAGCCCCGCCGAGAGCATGGCCCGCACGAGCAGCGCAGCCTGGGCTTCGGTGATCTCGCCGCGGTCGGCGTAGTCCCAGATCTGTGCCCCCAAGCTTCCCTCCGCCAGTCGCTCCCGGGCTGTATTGGCCATGGCCCAGTCATTAGTGCCGGCGCCCAGGCGGAAGAACTCCTTGGACCGCTCGTCGTCCGGGCCGAAAGTGCTGAAGTTCATCGCACCGAGCGCGAGCAGGTTTTCGGCCCGCCCCGCGCGGGGAATTCCCACCGCGTCGCCAAATACCCGCAGCGGGAAGACCTGAGCGAAGTCGGTCACGGCGTCGAACTCGCGTAGCTGCAGCACCTGCTCCACCAGCTCGTCCGCGAACTCCTGGAACTGCCCGCGCAGCGCCCGGGTTCCCTTGGGAGAGATCACGCCGGCCATCGCCTGGCGCATGGCGGTGTGGAGGGGCGGGTCGGACTCCATGATGCCCTGCGGACGCCATGACGGTTCGTGGTGGAGGTTTTTCGGCCCCGCGCCGGCACCGGAAATAAAGGTGGCGTGGTCGTCGAGGATGTCCTTGCACGCACCGAAACGGGTGAACGCCGGCACACCGTACTTGTCCAGCCACACCCCAGGTCCGGCTTGGCGCATCCGCTCGAACAGCGGATACGGGTCGGTCAGGTTCGCGTCCGAATACGGATCGTCGGAAATGGCGGGGGCTGCTGCCACCGGCAAGTCGGTTGTCATTGGAGCCTCACTCATCGTTGCGCCAGGGAATGGCCTCAACGTAGCGGTGTTTTGAGACTGAAGCGGAATCCCATTCTCATTCTGTGAGAATGGCAATTGCCGGTGGGGCCAGCCTCGGTGGAGCATCTCTGGAGTGCCCCGGATGCCGGAAGGTTTGTGAGGAGGTTGGGTTGACATCATTCGAGCGCGGACTGGCCATTTTGGCCGAGGTCGCTGCCGACGGCGATGCCACCATCGACGCGGTGGCCAGCAAGCTGGGCATCCCGCAAAGCACCGCCTACCGCTACTTCAAAACGCTCAAGGACCGCGGCTTCGTCCAGGAAGACGGGGGGCGCTACCGGCCCGGTCGGGCCCTGCTGGAACTCACCGGCCGGCACCACGTTCAGTCCCACCTCGCAGAGGTGGGCACGGCAGTGCTCAAAGATGTGGTTGATGCGGTGGGCGAGACGGCCGTTTTGATCATCCGGGTAGGCACCCAGGCCATGTGCCTGCGACGGGTGGAGCCGGATAAGTCGCTCAAATACACCTTCGCCATTAACGAAATGCTGCCGCTGCATGCCGGGGCCGGGCAGCGGATCCTGTTGGCCTGGGCGCCGCAGGACGTCGTCCGCCAAGTGCTGGACCGCCAGCTGCCGCGGTTCACGGACCACACTCCGACGGCCGAGCAGGTTCAGGCGGCCTTGCCGCAGATCCGCGCCGCGGGCCGCGCCGTCTCACGCGGCGAGCTCGATTCGGGCTCGGTATCCGTCGCAGTGCCGGTCTTCTGCCGCGGCGAGGTGGTTTGTTCGCTCAACGTCGCCGGCCCCGAAAGCCGTTGCGGCACCACAGCCTGGATTAATTCCGCGCTCAACGCCTTGGGCTGCGCCGCCCGGAACCTCACCGAATCGCTCCAGTCCACGACCAGTTTCCAATCAACCAGGGAGATCGCCGATGAACACCCAGACCGTCACTGAAACCCCCGTCGTAGTGGGGATTAGCCGCACTACGCTCGAGGATATGATCCAGGTGGCGCGGTTCCGCCGGCCGGTGGAGATCTCCGACGAGGCGCTGGCCCGGATGGAACCGAGCCGGGCTTGGCTCGGGTCGGTGGTGGAGCAGATGGAAGCCGGCCACCCTACCGCGCCGATCTACAGCATCAATACCGGTTTCGGTTCCCTCGCCGGACGCAGGGCCTTCGACGAGGCTTCCGACACTGCGGAGCTGTCCCGCCGGCTGGTCCTGTCAAACGCCGCCGGCGTCGGCCGCTATGTGGACGAGGAAGTGGTGCGGGCGACCATGTTCATCCGGATCGTGAGCCTGGTCCAGGGCCACTCCGGCATCCGGGCGGAGATCGTCACCACCTTGGCTGAAATGCTCAACCGCGGTGTCTGCCCTGCCATCCCCGAGTACGGCTCGCTGGGTGCCTCGGGGGACCTGATTCCGCTGGCGCACGTGGCCATTGTGATGACCCGCTCGCACACCGGCGAAGACGAGGAACTGGACTCCGGCGAGGCTTTCCTGGACGGCGCCATAACCAGCGGCAAGAACGCGATGGCCGCCGCCGGTTTGGACCGGCTGCCTCTGGGCGCCAAGGACGGCCTGGCACTGCTCAACGGCACCTCCTTCTCCTGCGCCCAGGCGGCTCTTGCCCTGTTCGACGCACAGAACCTGCTGGAAACCGCGCAGATTACGGCCGCCATGACCATCGAGGCGCTGATGGGCTTTGGCGACGCCTTCATCGCCGAACTGCATGAAGCCCGCGGCCAAAAGGGCCAGATCGAGGTGGCCGCCCGAATCCGGGAACTGCTGGCCGGCAGTTCCCTGGTCGATGGCAGCGCCGAGGCCGACCCTGTGCGCCAGCCGCCCCAGGACGCGTACTCGCTGCGCTGCGTGCCGCAGGTCTTCGGCCCGGTCAAGGACACTTTGGAGTTCGCTGTCGGGATCATCGGCAACGAAATCAACGCCGCCACCGACAATCCGCTGATCTTTCCGGCGCTTCCGGCCAGCCGCTCCCTCAAGGCAGTCTCCGGCGGCAACTTCCACGCCGAATACGTGGCCTTCGCCGCGGACTTTATCTCCATTGTGGTCACCGAGATCGGGAACATCACCGAGCGCCGGCTCTTCCGGCTTGACGACGGCACCCTCAACCGCGGGCTGCCGGACATGCTGATCGACAGCGAGCAGACCGGCATGGACTGCGGCTACATGCTTCCGCAGTACCTGGCCGCTGCTCTCGTCTCGGACTCGAAGACCCTCTCGCATCCGGACAGTGTGGATTCGATCCCCACCTGCGCCAACCAGGAGGACCATGTCTCCATGGCCAACAACGCCGGCAGGCACGCCCGGCAGGTCGTGGCGAACATCGAGACTGTGGTGGGGATCGAACTTCTCATGGCCTGCCAGGCCCTGGAACTGCGGTTGGCCAAGCCGGAGACCGCGTCCGCCACGCTGGCACCGGCCAGTCGGGCAGTGCTGGAGATGGTCCGTTCGGCCAGGTCGGCCGACGGCCGGGCGGTGGACCACATCAACAGGGACGTGGTGATGTACCCGCGCGTCCGCACCGCCCGGGAACTCGTTCACGGCGGCGCCGTCGTCACTGCGGTCAATGAGGTGCTGTCCGGCTCGGCCTAGGTTGGGAAGCCGTTCGGCCCGGCGGTGGGAACAGGCCGCCGGAGCCGGCCTTTTCGGAACACAGGAAGCGCCCGCTAGCCCCCTGCCACGGGCGTTCGCCGGGCACAATACAAGGAGACACCTGCATGGAAACCGCACCGCACGACGGCTTCTTCGACGTCGAGGTCACCCGGATCGAGCCCGCCTCCGACTCGGTGGTGGCACTGCGGCTACAGCATCCCCGCGGCGAGGCATTGCCTGCGTGGCAGGCCGGCGCGCACGTGGATGTGCTGCTGCCCAACGGGCTGCTGCGGCAGTACTCGCTCTGCTCCCGGCCGGAGGACGACTTCTGGCGCTTGGGCGTGCTGCGGGAACCGGCCGGACGCGGAGGCTCGGCCTGGATTCATGATGAGCTGCGGCCCGGCACCAAGCTGCAGGTGCGCGGCCCGCGGAACAACTTCGCCCTGGAACCGGCCGGCAGCTACCTGTTCATCGCCGGCGGCATCGGCATCACCCCGATCCTGGCGATGGTTCGGCAGGCCGAGGCCGCCGGCGCGGACTGGACGTTGGTTTACCTAGGCCGCAGCCGCACCTCGATGGCCTTCCAGGACGAACTGGCCGCTTACGGCGAGCGCGTCCGCTTCCACGCCGACGACGAGTCCGGCCTCTTCCCGCTCGAACCGCTGCTGGCCGAACTCGACGCCGACGCCCACGTCTATGCGTGCGGACCCGCTCCGCTGCTGGGCGCGCTCGAACAACTGACCGCGGACTGGGCGGATCTGGCCAGGTACCACTTTGAGCGCTTTGCTGCCGGTCCCGCCCCCGTCCCGGCCGCGGCGGAAGCAGACAGCGAATTTGTGGTCGAGACCGCTGACGGCACCGAGGTCACCGTCCCCGCCGGCACCACCATCCTGCAGGCTTTGATGGACATTGGCATTCCCGTGCTGAACTCCTGCCGCGAGGGCATCTGCGGCACCTGCGAGACCCCGGTCATATCCGGCGAACCCGACCACCGGGACAGCCTGCTCTCGGACGAGGAGCGCGCGGCCGGGGACACCATGATGATCTGCGTCTCGCGCTGCAAGGGCGGGCGCTTGGTATTGGATATCTGAGCCGGCCCCGAGCTTCCGCCCCTCCCTGGCCGGCGTCCAACACTTGACCATATCCGGAGCGCTCGATGCCTCACGCATTGATGGGGCAGCGGCATGCTCCGGCCGGCCTCGCCATTAGACTCGGTGACGAAAGCACGGTTTCCACTGTTACCTCCCACGAAAGAGGATCTTCTTGTCCCAGCTCCAGCCCGGCATGTCCGCCCCCGAGTTCACCCTCTCCGACGCCGACGGCAAGAAGGTCTCGCTGTCCGACTACGCCGGCGGGAACGTGGTGGTCTACTTCTACCCCAAGGCCGCCACCCCTGGCTGCACCACCGAGGCCTGCGACTTCCGCGACAGCCTCAACTCCCTGCAGGCCGCCAACTACGACGTCATCGGCATCTCGCCGGACGGCCCCGAGGCCATCCAGGCGTTCAGCGACGCCGAGAGCCTGACGTTCCCGCTGCTCTCCGACCCCGATTTCGCCGTGGCCAAGGCATACGGTTCCTACGGCGACAAGACCTTCGGCGGGAAGGTCTTCACCGGCACGCTGCGCAGCACCTTCGTGATCGGTCCCGACGGAACCATCAAGCACGCCGAGTACGACGTGGACGCCAAGGGCCACGTCGCCCGCCTGCGCGAAACGCTCGGGGTCTAGTCCCGGGGACTTCCCAACATCCCAAGCACGACGGCGGCGCTTGGCTGGCGCCGTCGTCGCTCCGTTTTGGGCGCCTGCTCCACTAAACAACCGGAGCAGGCGCCCGAACCGGAGCGTGCGCCCGAACGGGAGCAGTCAGGCCGGCTTCAATCGGCCAACTGCCGACCGCCGCCGCCACCGCCGGTGCGCACCGTCAGCCGTGCCGCGGCGGCGGCCCCCAGCACCGCGCAGGAGAACCAGATCGCGCCGCCCGGGCCTAGCGGGGCGGCCACCAGACCCGCCGCCAGCGGCAGCACGACCTGCCCCACCCGGTTGCCCAGCAGCCGCAGCGCCAGCGCCGACCCCCGGGATTCCGGCCGCACCGCGTGGCTGATCAGCGTCATGGTCAGCGGCTGGCCCAGGCCCAGGAGGAAGCCGCCCACGAACAGAGCCGCCGCGGCCACCCAGAACGGCTCCAGGACGAACGGCGTCACCGCGATCGCCGCGCCGGAGCCCAGCAGGCTGGCCACCAGCAGTTGGATGCGGGTCCAGCGGTGGACCAGCCACGGCAGCAGGATCCGCGAGATGATCGACGCGCCCGCGCGCACCGCCAGCAGGACGCCCACCCATAGCGGCGGCACCCCGAGCTCCTCGCCGACCAGCGGCAGGAACGCCACCAGGATGTCGATCACCGAGAGCAGCGCCATGGACGCCAGCATGTTCCAGGCCACGCCGGGCCGCCGCAGGATCTGGCTCACCGGCTCCTTAATCACCGGCTCCCTCGCGGCGCCGCCGTCGTTCTTGCCGCGGCGGAGCCGCCGGGCCGCGGCGCCGGGATGCGCGCCGATCAGCATCACGGGCGCCCCGGCCGCGGCAATGCCGGCCGCCAGCAGCAGGGTCAGGTCGATGGCGCCGAGCCAGCTCGGCCCCACTCCCGCGGTCTCGCTGCCCAGCAGCAGCCCGGCCAGCAGCGGGCCGACCAACTGGCCCAGCGAAAACGCCGCGGTGAACCAGCCGAAACCGCTGTCCATCTGGTTCAGCGGCGCATAGCGCCCGATGGCGGACTGGCCGGCAATGGTGAACACGAGGTGCCCCACCCCGAGCAGGGCCATGGAGATCGCGATGACCGCGAACCCCTGCGCCAGGGCCAGCCCCAGCGTGGCCACCGCCAGCAGGGCCGCACCCAACGCGACCATGCCCTTGAGCGACGGAATCCGGTCGCTCACCCGCCCCAGCCACAGCGCCGCCACCACCGGCAGCACGGCGTAGACGGCGGTCACCACGCCGATGACTGCCGCGTCTCCGCCCAGGGCCAGCAGCTTGTACGAAACCACCGGCCGCGACACGTTCAGGGACGTCTGGGTCAGCACGGCGGCCGCCATCAGGACCCAAAGCCAGAGGCGGGAGCCGGGCTGGTTCGGCGGATGCGTGCTCATGTCCTCGTTCCTGCAGTACGGCCGGCCTCCCCATTCTGCCCCGCGCCCGGCCGTTCGTCGCAAAACCGTTGCGCAGCCGGTGCCCCGGTGGTCGAATGGGTGGCATGGCTACTGGGGAGACGGTCCTGGCGATCGGGACCAAGAAAGGGCTGTGGCTGGCTACCAGCCGCGACCGGACCAATTGGTCGCTGTCCGGCCCGCACTTTTTGATGAACGAGATTCCCAGCATCGGGATCGACCAGCGAGGCGGCTCGACCCGCCTGCTGGTGGGAGCCCGTTCCGAGCACTGGGGGCCCACGATCTTTCACTCGGAGGACCTCGGCGAGACGTGGACCGAACCGGAGAACGGCGCCATCCGTTTCGGCGACAACGACGGCGCCGCTGTGGAGCGGATCTGGCAGATCCAGCCCGACGCCGCGGACCGGCCGGGCGTGGTCTGGGCCGGCTGCGAACCGATTTCGGTCTGGAAGTCCACCGACGGCGGCGAGCACTTCGAGCTCAACCGCAGCCTGTGGGAACACCCGGACAAGGACCAGTGGGGGGCCGGTTACGGCGGAGCGGCGATCCATTCGGTCCTGCCGAGCCCGCAGGATCCGGACACCGTGCACGTGGCCATGAGCACCGGGGGCGTGTACCGGACCACCGACGGCGGCGCCAGCTGGCAGGCACGCAACCACGGCATCAGCGCCTACTTCATGCCCGATCCGAATCCCGAGGTGGGCCAGTGCGTCCACAAGATCGCGCGGGATGCCGCAGATCCGTCCACGCTCTTCGCACAGAACCACCACGGCGTCTACCGCTCGGACGATTCCGGCGACAACTGGCAGTCCATTGCCGACGGGCTGCCCACCGACTTCGGCTTCGTCATGCTCACCCATCCGCGCAGGTCCCGGACCGCCTGGGTGGTCCCGATCAAGGCCGACGGCGAGCGGATTCCACCGGACGGGCATCTCGCCGTGCACCGGACCGACGACGGCGGCGCCACCTGGGCGCGTTTCGCCACCGGGCTGCCGGACCAGGATTACAACGTGGTGCTGCGCGACGCCGCCGCCGCGGACACCGGCGATCCGGCCGGCGTCTACTTCGGCACGCGCGGCGGCTCGGTGTACGCCAGTGCCGACGAGGGCGAAGTCTTCGTGGAAGTGGCCTCGGGGCTGCCGGACGTCCTGTGCGTCCGCGCGGCCACCCTGTAAGGAGGGATCCCTATGGTGGGTGTGGCAGAAAAAGCGGTCACCGTCGTCGTGCCCAGCCTGCTGGCCAAGGTGACCGGCGAGCAGCGCGAACTGACCGTGCCGGCCTCCGGTCCGCAATCCGTGGCGGAGATCCTGGACGCCTTGGCCGGCGATTACCCGGTCTTCAACCGCCGGGTCCGCAACGAAACCGGTGCCATCCGCCGCTACGTCAACCTGTATCTCGACGGCGAGGACATCCGCACGCTGCAGGGACCGGCGACGCTGGTCGCACCCGGGCAGGAACTGCTGATTATCCAGTCCGTCGCCGGTGGATAGGATCCACGATTAAGCCGACAATGGTGTACCAATAGCCGCCGCAACTTGGAGGAGGGACCCGATGACCAGCAACAGCCAGCACGAAGCAGAGATCACGGAAGCCAACGAGGCGGACGTGCAGGAACAGGCCCTTCCAGTCCGCAGTGACGACCTGGAACACGAAGCATCGCCGGCGATGACCTCCACCTGGGAGGCGAACGAGGCGGACCTGCAGGAGCAGCTGGAACCGGTCAAGTCCGACGAGGACGACGAGTATCCGCGCGGGGAAGCCGAGTAGGACCGGTCCGCTCGGGACGCGGGAGTCCAACCCAAGGACGAGTTGGCAACGTGCGGGGAATCAGCCAGGGGCAGCGCCACGTGCCGTGCCGCCCGCTACTCCCCGACCAGTCCGTCCACTGCCTCGCGCAGCAGGTCGGCATGCCCGTTGTGCCGCGAGTACTCCTCGATCATGTGGACCAGGATCCACCGGAGGCTGGGAACCCCGGTAGTGGACCCGGTCGCCGAGCCGGTCCCGTCCAGGCCCCCGTCGGCCAGGGCTTCGGCGGTCAGGGAGCGGGAGCGTGCCACGGCTGTTTGCCACATCCGGCGGAGCTGTTCCGGCGTGTTGTCGCCCGCGGACTGCCAGTCCCAGTCCGGGCTGGCCTTCCAGTCCACTGTGTCCCAGGGTGGCTGCGGTTCCTGCCCGTGCAAGCGGTGGGAGAACCAGTAGTCCTCCACGAACGCCAGGTGCTTGAGCATGCCGCCCAGGGTCATGCGGGACGGCTCCAGGGTGGCGGCCAGTCCTTCCGCGCCCAGACCCGCGCATTTCCATTCGAGGGTGGCGCGGTGGAACTCCAGGAAACCCAGCAGTGTCTCCGCCTCCCCCGCCGCCAGCGGAGGGTCGGTGCGGCCTTGCTCGTCCACGTCGCTCATGGTCAGCGAGTCTAGCGGCACGGAATAATGGCCGCATGCGACTTGCAGTTTTCACCGGATCGGCCAGCGGCAGGGACGACATCTACGCGCGGGAGGCGGAGCGGTTCGCCACGGAACTGGCTTCCCGTGGGATCGGGATCGTGTACGGCGGCGGGCAGGTGGGCCTGATGGGCGTCGTCGCGGACAGCGCGGTGGCAGCCGGCGGCGACGTGGTGGGCGTGATCCCGGTGTCGTTGGACAAGACCGAAGTGGGGCACCTCGGGCTGAGCACCCTGCACGTGGTGGACTCCATGCACGAGCGGAAACAAATGATGGCGGACCTGGCCGACGCCTTCGTGGCGCTGCCGGGCGGCATCGGAACGCTGGAGGAGATTTTCGAGGCCTGGACGTGGCTTCAGCTCGGGATCCATGAGAAGCCGGTGGCCTTCCTGAACATCAACGGCTTCTGGGACCAGTTGCTGGCGACCATCGACGGCCTGGTCGCCGGCGGCTTCCTCAAGCAGGACTATCGGGATGCGGTCATCGTGGCCGGCTCCGCCGCCGAGCTGCTGGATGCCATCGAGGGCTGGACGCCGCCGGTGCGCAAGTGGCGGGATCCCGGCGAGCGCAGCCGCATCTAGCAGTCCGATTCGTGGCGGACGCGGACAGCGCCCCTCCCGTCCGGGAGAGGCGCTGTCGGTGGCAGCGGACGGCGGGGAGGGCCCGCCGTCGTACCGTGTGAGGCTTTGAGGCCTACGGGAAGAACTTGTCCAGCTCTGCCGGCTTCTGCAGGGTGCCGTACTTCAGGGCCGCGTCGGCGAGCTTCTGCGCCGCCTCCATGTTGAAGTCCTTGCGGAAGGTCGGCAGGGCCATCTCCGCGCGGGAGTCTTCGTCGATCTTGGTGTAGGTGCCCACGATCTCGCGGACCTCGTCCGGGTTCTCCTGCGCGTACTCCAGCGAGCGGTTCATCGCGGCCTGGAACTTCTTGACCAGCTCCGGATCGCCGGAGACCGTCTCGCCGGTGGCGAAGTAGCCGGAAATGTCCAGGTTCTTGTCGAAGTCGGCGAAGTTGTAGGAGACCACGCGGCCGCCGTCCTCGACGGACTGGGACAGGAACGGGTCCAGGATCCACGCTGCGTCCACCTGACCGTTGGCCAGCGCGGCCGGGGCGTCCGGGAAGCCGATCTCGACGAACTTCACGCTCTCGGGGTCGCCGCCGTCGGCCTCGATCACGCTGCGGATGGTGGTGTCACCGATGTTGGAGAGGGTATTCACGGACACGGTCTTGCCGGCCAGGTCCTTGGGCGACTTGATGTCCGAATCGCCCTTCACCACTACACCGCCGAAATCGTGCTTGGTGTCGCCCGAGGTGGAGTTGCCGTTGGCCACCAGCTGGATGTCCAGGCCCTTGTCGTTGGCCACCATGACCGAGACGACGTTGCCGAAGGCGAAGTCGAAGCCACCGCTGACCACGGCGGGGATGGCGGCCGCGCCGCCGGCGACGTTCTGGATGTCCAGGTCCAGGCCCTCTTCTTCGAAGAAGCCCTTCGAGTCACCGAGCCACAGCGGGGCGGTGTCCACGATCGGGATCACGCCGACGGTCACCTTGGTCAGGTCGCCGGCGCCGGCGGATTCGTTCCCGCCGGCCTCGTTGCCTCCGCCGCTGGGCGATCCGGATCCACAAGCCGCCAGGCCAAGCGCGGAGACACCGGCCAGCAGCGTCAGGAATGTTCGCTTCATGTCACTTCCTCAGTTCGAAAAAATCAAGTGACAGCGCCCGCGGTCTCCCCCAACCGGAGAGCGCGGCCATTGCGCTGCCACCGGGGACCACTATGTCACGGCTCACACCGGGTGCCTGCAGCGCGGACGAAATGTGACGCGTCACCCACTTTGTTGGCGCCGCCACCCTCTGTCCGCGTCACCCACTCTGCTGCCGGAACCGCACGTGACGCGCCCTCACCGGGCGGCGAGTTGCGCCTTGACCTGCTTGCGCAGCACCTTGCCCAAAATCGACGTGGGCAGCTCCTCCACCGCAACGATCCGGCGCGGGACCTTGTACGCGGCCAGCCGGCCGCGGCAGTAGTCCCGCAACCCCTGTTCATCCAGCCGGACCGTGCCTTCGGGGCGCAGCACGACGGCGGCCGCCACCTCCTCGCCGCCCTCCGGGCGCGGAAGGCCGACCGCGGCCGCCTCCATCACGTCCGGGTGTGAGCGGAGGGCGTCTTCGACTTCGGACGGCGACACGTTGAAGCCGCCGGTGATGATCAGTTCCTTGACCCGGTCGACGATGCGGACGTTGTGCTGCCCGTCCACGGTGACGATGTCGCCGGTGCGCACCCAGCCGCCGTCGAGCAGGACCTCCGCCGTTTGCTCCGGCTTGCCCCAGTATCCCTGGAAGACCTGCGGGCCGCGGATCAGCAGTTCGCCCGGCTGTCCCGGCGCGACGTCGCGCGCCGGGTCCTCCGGGTCAACCACCCGCATCTCCGTGCTGGGGAACGGGACACCGATCGTGCCGTTCTGCCGCGTCGGCGCGAACGGGTTGCCCAGGGCCACCGGCGATGTCTCCGTCATCCCGTAACCCTCCACCAGCAGGCCGCCGGCGGTGTCCTCCCACAGGTCCACGGTGGCCTGCGGCAGGTTCATGGCACCCGAGATGGCGAACCGCACGGACCCCAAATCCGCCCGGCGCTTCCTGGCCTCCCGGGCGGTCCGCTCGTAGATGGGCGGCACCGCGCAGAAGATGGTGGGCGGGGTCTTCTTCGCCGCTGCCAGCACCAGATCCACGTCAAACTTGGGAAACAGGACCACCCGCGCGCCGATGAGCACCCCGAACGTCAGGTGCAGTGTCATCCCGAAGGCATGGAACATCGGCAGGATCGCGTACATGACCTCCTTGCCCTCGGCCACGCCGTGCATCCACGCGCGGCCCTGCTCCGCGTTGGCCCGCAGGTTCCGGTGCGAGAGCATGGCGCCCTTGGGTTTGCCGGTGGTGCCGGAGGTGTACTGGATGGCCGCCAGGTCGGTCACCGCCGGCCGGGGGTGCGACTTCTTCAGCGGCCTGGCCTGCAGCAGCCTCTCCCACGTCACGGTTCCCTTAACCCGCGTGGTCAGCGCCTTCCGCGCGGTCCTGGCCGCCGGGACGGGCAGTCGCAGGGCCAGGCGCTTGGCCCGGGGCATCGCACCGGTGAGGTCAACTGACACGATCGCCTTGACCTCGATGTCCGGCGGAAACGCCTGCACCTTGGCCACCACGTTGTTCCAGACAATGGCAACCGTCGCCCCGTGGTCCTCGAACTGGTGGCGGAGTTCGCGCTCGGTGTACAGCGGATTATGTTCGACGACGACGGCGCCCAGGCGCAGCACGGCGTAGAAGGCCACCACGTGCTGGGGGCAGTTCGGCAGGATCAAGGCCACGCGGCTGCCCGGGCCTACGCCAAGCCGGCGCAGGCCTTCCGCCGCCCGGTCGATCTGCCGGCCCAGCTCGCGATAGCTGGTCGTGGCGCCGAAAAAGTCGAGGGCCGTCTTCCTCCGGAACCGGCGGACCGAGTCTTCCAGCATGTGCGACAGGGATTCGGTCGGTACATCGATCTCGGCCGGCACGCCTGGCTGGTAGTTCTGCAGCCACGGGCGATTCTCAACGGTGGACACAGCAGCGACACGTCCTCTCACTCGGTTGCTACCAGTCTAGGGCGCGTCTTTTGGGCCCAACCAGCAGCGCCCCGCCCTCCTCACGGAGAACGGGGCGCTGCGATGCATGCCGGATTACTGCGCGGGCAGCTGCAGAACCTGGTCCACGAAGATCAGGTTCGGATCGGAAACGGTGTCCGCATTGGCGGCGAACAACTCCTGCCATCCGCCCTGAAGGCCCAGGGACTGGGCGATCTTGCCCAGGGTGTCGCCGGGCTGCACGGTGTAGGTTTCGCCGCTGACCGCCGGTGCCTGGACCGCGGGTGCGGCCGGTGCCGGGGCCGGAGCCTGGGCGACCGGTGCCTGCTGGACCGGCGCCTGCTGGACCGGCGCCTGGGCGACCGGTGCCTGCTGGACGGGTGCCTGCTGGATCTGGGCCGACTGGCTGCTCACCTGCGACCCTCCGCCGCCGCCGGCCAGTCCCAGCTTGGACGAGCAGGCGGGCCAGGCGCCCCACCCCTGGCTGTCCAGGACGTTCTCGGCCACGGCAATCTGCTCGGCGCGGCTTGCGTCGGCGGCAGAACCGCTGCCGCCGTTAGCCGCCCACGTGCCCGGGGCGAACTGCAGGCCGCCGGAGTAGCCGTTGCCGGTGTTGATGTTCCAGTCGCCGCCGGACTCACACTGGGCCAAGGCGTCCCAGGTTGCCCCGTCGGCCGCGTTCGCGGCCGGTCCGACCAGCGCAACGCTGGCTCCGGTAAGGGCGACGGCGGCGAGGCCGCCACGCAGGGCACGGCTAAGGTTCAGGTTTTTATTTGGATTCACAATGCTCCGGTTCGGCCGCCTTATGCTCAGTCCGTCCCCGAACGTCTCCGCACCGCCGTCAGCCACTCGCAAAATCGAGGTCATGTGGACGTCTGCCATTCTGACGGCGAAAGGCGTGGGCAGCGTCCGGGCATTCCATGGGTAGATCGCGCCGGAAGTTCCGGCATCCCCTGGCGCGGTCATCTGACCCGCGCACGAACTGCACGTTACCGTAAAGTAACCAACGTTGCAAAACCGTGATCTAGTAACAGTGTGTCGGTGCGCGCCGCGGCCCGAATCACGGCTAGGTGCACCCCGGCCCCTTCGGGCTCTTCCCAGTGCCCGGCCCAGGACGTAGCGTGGGGATTCCTATTCGATCGGAAGGTTTTCCCATGGCAGAGAATCCCAGTCCCATTGACATCCAGAAGGCGCTGGGCGGCGTGGACTACCCGGCATCCGCCGCCGACCTGGTGAAGAACGCGGAACAATCCGGGGCCGGGGACGACGTCCTCTCGGCGCTCAAGAATCTCCCCGACAAGCAGTACGAAAGCCCGGCCGAGGTCAGCAAAGCGGTAGCCGGCAACTAACGCCCTCGGCCAGCAGTCCTGTCCACCGGCACCAACTCGACGTCGAGGAGCCGGCCGCCGTCGGCCGTCGCGGTCATATACGTGCAGACCGGCTGACGGCGGCGGTCCGTCGGCGACCCCGGGTTCAGCAGCCGCAGGCCGCCGGGCGACGTGGTGTCCCACGGGATGTGGCTGTGGCCAAACACCAGCACGTCGGCATCGGGGAAGCGAGCCTGGCAGCGCTGTTCGCGCCCCTTTGCCGCCCCGGTTTCGTGCACCATGGCGAACCGGACCCCGGCGATGGTCGCCCGGGCAATCTCCGGCAGTCGCGCGCGCAGGTCGTCGCCGTCGTTGTTGCCGTACACACCGACCAGCCGACGGCTCCGCTCTTCCAGGTCGTTGAGCAGCCCGGCGGTGACCCAATCGCCGGCGTGGAAGACGACGTCGGCCGCCTCCACCGCGTCCCACACCTGGTCCGGAAGGTGCCGCGCCCGCTTCGGCACGTGTGTGTCCGCCAGCAGCAGCAAGGAGGTGGGCATACCGGCATCCTCGCATATCGGATCAGAGGCCGACGGCCATGCGCAGCCCGAGCGCCAGCATGACCACGGCGATCAGCCCGTCGAGCAGGCGCCAGGAGCCGGGCCGGGCGAAGAAGGGACGCAGCAGCCGGGCGCCGAAGCCGAGGGCGCCGAACCAGATGAGGCTGCCCGCCACGGCCCCGGCGCCGAAATACCAGCGCAGTTCCGGCCCCTGGGTGTTGGCGATGGAACCGAGCAGCAGCACCGTGTCCAGATACACGTGCGGGTTCAGCCAGGTCAGGGCCAGCGCCGTGGCAGCCGTTGCGGCCAGTCCCCCGCCGGAGCGATTGGCCGAGGCGGTCAGCACGCCCGGCCTGATCGCCCGTTTGGCGGCGAACACCGCGTAGGCCAGCAGGAACGCCGCCCCGCCCAGCCGGATGACGTCCACCACCGCCGGGGCGGCCTCGATCACGGCGCCGATGCCGGCAATCCCGGCGGTGATCAACAGTGCATCGGACACCGCGCAGATGAGAACGACGACGCCGATGTGCTCGCCGCGGATGCCCTGGCGCAGCACGAAGGCGTTTTGCGCGCCGATGGCGACGATCAGGGCCAGCCCGGTTCCCAGGCCCAGCAAGACGGCGGGAGCGATAGCGGTAGTCACAACAGTCGACGCTACTGACAACGCGCGCATCAGTACAGCTAAAGAAACTTCAGTTACGTAAGCTTGGCTTATGCAGCCGTTCCAGTTCGACCATCTGGCGACCTTCGCCGTCGTCGTCCAGGAGGGCAGCTTCGATGCCGCCTCCCGCGCGCTCCACGTGACACCCTCGGCCGTGTCCCAACGGATCAAGTCCATGGAGCGCGCGGCCGGGCAGGTCCTGTTGCAGCGCACCGCTCCGGTGCGGCCGACGGCGGCCGGAGAGGTGGTCCTGCGGCTGGCGCGGCAGGTGCGGGTCCTGCAGGCCGACGCGCAGCGCGAACTCGGCGGCGACGGTGACGGCGTGGCCCTGCCGCTGGTGGTCAACGCCGATTCGCTGGCCACCTGGTTCCTGGGCGCGCTGGCCCGCATGCCGCGCGACCGCGGGGTGTTTTTCGAAGTCCACCGCGAAGACGAGCAGCATTCGACCTCCCTGCTGCGGGCCGGACGGGTGACGGCCGCGGTGACGGCGACGCCGGAACCGGTCCAGAGCTGCTCGGTGGAGGCGCTCGGCGCGCTGCGCTACCGGGCGGTGGCCAGCCCGGCCTACCTGGCTCACTGGCGTCCCGCCGGGACCGGACACGCCGACCCGGCGTGGCTGGCGGCCGCACCCGTGCTCGATTTTGACCGCAAGGACGACCTGCAGGAGCTCTTCTACCGGGAACTGACCGGCGCTGCGCTGGCGGCGCCGCGCCATTATCTGCCCGCCTCGGCGGAGTTTGCCTCGGCGGTCCGGCTGGGCTTCGGCTGGGCCCTGCTGCCGGAGCAACAGTGCCTGGCTGACGTCCGCACCGGGACGCTGCACGAACTGGCCCCCGACCTGCCGGTGGACGTGCCGTTGTACTGGCAGCGCTGGAAAATCAGCTCGCCGGTGCTGGACGAACTGACTGCCTGCGTTCGGCAGACCGCCCAGGAGCAGCTGCGGCAGCGCTAGCTCAGCGCCCGGAAATCCCGCGGCGCGCGGCGCCTCCGCCCGCCGCCAGGGGGAGCCGTTTTCTCCGCCCCGAACCCCGGCACCCGTGCCCGGCCCCTACAGTGGAGGGGGAGATCCAGACGAAGGGGCACGATGCAAGACCGCATTCGCAACGCCCGCCTGCTCGAGCGCGTGATGAGCGCGGAGCAGGCGGCAGAACTGATCAAACCCGGCATGACCGTGGCCATGAGCGGCTTCACCGGCGCCGGTTATCCGAAGGCGGTGCCGCAGGCGCTCGCGGCACGGATGGAAACCGCGCACGCGGCCGGGGAGCAGTTCAAGATCCGCGTACTCACCGGCGCTTCGACGGCCCCTGAGCTCGACGGCGCCCTCGCCAAGGTCGACGGGATGCAGCTGCGCCTGCCCTACCAGTCGGACCCGGCGCTGCGCGAACGGATCAATGCCGGCGAGCTGGACTACATCGACATGCACCTCAGCCACGTCGCCCAGCACACCTGGTTCGGGTTTTTCGGCGACGTGGACCTGGCCGTGGTCGAGGCGGTGGGCATCCTCGAGGACGGACGGCTGATCCCGTCCACCTCGGTGGGCAACAACATGACCTGGCTCCGGCAGGCCAGCCAGGTCATCGTGGAGATCAACAACGCACAGCCGGTGGGTCTCGAGGGCATGCACGACGTCTACTACGGCACCGCCCTGCCGCCGGAGCGCAGGCCCATCCCGCTCGAGCATCCCGATGACCGGATCGGCGAACCCTACCTGCAGGTGGATCCGGACAAGATCGTGGCCGTCGTGCATACCGACGCGCCCGACCGGAACTCCCCCTTCAACCCGCCCGACGACGCGTCGCAGCAGATCGCCGGCCACCTGCTGGACTTCCTGGACCACGAGGTCCGGCGCGGGCGCCTGACCGAGCAGCTGCTGCCGCTGCAGTCCGGCGTCGGCAATATCCCCAACGCCGTGCTGGAAGGCCTGGCGGCCGGCGGCTACCGCGGCCTGACCGCCTACACCGAGGTCATCCAGGACGGCATGCTGCAGCTGCTCAAGGAGGGCGTGCTGCGCATGGCCTCCGCCACGTCCTTCTCGCTCAGCCGCACGGGCCTGGAGGAGTTCAATGCCAACGTCGACTACTACCGCGAGCGCATCATCCTGCGCACCCAGGAGATTTCCAACCACCCCGAGCTGGTCCGCCGGCTGGGCTGCATCTCGCTCAACGGCATGATCGAGGCGGACATCTACGGCAACGTCAACTCCACCCACGTGGCCGGCACCAAGGTCATGAACGGCATCGGCGGTTCCGGCGACTTCGCCCGGAACAGCTACCTGTCCGTGTTCATGTCCCCCAGCATGGCCAAGGGCGGGAAGGTGTCCAGCATCGTGCCGATGGCCAGCCACGTCGACCACACCGAGCACGACACGATGATCGTGATCACCGAGCAGGGTCTGGCCGACCTGCGCGGGCTCGCCCCGAAGCAGCGGGCGCGCAAGATCATCGAGACCTGCGCGCATCCGGATTACCGGCCCATGCTCCAGGACTACTTCGACCGGGCCTGCCGGGACAGCTTCGGCAAGCACACCCCGCACCTGCTCGGCGAGGCCTTGTCCTGGCACCAGCGCTTCGTGGAGACCGGCAGCATGCTCCCCGCACGGCAGTAACGGCCGGGAGTATGACGCCGTCGTGCCTTCGGCCTTTCGCCGCCCGGTGCGGCTGACGGTAGGCTGCTGGCTTGTACACGGGAGTCCGGTGAGCCGGGCTGAGAGGAAGCTTCTCAAGTTTCGACCGTTGAACCTGATCTGGATCATGCCAGCGCAGGGAGCAACCCTCACACCCGTGCCCTGCTCACTCAACAGAAGGGCGCGACAATGCAGACATCCGACGGCATGCACCTGGTGGCGATGGTCAACCCGCCGACCAGCCAGTATTCGGAGAACTGGCGGCATCCGCTCTCCCGGCGGGACTGGCTGAGCGCGGAGTTTTACCTCGATCTGGGCCGGACGCTGGAACGAGGCTGCTTCGACATGCTGTTCCTGCCCGACGCGCTGGCCGTCCCGGAGGACAACACGGGCGACTACGCCACCACGCTGGTCACCGGCGGCAAGGGCGCCATCTATCTCGACCCCTTGGTCACCCTGTCGCTGGTCGCCGGCGCGACCAAGCACCTGGGCCTGGCCGCCACCATCTCCACGACCTTCACCCCGGCCTACACGATCGCCCGGAAGCTGCTCTCGCTGGATCACCTCTCCGGCGGCCGGGTCGCCTGGAACATCGTCACGTCCACCACCGACGCCGAGGCCGCCAACTTCGGCCTGGCCGCCATCCCGCCCAAGTCGGAGCGTTACGACCGGGCCGACGACGTCGTCCAAGCCGTGGTGGACCTGTGGGAAACCTGGGAACCCGGGGCACTGACACTGGATGCCTCGGGACGCCGGTTTGCGGATCCGGAGCGCGTCCGCCGGATACCCGAACGGCCCCGGCGCGACGGCGACGACGACCGTCCGCTGAGCCGCGGTCCGATCACCCTGCCGCGCAGCCCGCAGGGACGGCCGGTGCTCATGCAGGCCGGATCCTCCCCGCGCGGCATGGAGTTCGCCGCCCGCTGGGCCGAGGTCGTGTTCGCCGTCGCCGACACCCCGGACGCAATGCGCGCGGTGCGGACCGAACTGCGGGCCCGCGCTGCGGCCGCCGGACGGAATCCGGATCAGCTGGCCGTACTCCCGGCGGTCCAGCCGATCACCGGCGCCACGCCGGCCGCCGCCCGCCGGGCGCTGCGTGGCCTGGAGGCGGCGCTTGACGAGGAGGACGTCCTGACGAAGTTGGGCCGGCTCCTCCACGCGGCCCGGGAGGACCTGACGCCGGACGGCAGCGCCGAGGAGTTGCTGCTGGCCCATCGCGGGGCCACGGGCAGCGAGGGTTTTGAACAGATGCTCCTGGCCGCAGCCCGCCGGGAATCCATGACCGTCCGCGAGCTGGCGCTGGCGCAAGCCATGAACCAGCTGAAACCCCAGCCCGTGGGCGATCCGGCGGACATCGCCGACTACTTGTGCGAACTCTACGACTCTAAGGCGGCGGACGGTTTCGTGATCATGTCGGCCCTCTACCCGTCCTCGCTCGAAGACTTCGTCAACGGCGTGGTGCCGGAACTGCAGGCCCGGGGCCGGTTCCGGACCGCCTATTCGGGACACACCCTGCGCGATCACCTGGGAGCCTCCCCGAAAGGCAGCCGCTCCGTCGCGTCTTAGCAGCCCTTCCGCTCCGGCTCAGCGCTGGTAGATCCGGGCGAGCACGGCGTCGAAGACCCGGTCGGGCAGCAGCCGGCGGGCGCCCATGATCGTCCGCGCGCCCCTGCCGACCGGGTACCGGCTGCGCGTGCGCCGAGCGGCCGCCACCCGGGCGATGCGCCGGCCCACAACGTCCGGCCGCGTTCCCGTGCGTTCCGTGTACGCCCCGGCAATCGCCCGCGCCACGCTCTCTGCCTGCGGCGCGTAGGCCGTGCCTTCGGAACTCTGCTGCAGGCTCTCCACCGCGATGGCGTCCCACTCGGTCAGGATCGGCCCGGGCTCGACGATCACCACGTCGATGCCGAAGGGCCTGAGCTCCACTCGAAGACAGTCCGACAAACCCTCGACCGCGAATTTGGCCGCGTGGTACCAGCCGCCGAGGGGTTCGTAGAACACGCCGCCGATCGAGGAGACGTTGATGATCCGCCCGGTACCCTGGGCCCGCATGGCCGGGACCGCCAGCTGGATGAGCCGCCCCAGCCCGAACAGGTTCACTTCGAACTGCTGCCGGGCGTCCTCCAGCGGCACGTTCTCGATGGCGCCGTAGGAGGCGTACCCGGCATTGTTGACCAGCACGTCCAGCCGTCCCTGCTCCGACAGGATGTGCTCCACCCCGCGCACCATCGACGCGTCGTCGGCCAGGTCCATCTCGAGGACGCGCACCCCGTGCTCTTCCAACGGGCGCATCCTCTCCACCCGGCGCGCGGCCGCATAGACGGTGAAGCCGCCGCGTGCCAGTTCCCGGCAGGTGTGTTCCCCGATCCCGGAGGACGCTCCGGTAACCAGGGCGACTTTGTCCGTCATCATCAAGCCCGCCTCACTTTTCCAAAGCCATGACGACGGCGGTGCGCGCCTCGTCCGGCAACGTCCGGCCGGCGCCGTCGGGCGCGAAGAGCCGCCGGCAACCGTCGAGTTCCACCGTCAGCGGAGCACCGGCGCCCTGCCCCTCAGCGAGCGGCCAGAGCACCGCAAACTCCGTTGCGTCGTCGGCGCATTCGCCAGCATCCGGATCCTGTGCGGCCGCGTTCAGGAGGGCGTCCTTTGCCGTGCCCTCCAGGCTCCTGCCCTTGGAAAAAATCCCCGACACGATCCGGATGACGCCAAAATTCAGGTCCGGCTGCGCGTCGGCGGGCAGTTCATCCTCTGCGGCCGGCACCGGCGCGGTCCGGTACTCGCAGATCCTCAAGGCGTCGACCTCGCCGGCGCGTGGCAAGAGGCCGGGGGAACCTGGCACGCCCTCGCCGCTGCCGCGCGGCTGCTCCGCTCCCGGCTGCTCGAACGGCGCCAGCTCAGTCACTCCCGGCATCGCCTTGAAGCCCCACTCGGCGGGGCAACCGGCATCCAGTGCCGCCCTCGGCTGGATCAGTTCCAGCCGGTGCCGGGTGGACTCGATCACGGTCATGCCCGCCAGGACCTCGCGGACCCCGGGTTTCGTCTTGCCGCAGGAATCCGTCGGCCAGGCGGCCCGCATGGCCTTGCCGGCCGCATCCACCAACCACAGATCGGGGACCATTTCCATGTCGGCGGTGCAGACCAGGTTCGCCCTGGGTCCGTCGCTGGGCTGCGCCAGCGCAGTGAGCAGCGCGTCAATGTTTCCGGTGAGCCGCTCTTCCGTGACCGCCGACCACAGGCCGTCCTCGTCCTCGACGGTTGCCATCGCCAGGGCATCACAGCGGATGACGTCGACCGGCGCGAAGGCTTCGGGCACGCCGCCGACCGCCGGCGGCGGAGGTACGGACGGATTCCTTGGTTCGACCATGTGCTGTGCTGTTGTGCAATCGACGGCGTCAACCAACTCGGCCTCGGGCCGTGCTGGTTCCCCCGGATCTCCCGGCAGCTGCCCGCAGGCCGCCAGGGTGCCCGCCGTCAGCACTGCCGCCATCACCGGCCCAAGCCTCCGGCCCCGGCTTCCCTGCCGCCGCTTCCGCTTCACCGCGCCCGTCCCCCGATCACCGTCGATGCCGTCAGTGTAGCGAGGCGCTTCGGAAAAGCATCGCCGGCGCGGCCGCCGGGCAGAGGGGTGAACCTGCGCCGGAGCGTTCAGGAAAGACGGCGGAACTCGCCCGCCCGGAGCTGGACATAGATCGGCAGGGTCATCTGGATGTGTGAAACGCCGACCGGCTCGTCCAGCAGTTCATTGATGGTGGTTTGCCCTTCCAACTCGGTCACTTCGCCATCCATGACTCGAGCCTACGTCGACCGGACGCTCCCCGGACCAAGACACGCGCCACCTGCTGCTTGGTGCCGCTCCTGCCGGGCATCCATGACGCTCGGGAGGGTTCACGTATCGTCCTCGGGCTATGGCGACAGTTGCTGTCGGTGATTAGAGTCGTCGACATGGAGAAGGTTCCGTGGGCAGCACCGTCCGGTTCCTGATCCTGCCGCTGATGCTGTTGGCGCTGCTTGCTGTGCCTGGATCCGTCGCCCCGCGATCGTATCCAAGCGCTATTGCGGGACTCGGAGATTCAATTACCCAGGCCGCAAACGCCTGCTGCCGGCCCGGCAACTACCCGGCCAAGTCCTGGTCAACCGGCGACGGGCGGTCCGACGACATCCGCAGCCACTACGAGCGGCTGGCGGCGCTGCACCCCCAGATCAACAACAACAACTTCAACGACTCGGCAAGCGGCGCCAAGGCGGCAGATCTTCCTGGACAGGCGTCCATGGCCGTGGCCCAGAAGGCGGACTACATCACCCTGCTCATCGGGGCCAACGACCTGTGTGCCTCGTCGGCATCAGCGATGACGTCCACCGCCGATTTCGCCAGGCACGTCGCGGCTGCCCTCGAGGCGCTGCACCGCGGGCTGCCGCAGGCCCGCATTTACGTCAGCAGCATTCCCGACCTTCATCGCCTGTGGTCCGTTCTGCGCACCGATCAGGAGGCCAGTCGCGTCTGGGCGGCCGCCGGAACCTGCCCGTCCATGCTCGGCGCAGCGGTCACCGAGGACCAGCGGCAGGAAGTGGTTGCCCGCGAGCGGGCCTTCAATGAGATCCTCGCGGAGACGTGTGCACGGTACGGGAACTGTCACTGGGACCGGGGCGCCGTGTACGCCTACAAGTTCTCCGCCGACGAGATCAGCACCCTGGACTACTTCCACCCCGGCCCGGCCGGCCAGGCCGCCCTGGCCGAGCTGACATGGCAGGCCTTCCAGGGACACCGCTGAACCTGCATGTCAGCCACCGGGCACCCCAGCACGGCCCCGTACCAGATGCCCAAGAGACATCTACCCAAAAGCGCGGCTGGGTTAGCAACTCTGCTGCTTTTCGTGCGGGGACGCCGCTACTCGTAAGATTTTGAAGTTCTTGTCAGCAACATCCGCCCTGCTTGATGACTCATTTTCTGCGCGTGTTAGCTTGATCACCGTCCTTTCCGGCGGGCCCGCCCGGAAAGCTGAACCACCGCTGCTACCTTCCGGAGGCACAATGGGACTCAGCTCCCCCACGCATACAGACGACAGTGATGTCGCGCCCACACCCGCTGCAGAAACACGACGCGGATCCTTGCCAGGGGCAGGGGCGGGCCGCATCTCCGGCAAGGCCGGAAACGAACTCAAGCGCGGGCTGAGCAGCCGGCACCTGCAGATGATCGCCATCGGCGGTGCGATCGGCACGGGGCTGTTCGTGGCCTCGGGCGGCACGATTTCCCAGGCGGGTCCCGGCGGAGCCTTGGCCGCCTATGCGTTGGTCGGACTGATGGTGTTCCTGCTGATGCAGTCGCTGGGCGAAATGTCGGCCAAGATTCCGGTGGCCGGTTCCTTCCAGACCTTTGCGACCCGTTTTGTCTCGCCGTCCTTCGGGTTCGCGATCGGCTGGAACTACTGGTTCAACTGGGCCATCACGGTGGCCGCCGAGCTGGTCGCCGCCGGAATCATCATGGACTTCTGGTTCCCGGGAGTCCCGGGCTGGGTGTGGGCCGGGATTTTCCTGCTTGTCTTGACCGGGCTCAACGCCCTCTCCGCCAAGTCTTTCGGGGAGTCGGAGTTCTGGCTCTCCCTGATCAAGGTCGCCGCGGTGGTGCTCTTCCTGATCGCCGGTGTGTTGATGATCGTCGGCATCCTTGGGGACAACTCCCCGGGCCTGAGCAACTGGGAGAACCGCGATGATGTGTTCCACGGTGGTTGGGTCTCGATCATCTCGGTCTTCATGATTGCCGGGTTCTCCTTCCAGGGCACCGAACTGGTGGGCGTGGCCGCGGGCGAAGCCAAGAACCCGCGCCGCGAAGTGCCGAAGGCCATCCGCACCGTCTTCTGGCGCATCATGCTCTTCTACATTGGCGCCATCTTCATCATCGGCTGCCTGATCCCGTTCACCGATCCGAGTCTGCTGGCCTCCGGCGAGGCCGATGTCGCAGTGTCCCCGTTCACGCTCGTCTTCTCGCGCGCCGGGATTGCCTTCGCGGCGGCTCTGATGAACGCGGTGATCCTGACCGCCATCCTCTCGGCGGGCAACTCCGGCCTATATGCCTCCACGCGCATGCTTTACGCCATGGCCCATGACGGCAAGGCCCTGAAAATCTTCCGACGTACTAATGCGCGCGGCGTGCCGATTCCGGCGCTCCTGGCCACCGCGGCCGTGGGACTCTTCGGGTTCCTCTCCGCGATCGTCGGCCAGGGCGCGGCCTACTCCTGGCTGCTGAATATGTCAGGCCTGTGCGGTTTTATCGTGTGGGCGGGAATCGCCATCTCCCACTACCGCTTCAGGCGCGGCTTTCTGGCCCAGGGCAACAAGGTCAGCGACCTGCCGTACAAGGCCTCCCTGTTCCCCGTCGGCCCGCTGCTGGCCTTCGCCATGCTGGTCCTGGTGATCGCCGGACAGAACTACGAGGCCGTGCTGGCCGGACGGGGCATGGAGGTGCTTTCCTCCTACATCGGGCTGCCGGTCTTCATCGCCCTGTGGCTGGCCCACCGCCTCATCACCAAGTCCACGATGGTGCCGCTGCTCGAGATGGACCTCCAATCACCGGAGGACCTCGAGGACGAACCCGCCGGCGCCACCCGGTGACCCTGCTGCCCCGGAGTTACCCAGGCGCAGCGGGGCGCCGCCGGTAGCCAAGCGCTGCGGGGCCCCGGCCGTAGCCGCTCGCCACGTGATGCCCGGCAGCTGCCGGGCATCACCCGCTCGGCGCCGGGGCGGGTTCCTCGGCGGGGGCAGGCTCCTGGGCGGGCGCTGGTTCGGGCTCGGGCGTGCCGGTGGGCATCGGTGTCGGGGACGTCATCGCCGTACCGGGGTCGGGTTCTCCGGCGGGTGTCTCTGCCGGGGCCGGCGGCTGGACGCTGCCGGTGTCCGCCGGAGGTGTTGCCTCCGGCTGCGAGCCCGGGTCCGAGGTCGGCTGGGTGTTGGACTCCGCGTCGGTGTCCGTGCCGGTGCCGGTGCCTGCGCCGGCGCTGCCGTCACCGATGGCGGCGTCCTGTTCGATGATGCCGAGGATGCGCATCTTGTAGTCGTTCAGCCGGGCCTGGATTTCGTCCAGGGGGACGTCTTCGAGCGACCGGCCGTAGGCCGCAATCTCCTCCCACAGGGTTCCCAGTTTCTCCATGCCGGCGTCGCTGAGCGGGCCGTCCAGGGTAAGGACCAACTGGCTGGCGAGCGCGTAGGTGAGGCACTCGACGCAGTTGTAGTTGGCCGCCGCCGAGAGGTTTTGGGGGACGACGACGTCGGCCTGGCCGAGGATCAGGACAACCTGGAAGCCGACGGCGACGGCGGTGCAGCCCCGGCAGGAAGCGAAGGCGTAGGCCTCGTTCGTGGCGTCTACCGGCCCGTCTTCGGCCCAGACCAGGGCGAAGGCGACGTCGTAAACCACGGACCCGTCCTCAACGTTGACGGCCAGGGCCTGGTTTCCGTCCTCCCCGGGGGCCAGCGGTCGGTCGAACGGGAAGACCCAGGCCGGCGGTGTTCCGGCGCCGGCGTCGGTACCGGTGGTGCCGGAACCGCCGTCGTGCTGTAAATCCTCACCGGTGTCCGCCGTAGCGGTCTCCTGGTGCCCGGCCTGCAGGTCGCGGGGAACGAGGACCATCGCCAGTTGGGGCTTCTCCGCCGTGGGCAGATCGCTGCCGGAGGGCCACGCCGCCACCGTTTGCCCTGCGCCGCCGTCGGCCAGCCCCGCCGGTGACATCGGGGCGAAGGAAGCCGCCGCATCGAACAGGGTTCCGCGTTCGTAGGGCTGCACCGGACGGTAGGCGCCGTCGTCGGGCCACCAGGCACAGGCCAGGCCGGCGAGAACGGCCGCGGCGGCGGCCATGGCGGTCACCCGG
Source organism: Arthrobacter senegalensis (assembly GCF_059091765.1). Taxonomy (NCBI): domain Bacteria; kingdom Bacillati; phylum Actinomycetota; class Actinomycetes; order Micrococcales; family Micrococcaceae; genus Arthrobacter; species Arthrobacter senegalensis. The sequence continues at coordinate 735,873 of NZ_JBNHGZ010000002.1, read as the reverse complement.
CGGAGGGGCCGGCCACGGGTTTTCGCCCAGGCCGCCGCGCCAAGCTGGCGGGCCATCCGCAGCAGGATGTAGGCAATCCCGAGAACGGGAAGCGCGACGGCGGTAATCGCCAGGACGCGCACGGCCATGCCGGCGACGTCGCCGTCGGAACCGGCAGCGGCCAGCAGCCTTTGTTGATCCACGATGCTGGCCCAGGCCGTCCCCAAAATCCGGGGAAGCGAGACCACCATCATGGCCAGGCAAAACAGGAGCAGCGGAACCGTGACCAGGACCCAGGCGGTCACGACGGCCCGGGCCCAGGGCTTGAGCAGCTTGGGTTCGGGATCGGACCACCGCCAAGGCAGCAGCCCCAGCAGGGTGGGCTTGATCCGTTGGAACAGGTCGGGAACCCCGGTTGCGTCGGCGAGAATGTGATACCCGTCGAAGCGGACCAGGGGCAGCAGTTGGCGCACCATCTGCAGTATCTGGGTCACCACCACCAGCAGCAACGCGTCGAAGCCGGTGAGCCACCAGACGCCTATCGTGCCCACCACAACGATGGCGTTAAAGTACAGGCCGCCCAGATCCGTGCGGAGCCGGCCGCCGCGCCCCAACCGGTAGGAATCGGTGACATCGGTGTAGAAAGCGGGCCAAATCAGGTACAGGCCCACGCCCATGGCTCCCGGGGTTGCGCCGCCGCGGCGCGCGCCGGCGGCATGGCCGAACTCGTGGAAGCCGGCCGAGAGGATGGTGATGGCGAACACCAGGAGCAGCAGCCCGGGGTTGGCGAAGGCTTGGTGCGTTGCCGAGCCGAGGCCCTTGACCATGAGCACCCACCAGCACGCCGCCAAGAAGGCCAAGGTCACGGGCAGGGCGATCAGCGGATGGAACAGGACGGCGAATGGAGCGGTCAGCTTCCGGGTCAGCGCGGGATCCGTGACCGTGTAGCGGAAGCGCATGCCCAGCAGCGGGCTGGCCTTTTTGACGTCGGGCTGCGAGCCGTCCGCGAGCCGCAGCAGGCCCAGCGGCAGCAGCTGCTTTTCGATCAGGGTCTGCACGTTTCCGGCAGTGATCAGCCGGCCGGACGTCTCGCCGGCGTGTTCGGCTATCTGGTCGAGGCCCCGGACGCCGTCGACGCCCTCCAGGACCGCATACAGGAGCGGGGTGAGCTGGAGCGTCTGCCCGTCCGCGCGCCGGACCAGCGCGGGCGGCTCCCGGTAGCCGGATCCCCGTGCCGGTCCGAGGAACTGCACGCCCTCGGCCAGGGCCGGGACGTCAACCGAAGGGGCAGCCGGCCGGCCGCCGGGCAGCGGGTCGCTCGTGGCCGGCGGCCGGCTCGGACTGATGCTCATTCAGGGACTATTGTTCGAGATCGGACTGCTGGCCGGCGCTGGCCTCGGCGCTGCCGTCGATCTGCTGGTTGATGATGGCGTCCTGCTGCGCCACCGCGACGGCGTTGCTGTCGATCGAGCCGATATTCGCGGCCACCGCGGCGTCGATCGGCGCGGCAACGTTGGCGTTGGCGGCCACGGCGCCGTTGATCGGGGCGGCAATATCGGCGTCCGCGGCCAGATTGACGTTGACGTTGAGCAGGTTCCCGTCGAGGGTCGACCCAAGGCCTTCAGTGGATCCGGTGTCGGGCAGGGTGCCATCGGGAAGGGTCCCGTCCGGCAAAGTCCCGTCCGGCAGGGTGCCATCCGGCAGCAGCGCAGGGGCAGTTGCCTCCTGCCCGGTGGCCTCCTGGGCAAGCCCGGAATCGCCGACGGCGGCGCCCGTCCCGGCAGCGGAACCGGCCGTTGCCCCGGCGTCCTCCACGGTGTCATTGCCCTGGTCGATGGTGCTGTCCTGGGTGGACTCGGCGGTCGCGTCGGCGGTGATGCCCTGGTTGATGATGACTCCCTGGTCGGACAGGGCCTGCGCCGTGGAGCCGGCCGAGAGGAGGTTGGCCGAGGCGGCGGCATCGATGGGGGCCGCGACGTTGGCGTTCGCCGCTACGGCCAGGTCGATCGGCGCGGCCGCATCGATGGCCAGGTCGAGATCGGCATTGAGATCCAGGATGGACGCGACTTCCTTGTCCGGCAGCGCGGTCCCGGACTGCGATTCGAGCTCCTCCGGCGATAGCGGCGTGCGTCCCATGTCGTTGCTCATCAAAATCTCCGTCTCCGGCGCAGAGCGCCATTCGTTCCAACCCGTTGGCGAAACCTGTCGATTCTTGTCAACGGCCCGGCGGTACCGGCGCCTTGGTCATCAGCCTTCCTCTCGAGGACATCAACGCAAAGCATACTGATGAATCCATTCATTGTGTAGGCATCGGCGTTCTCCAGGACGCGCAGCGGCGCACGCGACCCTGGATGTGCCGGGACGGGAGTGGCTGCCGGCAGGACCATCGGAGAGCGGCGGCCCGTGAGATCGGAGAGTGGCGGCCGCCGGGACCGGAGAGTAACGGCCGGCGGGACGCGACCTCGAATTGGCGGCCGGCACAACCCTGGATCGGCGACAGGGCCTAATCTCTGGCGCCGCAATTTGGGATCCCACGGGCACTGTGTGTAGGGTGTGAGGCGAATCACCCACAACTGAATGCCTTTCGAACCGTGGCGGGAGAGTCCTCTCCGCACACCATCCGGGCAGGCGCCGTAGGAGCAAATCCTCCCCAGGAATCTCTCAGGCCCATGTACCGCCGCGGCTAGGCAACTCTGGAAAGCAGTCAGGCAGCAGCCTGGCTCACCGACGGTGCAAGCGGAACACACTCCGCGGAATCTCTCAGGTCAAATACAGAGCGGGGAGGAACCCCAATCCCAGCCGAGCCCTCGGGCCGGCCCGATCTTGGAGTTCCTCATGACTTCCTGTCTGCAGCGGCGCGTCCTTCGCAGACATTCAAATACTTGGTTGCCGGCCCTGGCCCCACCTTGATCCCCGCCCCGTCGTTCCCGCTGTGCCCGGCGCCCTGATCCTCGAGCCGAGGAGTCCGGAGATCTGGCGGCCATCGACCGCTTCATCGAAGCCATGATCGCCGTCCGCACGTGCTTCCGCGCACGAAGCGTCACGGCAAACAAAAACGGGTGCATGGCAGGGACCGAGGCGGCCTCCTCTCCTCTCCTCAACAAAAGCGTGTTAAGAAAGGCATCACAGTGAGCAAAGTCAACGCCGAACTACGATACTCCGCGGAGCACGAGTGGGTGGCCGCCGACGGTTCCGGCCCGTCCAGGATCGGCGTTTCTGCCGTGGCAACCGAGGCGCTGGGCGACATCGTGTACGTGGATCTCCCCGAGGTCGGTACCGTCGTGACGGCCGGCGAGACCTGCGGTGAAATCGAGTCCACCAAATCCGTTTCGGACCTCTACTCTCCGGTGACCGGCGAGGTCATCGAAGTCAACGGCGACGCCGTGGCCGATCCCGCCGTGATCAACGATGACCCCTACGGTGCCGGCTGGCTGTTCACCGTCCAGGTGTCGGAGGAAGGCCCCCTGCTCTCCGCGGAGGAGTACGCCTCCGCCAACGGTGGTGAAGTAGCGTGAGCGCGGCCATGGCGGCGGTCGCCAGCACCAGCCTGAACGTGGACCTGGGTGTCCTCGATCCGGAAATCGCCGCCCAGATCGACAACGAGCTGCGCCGCCAGCAGTCCGGGCTGGAGATGATCGCCTCGGAGAACCACACCCCCGTCGCCGTCATGCAGGCGCAGGGCTCGGTGCTGACCAACAAGTACGCCGAGGGTTACCCGGGGCGCCGGTACTACGGCGGCTGCGAGCACGTTGACGTGATCGAGCAGCTGGCCATCGACCGGGTCAAGGAGCTGTTCGGCGCCGGTTTCGCCAACGTCCAGCCGCACTCCGGTGCGCAGGCGAACGCCTCGGTGATGCACGCCATGATCAAGCCCGGCGACACGATCCTGGGCCTGAACCTGGCCCACGGCGGGCACCTGACCCACGGCATGAAGATCAACTTCTCCGGCAGGCTCTACAACGTGGCCGCCTACGGCGTCTCCGAGGAGGACCACCGGGTCGACATGGCGGAGGTGGAGCGGCTGGCGCACGAGCACCAGCCGCAGCTAATCATCGCCGGCTGGTCCGCCTACCCGCGCGAGCTCGACTTCGCGGAATTCCGGCGGATCGCCGACGCCGTCGGGGCGTACCTGATGGTGGACATGGCGCACATCGCCGGCCTGGTGGCCGCCGGCCTGCACGCCAGCCCGGTGCCGCACGCGCACGTGGTCACGTCCACCACGCACAAGACGCTGGCGGGCCCGCGCGGCGGCATCATTCTGACCAACGAGGCGGACATCGCCAAGAAGATCAATTCCGCGGTGTTCCCCGGCCAGCAGGGCGGGCCGCTCGAACATGTCATCGCGGGCAAGGCCGTGGCGTTCAAGGTTGCCGCCTCCGAGGAATTCGCCGACCGCCAGCAGCGCACGCTGGCGGGCGCACGGATCCTGGCCGAGCGGCTGTCGCAGCAGGACGTCGCGGAGAAGGGCATCACGGTGCTGACCGGCGGCACCGACGTGCACCTGGTCCTGGTTGACCTCCGCAATTCCGAGCTGGACGGCCAGCAGGGCGAGGACCTGCTGGCGACCATCGACATCACGGTCAACCGCAACGCGGTGCCGTTCGACCCGCGGCCGCCCATGGTCACCTCCGGCCTGCGCATCGGCACGCCGGCGCTGGCCACCCGCGGCTTCGGCGACGCGGCGTTCCGCGAGGTCGCGGACATCATCGCCGAGGCCCTCATTGCCGGGCCGGCCGCTGACCTGTCCGGCCTGAAGACCCGGGTGGAGGCACTGGCCCAGGCGCATCCGCTCTACCCTGACCTGGCACAGGTTTCCACGCCCACCGAAGGGCACTGAGGAGCCATCATGGCCGTAGGCGTCTTCGACCTCTTTACCGTGGGCATCGGTCCCTCCAGTTCGCACACCGTCGGCCCGATGCGGGCAGCCGCCGTCTTCGCCGGGGAACTGGTGTCAACCGGTGTGCTGGACCGGGTCGCCGGGCTGCGGGTGGACCTCTACGGATCCCTCGCGGCCACCGGCCGCGGCCACGGCACGTTCACGGCGGTGATGCTCGGGCTGGAAGGTTTCCAGCCCGAGCAGATCCTCCCGGACGACGTTGAATCCCGGCTGGCAGAGATGGCCTCGGCCGGCGAGCTGCAGTTGTGCGCGCGGGTCGAGGGCTCGGCCGGACGGGCCCTCGACTACCGGGTCGAGGACATGGTGCAGCATCCGCTCACCGTGCTGCCCCGGCACACCAACGGGATGAAATTCCAGGTGACCGACGACGCCGGCGCCGTCCTTCACGAGGCGACGTTCTTTTCCGTGGGCGGCGGCTTCGTGGTCCGCGACGGCGAGGAAGGTGCGGCGGCCCGGGAGCCGGATGCCGCCCAGGAGCCCCTCCCCTACCCCTTCCGGACGGCGGCGGAACTGCTGGAACACTGCCGCAACACCGGCCTGGGCATCAGCGACATCATGATGCTCAACGAGAAGGCGTCGCGCTCCGAGGCGGAGATTCGTGCCGGCCTGATCCACATCTGGCAGGTGATGGAGGACTGCAAGGACTCCGCCATCAGGCGCGAAGGTGTCCTGCCCGGCGGGCTGAACGTCCGCCGTCGGGCCCCCGCCTGGCATGAGCGGCTGCGCAAGGAGGACAAGGACCGGGACCACAAATACTGGCAGGAATGGGTCAACCTGGTGGCCCTTGCGGTGAACGAGGAGAACGCCTCGGGCGGCCGCGTCGTCACCGCACCGACCAACGGAGCGGCCGGCATCATCCCCGCGGTCATGTTCTACGCCACGCACTACGCGCCGGGCATGGACAAGGCGACGCAGGCGGACAAGGAAGACGTCATCGTGAAGTTCCTACTGGCGGCCGCCGCCGTCGGGGTCCTCTACAAGGAGCAGGCCTCCATCTCCGGCGCCGAGGTCGGCTGCCAGGGCGAGGTGGGCTCCGCGTCCTCCATGGCCGCAGCGGGACTGGCCGAGGTGATGGGCGGCAGTCCAGCGCAGGTGGAAAATGCCGCCGAGATCGCCATGGAGCACAACCTGGGGCTGACCTGCGACCCGATCGGCGGCCTGGTGCAGATCCCCTGCATCGAACGCAACGCCATCGGCGCCGCCAAAGCCGTGAACGCAGCCAAGATGGCGCTCTGGGGCGACGGCACGCACCGCGTCTCGCTGGACGAAGTCATCATCACGATGCGCGAAACCGGCAAGGACATGAGCTCCAAGTACAAGGAAACCGCGATGGGAGGCCTGGCCGTCAACGTCGTCGAATGCTAGGCGCGCCCGGTCCGGCTAAGCCCCGCGGGCGCCGGTATTGCGCCCCCGTATTCACTGTCCCTTTTCGGTGTGGCCCTTAATGTCGATCAGGTGCTCCTCCATGGCATCGAAGGCCCCGTCGCCGTCGCGCGCCAAGACAGCCTCAAAAATGCGGCCGTGCCACATCACAGAGCTCCGGACGCGTTCCAGCGTCAGGAATTCGTCGGCACGCGAGGGGGCCATCAGGTCATTGGACATCGCCAACAATTCGGTCAGCAGCGGGTTCAGGGACAGCCGGGCCAGTTCCGCATGGAAGTCCAGATCGAGTTTTCTTAATTCCGCGTTCGAGGGCTGCGTGCGGCCCGCCTCTTTGGTGGCCGCATCGAGGATCGACCGCAATTTGGACACCTGGCCACGCGCCCTGATGGCCGCCCGCTTGGCGATCCCCGGTTCGATGACAAGGCGGAGATCCATGACGTGATTCATCGGGTCACCGGCACCGGCGCTGCCGGCCAGCGACGAGGAGCCGAAGGCCAAAAGCGGTTCGTCGGCTACGTAGGTTCCGCTGCCGGGGCGGCGATACAGCAGGCCGACAGCCTCGAGCTCGCGCAGGGCCTCCCGCACCGTATTCCTGGACAAGCGGTAATTCTCGGCGATTTCCCGTTCGCTCGGAAGTTTAGCTCCGGGGCTCAGGGTGCCGTCCTCAATCCGGGTCCGAATTGCCTCGGCGAGAACGTCTACGCGATCGCTGAATACCAATAAGGGCTCCTGCCTCAGGCTGCGCATATTCGTCCTCTCTATGGGTACCGGTTAGCGGGTTTCCCCCTGACCGCACAAGTTCCGGCAATTGAAAGTGTATTTCGCGGCCCCACACCTTGTGGTTTAGTGACTCACCTCACTATGCTACCCAAAGTGGTCCAACCACCCTACCGGTTCTGTGAACTAGCAGAGGAAGCCCCAGCAATGAATCAAGCAGCAATCTCAACGCCGCACCATCTGGCCACGGAGGCCGGGTGGGCCGTTCTTCAGTCAGGCGGAAGCGCGGTCGACGCCGCCATCGCCGCGGCCGCCGTCCTGTCCGTCGTCTACCCGCACAACTGTTCCATCGGCGGCGATCTGGTGGCGCTGGTGAAGGAACCCGATGCAGAGCCTGAGTGCGTGCTTGCCGTAGGCCGTGCCCCCGGTGCCGGCCGCCTGGCGGACATGAGGGATCGGTTTGGCGAGAAGATGCCTGCCCGGGGACCGGCGACCCTCACGGTTCCCGGAGCCCCCGCCGGCTGGCAGCACCTGCATGAGCGGTACGGACGGCTGGCGCCCTCGACCCTTCTCGAAAAGGCGGCGGAACTCGCCGGCGGCTATCAGCTGTCCCGGTCGGTGACGATGGCAGCGGTCAAAGCAGCAGCTGCCGGCGGAATAAGTGCCGACCTGGTCTCCGCGTTGTTTGGCTCCTCGTTTGAGCCGGGCAAGCGCGTGTCGAACCCGGCACTGGCGGAAACGCTGCGCCGCATGGGTTCGGAGGGGTTTCAGGAGTTCTACCGGGGCACGACGGGCGAGTCACTGCTCTCGTTCATGCAGGGCCACCGCGCCGAATTCAGTGCCGACGACTTCGCATCGGTCGTCCCGGTCACCGCCGCGCCGCTGTCACACCGCGGCGAAAGCCACACCGTGTACACCAGCCCGCCGCCCACCCAGGGCTTCGCACTGATCCGGCTGCTGGAGAACCTGGCCGCGGCCACGGGCCACGCGGTGACCTCGCCGGATGTCGTCGAGGCCATGCAGGTCAATGCCCGGATCTGCAACCACCTCCGGGACAACGTCCTCAGCGAAGACTCCGAACCGTACTTCTACCGCGATTACGGCCTGGAGGACCTGCCGTCATCCGGAACTCCCGCACTCGCCTCGGCCCGGGCCGACGGAGACACGGTCGGAATTTCGTGCGTGGACAGCACGGGGTTGAGCGTGTCCTGGATCCAGAGCCTGTACTCGGCCTTCGGCTCGTACCTGATGGATCCGGCTACCGGCGTCATCCTGCAGTGCCGGGGCTCTATGTTCTCGCTGAACGACACGCAGCCGAACGCCTTCCGGGGCGGAGCCATGCCGCCGCACACGCTGATGCCGGTCATGGTGACCGATGAGCACGAACGCATCCGCTATATCCAGTCGACCATGGGTGGCAAAGCCCAGCCGCAGATCCACGCCCAGGTGTTGCTGAGGCAGTGGGCGGGCGAATCGCCGGCGTCTGCGCTGCTGGGCCCGCGCTGGATGATCGTGCAGGACGACCAGGGTGCCGATGTGGCTGTCATTGAGCAGTCCGTGGATGCCGGGACGCGGAGGCACTTGGCGGATAGTCTCGGCCGAACCCGCATGGAGCCGGACTTCACCGACGGGCTGGGGCACATGCAGCTGGTCACGGTGGATTCCGCCGGCGCCCCGGTCGCGGCCAGCGATCCCCGATCGGACGGATCCGGACGCTACGGACCGCTCGGATGACGCTGACGGAAAGGCGCCCGGCAAAGAGTGCCCGGCGCGGCTGGCTGCTTCCCGATCCGCTCCTCTTGACGGTGCTCTCGTTCGGCACGGGCTTCCTGGATGCCCTGACCTACCTCGGACTGGACCGCATTTTCGGTGCCAACATGACCGGAAACCTGATTTTGGTGGGGATCGGGCTGAGCGGGGACTGGGCCGAATTGATCCACCCGCTGGTCGCCCTCCTCGCGTTCTGCGTCGGATGCATGGTGGCGGGCTTGTGCAACAGGCTGCTGGAGGCAAAAAAGCGGGGATCCCCGGCCCCACGGATGCTGTTCCTCACCACCGGGGTGCTTCTGGCCGTGAGCACCGCCCTCGCTTTCATGAATGGGAGCGGATCTTTGGGACTGGTCATCACCGCCCTCATCGGGGTGGCCATGGGTTGCCAGAGCCTCGCCGCGAGACTTCTGGCGGTCCCCGAGATCAACACCGTGGTCGTCACCTCCACCCTCTCGCAATTCTTCGCCGAGGCCGGAGCGGGCCGAACCTGGCGCAAACGGCGTGTTTCGGCACGCCAGCTGGCAGCCGTTGGAAGCATGCTGGGCGGTGCCATCGTCGGTGCGGCCGTCGTACCCTTTGCCGGCCTCACGGCCCTCGCCGTTCCCACCGCCCTGGTTCTCCTGATGGCTCTTTTCTGCCGGCGGCTGAAACCCCAGGCGTCCTGACACCTGCCCGCTGCGAGCCCGATCGAGAAAGGGGAAAGAACCAGAGGCTGCCCTGACGGAACAAGCCTCACGTCGATTGCACCAATTCTTCCAAGAACAGGAAATCCAAATGTCTGAGTACAACGCGCCAACCGGAGCGGTGAACCACGCCGACCGGATTGACGACGACGGCGGCAAGCCCGCCAAATGGAAAATTGTCGGCCCGGGCTCGTCGTAGCGGCCACCGGCGTGGGGGCAGGGGACATGGTCGCCACCCTGGTGGCCGGCACCCAATTCGGTTACCAGCTCTTCTGGGCCGTCATCGTCGGTGTCGTCATGAAGATCGTCCTGGTCGAAGGCGCCGGACGCTACACCCTGGCTACCGGCAAGACCATCTTCGAAGGCTGGCTGACGCTCGGCCGCTGGACCACGTGGTACTTCGGCCCGTACATCATCATTTGGGGCTTCGTCTACGGCGCCACCGCCACCTCCGCGGCAGCGCTGCCGTTGGCCGCCATGTTCCCGGTGCTCCCGCTATGGGCGTGGGCCATCCTGAATAGCCTGGCCGGCTTCGTCATGATCTGGTTCGGCAAGTACGCCACCTTCGAGAAAATCACCGCAGTGCTGGTCGGTATCATGTTCGTCACCGTCGTGGGCCTGGCCATCATTGCCGTTCCCAACATCCCCGAAATGCTCAAGGGGCTGATCCCCTCGATCCCGGCCGAAGGCGGCCTCCTGTCCACCCTGGCCCTCGCCGGCGGCGTCGGCGGCACCATCACGCTGGCAGCCTACGGCTACTGGCTGCGTGAAAAGGGCTGGTACACCCCCAAGTGGATGCGTGTCATGCGCATCGATAACTCCATGGCCTACGTCATGACCGGCATCTTCGTCATTGCCATGCTGATCGTCGGCGCGGAGGTCGTCCGCTCGGCCGGAGTCTCCATCAGCGGGAGCGATGAAGGCCTGCTGGATCTGGGCAACGTCCTCAACGATCGCTACGGCGAGGTCGTCGGCACCACCTTCCTGATCGGCTTCTGGGCGGCGTCGTTCTCCTCCATCATCGGCGTCTGGAACGGTGTGTCCCTGATGTTTGCCGACTTCTGGGGCCACATGCGCAAGAAGCCCTCCGGCCATCCGGACACCCGCATTGGGGGCAAGTACTTCAAGTTCTATGTGCTCTGGCTGACCTTCCCGCCCATGCTGCTGTTTATCATGGGCAAGCCGATCGCGCTGATCCTGGCCTACGGCGTCCTTGGCTCGCTGTTCATGCCGTTCCTTGCCCTGACGCTGTTGGGCCTGCTCAACGGCAACCGCGTGCCCAAGGCGTGGGCCAACCGCCTGCATACCAACATCGCGCTGGGCATCTGTGCCCTGCTGTTCGGCGTTCTCGGTATCCAGCAGTTGGTCAAGTCGATCGCCCCGCTCCTCGGCGGCTGACACCCAGGCGAGGTGGGTCAACGGCTGCACAGGCCCGCGGGCGCACCCGGCAGGATAGCTGCCCGGCCACCAGCGCAGTCCCGAGGCAAGGACGCCTCGGCAGCCATGGGAAGAAGTTATATGTACGGAAGGCCCGCAACGTCGCGGGCCTTCCGTCTCCCTTTGGTAATGCTCCGGCAGCCGGTTGTTCGGATCGCAACCGCTGTTTGCCTGTTAGGCAAGCCAGCGCCGCCAGCGTGACTGCTCCGGTTCCGGCGTTGGTTCCGGCTCCGGCTCCTCGCCCAAGGCCAGCGCGGCCTCGACGATGTCGTCCTCGGTGAGCGTCATGACGGCCTCACGATCGAGCGCATCGAGACTTCGGTCCTCGTCCAGCGACAGCCGCAGCGCCTGGCGGTTGAGCGCCTGCTCGAACAGCGTGCGGGCAAACCGTGCGTTGCCCGAGTCCTCGCCCGCGTGGAGCCCGGTGAAAATGCGGCGCAGCATCTGGTCCGCACCCGGCTCCAGCATGTACTCGTGTTGGGCAAGCATCTGGTGGAAGATCGTCTGGAGTTCGTCGATGGAGTAGTCGGGGAACGTGATCTCGCGGGCGAATCGGGAGCGCAGTCCGGGGTTCGAGAGCAGGAAGGACTCCATCAGCTGCGGGTACCCGGCCACAATCACGACGAGGCGGTGGCGGTAGTCCTCCATCCGCTTGAGCAGGACCTCGATCGCCTCGGGGCCGAAGTCCGCCCGGCCGTCCTCCGGGGCCAGCGCGTAGGCCTCATCGATGAACAGGACGCCGTCCAGCGCACGCCGGATCACCCGGTCCGTCTTGATGGCGGTCGCGCCGACGTACTGCCCCACCAGGCCCGAACGGTCGACCTCGACCAGATGGCCTTTCTGCAGTAGACCGACCGCGCGGTACATCTCGGCCAGGAGTCGCGCCACGGTGGTCTTGCCCGTGCCCGGGTTTCCAAGGAACACGAGATGCTGTGATGTGGCCACCTCCGGCAGGCCGTGCGCCTTACGGCGGGCCTGGACCTGGAGCAGTGCGACGAGGGCCCGCACCTGTTCCTTCACGGTCCCCAGTCCGACCAGCGTGTCGAGCTCGGCCTGCACCTCGGACAGCGGCCGGGCCGGCCCGGGCCTCGCACCGATGCGATCACCGACCAGGTCGTCGACGCGCTCCGAACCGTGCAGCTTGAGCTGATCGGCCAGATGGCCGATGGTCTCGCGCAGGTCGTCGAGCGGATTGCGGCTGGGAGCCATGCACTCACTGTAGTACCCGGTTCCCGACCGGGGAGCGGTTGGCCTCACGAGTATCCCCCTTTGGCCGTAGTTCACGCGACACCGGGTCTCCGTTTGATATGCGGGCACTGGCCGGAGAACAATGAGCAGTGCCATACAAGTGGCCGCAATGGAGGAGCATGGTTATCTAAGTCGCATTCCTTCCCTGCTCAGGGCCGAACCCTGCGCCTCGGCCTGACAGTCTCGCAAGCCGGCCGCACACCGCGACAAAGATGAGCGGGAACTTATGAACGCCATGTCCACCAAGGTTCATGTATGTCCCGTTAGCGGATGCTTCATCGAGACACTGCCGGGACATACTCACGGTTATCGGCGGATTACTTTTCGGTCCATGTCCGGGATGCGTACAGGGTAACTCCGCACTTGCAGCGGTAGGTGCGGAGCCGGGCGGGCCGGTCCTGCCCGGGCTCCCCGTCCGGCACGGAGGGCAGGATCACGAGAAGCTGGGCGTACCGGTCGCCTGCCAACAGACCCGAAAACAACCGGCAACGGACCTGAGGACCGGCTTTGAAACCTTCACCCGGTCAGGGAGAGTCGTCGAGCCGGGTTACTCGTAGTCGTAGAATCCTTTCCCCGTGGCAAGTCCCAACCGGCCCTTGTCGATGAAGTCGCGTTTGAGGATATTCGCGAATTCCCGGAGTTCCGGGTCCTCACTATGGGTGTTGAGGTTGTATGGGGTTTCCATGCCGATGATGTCGTGGATTTCGAAGGGGCCGAAGGGTGCGCCCGTGGCCCTGCGCCAGGTCGCGTCGATGACCGCTACGTCGGCGACGTCCCGTACGTAGAGCTTCGCGGCCGAGGTCAGGAACGGAACCAGTAGCGAATTCAGGATGTATCCAGGCTGTTCCTTCTTCAGCTTAATGGGGACCATGCCGATCTCCTCGGCGAATTCAGCAACGGCGTCCAGGTACTGCGCGGCAGTGCCCGCATGTCCCATGATTTCGCCGGTGTTCAGGCGCCAGACCTCGTTGGCAAAGTGCAGTGCCAGGAATCTTTCCGGACGGCCCGTGGCATCTGCGATGTCACTGGGCAGGAGCGTTGAAGAGTTCGTAGCGAACACCGTGTTCGTGGGTGCCACTGCTCCGGCCTTCGCCCAGACATCGCGCTTAATCTGCAGAACCTCGGGGACCGCTTCAATGACGATCTCGGCGTCCTTCAGGGCATCGGTCAGGTCGCTGGAGGTGCGGATGCGTCCGACGGCGGCATCGAGCTTTTCGGCGGTGGCTTCGGGCAGATCGCGCAGGTAGAGCGGCTTGAGGTATTCCCAGCGGACAGCCAGTTTTGCAAGTATCTCGTCGCTGAGATCGTAGGCGACGACATCTTTGCCCCGATAGGCGGCCTGAAAGGCGATCTGCGATCCGAGGACACCTGTGCCGAGCACGGTGAGGTTTTGCATGGTTTCTCCTTGTCGTGGGTGGCTGTGCAGGTTCAGTCAGCCGGGGCGTTGCCTGGGCGTGGTCAGCGGGAGATCAGGGGGTCAGAGCGCCTCGAAGAGGCCTGCGGCGCCCATGCCACCGCCGATGCACATGGTCACCACGGCGTACTTTCCGCCGCGTCCCCGGGTGGCGTGCAGTGCGTGCCCGGTCATGCGGGCGCCGCTCATGCCGTATGGGTGGCCGATGGAGATCGCTCCGCCGTCGACGTTGAACCGTTCCGGGTCGATACCCAAGGTGTCGCGACAGTGCAGGGTCTGGGAGGCGAATGCTTCATTGAGTTCCCAGAGGTCAATGTCGTCGATGGCCAGCCCGTGCCGGGAAAGCAGTTTCGGAACGGCGGTGACCGGGCCGATGCCCATCTCGTCGGGTGCGCAGCCGGTGACGGCGACACCGTGGAAGATGCCCAGCGGTTCAAGGTCACGGCGGGAAGCCTCGGTGGCGTCCATGAGGACCACGGCGGCGGCCCCGTCGGAGAGTTGGGAGGCGTTGCCAGCGGTGACGCTGAACCGGCCCGGGTGCTTTCCGTCCCGGTCCAGGACCGGGCTGAGTTCGGCCAGAGTCTTAGCAGTGGTGTTGGGTCGGTTGCCCTCGTCGCGGGCTAATGTCCCGGCCGGGGCGGTGGCGTTCCTGTCCGGGTGTTGGGACAGTGGGACGATTTCGGCGTCGAAGGCCCCGCGTTGTTGGGCTGCGGCGGTGCGCCGCTGGGACTCGGCGGCGTAGTGGTCTTGGGCCTCGCGGGAGATCCCGTAGCGGTCGGCGACGAGTTCGGCAGTTTCGAGCATGCTGGAGTACAGGCCGGGAACATTGGCTTTCAGCCAGGGGTCATGGGCACGGTGGGTGTTGAAGTGTTGGTTTTGCACCAGGGACACGGACTCGGCTCCGCCGGCGACGATAATGTCGGCGTCCCCGGCTTCGATCATGCGGGCTCCCAGAGCGATGGCCATGAGTCCAGAGGCGCACTGGCGGTCCACCGTCATCCCGGGCACCGTGTCCGGTAGGCCGGCTCGCAGGGCGGCCTGCCGGGCCAGGTTCATTCCCTGGCTGCCCTGCTGCAGGGCTGCGCCCAGGATGACGTCGTCGATTTCGGCGGGGCCAAGCCCGGCACGCCGGACCGCGTGCTCGATAGCGTGGCCGGCCAGTGTCTGGGCCGGGGTGTCGTTGTAGGCCCCCTTGTATGCCCTGCCGATCGGGGTGCGGGCGTAGGACACGAGGACGGTTTGGCGCACGGTGGCTCTCCTGATGGGTTTCGCGGCGGGTGGATGTCGGGCGAAGGCGTTTCAGACGAAGGCGGAGATTCCGGTGAGGGCCCGGCCGACGATCAACGTGTTGATCTGGTGGGTGCCTTCAAAGGTGTAGATCGCCTCGGCGTCCATGAAGTGCTTCATCACTTTGTTTTCCAACTTGATGCCGTTGCCGCCGAGCACTTCCCGGCAGTGGGCGACGGTCTGGCGGGCCTGGGAGGCGGCCATCAGCTTCACCAGGGAGGCGTGTTCCTCTTCCAGTGCGTCCCGGTCGGCGAGTCGGGCGGCCTGGACCAGCGCCCCCAGGGAGGAGGTGATGTTGATTTCGGAACGGACGAGCAGGTCCTGCACGAGTTGGAACCGTGCCACGGGGCGGCCGAACTGGTGGTGGCCCATGGCGTGGGCCAAGGCCGCGTCGAAGGCACCGATCGCATTGCCCAGTGCCGTCCACCCGACCTCCAGCCGCGTGGATTTCAGCACTTCGGAGATCTGCCGGAACGAGCTGACCCCAGGCAGCCGCGCGGTGTCCGGGATGCGGACGTCGGTGAGGGTGATGTGGGCGTTCTGCACGGTGCGCAGGCTGTACTTGCCTTCGATCTTCTCGGCCAACCATCCCGGGGTGTCGGTGGGGACGATGAAACCGAGGAAGCGGCCGTCTCCGCCTTGCTCCTTCGCCCACACGATGGCTTGGTGGCCCCAGGTGGCGTTGCCGATCCATCGTTTGGCACCGTTGATCACCCAGCCGGCTCCCTCCCGGCGGGCCGTGGTGGTCATGCCGCCGGCGATGTCGGAGCCTGAGCCCGGTTCGGTGAGCGCGAACGCGCCGATCAGTTCGCCGGTGGCGACGGCCGGCAGGATGTGGGCCTGTTGGGAGGGTGAGCCGAAGCGGCGCACCGACAGGGCGAACAACGAGCCGCTGACCCCTACGAAGGTGGCCAGGGAGGCGTCCTTGCGGGCGAGTTCTGCGGTGAGCATGCCGCGCAGCAGGTGGCTGGGTTCTTGCCCGGTGTGCAGGTGCCGGCCCAGTTGGCCGGATTCGGCCAGTGACTGGACGAGTTCGACCGGAAATTCCGCGTTCTCCCAGGCACGGTTCAGCGCGGTGTCATCCACGCCGGCCAGATAGGAACGGAAGTCTTCCAATACTGCTTGCTCCGCGGGATCCAACAATGTCTCAAAGAGCAGCAGGTCGTGGGACTGGACGGTGGTTGTGGCGGACAGGCTCATCGGGAAACTCCTTGGCGGGTGCGCAGATCGGTTTTCAGCAACTTGCCGGTGGAGGTGCGCGGCATCTGTTCGATGAACTCGATCTGCTTGGGGATTTTGAACCGGGACAGGGCAGGCGCGACGGCTGCGCGGATGTCCTCGGCCGTGAGCTCAGCGCCGGCTTCGGGCACGATGAAGGCTTTGCCGACCTCGCCCCACTGCTCATCGGGTACTCCGATGACGGCGGCTTCGGCGACACCGGGCACGTTCAGCAGGGCGGACTCCACCTCCGCCGGGTACACGTTCTCCCCGCCCGAGACGTACATGTCCTTGTACCGGTCCCGGATCCAGTAGTAGCCCTCCTCGTCCCGCACCGCTGCGTCCCCGGTGCGGAACCAGCCGTCGGCAAACGCGGCGGCGGTGGCCTCGGGGCGCTGCCAGTACTCGCGGATCACATTCGGTCCCACCGTCTGGATCTCCCCGATTTCCCCGGGGGATGCCGGCTCGCCGTTCGGGGCGATGAGGCGGACATCGACAAGGAACTGCGGCTTGCCGGCCGATCCGGCCTTGCGGATCCCGTCCTCGGCGGCAAGCTTGAGCACCGCCGGGGCGGTTTCGGTGAGGCCGTAGCCCTGCTGGACGGCCACGCCCCGCGCGGCCCACGCCCGCAGAATGCGTTCGGGCACCGGGGCCCCGCCGACGACGATGGTGCGCAGCGAGGACAGGTCGGTCTGGCTGAACAGGCGGTGGTGGGCCAGGGCATCGAGCATGGCCGGGACGGCGAACAGGCTGGTCACCCCCCGGCCCTGGATCGCGGAGAAGATCGCTTCAGGTTCCACGCGCCGGTGCACCTCGATTGTTCCGCCCTTGAGGAACGTTGGCAGCACGAGCCCGTTGAGTCCGGCGATGTGGAACAGAGGGGCTGCCGCCAAGCACACCTCGTCTGGGCGTATGTCGTTTTCGATCAGGACGTTGATGTCATTGAAGAACAAGTTTCCGTGGGTCAGCACGGCGCCCTTGGGGCGCCCGGTGGTGCCGGAGGTGTACATCAGCACGGCCGGATCATCGAGACCGCAGCAGGCTTCCGGCACCGGGCGAGCTTCCTCTTCCGGCATCTGCCCGTAAGGTGTCCCCGCGCCGGTGCCATCGACGTCGACCAACAGACGGGCGGGTATCCTCCCGGCGATCATTCTTGCTGCTTCTGCCTGCTCTTGGCCGAAGAACAGCAGAGCGGCGCCGCTGTCTTGCAGGATGTACTCCGCCTCTGCCGGCGCGAGCCGGGCGTTGACCAGCACGCAGATTGCTCCAATCCGAGTGGTGGCGAACAGCGTCTCTAGGAGTGCCACATTGTTTGCTCCCCAGTAGGCCACCCGGTCACCCGCATGGACGCCCTGATAGGCCAACCAAGCGGATAGCGACTCCACCCGATCGGCGAACTGTGCGAATGTCAGCTCCGTTCCCTCGAAGACCAAGGCCACGCGGTCTGGACTGAGCATCGCCCGTCGACGAGGCCAGGATCCGAGCCCCAGGTTTTGAAGACTCGACATGTCGTATGTTCCTTTCGGTTTGCTGACTGGGCGCCGGACACCCGGAAAAGAGGCGCGGGACGGCGATCGTGCGCTTTGGGCGCTTATACAGCGCCTTCGCCAACGGGCGCGAGCCGGGCTGGTGTATCGGCCCAAAAGCCGGTGGTCAGGTCGGCGAACTCCTTGGCCCGCTCGATCTGCGGCATGTGCCCGACGTTGGGCATGGCGTGTGTGCGGGCGTGCGGCAGGTGTTCGCCGGCGGCGGCGAGATGGGCGAACGGGAAAATATTGTCCTGCTCTCCCCAGATGACCAGGGTCGGTACACGCTGGGCGGCCAAGCCTTCCATGAGCTCCTTGCGCCAGGCCTCATTGGTACCGCGGAACGTGCCGAGGGCTGCGGCGGTGTCCAGGAACACGCGGCTCGCGTGTGGTCGGGAGGCCAGACGGTATCCCAGCTGCACCCGCTCGTCGGTGACCTGCGCCGGGTCGTTGAAGAGGCTGAGTTCCAGCCGGCGTGACGAGGCGGGGCTGGGCTTGCTCAGCAGCATCTTGCCTAGCGGCCGGACTGACATCAGACGGACCGGCAGTGCGACCTCCCTGCCGAAACCGGCGCTGCCGGCGAGTACGAGGCTGCGCACCCGCTGGGGCGCGTCCACGGCTAGCTGCATGGCGACGGCACCGCCCAGAGAGTTGCCCACTATGTGGGCGGGTTGGGTGATGCCCACCGCGTCCAGGAAGGCGCCGAGGAAACGGGCCAGAGCGGGCAGTGAGTATGGCTCGCTCAGCGGTTCGGACCCACCGTAGCCTGCCAAGTCGACGCTGATGAGGCGGTACCCCTGACCAGCAATCAACTCATGCTGCTCGTTCCAGTCCTCAAGGCTGCGGCCTATGCCATGCACCATGACGACAGGGGTTCCTTCCCCCTCATCGCGGTAGCGGACCTGCCCGCCGTTTACTGCAACCGTTTGCGTGGCGGGAGCGTAGAACGCCTCCACTGATGACTCCCCGGCTGCCCGCCGCCGTTGAAAGCTCATGCTCCCGTCCTCCAGTTGACGGCCGCTTAGCAGCCGAATGTCCTTCATGTAGTTCTGGTGCAACCGCCAAGGCACCTGCGTGCCCTGCTTGGCCATCCCGTCCACTCCACGCCGGATGTAGCCGGCGTCGAGGTCCAGGAAAGGGCGTGGGGTCTCGCCGAAGGGGGTGAGCGGGGTGGCGGAAACGTAGCCGTTCGCGTCCAGATGTTGCAGGAGGCGGCATGCATACCGACTGACCAGGTCAGCCTTCAGCGTCCAGGAGTTGTTCGTGTAGCCCGTGACCATGCTCAGGTTGGGCACTCCTGAGATCATCGTGCCTTTGTAAGCAAACCGCTCGCCGACGTCGACCTTCTCGCCGTCGACGCTCAGAGTCATGCCGCCCAGCCATTGAAGGTTCAGCCCGGTAGCAGTCACGATGATGTCTGCGGGCAGGTCCTCGCCCGATTCAAGTACGATCCCGTCCTTGTTAAGAGTGCGGATTCGCCCGGTGGCAATCGATGCTTTGTCACCCCGCAGTGCCGTGAACAGGTCCCCGTCCGGGACCGCGCACAAACGCTGGTCCCAGGGGTTGTAGGGCGGGTTGAAGTGCGTGTCGACGTCGTAACCGGCGGGGAGCAACTTGACTGCATCCTTGCGGATCTTGGCGCGAACCATGTCCGGGTTTTTGCGGCTCAGTGTGTACTTCAGGTGCAGGTTCAGCATGTTCTTCCACCGCAAGGCGGGATATGCCACGGAGGCCGGCAGCACGCGTCTCAGCACATCGGCCAGCGGATCGACAGCCGGCACCGATGCGATGTACGTGGGGGTGCGTTGCAGCATGGTGACGTGCGCTGCCTTCTCCGCCAGGTTCGGTACCAGTGTCACGGCTGTGGCGCCGCTGCCGATGACGACGACGCGCTTGCCCGCGTAGTCCAGGTCTTCGGGCCAGTGCTGCGGGTGCACGATCTGACCGCGGAAGCGCTCCTCGCCCTCGAACGCCGGCCGGTAGCCTTCGTCGTAGCGGTAGTAGCCGGTGGCGCCAATAACCCAGAGGGCCGTAAAGACAACTGATTCCCCGGTATCGGACCGTTCGGCGGTAACCGTCCAGCGTCCGTCGGCGGTAGACCACTCCGCACACAAGACCCGGTGGTGGAAGCGGATGTTCCCGGTGATTCCGTATTCCTCGGCAGTCTCCTCGACGTACCGTTTGATCGATGCCCCGTCAGAGATTGCCTTCGGCTCCGTCCATGGCTTGAAGGCGTAGCCGAAGGTGTACATGTCCGAATCGGAGCGGATACCGGGGTAGCGGAACAGGTCCCAGGTCCCGCCGATGGCGCCGCGCGACTCCAGGACGGCATACCGCTTACCGGGACACTCCCGAACCAGATGGGCGGCCGCACCGATGCCCGACAGGCCCGCACCTATGATCAAAACGTCTACATGCTCTGTGGCCACGGCCATCGTCTCTCCTTTGAAGCGGGTGCTCGGAACGGTTTCCCAATGCGCGGTACCGTCCACGCGGGCTAGAGCCCGTATGATCTAGGACACACGGTATGTCTGTTGCAGGGCCGGGCGCATGACTGCCCGTGCAGCCGGCCTTGCCCGTCTGTGCAAGTCTGGGCGTCCGCCGCGAAGCCTGACCTTGGGGCCGGCAGCGGACGGCAAGTCCCGTGAGGGTGTTGAAGGAGACGATCCATGACAAAGGTGCAGACCTGGTCCACCGACCTCTTGCCGGAAAAAGCCCGGTTCGAAGCGTGGGCGGAGAAGATGCGCGCGCTGCACATGGACTGGGACCTCTCCACGCCGGTCGAGGATACCTATGCCGCCCGTATCCGCTACCGGGGGGCCGGGAACCTCAACGTCGCCGACGTGCGCTGCGCGGCGTTCGGGGGTCAACACGCCCCTTCATCAAACACCCCTGACGTCGTGGGCATCCAGCTGCAGCTCAGTGGGCGGCTGACGTGCACCTATGGAGATGACCGATTCACGCTCAATCCAGGCGACCTGTTCCTCTGGGACAGCGACCGAAAAGGCACCTTCGACAGCGTTGGGCAACACCGTCAGCTGTCGCTGCTCGTCCCGATGGCGCGGGTCCCGCAATCCATCGCATCGATGCTCGGGAGCAGTCGTCCCCTCGCCGCGCGGCCCGGAGCCGGCGCACTTTCCATTGCTGCAAGCCAGATCCGCGCAATCGCCCGCGAGCTGGACCACCTCAGTGATGATGCCCTGCACCGGACGGTGAACGGGCTCCTCGATCTCCTCGACACCGCGGTGGCCCCCGCCCAAGGCACAGCCTCCGGGCAGCGCGCGCAGCTTCTCGCGGACATCCAGCAGTACATCCTGGAGCGGCTCGACGACCGGCAAATGTCTGTCAGCTCCATCGCAGCCGCCCACTGGATCTCGGTGCGCACCCTGCACCTCATCTTCTCCGAGTCGGGGACACCGGTGGCACGATGGATACGCCAGCAGCGGCTGGAGCGCTGCCGCCGCGATCTGGCCGGCGCCTCGGGCTCCACGACGGTCACCGCTGTCGCCTTTCGATGGGGCTTCAGCGACACGGCCCACTTCAGCCGCGCGTTCAAGCAGGCCTTCGGCGTCCCGCCGACGGCGGTCATGCCGCGGCCGGAGTAATACAGTGGCATTGATGGTGCCACCGGCACATCAACGCCACCTTTCAATGGACTAGCCGCCCTGCCGGCCTAAATCCCACAAAGGCGTCGCGGTCCTTGATCCCGGGTGCCACCTCGCACCGTTGGGCCCCAAATCAGGACGAGCAGGCAGCGGCCACCACGCACCGGGGCGTCCGGGTCACTGATACAGCGGCTCTCCATTTCCGCCGTTCAGCCGCCTGGCCCTAACAACGAGACGTCGATCCACTCGAGTGTGTGCCCGCAGCCAGGTCAAAATGGCACTGATTGTCATGGCCCCTGCACTCACTGACAAGCGGATTGCGCCACGCGCAAATAAGACTGGAGCATCAGTTGTAAGTGAGCTGCATCACCGCAGAGTTTGGGAGGCCAAAGATGGCAGCAGAGTTGGATTTCATCGTCATAGGTGCGGGATCGGCCGGGTCCGTCCTCGCACGCCGGCTCATCGACGCCGGCAAGCGCGTGGCCGTGCTGGAGGCCGGCGGCGAAGACACCAACCCGGTGATCGCCGACGTGTTCGCGGCCGGTGCACTCTGGCACGGGCCGGAGGACTGGGACTACTACACCACGGAGCAGGAGGGGTGCGCCGGCCGGCGACTGCACCTGCCGCGCGGGAAGGTCACCGGCGGCTCGCACGCGCTGAACGCCACTATCTGGGTCCGCGGCGCGAAGCAGGACTACGACACGTGGGCCTACCTGGGCTGCCCGGGCTGGAACTGGGACGAGGTCCTGCCTGTCTTCAAGGCGATCGAGAACTACGACGGCGGGGCCTCCGACACGCGCGGCGGTTCCGGCCTGCTCGACGTCGTTAAGGACTTCCCACGCAACCCGGTCCAGGACGACATCCTCGAAGCCGCGCAGGAAGTCGGGGTGAAGCTCAACGAGGACTACAACTCGGGCGACGTCGAGGGCGTCTCCAAGATGCAGCTCAACGTCCGCAGCGGCAAGCGCTTCAACACCTGGCACGCCTACCTCAAGCCCGTCATCGGACATGAAAACCTCACGCTCATCACCGGCGCCCACGTCCGCCG
Organism: Arthrobacter senegalensis; assembly: GCF_059091765.1. Taxonomy (NCBI): domain Bacteria; kingdom Bacillati; phylum Actinomycetota; class Actinomycetes; order Micrococcales; family Micrococcaceae; genus Arthrobacter; species Arthrobacter senegalensis. The sequence continues at coordinate 713,661 of NZ_JBNHGZ010000002.1, read as the reverse complement.
GCTGCTGATCCAGGACGGCACCGTGACCGGCGTCGAGTACGAAAAGGACGGCCGGCTACTCACCCTGGCGGCGGCAGAAACCGTCCTCGCAGCCGGCGCGATCAACTCACCGGAACTGCTGCTGCGCTCGGGCATCGGGCCGGCCGACGAACTGCGCAGGGCCGGCATCGAACCCGTGCTGGACCTGCCCGGCGTCGGGAAGAACCTGCACGACCACCTGCTCTCGCCGGTCATCTTCACGACGACAAAGAAGGAAGTCCCGCCCTCGCAGGTTGCCGCCGCGGAGACCCACCACTTCTGGAAGAGCAGTCCGGACCTGGCCGTGCCGGACACGCAGCCGATCCACTTCTCCCTTCCGATGTACTTCCTCGACGACATGACCGGCCCGGAGAACGGCTTCTCGCTCATCGGCGGCATCGTCCGCCCGCTCAGCCGCGGCGAAATCACGCTCTCCGGCCCCAACCCGGAGGACCCGATCCGGATCGACCTCGGTGCGCTGAGCGCCGAAGAGGACGTCCGCGCCCTGGCCGCCTCCGTCCGCCAGTGTCGCGAAATGGGCCGCACCACCGCCCTGACCGAATGGGGCCCCGAAGAGATCTACCCCGGACCGGAGTACTCGGACAGCGACGAGGACCTCGAGCGCTACGTCCGCGAAACCGCCGTGACCTACCACCACCAGGTCGGCACCTGCAAGATGGGCCTGGACGAACTCGCCGTCGTCGACCCGCGCAGCCTGAAGGTCCGGGGCCTGAACGGCATCCGCGTCGCCGACGCCTCCATCATGCCGCTGGTGCCCACCGGCAACACCAACGCCCCGTCCGTACTCATTGGCGAAAAGGCCGCCGAATTCATCACCGGCCACCACTTCGGCGTCGCAGACACGCAGAAACCGCAATGACATTGGGCTGGGTCAGCAGATGACGTTCTTTGGACCCACGTCTGGGGTCGGCCGTCGTTATCACACAGGCGGCGACTGGGAATCGGGGCCGCAACGGCCGAATGATACGCAGCCGTCGCGTTCTCACGCATCCCTGCCCAGCCGGATCTTCCTGCCTGAAATCCACCAACCACGAAGGACACGACATGACCACCCAGTCAGAAACCCTGACGATCACCTTCGCTGACCTCCTCGCCGCGATCCAGACGGCCGAGGGCGGTCGCGAGATCAAAGACCCTGCCACGGGGGAGCTCGTGGGCTGCGCACCCGAGCACACCACCGCAGATCTGGAAGCCGCGGTCACCGCTGCCCGCGCGGCCCAGCCGGCATGGGCCGCGCTCGGCCACGAAAAGCGCAGCGAGTACCTGAACCGCGCCGCCGACGCCGTCGAAGCCTCCACCGAAGCCCTCGCCGAGCTGCTCTCCCGCGAGCAGGGCAAGCCCCTGAACGGCCCCAATGCCCGCTTCGAAGTCGGGGCGTGCGCCGCCTGGCTGCGCGCCACTGCCGCATTTGAACTCGAGCCCGAAGTGCTGGTCGACGACGACGGCGGCCGCGCCGAACTCCACTACCGCCCCCTCGGCGTGGTCGGCGCGATCGGCCCGTGGAACTGGCCCATGATGATCTCCGTCTGGCAGCTCGCTCCCGCCCTGCGCATGGGCAACACCGTCGTGATGAAGCCCTCGAGCTCCACGCCGCTGTCGGTCCTCGCACTGGTCCATGTCCTGAACACCGCGCTCCCGAACAACGTATTGCACGCCATCTCGGGAAACCGGACCGTCGGCAACCTGCTGGTCGAACACCCCGGAATCGCGAAAATCATGTTCACCGGCTCTACCGCTGCGGGCAAAGCGATCATCCGCAACTCCGCCGACACCGTCAAGCGCCTGACCATGGAACTCGGCGGCAACGACGCCGGCATCGTACTCCCCGACGCCAACCCGCAGGCGATAGCCCAGGACCTGTTCTGGGGCGCATTCATCAACACCGGCCAGACCTGCGCCGCGCTCAAGCGCCTCTACGTGCACGAGGACATCTACGAAGACGTCGTCACCGCCCTGACCGAAACAGCGAAAGCCATGCCCATGGGTGTCGGCCTGGACGAAAACAACGTACTCGGCCCTCTGCAGAACAAAAACCAGTACGACATCGTCGCGAACCTGGTCCAAGCGGCCAAAGACTCCGGCGCCCGCATCGTCCTCGGCGGCAACCCCGAACAAGGCCAGCCGGGCTACTTCTACCCCACCACCCTGGTCGCCGACATCAACAACGACAACCCGCTGGTCGCCGAGGAACAGTTCGGCCCGGCCCTGCCGATCGTCAAGTACTCCAGCGTGGACGAAGCCATCGAGATGGCCAACGCCCTCGAGGTGGGCCTCGGTGCCTCCGTCTGGTCCTCAGACAAAGACAGGGCCCGCGAAGTCGCCGCCCAGATCCAGGCCGGCACGGTGTGGATCAACAAGCACGGCGCCGTCGACCCCCGTGTACCGTTCGGCGGTGCCAAGCAGTCCGGCTACGGGCTGGAATTCGGCGTCGAAGGCCTCAAGCAGCTCGGCCAGCCCCACGTCATCAGCTACTAGCGATCACCTGCGCGTGGGGCTGCCATCCCTCGGTGGCAGCCCCACGCTCGCCTAACACCCAAAAGCCGCCTTCTGGGTCTTGTCTCATAAGCCGGTCCTTCAACGCACCGCTCCCTCGCGCCAGAAATCAGACGCTGAAAGCGTGTGGTTGCAGCGTTTTCAGATTCCCAATTAGCCTGCCCGTAAAAATGCCCGCGAGGGTTACTCAAGTGGTACTTGTACGGGCTCACCGACACCTTCGGGCAGATCTCAGGCAACTAGATCTGACAGCGTGTCCAAGGGTGCGGACCCGACGCACAGTGGCCTTCGGTGATGAGAGCTTCTTGTGAGTCAGCAGCATTGAGTCGATCCACCCAATCAGTCCGAGCTCAATCGTCGCGTTCACGGGACCTTGTGCTTGCGAGGCGCTCAGGGCCGATGGCGTCTGGAGAATGGCTTTCGTGTTCGCTGGGCGATCGCCATGAGCACTAGGACGACTGCACAAAGGCAGCCTAGGAATAGTGCGGCAGCGGTCACGGCTGTGCTCAGCGAGCTCATGGTGGCCAGGACACCGACACCGATCGCGACAGCACCCTGCAGGAAGTACGCGACGAGATACAGCAGCGACAAGGTGGCACCGCGATACTCCTCTGGTGCAGCCCGGTTCATGACCCCCAGGCCACCGGAGAAGGCAAAGGAGTACGCAACCCCTCCGATTAGACTCCAGGCGAAGAACAATCCGATCGACCCGGATGTGGCGGCCAGCACCATGAGAGTCAGGCTGCCGGCCGAGAGCAGCGCACCGATGACTACTGCAGCCTGCACGGGCAGCCTCGACAGGAACAGTGCAGTGATGCCGATCGTGGCGGCCGAACAGCCCAGGAGCACACCGGTCACTAAAGCGTCGTCTGTCTGCGTGAACTGGCGGATCATGTGCGCACCGAGGGACAGCATGATCGCACCCACGCAGTATGCAAGGGCAACCGAGATCGTTGCGATCGCGAACGTCAGTCGCAGTCCCGGGACCAAACGCAACGCCTGGGGGCGCCACCGCGGGGCGTTCGTGGGACGGTCATCGGGAGACAGAGTAAGAGCGATGATCGAGCAGACCGCCAGGCCCAGGAGGACGATGTAGCTCCAGAACATCGGCAGGGGCACGAATCGAGCGAACAGGCCGCTGAGCACCAGGGCGAGCATCAGCCCAGAGGCGGTCGAGATCGTGGCCAGCGTGCTGGCGAACCGAGGATTGGAGGTGACATTGTTCTCCACCAGCGAGGCGGTCGCCGCTCCCATCGCCAGTCCGGTGCCTGCCCCCTGCAGCACACGCCCGGCGAACAGGAACCCGACGTTCGGCGCGAGGGCGAAAAGGACGGCTGAGGCTCCGATGAGGACAAGGCCGATGATCATGACTCGGCGTCTGCCGAGCTGGTCGGATAGTCCACCGAACAGAGGTAGGACGATGATGATCGCCAGCTGGTAGGTGGCGAACACCGCGGTGATGACCGCAGGGGTGAGCCCCCAACGCTCGGCGTACATGGGGTAGAGAACGCTCGGCGCCCCGCTGGACCACAGCGCCAGTGCCAACACCGATGCCGAGGCCCAGAATGTTCTTCGCCTGCCGAGGCGCGTGCGGGCATGAGGGACGGCTTCATCGCGCGCCGCAGCAGTAGTTTGCCGTGTCATTGCGGAGGCACCCCCTGTACATCTGTGGCAGCGGCGGTGGCGCCCTGCGTGGACAAAATGCTCCCCATTTCAGCAGCAGCTCAGAGCAGGGTCAGCACGGTCTTGTTCAATTGAAGCGAGAATCGGTCAGCGGGATGTGCGCATTAAAAACGGGCACGGCTTGGCCGTTCACTGAAACCTTATCCCCCACCTAACTGCGCCTGAAGTGTTGTAGGTCATAATTGCGTAATAGGCAGGTAGTGTGTGACTATTACCACTCCCGATGGAAAGAGTGCAGCAGATCATGACCCAACTCTCATATGAAGTTCTAGTTCTGGACGGCGTTGCCCGCTCTGGTGAACAACATCTCCCAAGCGGCGAGTCAATCGTCTCTTCACCGCTGTCGATCACATTGATATCCGGCGAACAGGAAGCCGTGTTAGTCGACGCGCCCTTCACCTATAACCAGGTCGAGCGTGTTCGGAACTGGATTGTTGATTCCGGAAAGACCCTCCGCCATGTCTACATCACCCACGCGCACGGCGACCATTGGCTCGGTGTCGCGGAACTGCTGTCGAGTTTCCCCGACGTGACCGTCCACGCCACGCCGGGAACTCTGTCTGGCATGGAGGAGCAGGCAACGGTCGGCAGGGAGATGCTGTGGGACAAGGTCTTCCCGGGACTGGTGCCTCCGTCCCCGCTCATTGCAGAAGCCGTACCGGCGGCGGGTTTCACGGTCGAGGGACACCAGTTTGTTCCGATCGAGCTCGGCCATACGGACACCGACAATACGACAGCCCTGTGGGTCCCCTCGCTCGGCCTCCTCGTTGCCGGCGATTCGGTCTACAACGGCGTTCACCAGTACCTTCTCGAGATTTCCGATGAGGGCTTCGAATCCTGGTTCGCAGCCCTTGACTTGATCGCGGCGCTCGACCCCAAATACGTCGTGGCCGGGCATAAGGCCCCTGGCGCTGATGATGACCCGGCGGCCATCGAAGAAACCCGCGCCTATCTGAAAGACGCACAGCATCTCCTGGCGACAGTCTCTGGTCCAGAGGAATACTACGCAGCCATTGTGCGCAAATATCCGTTCCGCATAAATCCCGGTCCCGCTTGGTATGGCGCGGTGGGGCTCCTCCGCCCCACCGCCTAGGTCAAAAACAGATTCAACCCTTCAATACCCGCCGCTGACCCGGCGCTGACCCGCCTACCGGCGAGAACCGTTCCTTCAGATAACAAACGAAAGACCTGCCAATGTCCGCTCAAAATCCACTCTGCTCTCCGATGAGTGTCATCTTTGTCCATGGATTCCTCGATGATCACACGGCGTGGCAAGAAGTCACGGCCCGAATGGGCGACGGCGTCGAATCCAACACTCCCGATCTTCCCGGATTCGGCACTCACGTCGACGACCCGGGTCCCTTTACCCTTCGAAGGCTCGCCGATTCGATCGTGGCCCGCATAGACCACAGTGAGACTCCAGTGGTCCTCGTCGGACAGAGCATGGGTGCACAGATATGTGAACTCGCCGCCAAGGAACGACCGGACAAGGTTGCCGGCTTGGTCCTCGTCACCCCGGTCCCGCTTGCGGGGACTCACCTGACCGGAGATGCCGCCGAATCGTTTCGCGCCCTTGGAGGAGACGCAGAGGCGCAGAGACAGGGACGGCTAAATGTCTCAGTCGCACTGGACAAAAGCGCGCTCGACCTCCTCGTTAGTTCCGGAATGGCAGCTCGCTCCGAAGTCGTAGCGCAGATGTTTGACGCGTGGAATGAAGGAGATCCCGCGGGAACGCAACCTGCGGCGTACACCGGCCCGACTCTCATCGTTCGTGGCGGCGGCGACCCGTTCGTGACCCAGGAGATGCTGGACGCCGAAGTGCTTCCCCGCTTCAAAAACGTACAGACTCGTCTCATCGCCGAAGCGGGACATCTGCCCCATCTTGAGGCCCCCGAAGACCTGGCACGCGTTGTTAACGACTTCGTTCGATCCCTTGAATCTGTAGGAGCCCCGTTATGACTGACAGTCCAACACGGACCGCACCGGATTCAGAGGTCCTAAGAGTCAAAGACTTTCTCGCGGCCAGCCCCTTGGGTCGCCGCCGGATCGGTTTCATCGTCGTTGGGTTCCTCTGCGTCCTATTAGACGGGATCGATATCGGTATCTGGGGTTTTATCTACCCTCACGTTATTAGCGAATGGGGGGTGTCGGTAGACCAGGTCACGGTTGTGGCAACGACGGGCTACATAACGCTCGCGTTGGGAGCCTTCGCTGCTGGGCCCATCGCTGACCGCTTCGGGCGGAAACCGACGTTGCTTGTCTCGGCCGCTGCATTCGGGGTGGCTCTGCTCGGTGCTGCCTTCGCAACGAACATTGAAATGATCGGTCTGTGCCGTGCCGTCGCGTGTGCCGGCTTGGGGGCAGTCATGCCAACCGCGATCACGCTCGTGTCTGAGTATCTTCCCAGGAAGCGGCGGGCGCTGCTCGTGACGATCGTGTTCTGCGGCTTCCCTCTCGGCCAGGCCGTTGTAGGGTACATGGCTGCTTTCATTGTTCCTAACTTCGGCTGGGACACGCTCTTGCTCGTAGGAGGTGTGGCAGGTGTCGCGCTCGTGCCTCTGATTGTCTTCATCCTGCCTGAATCGCTGGCATCGCTTCTTCGTAACCCGAAAGATCGGCAGAAGGCCGACCAGATCGTGGCTGGCATCGCCCGTTCGGTTGGCGAGACGCGACCTGTCTCCACTGAGCCCGCTGAATCCGTTGAGGAAACGCCCGTAAAGCACAAGGGCGGGGTCCGAACGGTCCTATCGCGGCAGTATCTCTTGACCAGCACGGTTGTTTGGTTTGCTTACCTCGCCAACTGCACTGTGACTTACATTCTTATCGGCTATCTCCCACTGATTATGGCCCAAATGGGTATCGATGCCTCGGGGTCTGGCCAAGTAGTGGGGATGCTCGGGTGGGGTGGAGTGATCGGTTCTCTAGTCATCGGCTATGCCATGACCAAGCTCGGAAGTTTCCGCGCCGTTGCCTTCGGCCTTGTCCTCACGGCCATCTCAATCTCGATCGTGGCGTTTGGGGAATGGGAGCTGACCGCCTTGATCGTGCTCGGTCTCGCGTGGGGCATCCTTAACGGCGGTTCCAACGGTGGAATGAACGCTGCCGCCACAGAAGCCTTCCCCGCCGTGGCACGGGCGACCGGAGTCTCGTGGATGCACTCGGCCGGGAAGATGGGGGCTATCCTCAGCGGCCTGTTAGGCGGACTCATGATCGGTGCAGGCTGGGGCATGGGTGCAATTATGATCTCTTTCGCCGTCCCGCTTGTTATCGCTGCAGCAGGATTCGTCGTACTGACATACAAGACCCGGTCCAATAAAGCCCTCTAAGAAAGGAACACGATATGTCTAACGAAACGACAAGCATCAAGACGACCGAAGTAGCCGAAGAAGCGTGGACCGGCGCGTTCGAGTCCGAGACTGAAGAAGCCTTCGGGGAAGCATTCGCCGAGAACGTTGTCCTTGAAGCGACGGCCTTGCTCCTTCCCCTCCAAGGCCGCGAGGATGTCCAGACATCGATGGCGACAGCAAGCCAGTACTACTCCACCCTGCAGTTCACCCATGAGGCCAAGAACGGGCCTCGGACCTACATCGAATGGGAGGCCAGCGGGCCCTCGGGTGTGCAGTTCTCCGGCGTAACGGTACTAACCCGCAATGACGAGGGTCTCATCGAACACATTGCTATCAGTCACCGGCCCCTCGGCGCCGTCTTGGAGTTCTCTGCTGAGCTCGCCCGACGCACGGCTGGCAAAATCAAGGAAGGGCATTTCCGCGCCGATGACTAGCAATACACATAATGGCTACACGATCGAGCAAGTAAGTTTTCGAGCTGACGGCGATATTGAACTGTCTGGCAACCTGTACGTTCCCAAAACAGGTAGCGGACCTTTCCCCGGCATAACGATGACTGTGGGATACGGCGGGGTCAAAGAACAGGGCACGCTACCCTATGCGGAACGGTTCGCTGCCGCGGGGTTCGTCGTCCTCTTTCACGACCATCGTGGATTCGGCGCCAGTGGTGGCGAGCCGCGACAGGACATCAATCCTTGGCGTCAGATCGAGGACTGGCGTCGAGCCATTACTTACTTACAGACCCGCTCCGAGGTCGACTCAACCAGGATTGGGGTGTGGGGCTCCAGCTATTCAGGCGGCCATGCAATAGTCCTCGGGGCAACAGGTTCCCGAGTCAGCGCTGTGGTGGCCCAAGTCCCTACAATCAGCGGTTACCAACAAGGGCTGAGACGAGTAAGCCCTTCGGCCACCGCTGCTTTGGAGGCATCTTTTGCCGCCGATGAAGTGGCGCAGCTGGAAGGCAAGGAGCCAAGCCGTATTGCGCTGGCCAGCGCAGACGGGGCGGTCCCGGCTGCTTATAGTGCCCCCGATGCGGTTGCGTTCTACCTTCAGCCAATCCCTGATGGATTATGGGAGAATAACGTCACCATTCGCTCAACTAGAGCTGCACGTGCATACGAACCAGGCATCTATGTGGGGCGTGTCTCTCCCACACCGCTGCTCATGGTCGTTGGCGACAATGACACCGTCACCCCAACGGACTTGGCCCTCGATGCTTATGAACGAGCGCTGGAACCGAAAGAACTGGTGCTGTTCCCCGGCGGTCATTTCGATGCATATTTGGGTGAGTTTGAGACTACGTCCGGGTCAGCTCTACGCTGGTTTACAAAGCACTTGACCAGAAAAGAACGAATACAACCGGAGAATTGATCGGAATGCAGAGTCCCGGGCGTGACATGGCTTGGCCGGCAACAACTCGTTACCGCCTGCCCGTCGCGCCCGGGAACCTGGGCCTGGTGCAGGATTTCCTCAACACGATCGAGGAAGGATCCGTCGCACCGCCCGACCTCCTCGGCACGCTCGAATCCGCACAAGAGTGGGCCGACTCCGTAGGCCGGCTTTGGAAGTCTGTCGACGAGACCGGTCTTGCGCTGTCGTTGCCAGCCCTCCAAGAAGAGGATCGCCTTAGCCTCATCAGGCTACGCAGTAAGCTGTTCAACGAACTGTTCGGCGGCCGCGAAGAGGACGCCGACAGGGCGCTCACAGCGGACGCCGAACATATTGAGCACCCCTCGCTGGTGAGAGTTTCGGGAGGCCGTATAGATATTTTGCCCTCGAGCGAGGGCTGGCAGTACTTCGAAACGGCTCTGTTAATCATCTGCTACCGGGCCCAGCTCTCCGACAGGCTCCGTCGCATGAAGACCTGCAAGAACCACGACTGCAACATCGTTTTCTTCGACCGGTCCCCTAACAACAGCGCTGTGTGGCACGACGTCAAGGTCTGCGGGAATCGCGCCAACGTTCGTGCCTACCGGGCTCGGACCGCGTCGGCCAGGAACTAGTAGCACGATTCAGCACGCGCGTACAATCAGCTAACTCATTGCCTTCCCCAAAGGGCCTACCAAAGTCGTACGGGTGCCTCATGCCCCATGCCTTCTGCCATGGCCCGCAAGCAACCTCCGGAATGTGAGCCGATCATGATTATCTCGTCCGACACGCTGTCCGAAGCGGCAGCGTACAAGCTACTCATCGGATCCATCTTGCCCCGCCCCATCGCATGGGTGAGCACCCTCTCCCGCGACGGGGTCGGCAATATCGCACCTATATCGTTCTTCACTGCGGTCGGGCGTCGCCCGCCCATGATCTCGATCTCCCTGCAGCCACGTGCCGACGGGACAACACTCAAGGACACCTTCAACAACATCCGCGACACCGGGGAGTTTGTCGTGAACATGGCGACGATTGCCCAATCCGACGCCGTTCACCGGTCGGCTTACGAGTACGACTCAGAACAGGACGAGTTCGAAATACTCGGCCTCGCAAAGGGAGAATGCGAAGTGGTTTCGGTGCCCCGGGTTGCCTCCGCCCCCATCGCGTACGAATGCCAGGTCAACCGGATTATCCCAGTCAGCGAGACCGAGAACGTGGTGTGGGGCGAGATCGTACGCTTTCATGTTCGCGATGACCTATATCTGGAGAGAGGCCGCATCGATACCGCCGCGCTCTCCCCGATAGGCCGGTTGGCTGCGGAATACACCCACGTCGAGAACGTGTTCACGACTCCTCTGACTGAGGAAACGCTCGCTTCTCTCGAAGGTACTCGAATGCGCCGGCTGGATAATCTCGATACCGATTTCTCGCCGATCGAAACGCCTCTGTGGTCCCCTTCCGGCTCAACGAAGCCTGGTCCGCAATGACGTCCGCCCGATCATAAATACGGGTTGAACCGCCCCCGCTCCCGTACAACGGATACGTCCCAGGGCCCTCACTAACGTGCTGGCACAGACGAGATACGGCGGTATTGTCGTGGCCTGCGGCATGGCCCAAGGCCACGATCTGCCCGACACGGTCGTGCCGTTCATCCTGCGCGCCGTTACCCTGGCCGGCGCCTACTTTGGGGATGCTCCGCGGGAGCTGCGCAAGCAAGCGTGAGAGATGCGCAGCGCCGATCTGGACCTCGACATACTGGACGGAATGACCAGGACCATCCGTCTCGAGGAGACTATGGCCACCGCTGGGGAGATCGTGCAGGGCAGGGTCGGAGGCCGCAACGTCGTCGACGTCACGCGATGATTGATGAGGTAGTCGATCAAGGACTGATAACAGCACACTCGTATATACGGCTCGAAAACTGTTCTGAGTCTGCTGCGCCGGCGCCAGCTTTAGTCCAGACCCAAATACCGGTAGACGGTCGCGCGGCTGGCGCCGATGAATTTACCGATGTCTGCGGGCTTGAGGCCCTGGGCCTTCAACTCGCAGGCGCGTTGCACCTTGTAGTCCCCCGCGGTGACTTCCCCCCGGCCGGCCCGCCGGCCATGAACGGCAGCGGCAGCCATTCCGGCCTTGGTCCGCTCGACCAGCTGGTCGCGTTCTAGCTGGGCAAACGCAGACATAACGGTGAGCATGGCATTGCCCATTGCACCCGTGGTGGTGATGCCCTCGGTCAGTGAACGGAAGTGGATTCCCCGCCCTTCGAGGTCATCGATGAGCGCCAGCAGGCGCGGCATGTTGAAGGTCCGCGTTCTGCTCGACGGTACTGACCCTGGCACATCCGATGCTTGCCACAACCGCCGCCTCGTTAGTCACATCAAAGGTTCAATTTCCTGCTCTTGAGACTAACAGACGTGAGACATATTGATGAGACGAAGGCGTTCTCCGGAAACCGCGACTTTCTGTCACTCGGCGAGACGATGGCCCAGGAAAGCTCGTCGTCTCAATAGACGGTGGTTTCATGAGACACAGAAGATGCCGAATTCTTAAGCTTTTCGTCAGATACCGATCAAAATGCCTCGGCCAGTCGCGCCACCGACTGCAGGAATCCCGGCATTCCGTTTACGGCAAGTTCGACAGCCAACCCAGTGACTAGGTTGCTAACCATTTCCTTCACGCGTCCTCGATTAGGTTTCCGTGATGCAGCTTCCTCTTCAGCCGCCTCCTGAATCCGGTCGAGTCTTTCGCTGATCTCTTCGATACGTCCCCGGTCGAGTTCGACGTTGGTTAGGTCCGACCGGGCTTGTTGTAGAAGCGCGCGCACTACCTCCATATCGACCGTGTAAATGTGCGCACCCTCTTGAATGATACTGTCGCCCACCGCTGCAATTCCGACCGTGCTGCGGGTTATGTGCATAGTCTTGTTGTTCTGGCTGTAGTCATAATTCACGCTGCCACCGCCCCGCCTCTCTGCCTCTAGGAAGTGGCGGGGGCTTACACCGCTGTAGAGGGCGCTCCTGCCCAGGGAAGTAAGTTCCGGCCTGACGAGTTCTGCAGACGCTGTTGGGATGCCATCCAGCAGGCGGTACTCCTGCAACATCGCGACAACATCCTCCACCTCCTGCTCGGACACTTCTTTGGATCGGACTGTCATGCCGATGAAATCGTGACTTCCCGCGGGTCCTTTTTCATCTACCCAGCGAAGAAATTCCTGCTGCACGGCATCCATGCGCAAAGGCCCGCGCTCCATCGAGCGCTTCAGCACAGCCGCAACCCGCTCCCCGAGCGTCGTTAGTTCCCACTCGGACACGATAGACACCTCGGTGCAGATGAGATCGAAGGACTTTAACTCCGTGGTGACGCCATTTCGTTGTCGCCCCGTCCATCCCTCAGGGCTTCCTGTTGCGGTTCCCCCCTTGTCCAGTATCCATACCAGGGCCTCGTGTGCGTTCGGCGAAAGCCGGTCGATCAAATGCAATAGATCAGCCATATCCGTTCCTCTCCTGCGGGTCCTGCAATTTCGGCTCAACCATACTTCGACAGGGGGAGGGTGGCTGCGCAACAAGATATGATCGTGTCGCTCCGGCGGCCTGACTTGCATGCTCCCACTAGTTTTTAGGTCCTAGATGCTCTCTCCGGCGCAGTCCGCTCTCAGTGGTCAATAACGCCTTCTCCCCTATTTTGACTGACTATGATTCCGGCAACGACTTCCGACAGCTCGATCCAGGCCATTCCTCGGGTGATCATGGCGGTCAAAACTGACAGGGTCTCAAACGGTCGTTTTTGACTCGTGCACTGATCGATCGGACCGGCGTCAGTTCGCAAAGTTCTGAGCTACCCGCCGTCCATCTCCTAAGCTTTCTAAATGGCCGCAGAGAAACCGCCTCTAAAACTGCTTGTCGAACCCGACGAGTATCTGTGCACGTGGCTATTACCTGGCCCCAACGGGGGTGTGACTGAGCATGCCGGCGCTCTCGATCTCCGTGCTAACCGTCCTCCCACCGGGTCGGTATACGGCAACGTCCCAATTCAGTGGGACGAAACGGCAACAGGGCAACGTAGTGCCGGCTTTCCTCAAGAGGTCCAGCTGCCCCGTTTGCGAGCACGTCTCGCAAACGGACACGATGTGGATCTGATCGATGCCTCAATCACTTATTGGTTTCCGGAGCAGGGCCACATCAGCGCCGGTACCGCCATTGTTGGCGCTCCCGAGGGGCTTCGTGGATTTGGTGCGAAGATCGCCTGCGAGGTGCAAGATCAGGAACAGGCGGCAAACCAGTCAGTGGTTCCGACCTATTCGCGTGTGAGCGCGCAAGTTGGCGCGCTCGATGCATTTGCAGGAGCCTCTCCGTTCTCAGGGTGGACGTTCCCGAAAGGTGGGGAGGGCCGGCATCTGGAGGGCGACTGGGCTGTGTCTGGCAATCCTGACTCGTCCCAGAAGTGGAGCGACGACGACGTCACCGTGCGCTTGGAGTACGACGCCAGCATCGCAGTAGGTAACGCTTATGCGTTCAGGTTCGTCGTGAGCCCGGTCGTCCGGATCGAGTCACGAGAGGCATTGACGGTGCGCGCCTGGGTGGACCGGTGGATCGTCCCCCTTCGACGTATTGTCTCGATCGCCACGGGAGATGGGCAGCCCCTCACCTATCTGGCCGTCGACGCGAACGGCGTCGACGGGCCCGGTACACACCAACGCCGGCAGGTCTACGGGTTGGGAATCACACAGGAGCCGTATCAGTCCGACGAGGCAGCGGTGAATAAGTCTTCGACAGCAGTCCATATCGCCGTCGATGGTCTGTCCCTACTCGACATGCTCAGGCGCTGGCAAGGGCTTGAGGACGATCATCACCCGCTAATCGAGACCTACGGGGCGATGTTGTCGGCGACCGACGAGCACCCCCGCTCCCGCTTCCTTCTACTCGTACAAGCGCTGGAGGGCCTACACGGTCACGAGACCGCTGCTGCTTACGAAGAGCGAAAGAACCGTCACACGGAGAAACGCAATACCCTCATTGAGGCGCTCCAGAATGCCGACATTCTCAATCCTCAACAACTGACGTTCGTTAAGAAGAACCTCACCAAGAATCCGCCTCGGGGGCTGAACGAGGCCCTGCATCACCTGCTGGGTGAACTGCCTGTGGATCTCACTCCGCGGCTGGCAGCCTGCAAGTTGTTGACTAACTACCTGGCCGAGGCCCAAGGGCCAGAGGCACAGCGCGTCGCATACGCGCTAAGCCGAGTTCGCAACGATCTGGCCCACGGTAACAAGGGTTTCGACGCTTATGACCTTCATGACACGGTGAGGGTACTCGAGCGCATAGTGCGTGCCCACGCTCTGCGCCTGTTGGGGTGTCCCGAACCAGTCTTGGAGCGCGTCTGCAATCTGGACCAGTAATAGTTGTCCTAGCGTCGGCGGATCAGTAGAAATGAGTCGTTTCTGGCACGGCAATGCGGCGAGCTTCATCAGCTTCGGACCCTGTGTGATAGGAATCAGGCATGAGCGATTCGGCCGAAGATTGGCTTGAGCTGGAGCGGTGGGTTATCAAAACGCGAGACCTGTCGTCTGATCCTTCCGCATACTCCCTTGCCCCCGACAGTCTCTTGGCGGGAGATGAAAACGGCATGCCAAGCGGAGTCTCCGTCGGAGTCGTAACTCGAGCATTCCTAGATTCCGCGGTAGACAACCTCTCGGGAGCCCTATCGAGCATCAAAACGGGCAAGATTCACTCGGTGGCTACCGCCACCGCCACCCGGGGAGCCGTAGAGCTAGCAGGCGTAGCCATGTGGATCCTAACAGGAACTGGGCGGATTGGCCGGCAACAGCGTGCATTGCGAGTCGCTCATGACTCGGCCTTTAATGCTGCCAAGTTCTTCCAGGGCCTCGCAGATTCTGCCGACTCGCCCCAAAACGTTCGAGAGGAAAGCTCGCAGGCTGCCGCCCACCACCGGGGAACATGTGACGACCTAAGCGCGGCCGCGCTTCGCCTGGGCATTAAGAAGACAGCTGTAACAGCGCGCCTGGACCGAACAGCTCATCTTAAGGACGTCGACGAGGCACGAGGAACGGACTTTTTTCAAAAATGGCAGCTTTGCTCCGGGTACGCTCATGGTCTTGCTTGGGCGTCGGCGTTCTTCAACCAACATCTATATACGCACGAGATGGAGGGGGGAGGCAGCCTGCAAGGTGGCCACTTGCCTGAAGACAGGGCTTTGGCGATGTTGGGGTGGGGCAGGCACGCTATAGAAGAGCTTCAGGGAACCTTCGCTGCCGGTCGTGCCCCCATGCCCGACGCCGGCGACGATGGGACGTTGTTCTCGGGGCAGCGTGAAAAAGTGCAGAAGCTGTTCCCTGGCCGTCCTATAAAAACCCGCTTCATCTAGGACTCGGCGCCAGCAGATGCCGTCCTGGTATCACTGATCGGCTCGTACAGGAGGTCTCTACACCTTTTAGAAGCGCTGAGCAGGCGTGTCCTCAATGGATGCATTCTTCATGGTCCAGCCGGCAGGATCTATCTCGCGGCGACCGCCCCACCATCCGCCATAGTTCCATGATTGGCCTTTGGCCATCTCTATGACTTCGAGAATTGAATCTGCAATCTTCCGGTCTGAGATGTCTCCGAATATCTGCGCTCTAACCTCCGGCTTATTCTCAACCAGGTGTAGCGCCGGCGCGACCCTGTGTTGGTGATAGGCAGCACAACTCGGGAAGTACGCAGCGGAAGATGATGCATCCTCGTTCGAGGCCAGGGATAGGCAGCACCAAAGGAAATCGAACTGACACAACGAATCGAGAAAGGCTTCGCCCGATTCTGCATCGTCTGCAATCTGAATGTCGGGCCGTAGATCTGCGCTGTGGCGTAGAAGCGCGGCGGACATTGCAATGAGGTTCCCGCCCTTCTCCGTTTCGTCGGACCGGACAAGGAGGCCCGCCCTTGACGCCTCAGTTATCGCATGTCGAATCCAGGATCTGTAGGAGTAGACGCTGTCGCCTATTGACCTCAAAACAATAGTGGGCAAAGCCTCGTACTGGCCGTTGCGGACAGCGGCGGCCCCCACCGCCATGACCCGGAGAACGATGTCGAGCCAATTGGCCTGCGCACCTTGCTTACCTTGCGTTCTTCCCGGGGTAAGCAGATAGCTCTCGTACAAGTTTGAAAGCACGTCCATGGCGAGCTTGACGGCGGCAATGTCGCCCACGATCACAGCTTCTGCCGCGACTGCAGCAATCCTGTTGAGCGCTGTCGACCTCTGCTCCTCACTTTCTCCTTGGAGGTAAGCATTCTTCGCCGCAGCCAGGAACTTCCTAAGGGCACGAACGTTGCCGTCGGTGAGCGTCCTGCTTAGCGCATCGGTAAATGTCGCTGCATCCATGGCCAGGTCGGGAACTATCATTGCCGGGGCACCGGAGGTACCAACCATCTGCAAGGTTCTGCGGATAAGTGCGTCCACATCTTGACGAGATTCAGCACGTTGTTGGCTCTTGAAGTTAGCAAGAACGTTGCCCCACGTTTTGTGGGTGACGACGGCATTGGAGGTTCCCTCGCGGGTGAATACAACCCCACGGCTAAACCTCGTTACGTTCGCGCCGCTCGGGGCCTTGGTGATGCCGTCCTTTGCCATCACCGCCGGTATTCCGTCAGCCGGAGGCGCGATGTAGATGACTGCCATTCGGGCAGGTTCCCCTGCTAGCTGAAGTGTGTGTACCTGTGCCCGTATGTCGACTGGCGCATCGACATACGGCCTGACAATTTCGGTGAGAGCAGCGGAATCGAACATTTCTTTTGTTGGCGCCAAATACCCTGCGGCCGGCGTTCCGTCATCATTCGCGCCGATGACCAAATAACCGCCCTGAGGTTGGTTCATCATGGCGGCGCAGTCCTTGATGAAATCGAGCTTCTTCACCGGCTCGTTGAGGTTCAATTCCTTCTTGAAGTCCAGGGATGAGTGTTCCGCTCCAAGAGCAAGGAGCTCTGCAAGCTTTTCCTCGCTGACCTGACCGTCGTACGTAAAAGCTTGGGCTGGGCCACCGGGTTCTGGCGCTGTTTCGCTCATCAGTTCATCCTAGGAAGGATTTCCGCTAAATAGCGGAGGCTGATATCGGTGAGGTCTGGAAAAGTGGAAGGGCCGGCACCTGTGTGCCGACCCTTCCTGGGTTTCCCTCTGCAAAGGAAATCTGTGTTTCAGCGTAGCTGAATTATTGGTGGTGCTGCCACAGGGTGGGGAACGTCGTTGTTCCTGATCACGCGGTGGATTGGTTCTTGGGGTTGTGTCGCGTTTAGCGGCGGTCCGCCGCCGTGAGTGGCTATTGTGTCTTGGTCTGGCGCGGCGGACCGCCCCACTTTTGGGCGGTTCCTGGCCGAGTCTGTTGTGGTTGGTGCCCTGCCGGGCGATTTTTGTATGCCGCCCGGCAAGGTGGTCTTATGCGGCTCCGGTGGTGGTTTTTTTGCCGCTGTCTATGATGATCTGTTCGGTCTCGGAGGCGGTGTAGCCCCATGTGACGAGCTGATTGAGGTAGTCGCGGTGGCTTTGGTGGGGTGAGCGCCATGAGTCCTTGGCAATGGTCTTTTCGTATCCTGCGCAGATCAGTGCGATCAGGGAGAACTCGGGCCGGGCGGTGGTGTTTGCGACGTGGTCGCGGAGGGGGTTCCAGCCCCAGCGTCCGTTCTTATCTTCGGTTTTGGCTCCGATCATGTCTGCGGCGACTTCGCCTTGGTATCCGCTGGCGGTTTCGGGGTGGTGGGTGATGGCGTGGACGGTGAAGTACAGCCAGCCTTTGGGTGCCTGCTTCCGCGCCAACAGGTTCTTCACGAACTCGCGGCGGACGATACCGGCGGATTCCATGGCCTTGTTGTTGGTGATCAGGGTTTTGCGTTCGGCTTTTTGTTCCTCGGTCATGGGGCCGGACTGTGCTTGGCGGCCGCCGTCGTAGCGTTCGTGGCGCGGGGTGAAGCCGAGTTCCTTCCACCCGCTGATGACGGGTTTGGCGGAGTGGTTGCCTTGCCAGTTGCGCTGGATGACGTAGGCGTTGGCGTCGTCCTCGGTGGCCGGTTCCCCGTCGGCCCGGTTCGCGGCCGAGACGTACAGGGCGTCTTCGTCGGCGTAGTGGCCCGCGTCCTCGACGATGGCCTTGCCCTGGCCTTCAAGTTCGGCGATCTTCGCGGCACGGGCGGCGGCGATGTCCCGCTTGTCCCGCAGGCGCTGGGTGACGTGCAGTAGCATGTCGGGTTCGTCGGCGAGGACTGCTTCCCAGTTCCTCGGTCGCGTCGGGGTCGTCTTCGAATTCGGCCAGAATCAGGGCTTCTTCGATGGTGCATCCCCTGCCCAGGGCGGCGTCCCCGGCGGTGGTGGACTTGGCTTTCAGCGCGTCCTCGACGTTGATCTTGGTCCGCCCTGTTTTCTTGGCGATCTGTGCCGCTGACACGCCGATCAGGGAGAGCTGGTGGTATGCCTCGGCCTCGTCGGCCTCGGTCAGCGCGGAGCGTTGGATGTTCTCGACTACCTGTGTGACGATGCGTTCTGCTTCCTCGGGGCTTTCGGTGACCATGACGGGGATCTCGGGTCGTTCGGCTTCGACGGCGGCGCGGGTGCGGCGCTGTCCCATCAGGACGTGCACGGTGCCGTCGTCCTTGCGGTGTGCGATCACGGGCTCGAGTACGCCGTGTTCTTTGATGCTGGCCACGAAGGCGGGGGTGAGCGCGGTGTCCTTGCGGACGTTGATGTCGATGGTCAGGGTCTTGGGGTCGAGCATTTCCAGCGTGGGTGTGGTGTTCATGGTGTTGCTCCTTTTGCAGAGGATTTTGGTGGGTGGGGCGACCAGGGATGACCGGCCAGCTTCCCCTCTCCCCCGTTGTTCTTTGGCTGCTGGCGGAGCTTGCGGAGCTGTGCCCGACGCAGGCCCGTCTACCCGCAAGGGCAAAGGGTGGGGAAATTCCTGGAGGAAATAAGCGAGGCACGAGCGCCGAAAGGAAATTCACGCCCCTGCAGGCCCCGACGAAGGAGGGGCTGGACGGGGTGGAGCGGGCACGTACGATCCGAAGGACAGCAGCCAAAAACGTCGAAGACGTGAAAACAGGTTTAGGGAGGGCGGAGCTCTGCGGAGCCGGCACTGGACCCAACAGCCGGCCGCGCCAGCGGACGCCCACCAGGGCGTAGCGCAGCGAAGACCCAGGGTTTTTAGGGGCCCGGGTTATGCCCATTGGCGGGCAGGTGGAGCCTTCCGCCACAGCTCAAAGCTGTCCCCACTGGGTATGACCCGGTTCTCGTTGTCGTACCTCTCCCCCATGATGGGAGCCGGCGGCCAAACCTAGGCGGGGTGCCCGGTGCCCACTTAGCCCTTGAGCACCGGATAATCCCCATCTACCGTGCCCATGGTTTCCATCCAGGCCACGGCCTCCCGCGCCTGGTCCAGTCCAGCCAGCGCGGCGCTGATCGCGGCTCGGCTGCCGGGGTGTTCCTTGTTCGAACTATCGCGGCTCATGACGATCCGGCCCTGTTCGGCAGCCTTCTCATTCCCGCCCCCCCCTCGCGGCCAGGTGGTTTCGGCATCTTTCCACTCCATATGCGGAGCTGAGTGAAGCCGGTTCCCCGCCCAAACCTCAGAGAGGAAGTCATCGACGAGGTGCCCGTCGGGCCGGAGTCCTTCGCCTAATCTGCAGCCAGGGCTGTCCGGGCGGGACGTCGTGCTGCCAAACCAAGGGCGAGCACAGCGGCCGACAAAGCCATCCCGACAGCACCCCACAGGCCCGGGGCCACCATGACGTAGAAGACGGCAGTGACGGCGAGACTGAAGACCCCGTGCGTCACCAACATGGTAAGTCCCGGCCGCCAGCGTGCGGCAGCAAGGACGATGATCCCGGCGGGGAGGGCCAGTAAACCGGCCGTCAGGAGGGCGCTCAGCACCAGGGCCAGCGGGTCACCCGGTGCCGGCACGACCGCGAAGATGCCCGCCAGCGACGTGAGCGTTGCCCACACGAACAGGCCGACTGCGGCAACGCCGGCGCATATCCTGACACCATGCCGTCCGACTGCGCCGTCTGTCGAACCCTCGTTCATGCTCCCCCTGATCAAAGCTGCTGATGGCAAGGCTACCTGCCCTGCGGTACTAGCTCTCGCAGCCGAACCGTCACCGTCTGCGTCGAATCCGGTAGGCCACCCGAGGTCCTCGACAAACGCCGATAACAGCGCATATGTTCGTTGAGGTGACCGCACGGCGGGATTCTCCGCGTGCACGAACGAGCCACTCTTGCGCGGCGGTACTGGACCGCAGCGCCAAGTGTGACGGGATTCGGGGTAAGACACTGCACAGGGATGCTTGTTAGTTTGCGGGCAACTCGTCCAGGCGGTGGTGAGCTTGTCTTCCCCAAGCCCGAAGGCGACGTAGGGCAGGTCCGGCGGGTGACCTGGGTGTGGGCCTCCGCTGTGCAGCGGCGGAATGATCAGGTATGGAACAGCCGTGGGAGACAGAACCGCACGGGCCAATGACGGCGGTACAAAAACAAACGGGCGAAAGCGGTGCTGCGAGGGCACATTTACCGAGGTGGCGCCGGCATCTGGAGCCTGAGCAGGCCAGGCTTTGCCGCCCGTTCACCCGGTCGTGGCGGAACAGGGACCGGCCCGTCATACGGAAGTCCTAGCTTGAGGGCTTGCTTACTACAGCAATCACCCTGGCGAAAGGATTCTGAATGTCTTCCCCTGTCTCCCGGCGCCGTCGTGCCCTGACGGGCGGCACCGCCCTCGCCTTGCTGGCACCGCTGGCGTTCTTTGGCGTGCAGATCGCTTCAGCGGATCCGCCGAAGCATTCCGGCGCGGAGGGCAACCCTCCGGCCCATGCCCCCGCCAAGGGTCACCGCGGGGACGAGCCCGTCGATGATGGGGTGGACCCCACGACGTATGTGGGCAATCCCGAAGTCGTCACCGAGGGCGGGACCGGAGGGGATGTTCTGGATGGCGTGGTCTTCGATGACGCCAACCGGAACTCAATCCGGGATAAGGGCGAGAAGGGCATCCCGGGGGTAACGGTGTCCAACGGCCGCGAGGTGGTCCAGACAGACGCCAAGGGCCGCTACGAGCTGCCGGCGCAGGACAAGGACACCTTCTTCGTCACCAAGCCCGCCGGCTGGGACACCCCGGTCGATGAGAACAACGTCGCGCAGTTCTCCTACACCCACGCCCCCAAGGGCACCGCCGAGCAGGAGCTGCGCTTCGGAGGCCTGGAGCCCACCGGGGAACTGCCCGCCGCGGTGAACTTCCCGCTGTCCAAGAACCCCTCCTCGGCCGGCGAGGACATTCGGTGCCTGGTGCTGGCCGATCCGCAGGCCTACTCCAACCAGGAGATCTCCCATGCGCGCAACGGTGCCCTGCGGGAAGCCGCGGCCTATGATGCCGCCGACTGCGGTGCCCTGTTGCTGGGCGACATCGCCGGCGATGACCTGGGCATGTACGACCGGGCGAAGGAGGCCCTGGGCCTGATGGGCATGCCCGTGCGCGCGATCCCCGGCAACCACGACCTGGACTTCGACGCCACGGACGCCCGGTGGTCGTTCGATACCTACCGGCAGCACTGGGGACCGGAGAACTACTCCTATGATGTCGGCGAGGTACACGTGCTGGCGCTGAACAACGTGAAATACCCGTGCACGCCCGAGGACGACAACGCCGACGGCAAGCGGCCGGCCTGCGAGGACCCGGCCGGCGCCCCGGCGTACAACGGCCGCCTCGGGGAAGACACCCTGGCTTGGATCAAGAAGGATCTGGCCACCGTGCCCAAGGACAAGCGCGTCGTGATCGCCACGCACATCCCGCTGGTGTCCCACTCCGGCGCCGACAGCGCCCAGCACCAGACCGACGACGTCCGCACACTCTACGAACTCCTCGAAGGACGCGAGGCGTTGTCCCTGTCCGGTCATTCGCACTGGGTCGAGTCGATGGCCGAGGGGGATTCCCTCGGGGCGTGGGAGGAGGCCGTGGGGGTGAAGGCGGTGCCGTTCGACCACATCGTCGCCGGCGCCGTGTCGGGAGACTGGTACGCCGGGGACTACGACGTCGACGGCCAGCCGATGAGTTTCCAGGGCGACGGCGCGCTGCCGGGTTTCTGGACCTTCGACTTCTCCGGCACGGACTACCGGCACGCCTTCCATGCCACCGGCCGGGACGGCGACCAGATGGGCCTGGGCCTGAGCTCCCCGCACTACCGCCACTGGGCGCAGACCCTGATCGACTGGCGCGACGAGCACCCCGTCACGTGGGAGAACAAGCACAAGGACGCGGTGCCCCCGCTCACCCTGGGTGATCTCGGGGATCAGAACATGATCACCCGCGACGACCTGGACGGGGGCACCTACCTGACCGCCAACGTCTGGGCCGGCACCACCGACTCCACCGTCACCGTCTCAATCGACGGCGCCGAACCGGTCACCGCGGAGATCACCCAGCCCGCGGCGGGTGAAGAGGTCCGGCGCGGCGTCGAGTGGTCCGACCCGTCGGCGCTGATCCGCCAGCTCACCAGCGCCCGGATGTCCTACCAGTCGACCTCGGGGAACCCGGAGGCCCAAGGCCTGCACCTGTACAACGGCCAGGTCTACGGACCCTCCGCACCGCGCCCGGTGGAAGGCAACCTCGCCGATGGGTCCCCGCACCTGTGGCGCATCCCGCTGCCGGCCGACCTCGAGAACGGCATGCACCTGGCCGAGGTGGTCTGGACCGACCGCTACGGCAACGAACACACCGAGACCCTCGCTTTCGAGATCGTCGACGAACGGCCACAGCAGAGCTTCCGGCTGGACACCTTCGGCGAGGACGTCGTGTGGTGAGCCACGGTCCTCGGCCAGGCCGTCGGCAACACGGGCGGAAAGCGCGTTGTCTGCCAGATTGAACTAGGCCCAATCAGGCTCGTGCAGGACCGCCAATCAACCTCAGGTGCTCACAGGAACGCCGGGGCTACGGCGAAGACGGCGGTCAGCACGTGCCGTCGGCGGCGGGAGACGTCATGCATCAGCAGCGGCGCGTCTTCGTAAGGCACGACGTCGGTGATCAGGTGCTTGCGGATCTTGTCGCCGTGGGTGCCGAGCAGCTTGATGGTTTCGGCCGAGAGCCGGGCCCGGTCCCACTGTGCCGTGAGGCCGCGCGGTACCCTCCCGATCTGCGCGCAGCGCAGATTGAGCCCGTTGTGGTGGAATTCCTCGCCCAGCCGTACGGCGTCGGCTCCGCTGGTGTAGAAGGCGAGGTCGATGATGCTGCCCTGGGGCCGGGCCGCACGGAGGGCGGCGTGCAGCGCCTCGGGGCGTCCCCGGCATTGGAAGACGACGTCGGCGCCCCGGTCCCCGGGACCATGGCGCCATCGTGTTTTCAGGATCTTGCCGGGGTCGTCATTCAGGTCGAGGGCCAGGAAGCCCAGCTCTTCGGCCAGCTGCCGGCGGCGGGCGTCCGAGTCCGCGACGGCGACTTCGCGCGCGCCGAGAGACCGGGCGAACAGGGCGGTGACCAGCCCGATGGGTCCTGCGCCGGTGACAAGCACCAGCCGACCATCCACCCCGTCGCCGAGCGCGCGGACCAGGCCGCCGGTTTCGTCTGCCGCCGCGTGCAGCAGGCCGTTGGCACAGATGGGACCGAAGTGTGCGACGAAGACGCCCAGCAGCGGGTCAAGGTCGTTGGGCAGCGGCACCAGATGCTCGCGCAGCGGGTCGGCCACATGCGCGGTGGCGTGGCCATAGGCCGTGGCGAGGATGTCCCCTTCGGCGAAGGCGGGCGTGCGGGATTGTGCGACCCGGGCGACCTCCATGTAGCCCAGCCGGCGGATCGGATAGGCGGTCTCGGCTGAGTCCTGCAGGAACAGGCCGAGCTCGTGATCCAGGCGGGACCGCAACCCGGGGTGGTCGCCCTTGACGAAGGCCAGTTCCGTGCCGGCTGACAGGCCGGTGACGAGGGTTTCGAGCAGGAGCCCGCCGTCGGGGACTTCGGGCAGCTGCTCCTCGACAATTTCCAAGGCTCCGGCTGCGGGAATGACGAGGTTGCGCCGCTTCCTCACGGCGCTGCCCCTGCCGTGGCCGGCCGCTCTTCGGGCAGCTTCACCGGCAGCCCCGTGCGCGCCGATTCGGCAATGGCACAGCCGAGCCGGTGGCTGCGCAGGGCCTCGGCATAGGGTGCGCGGGTGCTTTCCCGTTCGCCGCGGACTGCTTCGATGAATTCCCGGTCGACGGCGATGCGCGGGTCCTCGGCACAGCCCAGGTCCGTGCGTGACGTGCCGTCGAAACTGCTCAGGCCGGCCTCGGACAGCTCCAGGTACAGGCCTCGGCTCACGATGTGCAGAGCCGCGCGGTGCTTGGCGGCCAGCACCGAGGTCGCCGCCAGCGTGGCGACGGTCCCGCTGGCAAAGCGGACGGTGGCCGCGGTGGCGTCGTCGACGTCGTCCGGCTCCGGCCCTGATCCGTCGTCCGGCGGCTGCCCGGCCTCCGTCCCGCGCACCCCGGCGGCGTAGACCTCAACGGCTTCGCCGAGCAGGAAGCGGGCGGTGTCCAGCACGTGCGTGAGCTGCTCGACCACCTGACCGCCGGAGCGGTCCATGCGCCCCCACCAGGGAACCGGCGGCCGTTTGTCCAGCCAGTAGCCGTTGGCCAGCAGGGCCGGGGCCTCCTCGAGCAGGCCGCGGGCATGTCCGACGGCGTCCATGCAGCGCCAGTGGTAGCCGGTGCCGGTGACGACGCCGGCCGCTTCCACGAGCGCTCCGATTTCCTCCGCGGTTTCCCGGCCCAGGCCGACCGGCTTTTCCACGAACAGCGGCAGTCCCCTGGAAAGGGCGGCCCGTTCACCGGGCCCGTGCGCGAACGGCGGAACGCACACGTAGACGGCGTCCGCCTCCGTGTGGTCGAGGGCCGTCTCGGGATTGGTGAACGCCGGGGCGTCCACTTCCCGCCCCAGCTTCTCGGCCGCAGCCGCATGAGCGTCGGTGACGCTGGTGATCCGGGCGCCGAGCTCCTGCAGGACGCCGACGTGCCGCCGCCCGACGGAACCGGCCCCGATCAGGGCTACTTTCACGCTCATCTGGCCTCCTGGAGGAGTTGGTCGTACAGGCGCAGGTAACTGGCAGCCATCGCCTCGGGTGTCCATGCCGCCACCGCGTCGATGCAGTCCTGCGGGCGGATATCGTCCAGTTCCTGCAGGAACCGGGCCATCTCCTGCTCATCGGCGGCTAGGAAACCGGTGCGGCCGTGGTCCACCAGCGAGGGCAACACTCCCAGCGGTGTCCCCACCACGGGGATGCCGCGGGAGAGGGCTTCCACCACCCCGGTGGCTCCGGGTTCGGCCCACCGGTTGGGGGCCAGCAGTACCCGGGCCGAGCGCAGGACGTGCTCCTTCGCTTCGCCTTCGACGCCGCCGATCCAGCGGTACCGGCCGCCGTCGAGCAGCGGCCTCACCTCCTCCCGGAAGTACCTGGCATCCGGATGGGAGGCCAGATGCGGGTCCCCTTCGGCCAGCCGGCGGTCCAGCTCGGCCGGGTCGTTGATTCCGGCGACGGGGCCGGCGAGTACCAGCGGCAGGCCCGCCAGGCGGCAGATCCTGAGCGCGGCGTCCTGCCCCTTGTCGCGGGTAATGCGCGCCAGCACCAGGGCATGCCCGGCTTTCTCCGCGTGGACGTCCAGGGCGGGCGGAGCGGCCAGCGGGACGACGCCGATCGTCTGGCGCTGCAGCGCTACTGGTGCGCGCTCCAGCTGGGACTGCGACACCGCGGCGAACCGGATGCGGCCGCGGCCGTTGAAGGACGAATAGAACGCGCTGTGCTTGCCCAGATCCCAGTGCAGGGTCTGCAGCACCGGCGGAGCAGCCGGTCCCATGGCGGCGAATACCGCCGGTCCCACCACCTCCAGGTGGTCGTGCACCAGGTCCCAGGCGCCGCCGTCGTACATGGCCTGCACCACGCCCTGCATATGCGCGTGAGCGATACCCGAGACCTGGTTATAGGGCAGGGCGATCGAGGGAAACTGGGGTTCGTCGAGGGGGCACAGGTAGGCGTCGGCCTCGATCGTGCTCGGACCCACCGTGGCGAGGGTGACATGCACTCCGGCGCGGCGCAGCTCCGGAACCAGGGTGGCGATCACCGTTTCGATGCCCCCGTACCCGGGCGGCGGAACGGGCAGCCACGGGCCGGCGTTGATGAGGATCCGCACGGCTCAGGCCACGTGCCCGGTCGCGAGCCGGTACTGGCCCACGTCCAGCATCGCCGGACGTTCGGACACTTCAACGGTGCAGCTTTGCCCGACGTAGTCCTCCCCCTCGCGCATGAACTGTGTCAGCTCGACGGCGGAAGGGGCGGCCGGGGCCAGGCCACGGCGGTGCAGCCGGGCCTGCACGGTGAGCTGGATCTGCAGGGCCATCCGGGCCAGCTCGGCGTCCGTGGAGTTGCGGTGGCAGCGCTCGCCCAGGTCCACCTGGGCCATTCCGTCCAGGCCCACGGCTTCCAACACGTCGATCAGCATGCCGGTCTCCACCCCGTAGCCGGAGACGAAGGGGATGCGTTCGAGCAGGCTGCGCCGGCCGGCGTATTCGCCGGCCAGCGGTTGGACAATCCCGGCCAGTTCGGGCCAGTACAGGTTCAGCAGCGGGCGTGCCACCAGTTCCGTGACCCGGCCTCCGCCCGCGGGCATGATTTTGACCCCGTCGTCCAGCGGCCGGTCATAGTAGCTCTTGACGAAGTGGGTCCGGGGATCGGTCAGCAGGGGGCCGATCAATCCGACGGCGAACTGCGCGTCGAACCGGCGCAGGTCCGAGTCCATGAACACCAGAAGGTCGCCGCTGGCGACGGCCAGGGATTTCCACAAGGCTTCGCCCTTGCCCGGAGTGCATCCGGTGCCGGGCAGAATCAGGTCCTGGTGGGCAACCTTTGCGCCGGCGGCCGCGGCGACGGCGGCGGTGTCGTCCGTGGAGTTGGAGTCGATCACGATGATCTCGTCCAGCAGCGGTACCGCCTCGACAAGTTCGGTGCGCAAAGCGGTCACGATCGACCCGACCGTCGCCGACTCGTTCTTGGCCGGAAGTACCACGCTGATCCGCTGGCCGGCCTTGCGTTTCACGAGTTCGTGCCGGTCGAAGCTTTTGCCTTGATAATTTCTGGCGGAGAACCACTCCAGAACGTCAGCCCGCATTCCGGCTTCCTCTCATCGAGCGCCGGTTCATCCCCCAAGGCCGGCTGTCGGTAGGATCAAGTCGAAGCCTACGGGGCCGGATCCTGCCCTGTGAATAGTTTCCGTGAGATTGGCAGGGACGGCCGGCCCCCGGAAAGGGCTGCGGATGCCGGTGCGGGCGGCTCGGAAACGTCTGCGCAAGGCCGCGGCAGTGAGGAGAATTGATGCAGCAGCAGGTCCCCGCCGGCGGCCACGTCCATCGACCCCGCCTGGTGCTGTGGCGGCACGGCCAAACCGACTGGAACGTCTTGGAAAAGGCCCAGGGACATGCCGACATCCCGCTCAATGCAATCGGCCGGGTCCAGGCCAAGCAGGCTGCCCGGCTGCTGGCAACGTTCCAACCCGATTTCATCTGGTCCAGCGACCTGGAACGCGCCCGCCACACTGCTGCAGAGCTGGCCGCGTTAACCGGGCTGGAACCGGTGCTGGACAAGCGGCTGCGCGAGTACCATGTGGGCATCAGGCAAGGCACCACCTTTGCGGAGTTCCGGGAACAGCATCCGAGCATCTACGAGAAGTTCTTCAGCGAGGAGAACTACCGGGTTCCCGGAGCCGAGCTGCCCTCCGAAGTCAACGGGCGGATGAAATCGGTCATGCAGGACGCCGCCGCGGAGCTGGCCCGGGGCGGCACCGGCGTCCTGGTGGGGCACGGTGCCGCGCTCCGAAGCGGGCTGTTGGCCTTCTTCGACGCACCGGCCCACATGCGCGAGATGTTTGCCGGCATGGCAAACTGCGCCTGGACGGTGCTGGAAAAGCACCCGGACCGCGGGTGGCAGGTCGTCGACTACAACGCCCAAACCCTGCCCGATCCCTCCTCGGCACTGGCAGACGAAATGCCGGCCGAACACGATGGCCAGGGGTAGGATCCGGCCGGGCGGAATCGCACAATCCGGCGTCTTTGTGCAACTTCGGCAGGCTGGTTGGCCGATGGTGCCTCCGCATAACGGTTGCCTGTATGTTGGATAGCTTTCTCGGCGCAGCATCCAGCAAGTCCCGCTGGCCTCCGCAAGCTTCCCTATGGACGGGGTGAATGCTGGAACAAGCTTTTCATAAGAGGACACGTGCAGAATACGCCCTACGCCGCGCATCATGCCGGCGCGTCCACGGCCGGTGTGACCGGCGAACCGAGGGAGACGGTAAGAATGGCACGCACAACCGGGGTTTACGCAGTGCTCCTGTCCGCAATGCTGATGCTCACAGCTTGCGGAGGTGAAGCAGCCCCGGAAGGGACCGCCGAGCCGGCCACGTCCCCTACCGCCCAATCTCCGCAGACCACCTCGGCGGCCAAAACATACACCAACGACGACCTCAAGGAAGTGATCGCGGGTCTGGAAGACGCGCAGGGCCAACAACTTTCAGTCGTTCCGGCGGCACAAATCGATCAGGGACTCACGGCTGCGAAGGAATTGCTGGCGAACGCGACCATTACCCCTGAAGCCTGTTCCATGTTCGCGACCGAACAGACCCGGATACCCGATGGCAGCACCTACGCCGCCGGAGCCAGCCACTCAGCCGAAGAAAAGTCTCAGACCATCATCACCCTCGTCGCCGTCCAAGACCCGCGAGTCGTCGCCGAGCAGCTCGAACAAGCACAAGAATCCATGCAGCAGTGCGCCGACTTCGAAATCGAAGCGGAAGGACAGAAAATCAGCAGCAAGATCACCCCACTGGACGTGATCACAGACGGTGAGCAGTCCCTCGGCTCCATCACCACCCAGAAGTTGCCGAACGGGCAAAGCCAGAAGGTCATGTCCGTAGCCGGAACGCAAGGATCCCTCGCGGCCACCGCAGTGAAAATCGGAGTCGACATCGAGGAAGAAGCTCAGGACGAACTCATCAAACTCGTCAACGACGCGCTTG
The DNA here is from genome assembly GCF_059091765.1 of Arthrobacter senegalensis. Taxonomy (NCBI): domain Bacteria; kingdom Bacillati; phylum Actinomycetota; class Actinomycetes; order Micrococcales; family Micrococcaceae; genus Arthrobacter; species Arthrobacter senegalensis. The sequence goes on along the minus strand of NZ_JBNHGZ010000002.1, from coordinate 684,695 downwards.
CCCAAAGCGAGTAACCAACCATCTGCATAAAGGAGAATATGACCTGGATGGGTCGCCTTAACCTAACTACGGGCTCCGGATATCGTTACACACAGCAAACCAGGTGACGAGGTCAGAACCGGACCCAAGCATATTCGGAGAGCGCGCCCTCCGGCATTCCAGATAGCTTGGATAATCTCAAGCTAACTCGAAACGCGGAGGAAAAATCATGCCAGCAAGAGATGTCCTAAGCCAGGAGCAAATCCAAGCAAATCTGCTCCAGTTGCCGGAATGGCGTTACGGTTTGGGTGCTTTGCGGACCGCAGTTAAATGCGAATCATCCGCAGCTGCCTTGGACTTGCTTTCCGCCATTGGCCGGCTGGCACAGGAATCCGACCACCACCCTGATGTGGACTGGCGGTACGACACACTGTTCATCACGCTCACTTCGCATGATGCCGGCGACAGGGTGACGGCGCGTGACGTGACGCTGGCTCGTTCAATATCGCGGCAGGCCCAAGCCACTGGCGTCACGCCCCTGCCGGAACTCTTGCGAACAGTGGAGATAGCCATAGACACAGATGCCTCGGAAGCCATTTCGGAAGTCTGGCGGACGGCACTGGGCTACAAGAGGCACGAAGACGGAAGCCTGATCGATCCCTATGGCAGGGGTCCGGCCATTTGGTTTCAGGAGTCCCAGCGTCCGAGCGAGAATCGTTTTCACCTGGACGTCACCGTCCCCTTCAGCGAAAGCAGCTCGACTCTGGATGCCCTGGTAAGCGTTGGTGCAACACTCGATGATGAACATGCGCCCATGTGGGTAGTTGCCACTGATGCCCAAGGCAACCGGCTATGCATCAGTACTGAAGCCGGACGCGGCGACTAGACGCGTAAATTCAGGCTGCCTCGGCAAAGGGCGGCAGCCTGACCTTCCTGTCAGCCGCAGTCGCCGCCACCGCCCCCGACATCTCCGCCGTAGGCAGTGGCTCCGAAAGCCCCCGTGCTGGCTGCATCCGTGCTAGCAGGAGCCCGGGCACCCTTTACTGGTCGGCGGTCGGCGCGGGCACCCAATACCACCCAGGCGATACATGCCGCACAAAGGATGCCAACAATGATGGCGAATTCCATACTTGTCTCCTGTCGTTGAGCTCAGAGTATGGGCGGAATAGGCTTAGGGCAACAGTTCCAGGGCAAGACAATTCAGTGACTGGTGCGCCCGCGGGATGAGGCCAACGTCGGGGGCAGCATTCGGTCGGCCACCATTCCGGTCACCATTGAAAATAGCGTTTTGTGGAGGACGTCCACGGCTTTCTCCTCGGCGGGCCAGGTCTTTGGTGGTGACCCGGCACCGGTGGCGTTCTCAATTGTTTGGTCAAAGCCCAGTCGCATCACGGTGTGCCATATATTGGCGTGCAGTCCGCGAATGCCCGTGGCGGCCCACACTCCTCTCAGGGCGCCGAGGCTGGCACCGGTGAAGTAATGCATCAGGTGATTCCACAGGAGGGGCTTGGCATCGTTGGCGGGGCAGATGGCCATACCAGAAGTCCCGATAATCAGGGGGCCTCCCCTGCGGACCGCGAAAGCCATGGCTAGCGAGTTACCAAAACCGTAAGCATACTTATAAACACGGGCTTTTGAACCCAGAGTTGCCCATAGCGGGCATCGGGCCTACATCGAGGAGGAGCTTCGATGCGCATCAAGGATTCCGTCGTTGTGATCACCGGTGCGTCAAGCGGAATAGGCCGCGCCACTGCCCTCCGTTTCGCCCAGAAGGGCGCCCGCGTCGTGCTCGCGGCCCGCCAGGCACAGGCTTTGGAAACGCTTGCCGTCGAATGTGAACGGCGCGGGGCGCAAGCACTGGCAGTGCCGACCGATGTCAGCGACGCGGCCGCCGTGCAGGAACTCGCGGACCGAGCGGTAACACGCTTCGGCAGAATCGACGTCTGGGTCAATAACGCCGCGGTCAGCTTTTTCGCTCCGTTCCTGAAGGCACCCGTCGAGGACTTCCGGCGCCTCATCGACGTCAACGTGATGGGCTACGTGCACGGGTGCAGGGCCGCGCTAGCGCAGATGCAGCAGCAGGGAGCGGGAGTGGTCATCAACGTTTCCTCCGTCGTGGGGGAAATCGCCCAGCCCTACACCTCCGCCTATTCGATGTCCAAGGCCGCCATCCGCGCCCTGGGCGTTAGCCTGCGCTCGGAACTGCGGCTCACCGGCAGGAAAAACCTCAGGGTCTGCACGCTTCTGCCGGCAACCATCGACACCCCGTTCTTCCAGCACGCCGGTAACTACACCGGCCGCAAGGCCTTGCCATGCCGCCTGTGTACACGGCGGAACGGGTTGCCAAAGCCATCACCGCGCTGGCGGCCTCCCCTCGCGCGGAAGCCGTCGTCGGACCGCTTGGACGGGTCATGGCCTTGCAGCACAGGCTCACCCCGCGCTTGATGGAAGGCGCCATGGCGGCCCAGGTTAACAGGACACATCTTTCGCGCAGCGAGCCAGCGTCCACGACCGCGGGAAACCTCTACTCGCCTCAGCCCTCGCACCCGAAGCCAGCAACGGGAGGCGGCTGGCACGGAAGAAGAAAAACCGCGCTGCGCAGGACAGGCGCCACCCTGCTCGTCCTCACCGCCGCCGGAAAGCTCACCAGCACGCTTGCCCGACGCTACCTTGGTTCCGGTGGACCAGGAACGCGGACCTCGTGATCTCACCCGCGCACGGCTGACGCCCCTGTCCCCTGACTGCTCAAACCTCTAGGCGGTTCGACGGTGAAACCGTCTTTTCCGGCTTGCACTGCTCGTCCCGCCCTAAACCAGAACCGGCGCGGCCGGTCAAGAGCTCCTACTTCCGGCCGGCATCAGTGAACTCCTGATCGACGGGCCCGGCACGAGGTCAACGCGCCCGGGCGATGTCGCCCCCCCCCCCGACGAACGACTGACAGCAACGTCCGGATCTGCCGCCAACCGGAAGGAACGCACTCCCGGAATTCGACACTTGGCATGGTCCTTGGTGTGATGGAGACGGAAGAGCGAAAAGTTGACACATCAACTATCCGCGCTAGAGTAGATGCATATGCATGTACATGCATATGCCCGTCCCCGGCACCTGCATCGGTCTCATTCCCGCGGGCTGCTGCGTCAAGCATCCCGCAGGTGGACTTCTGCAGTGCCCCACTGAACCGGCGAGGCCACGTGACGGGGACTATCTGTAAGGAGGAAATCGTGGTTGACAGTTTGACTCAGCACAGCGGCTCCATCGGGACCGTGTCTCAAAAGGGCATCCCCGACGAGGTAGATGTAGCAATCGTCGGTTCCGGCGGGGCTGGCCTGATGGCGGCGCTCACTGCTGCCAGGGAGGGCGCAAGGGTTCTCGTTGTCGAGTCGCGGGAACTCGTCGGAGGCGCCACCGGCATCTCCGCGGGTGCCGCCTGGATCCCCAACCACGGCTTCTCGACCAAGGACCTCAAGGTCGAGGACAACCTGGACCAGGCCCGGCGCTACATCTACGGCCAAGGTCGGGACAAGGTTCTCGACCACGACTTGGTGGAGAGCTTCTTGGAAGCCGGACCACACGTCGCGCGCTTCATCGAAGAGCACACCTCCTTCGGGTGGATCCCGACGATCTGGCCGGACTACCGCTCCGACATCGACGGCGCGTCCGTCGGCCGGGCGCTCTTCCCCGGCCCCTACTCCCCCGAAGGACTGGGGGAGGCCGCACAGTACGTGCGGCCAGCCCTCACCACGGGCATGGCCAAGAACCCGCTCCCGTTCTGGTTGCTGGGCGGTATCGGCATCGACGACGTCTGGCTCGCGGGTCCGGCACTGGTCGGTGCCCTGCTTGAGGGCAGCCTGCGCAACGGCGTGGACGTACGTGTGGAGGCGCCCGCAGTCCGACTGGTCACGGATAAGTCGGGCGTGCGGGGAGTCGTCGTACGGGCCGATGGCATGGAGCACACCGTACGCGCCACCAAGGGAGTCCTGCTGGCCAGCGGCGGGTTCGAAAGCTCGGACGAGGTCACGACCCAGTACCTCGACGCGCCCTTCGGCGTGCAGGTCTCACCGAAGGGCCATGACGGCATCGCAGTCCAGTTGGCCAAGGAGATAGGCGCCGACCTGACCGGGATGGAGGACGCCTGGTGGATGCCGGGGGTGCAGTTGCCCGGCGAGGAGTTGGAAGGCCAGCCGCTCAGCCGGGTCTTCCTGGGAGAGCGGGCGCTGCCGCACAGCATCATGGTGAACAGCAAGGGCGAGCGTTTCGCGAACGAGGCGTTGGCCTACGACCAGTTCGGACAGATCATGCGCGAGACCGACCCGGAAACGGGCGCCATGCCCAATGCCACCGCGTGGTTGATCTTCGACCAGAACTACTGGGAGAAGTTCGGTATCTTCGGCGTCACGCCGGGCGGAAAGGTGCCCGATTACCTCCACCGCGCTGAAACCTTGGCAGAGCTAGCGGCCAAGATCGGCGTAGATGAGGTGGGGCTACTCCGCACCGTTGACCGGTTCAACCCTGAGGCCGCACGAGGCCGCGACCCGCAGTTCAACCGTGGTGACACTATGTTCGACCGCTACTTCGGTGCCTACTATCCGCGGCTCGGCAAATACTCGCCCGATGCGCGCTTCCCCGCCGCCACCGCAAAGGCCAGGGTGCTCATCGCCAAGGCCGTCGGTCCGATCGCGAGCAAGCTCGCGGGACGGGTGGCGAAGAAGAACGACCCCGAGCGTCTTCGTTCCTTCGTGGTCCGGCCCCTGGCGAAAATCATCCGGCCGGTGCTGAAGAGCCCGCGGTCGAGCGTGCTGGGCCCGGTCGACACTGCCCCCTACTACGCGCTCAAGGTCGAGGCCAGCGCACTCGGCACTGTCGGTGGCCCGAAGACCGACGCACTCGGGCGCGCGTTAGACACCGAGGGCGAAGTCATTGACGGCCTTTACGCCGCCGGCAACGCAGGCGGCGCCCCCACGAAGGGGTTCTACGGAGGCGCCGGCGGAACGATCTCCCTCGGGCTGGTGTTCGGCTACCTGGCCGGACGCGAAGCAACCCGGCGGCAGGACGGCGCCTAAGCACCAGGTGCTCTGGCGGGGTCGCACCTCCTGTTGGGGGTGCGACCCCGCCTTCGTGCAGGTCCTGATCCGTGGCGCCGGCATCGGCGGAAGGTGGCCACCTACGACATGAACGCCGCCTGCTGTTTCCGCACTGCAAGGTCAGCTGCGTTTACCCTTGTCCCCCACGCCTCCGGTGGCGGCGGTGAGTTTTCCGTAGGCAACAAGGTTGTCTTCGAACCTGCCGTTCTGCGGGTTGTACCCGTCGCAGGTGATGAGCCGGATCTCTGCCTGCGTGGTATTCCCGTACACCTGCAGGGCCGGGAAGTTGTCTTTGGCATATCGCTTGATGACCGTCAGCCGGAAGACCGCCGTCGTGCCATCTTCGCGCTCCACCCTGACTTCGTCTCCGGGTACCAGTTCCTGCAGTCTGGCGAAAACGCCCGGGCCCCCGCCCAAGGCGTTGACGTGACCCAGGAGGATCGAGGGCCCCCTTTCCCCCGGCGTCGGGGAATTGATGTACCACCCTGCCGGGGAGCCGGCCTCTTCGGGCGGCACCTCCAAGGTGCGATCCTCCTGCTGTGCGAGGTCGATGATGTCGCTGCTAAGCCCGATCCGGGGAATGCTCAACGCTAAAGGCCTGGCTTTCTCCATCACGGGGGAATCGCCGCCGGCAGCGGGAACGGCGGCTTGGGGCGCGGCTGTTTTCTTGCCAGCCTGTTCCGGCTCTTCCCCCGGTTCACGCCCTTGGCCCGGGCGGGGAGCCTGCTCGACGGCGGTACCCGAGGGTGCGGAAGTCGAGGGTGCGGAAGTCGAGGGTGCTGAGGCCGAGGGTACGGAGGGTGGGGGTGGTGACCCGGTAGCGGAGGGTGCAGCGCACCCCGCATTCACGGCCAGGACAAGGGCCAGCCCGGCGAAGAAGGGTGGCCCTGTCCGTGCCGTCTTCACGCCGGTCAGTCCTTGGAAGCGGAACGCCTGCGTGCGACGGCCACCGAAGCGCCTGCAGCAAGCAGAACCCCCAGACCTGCGGCGAGGGACATCGCGCTTCCGTCTGTTTGCGTTGGGGTCTCGACGCCTGTGTCGGGGGCACCGCCTGGCATCGGCCCGGTCATCTGGGAAGCAACCAAGGTTCCGCAGGCCGCGGAAAGTGTGGCGGCCAGCGGCAGCCCCGGGGCTTCAGGGCTCATTTGTTGCTGGGCAGCCGGAGGGAGCCTGTTCGGGTCTACGCCATGGACCTCCACCGTTGCAGTTCCGGCCTGGATTGCCGCTATTGTTGCCGGATCCAGGGTCAGGGTCCGTTCATAGGTGTAGGCTCCGCCGGCGGGGAAGCGGTCGGTTGCCACCATCGAGGCCGGGCTGGTGTCCCCTTGGACTGTCAGCGAGGTACTGACGGCACCGGCATAAGGTTCGCCCTCGGGTGAACTGACGACGCCGTCGCCGTCGGTGTCTGCTGCCGGCCCGGGGCACAACCCCTGGCCGCCGATGTGAATATGCTGGCCGTGTGGGAACGGTGCGTTCATCCAGATTTCCGCGGCGCCCGAGACGTTCATGCTGACCGTTGCCTGCTGCCCGTGTATCTCGATCATCGCCTGTCCGGCGGTTCCGCTGTTGTTGGCCGGCGCAAGGTCAGCCTGCCACACGCCGTCCTGGGCTACAGCCGGCCCGGCCGCGAAAGCCATCGCGCCAATCGCGACGGCAGGGGCAATGAGAAGAGTCTGTGCCTTCATGATGTAGGCCTCTCAGAAAATAGTAAGGGTGCTTACGGTTCTCCCGTGCGTCACACCCTAATCCAATGCCGTCGATCTGAAAAGTCTTTACTCAGCCTGCGTCGCCGAGCAGGTGGTACCAGCTTTCGGCGAGGACCCCGAGCGCCTGGCCACGGTTTGGTTCTGAGGTGCGGCTCGTCCAGAGGGTGGAGACGTAGTTGAGCTGGGTGAACGCGAGCGTTCCGCGGACGTGGTGCGTCTCCTCCGAGAAGCGGCCGGCCTGCTGCATGCCGCGGACGAGGTCGGAGACTACTTCCTCACGCCAGCCCATGACCAGGGCCCGCACTTCGCGGTCGACGGCGGCAGCCTCGTCGAGGACATCCAGGTAGGGGCGGAAGACGGGCCAAAGTACTGCGCGCGACTCGAGCCAGTCGAGGATGCCCGCTGGCTCGCCCGCGCGGACCACATCCACGAGCTCGGGGGCCGTCGATGCATGGCCGGGTCCGGCGGCGCGGTCAAGGACCCCATTCACCCGGGTCATGAAGTCCTTCATCAGATCGCTCCGCGAGGGGTAGTACGCGTAGAAGGTCACCCGGGTGGTGCCGGCAGCGGCAGCGATATCGTCGATGGTCGTGGCGGCGTATCCCTTGTCGATGAAGAGTTCGAGCGCCCGTTCGACGATCCTGTCGCGGGTCAGCTGTTTTTGGGCTTCTCGCAGCGACGGCATCAAGACTTCGCCGGCGTAGCCGGTTGCAGCGCCGAACCTACATTGGCGAGGCGACGCAGTTTGGGAATGGGGATGCGGTAGTTGATCGCCGCCGCGGTTCCGGGGCCGCCGTCCGCGTTGTCCCAGCGCAGCAGCATCGAGTCGGGCTCGCCGCCCGGCTCCAGGTAGTCCGGCGCCCCGGTCACGGGTGTGAAGCCGATCGCCTTGAGGGACAGCCCGAATCCTTCGGTCCAGAAGTACGGTTGGAAGTCGAGCTCCGGCGCGGCGTCGCCGTTGAGCAGGCCGGCAGCCGCGACCTTGGCTTGGTCGATGGCGCTGGTCCACAACGGCACGCGCCGCACGCTGCGGCCGGTCGGGAAGAACGCCACATCACCGGCGGCAACGACGTCCGGCCGGACCCGGCCCCGCGAATCGACGCGCAGCGCCCCGTCGAGGAGGAGACCCGAACCGGCCAGCCACTCGATGTTCGGTTCGTCGCCGATGGCCGTGACGACGAGGTCCGCCTCAAGCCGGGTGCCGTCGGCAAGGGCAACCCGCGCCCCCGAGCCGGAGTCAATGAGTCGCGCCCTGCTGCCGCCGACGAACCGCAGCCCGCGCCGGGCGGCGGCGGCAGTGAAGATCCCGGACAGGTGGTCCCCGAGTTGCCGCGAGAGGGGCTGCACGTCGGAGACCAGCGTGACGTCGCAGCCGACGTGCAGGCAGCCGGACGCGATCTCCATGCCCAAGGGTCCGCCGCCGACCACGATCACCGAGGGGCGGCCCGAGACCCGCTGCTTGAGCGCCACCGCGTCCTCGAGCGTGCGCAGGGTGAGCTCCCGGGGAGCGCCCTCTGACAGCGGGCTCGGGTTAAGCCGCTTGGCCCGTGAACCGGAGGCGATGACCAGGCCGTCGTAGGGCAGCTCATCGCCGCCGTCGGTCCGGACGATCTTCGCCTCCGGGTCGATGCCTGTGGCGCTGACCCCGAGGAGGTCGGTCGCTTCGTGCGTTGGCTCGGGCAGCTCGTGGGCTTGCAGCCCGCCGTCGCCGTGCAGCAGCGCCTTTGAGAGGGCCGGGCGGCTGTACGGGTGGCGCGGCTCGGCCCCGACGACGGTCAACTCGCCGTCGAACCCGTTCGAACGCAGCGAGTCGCACGCGGTGAGCCCGGCGATGCCGTTGCCGACGACGACGATCCGCCGCAGGGTCATTTCTCCGCCAACCGCAGCGCGGCCACCGGGCACACCCGTACCGCGGCTTTCGCAGCGGCCAGCTCCGCCTCGTCGACCACGGGGACGTCGATCACCAATTCGCCGTCGTCGTCGAGGTGCATGAGTTGGGGCGCGGCTTCCTCGCAGAGTCCGTGTCCTTCGCAGCGGGGGCGGTCAAGTTCGATCCTCACACTGCCACCGCCTTCACGACGTCGAGGCGTTCGTGGCTGCGCGTGATGTTGCTGGGCACGCGGACCTCGTCGCCAATCTCCAACACCTTCGCCCGGCGGGCCAGGGCTTCGATGATCGCGTGGGCCTCAAGCTTCGCCAGGCCCTGGCCGGCGCACCCGTGTGGCCCGTAGCCGAAGCTGAGATGGTCCACCGGGTTGCGCGTGACGTCGAAGACGTCGGGATTCTCATAGTGCCGCGGGTCGCGGTTGCCGGCGCCGAACAGGATGCCCAGCTGGGCTCCTGCGGGAACGGTTGCACCATCGATCTCGACGTCGCGGGTCGCCGTCCGGCCCCAGATGTGGATCGGGGGCCAGTAGCGCAGCACCTCGGCGAACGCTGCGGGCACGAGCTCCGGGTTCTGGCGGACGAGCTCGAGCTGCTCCGGGTGGCGGCCGAAGAGTGCGACGATGTTCCCGATGGAGGCGATCGTGGTGTCGACGCCGGCGCCCAGGTACTGGTGGATGATGTGCCCGGCGGCTCCTTCCGGAATGTCGCCACGGGCCTCGGCGTCGAAGATGCCGCGGCCGATCGACCCCGGTACAAGGTCCTCGGCAGTGACGGAGGAGCACCAGCCGTAGAGCTCGCCGGCGATCGGGAAGTTCTCCTGGGTGCGGTGGTTCATCGGCCCGAGGACCTGCATCGCGGCCTGCCCCCAGCGCAGCATGTTGTCCTTGACGTGGCCGCTGAAGCCGATGAGGTCGGCGACGATTTCGAGCGGGAAGGCACGTGCCAGCGAGTCGATGGCTTCGAAGCTGCCGCTGGCGACGAGCTCGGCGACGAGCTTGTCCGCTTTTTCGTCAATGGTGACCTTCAGTCCGCGCAGGGCGCGCGGCGTGAGGTTCTCCGACAGGGTCGCGCGCAGCTGCGTGTGCGTGGGCGGGTCGGAGGCGAGCGAGGTGCCCTGCAGCGCCTCGTTCACCATCGGGTTAAAGCCAAGGCTGGTGGAGGAGAACGTCTCCGGATCGGCGAGGGCGTCGCGGATGATGTCGTAGCGGGTCAGGACGTAGAGGTCATTCTTCGGCAGGCGGACGACGCCGGCCTGATCGCGCAGGGCGGCGTAGGTGGGGTACGGGTCGACGAGGACGTCATCGGCCCAGATGTCGATGCCTGCTTCGATCGGTGTGGTCACGGTGTGCTCCTTTGATCGTCCTGGGTGGGGGTCGGAAGCCGGACGATGGGGACGCCCATTGCCTCGGAGAGCCGCGCCTCGGCAGTGAGGCGTGGAACACAGTCTGCCCGTTATCTTTACAGCATGTCAAGTGAAATTATGTTGTGCATCACGGAGAGGAGGGTAGACTGCAGTCTCCGGGTCGTACTGGATAGGACGATATGAAGCTGAGCCGGCGCTTGAGATCAGGCCTCGTGATCCCACCGGGCAAGGTTCCCGCCGCCTACGAGCATCTAGAGGAGTTCCAGGCCCTGACCGAGGAGCACGGCGACCGCGCGACCGGCACCTCCGGGTACGAGGCCGCGGCCCAGTACGTCGAACGCCAACTCGCGAGTGCCGGCTATCGCAGCACGCGCCAGTACTTCACCTTCAAACATCGCGGCGAGCAGATCGAGACCTTCAATGTCCTCACCGAGACCGCATCCGGCAGCGACGAGAACGTGATCATGCTCGGGGCCCACCTCGACGGGGTGCCCGGCTGTCCGGCGATCAATGACAACGGCTCCGGGGTGGCGGCCGTGGTGGAGGCCGCCAAAGCACTCGGACGGCAGGAGGGCCTCAGCAACAAGGTGCGTTTCGCCTGGTGGGGTGCCGAGGAGTACAAGAAGGAATACGGGTCCCGGCACTACGTCAAGCACCTGGCCAAGCGCGACAGCGAGGCACTCGACAGGATCGCGGCCTACTTGAACTTCGACATGATCGCCTCGCCCAACCCCATCATTGGCGTCTACGACGCACGGGACGCCAAGCCTCATCACGACGTGCCCGAAGGTTCGACGGAGATCATGGACGTCTTCACTGACTACTTCGACGCCCGGGACCAGCCCTGGGTCGCCACCGATTGGGACATGGACTCGGACCAGTTGTCTTTCGTCAAGAAGGGTGTTGCCGTGGGCGGGCTGTACAGCGGAGACGACGAGAAGAAAACCACCAAGCAGGCCCGCCTTTTCGGCGGCACCGCCAAGCGGCCCTGCGATCCGAACTATCACCGGCCAGGCGACGACCTCAGCAACGTCGATCTGGATGTGCTCAGCCTGATGACCGAGGCGATCACGCATGCCGCCACCCGCCTGGCCAATGACCACGGCGCCCTCAAGCCAGCGGGCACGGGTAGAACCCCTCCCCAAGGTCGTAAATGACAAGTGGGCTGAAACCCTACGGCTGCTAGCCGTGCTCGACCGCCATGTTGGCGAAGCGTGAGTAGTGGCCCTGGAAGCCGACCACGATGGTCTTGGTCGGGCCGTTACGGTGCTTGGCCACGATGACGTCGGCTTCGCCGGCGCGCGGGGATTCCTTGTCGTAGATGTCCTCGCGGTGGAGCAGGATGACCATGTCGGCGTCCTGCTCGATCGAACCGGATTCGCGCAGGTCGGAAACCATCGGCTTCTTGTCCGTACGCTGCTCCGAGCCACGGTTCAGCTGCGAAAGCGCGATGACGGGGACTTCGAGTTCCTTGGCCAGCAGTTTCAGGGCACGGGAGAACTCCGAGACTTCCTGCTGGCGGGATTCGACGCGCTTGCCGGAGGACATCAGCTGGAGGTAGTCGAGCACCACCAGCTTCAGGTCGTGCCGCTGCTTGAGCCGCCGGCACTTGGCCCGGATTTCCATCAGGGACATGTTGGGGCTGTCGTCGATGAACAGGGGCGCGTCGTTCATCCGGCCCATGGTGGTGGCGATCTTGCCCCACTGCTCGTCCTTGATGGTGCCCTTGCGCAGGTCCTGAAGCCCGATGGTGGCTTCCGCGGAGAGGAGGCGCATGGCGATTTCGTTCCGGCCCATTTCCAGGGAGAAGAAGACCGTCGTCATGTTGTTCTTGATCGCGGCAGATCTCGCAAAATCCAGTGCGAAGGTGGATTTGCCAACGGCCGGCCTGGCCGCGATGACGATCATCTGCCCGCCGTGCAGGCCCTGGGTGAGCTCATCGAGTTCGTAGAAGCCGGTGGGCACGCCGGTCATGCCTTCGCCGCGGTGTCCGGCGGATTCGATCTCGTCGACGGTGCCTTCGATGATGTCCTTGAGCGGGACGTAGTCTTCGGCGGTGCGGCGCTCGGCGACGGCGTAGATCTCGGCCTGGGCCTGGTTGACGATGGCGTCGACTTCGCCGTCCTGCGAGTAGCCCAGTTGAACGATCTTGGTGCCGGCGTCGACCAGGCGGCGGAGCACGGCGCGTTCCCGGACGATCTCCGCGTAGAAGCCTGCGTTGGCGGCCGTGGGCACGGACTGGATCAGGGTATGCAGATAGGCGGGTCCGCCGATGCGGGAAATCTCGCCGCGCTTGGTCAACAGGTCGGAAACGGTGACGGCGTCGGCCGGTTCGCCGCGGCCGTAGAGGTCGATGATGGCCTCGTAGATGCTTTCGTGGGCGGGGCGGTAGAAGTCCACGCCGCGGAGCACTTCAACGCAGTCGGCGATGGCGTCCTTGGAGAGCATCATGCCACCCAGGACCGATTGCTCGGCGACGAGGTCTTGCGGCGGCGTGCGGCCGAATTCGGAGTCCCGACCTGTTGCCGAATCCGCGTGCGCTAACGACACCGCTGCCTGCTTTCTTTGCTCATCGAACCGGATACCGCATCCCCCTCAGGTTCAGAATTACCAGCCGGATCGGACGATTTCGTCGGACCGCCAAGGGCGCGCGTACTGCAATTCAGCGAGCGGGGTGCGAGTGGGATACTCCGCAACGGTAACCCCCTTCCCCCTTCCCACCAAGCGAGTTATCCACTCCCCCTGTGGATAAAATGTGGATCAGTGGGCGTGTCTTGTGCACAGGCTGTGCGCAGAGCTGTGGAAACATTAGTTGACTCGTGAGTAACCCCGTTCTGACCTGCGGAAACGCTATCCACGGGCTGTGGACAAAAAGAAATTTGTTGTTGATTTTTCCGCGATTTTTGCTGTTGACAGATTCGGAATAGACGCGTAAGGCAAAACTTATCCACGGGTTATCCACAGCCTGGAATTACAGGGCTGTGATGCCCTCTTTCGAAGGCTGTTGGCGCGCGGGCCATGGTCCGGGACGTACGATTCAAGTATGGAATTTGTGGTGCCGTTGCTCATCGCCGTACTGGTGGTCGTGATCGGCCTGGTAATTATGCGGTTGCTTGCGCGTAACAAGGCGCGCGGGCCCCGCCCGGGGAGCGGATCGTCGGCAAGGCCGGCAGCTGCCACGACCCGGGAGGCCGCCGCGGCGGCCAGCGGGCGCTTGAACCAGCAGCAACACACAGCCGTCTACGCGCTGATCGCGCAGGGGCAGGCTTTTGCTGCGATCCGGGAATACCGCACCGCCACCGGTGCCGGGCTCCGGGAGGCTACCTCCGCCGTCGCGCAGATGTCCGCGCACCCGCAGCCCTACACGGCACCCCGCCAGGGTGCCGCCCCTACCCTCCGCCCGGAGGACGAGGGGTCCGGGGAGCCGTCCCCGGCAGGCCCGGAGGACAAGGAAGCCTGGGAGGCTCCCCCGGCTCACCCGGGGGACGAGGCGCCGCATCAGGCAGCCGCTGCGGACCTGCCGGAGGACGAGGAGCCACGGGCGGCGGCCCCCGCATACCCCGCGGACCCCGCGGACAAGGTGGTGCCGCCGGCGGCGCCGGCTCCCGCACCGCTTCCCGAGCCGGCCGGATACCGGTACCGGGCCATCGTGTCCAAAGGCGACACCATCAGGGAGGTGGCCAGCACCCGCCTGAACGACGCAGTGTTCCAGCGCATCCGCACCGCGGCCCTGGGGGGAGATCGCGACGGCGCCGTCCGGTTGCTGCTGGAGCACTCGGAAGCGACCGAGGTGGAAGCGCGCGAATTCGTGGATTTGATCGAGCCGGACGAGGAGCCCTAACTACAGGTCCGCACGCGCGGCCGGCGCCGCAACGATCCCGGGCCCCTGGCGGTGCTGGCAGCGGGCAGGGCTTTCTGGAACACTTCAGCCATGGCCGAGAACAAGACTGCACCCACGGACGTACCCGTCGACGTGTTCCTTGCATCGGTAGAACACCCGGTGCGGCGCCAGGACGGCGAGACCGTGTTGCGCCTCATGCGGGAAGTGACCGGCGAGGAACCGGTCATGTGGGGCCCCTCGATCATCGGCTTCGGCAGCTACCACTACAAATATGCCAGCGGCCGCGAGGGTGACGCCGCCGCCGTGGGCTTCTCGCCGCGGAAGGCCAATCTGGCCCTCTACGGCCTGACGTACGCGCCCGGCTCCGCGCCGCTGCTGGAGCGCCTGGGCAAGCACAAAACCGGCGCCGCGTGCCTGTACATCAACAAGCTCGCGGACATCGACCTCGACGTGCTGAGGAAACTGGTCCAGCTCGGCTACCGGCACATGACCACCACCGACCACGAGTCCCTGCAGGGCCAGCGTTAGGGCGGCCGGTTCAGAGCTCCATTGTCCCGCTGATCACTGTCTCGACCGACCCGCCGACCCAGACCTCCCCGCCGTCGGAGTCGATGTAGACCCGGGCGTCCCGGCCGAGCGCCGTTCCCTGCCGAACGGTGTACGCAGCGGGTGCCGCTCCCTCGTCGATCAGCCACTGCGCCAGCGCGGCATTCAGGCTGCCGGTCGCCGGATCCTCCGCCGGCAGGTCTTCGAAGCCCATGAGCCCGCGGACTTCGAAGTCGACGGCGGAGCCGCCGGGATGGGCGCCGATCAGTCCGACGCCGAACGGTGACAGGGCGGCATAGTCGGGCACGACGTCGAGGACGGCCTGGGCGTCCCGCAACTGCAGGGCCTGCCACTCGGGGCCGTTGTCCGCCCACTGGTGGCGAATCACCTCGTCGTGTCCAATCCCCAGCGCGGCACAGATCTTCGCGACGTTCTCCTCGGGGAGAGGCCCGGTCCGCCGCCGGGGCGGCGCAGCGAAAGCCAACCGCCCGCCGTCGTGCTTGACCTTGACCAAGCCGGCGCCGCATTCCTGCACAATCTCTCCGACCGCCTTCGGCTGCCCGCCGGCGGCGAGCCAGACGTAGGCCGTGCCCAGCGTCGGGTGGCCCGCGAAGGGCAGCTCGCCGCTGGGCGTGAAGATCCGGACCAGATAGTCGGCTGCAGCGTTTTCGGGCGGCAGGAGGAAGGTGGTCTCGGAAAGGTTGGTCCAGTTGGCAAAGCGCTGCATCTGCTCTTCGCTGAGGCCGCCGGCACCCGAGACGACCGCCAGCGGATTGCCCGTGCAGGGGCCGGTGGCGAAGACGTCTACCTGGCTGAACTGATGTGTGCTCACGTCCTCCAGCGTACCGGGCGTTAAACGCTGCAGGCCGGGTCCTGGACGGACCCGGCCTGCAGCGACAGCGAGGCTGTTAGCCTGCAACGACCTTCAGGTCGATGACGGCGGAGACCTCTTCGTGCAGACGCACGGTGGCCTGGTAGTCGCCCACCGACTTGATGTGCTCGGTCAGTTCGACCTTGCGCTTGTCGATGGCGCCGAGGCCGGCGGCCTCGACAGCGGAAGCAACGTCGGCCTGCTTGACGGTGCCGAACAGGCGTCCCGACTCGCCGGCCTTGACGGTCAGCGTGACCGGCTTGGCGGACAGCTGGGCAGCCAGCTGCTGCGCGTCTTCCAGGGATGCGATCTCGCGAGCGGCACGTGCAGCCTTGATGGACTCCACCTGCTTCTCGCCGCCCTTGGTCCAGGTCAGGGCGAAGCCGCGGGGCAGAAGGTAGTTACGGGCGTAACCGTTCTTTACCTCGACGACATCGCCAGCAGTGCCGAGACCGGTCACTTCGTGGGTCAGAATGAGCTTTGCCATGTCAGTACTCTCTCCTCTTCGCTTCGCTTAGCCGCGGCCAGCGCCGGAGTAGGGCAGCAGGGCAACTTCGCGGGCATTCTTGATTGCCAGTGCGATCTTGCGCTGCTCCTGCACGGTGACGCCAGTCACGCGGCGGGCGCGGATCTTTCCGCGGTCAGAGATGAACTTGCGCAGCAAAGCTACGTCCTTGTAGTCGATGACGGTGACGTCAGCGGCCTTCAAGGGATTGGACTTTGGTTTGGGCTTACGAATTTCAGCCTTAGCCATCGTGGAGCTCCTTTATCTTGTGGAGCCCGTGGATCTTTTCCACGGGATGGGGTTTGTTTTAGAAGGGCGGTTCGTTGGAGTCCGGACCGTTGCCCCAGCCGCCGGAGGTACCGCCGGCCGGTGCTCCCCAGGGGTCGTCCTGGGGTGCGGGCTGCTGGCCGGACTGCTGTCCGCCCCAACCGCCCTGGTTCTGGCCGCCGCCGAAGCCACCGCCGCCAAAGCCGCCGCCTTGGCCGCCGCCGAAGCCGCCCTGGCCACCGCCGGAGCGCTGGGTACGGGTGACCTTGGCAGAGGCGTAGCGCAGCGAGGGGCCGATTTCGTCGACCTCAAGCTCCATGACGGTACGCTTTTCGCCCTCTTTGGTTTCGTACGAACGGGACTTCAGCCGGCCCTGAACGATCACGCGCATGCCCTTGGTCAGGGTTTCGGCGACGTTCTCGGCAGCTTCGCGCCACACCGACGCGCGGAGGAACAGGGTTTCCCCGTCCTTCCATTCGTTGGACTGGCGATCGAAGGTCCGCGGCGTGGATGCAACGGTGAAGTTCGCTACCGCGGACCCGGACGGGGTAAACCGCAGCTCGGGATCGTTGGTGAGATTACCGACGAGCGTGATAACGGTTTCGCCTGCCATGTTGCCTCCTGATGTCCTGGTCCCGGTTGCCGGCGGCGCGCGGGAATGTCTTCGTCAATGCCGCTCCCGGAAAGGGGGCGGCGATCACAGCTGATTACTCAGCGGAGATCTTCTGCTCCTCCGGGCGGATGATCTTGGTGCGCAGGATGGTCTCGTTCAGACCAAGCTGGCGGTCAAGCTCAGCAGCAGTGGCGGGAGTGGCGGTGAAATTGACCACTGCGTAGATGCCTTCGGACTTCTTCTTGATGTCGTAGGCGAGCCGGCGGCGTCCCCAGATGTCCACCTTGTCGATGGTTCCACCATCGTTGCGGACAACGTTGAGGAACTTGTCGAGCGAGGACTCTACGGTACGCTCTTCGACCTCGGGGTCGATGATTACCATCAGTTCATAAGCACGCATTGTGAACCCACCTCCTTCGGGCTAAGCGGTCACGGTCTTTCCGTAACAGGAGGTTCTGTTGCGTTGCCTGCCTGCCACCGCGCGGCGACTTCCGTGTGTTTTGGCTATTGTCACAGGAAATACCGGCCGGCGCCGACAGCACAGACTTACCAATGGTACCGGACGGCGGTCCGGGCTCGTGAATCCGCTGGCCGGACCTGTCCTCCACAGGGCGGGAGGCCGGGAGCGCCGTCCTCCACAGGGCGGGAGGCCGGAAGCGCTGTCCTCCACAGGTCGGGAGCCAGCACCTTGCGGCACCTTGCGGCACAAGCTCCCGAGCGCCCCGCCCCGGGGATCGGCGGTGTCAGTAGTCCAGCCCCAGGCTGGGCACCACCAGCCCGGTCTCGTACGCGTACACCACGGCCTGCACCCGGTCGCGCAGGTGCAGCTTGGCGAGGATCCGCCGGACGTGCGTCTTGACGGTCGCCTCCGAGAGGAAGAACCGGTGGGCGATCTCCGCGTTGGAAAGACCCTCGGCGATGGTCCGCAGCACTTCCAGTTCGCGCGGGGTCAGGTCATCCAGCAACGGGTCGCGCTGCGGCGGCGCGGCCGGGCTGCCGCCCGGGGCCAGGCCGCGCACATAGGTCTCCAGCAGGCGCGCCGTCACCCGCGGCGCCACCACGGCGTCGCCGCTGGCGACCAGGCGCACCGCCTGGACCAGTTCCGCGGGTGCCACATCCTTGAGCAGGAAGGCGCTGGCCCCGGCCTGCAGCCCGGCAAAGGCATACTCGTCCAGATCGAAGGTGGTCAGGATGATCACCCGCGCGCACAAGCCGGCAGCCACGATCTGCCGGGTGGCCTCGATACCGTCCATGACCGGCATCCGCACGTCCATCAGCACCACGTCGGGCGCAAGGTCATGCGCCAGCCGCAGGGCCTCGGCGCCGTCGGACGCCTCCCCCACCACCGCGACGTCGTCTTCGCCCTCCAGGATGAGCTTGAACCCCATCCGCAGCAGCGGCTGGTCGTCCACCAGCAGCACTTTTACCGGCCCGGCCTCGCTGCCGTCCGCGCTCTCAGACACTCGTGTTTTCCTCTCCGGGCCAATACAGGGTTGCCTCCACCATCCAACCACCGCCGGAGCGCGGACCGGCGGCAACGCGGCCGCCGTAGATGGCGGTCCGCTCCCGCATGCCGTGCAGGCCCTGCCCGGCGCCGAGTGAATCGGCCGGCCCGTCCGGCCGGCCGTCGTCGGCCACCGTGATGTGCACGGCGTCGCCGTCGCGGATCAGGGCAACGTCCACCCTGGACGCGTCCTTGGCGTAGCGCAGCACGTTGGTCAACGACTCCTGCACGATGCGGAACACGGTGAGCCGGAAATTCTGGTCCTCGGGCAACGCCGGTCCTGCCATGACCGTGCGGAGCGGCAAGCCAGCGGCCCGGAAGCCGTCCAGCAGCCCGGTCAGCTGATCCCCGGACGGCACCGGCGCCAGCGGGGCCGCGTCGGTTCCGTTTTCGCTGCGCAACACCCCCAGCACCCTGCGCATGTCGGCCAGCGCCGACCGGCCGGTCGCCGACAGCCGGTCCAAAACCTGGCCGGCGCGTTCCGGGTCCTTGCGCGCGACGACGGCGGCGCCATCCGAGAGCGCGATCATCACCGAGAGCGAGTGTGCCACGACGTCGTGCATCTCCCGGGCGATCCGGGTGCGTTCGGTCGCCGACGCCAGCCGGGCGTTGTCAGTGGCCCAACGCTGGAGTTCGGCGTCGTGGAGCCGGTCCCGGCGCACCGTGACCCCGATGCCCGCGGCGATGACGTTGGCCAGGACCAGCACCAGGCCGGTGACCAGTCCGACGTAGCTCGGAACCTGTCCGAGGGCAATCTGCTTGACGATCTCCGGCGGCATCCGGACGCCCATCCCCACCAGCATGGGCACGGCGGCGAGGACCGCTGCGATGATGGCCTGGACGGCCGGCCGGGCGGTGGCGACCGTGTAGACGGCGAACCACATGGCAAAGGAGCCGCTGCCGGTACTGGTCAGCACCACGATCAGAAAGTCCACCAGGGCGATGGCGGCCAGCACCAGCAGCGGCGACCGGCGCCGCCAGACCAGCGCGGCGCCGCCGGCCAGCAGCAAAAGCAACGGCGGCCATTCGCCGGCGACCGCCGTGATCAGGGCATTAGGCAGGCCGAACAGCACGTGGATGCCGGCCAGCACCCAGTCCATCACCACGGGGTGGGTGTGGAAGTAGCGCCGGATCGGTCCCCGGCGCCTGGACGATATTTCGGTGAAGGAGACGGCGGCCGTTCGTTCCGCCGCCTCCTTCACCGAGGCTTTTTGATTCACGCGTTAGGCCCGGCTGCGCCTAGACGTCCCGTGTCTTGGTGGTCACGGCCGCCCCGGCCAGCAGTACTGCCGCCCAGGCCGCCATGACCAGCCCGCCCTGCCACTGGGTCAGGTCGCCCTCGGCCGTTTCGAGCATGAGCATTTGGCGTCCCGCGTTGGAGGGCAGGTAGGGCATCACGCCGTCCTGGACCCAGTCGAAGGGGATGATCTGGGCGACGATGGGCAGCACCAGCAGCAGCACGACCAGCGTGACGATGCCGCCGGCGCTGTTGCGCAGCAAGGATCCGAGCGCCAGCGCCATCAACGCCACCACCGCCAGGTAGAGGCCGGACAGCAGCATGGACTGGACGAGGTTTTCCACGTCGAGCCCGAATTCTTTGCCGTAATTGGCCAGGATCGGCTGCAGCAGGAAATAGGTGGCAAAGCTGGACGCAATTCCGACGACGGCTGCGACGACGGCGACGACCAGCGCCTTGGCGAACAGCGGCGACAGCCGGGACGGCACGGCCGTCATGGTGGAGCGGATCATGCCGGTGGAGTATTCGGAGGCGATCAGCAGCACGCCCAGTGAACCGATGATCAGCTGGCCGAAGTCGATCCCGCCGCTGGTCATGAGGTACAGGATGGACTCATCCATGCCGGCGGCCGCCGGATCCTGGCCGGCTGCCTCCATCTGCTCCATCCCGGTGGCCACGCCCCAGCCGCCGAGCAGTCCGATGCCGACCATCACCGCGACGGTGGTGGCCAGCAGGACCCAGGTGGAACGCAGCGTGGTGAACTTGATCCACTCGCTCTTCAAGGTCCGGGGGAAGCTCACGCCGGGGCCGGTGACACGGCCCGCCTGCGGGGTCAGGGTTGCAGCGCTCATGGTCACTTTCCTTCCTGGCCGACGCCGGCGGCGACGGCAGCATGCCGTCCCGAGCCTGCACTGCCGGCGTTGTCGTGTACATCGGCCACCGGGCCGGAATGGTATTCAACTTCGTCCTTGGTCAGGTCCATGTAGGCCTCCTCCAGGGACGCCTGCAGCGGGGTCAACTCATAGACGAGCACCTGCTGGGCGAGGGCCGTCTCGGCGATGTCCCGCGCCGGGACGCCGCTGACCTCCAGCAGTTCCGGTTCGCGGGCTTCGACGGTGACCCCCTCCCCGGCCAGCGCGCGGGTGAGGACGTCGGGCCGGTCGGTGCGTACGCGCACCCGCTGCGCCCGGTTGTTGAGGATGTCCTGGATGGGCGCATCGGCGATGATCCGGCCGCGCCCGATGACGATCAGGTGGTCTGCGGTGACCGACATTTCGCTCATCAGGTGCGAGGAGAGGAACACGGTCCGACCCTCTGCCGCAAGTGCCTTGACCAGGTTGCGCACCCAGAGGACGCCTTCCGGGTCCAGCCCGTTCACCGGTTCGTCCAGGATGACGGTCTGCGGATCGCCGAGCAGGGCGGCCGCGATGCCCAGCCGCTGCCCCATGCCCAGCGAGAATCCGCCGACACGTTTCTTGGCCACCGCGCCGAGTCCGGTCAGCTCGATCACGTCGCGCACCCGCTTGGTGGGGATGCTGTGGGTCGCGGCCATGGCCCGGAGGTGGTTGTACGCGGTCCGGGAGGTGTGCACCGCCTTGGCGTCGAGCAGGGCGCCGACTTCCCGGAGCGGGGCCCGGTGCTTGGCGTAGTGCTTGCCGTTGACCAGGACGTCACCGGCGGTGGGACGGTCCAGGCCCATGATCATGCGCATGGTGGTGGACTTGCCGGCGCCGTTCGGACCCAGGAAACCGGTCACCCGGCCCGGCTGCACGGTGAAGGAGACGCCCTGCACTGCCGGTTTGTTTCCGTAGACCTTGACCAGGCCCTGTGCCTCGATCATCTGAACCGTCCTTCGTGGATTGGAGTAGCGCCCGGATTCCCGGGGCCAATGAATACGTTACGGAGTGCCGGCCGGCCGCACACCGCACTGCGGGATGATCTTCGCGTCCGGCCGGGTCGTCCTTACGGATGACGCTACGTGCCGCGGGCAGGCGGGCGTTACCGGGGGAAGCCCTGAGCGGCCCCTGACCGTTCCCGGAACGCTGCTGTGTACCGGAAAAGGTGCCAGCACTAAGCCCAGAGGTCGCTGGGCCGCTCGAACTGGCGGGCCATCGCGGACCGTACGCTGCGCAGGTGGCTGCGCATTGCGTCGGCCGCACCCGCGGCGTCGCCGGCGGCCACGGCCGTGAAGATGGCCTCGTGTTCCACGAGTTCCTGCTCGGCCGCCAGGTGGGCGTGCAGGCCGGGCAGCACGCGGTAGGCGCGGGAGGTCTCGTCGAGGCAACGGGCCAGGAACTCGTCAAGCCGGCGGTTCCGGCCGCCACGCGCCAAGGCCCGGTGGAACGAGTAGGCGTGCTCCATGCTCACGAGCGGTTCAGCAGCGGCCTTCTCGCGCTGATTGTCCAAAAGGTCCCGCAGCGTGGCCAGCAGGGCGTGGTCCGCATAGTCGGCGGCACTCGCGCAGGCATGCGGCTCCAGGAGCATGCGGAGGTCGAGGACCTCGGCGACGTCATGCGAGCTCATGGTCATCACCAGGTAGCCCTTTTTGGGGAGCACTGTCAGGAGTCCCTCCGTGGTGAGCAGGCGCAGCGCCTCCCGCACAGGGGTTTTCGAGACGCCGAACTCCTCGGCGAGCCGTGGCTCGACCACGAGGGATCCCGGGGCCAGGTTCCCCGCAAGGATCTGCCGGCGCAAGGCGCCGGCGACCCGATCGGTCATCGACTCGGCCACGGAACCCCCTCACGAAACATTCTTGTGAAGCATATCACTGCGTGCTAGAAATATCTTTCAGATATACCATTGCTTCGCGTCCGCCCTTAGGAGGAACCATGACTAGCAACACCGCCGTTGCCAGCAGTCCCGCAAGGCTTACCCCGGGCGCTCGTCGCGCGCTCTTCGCCGCGACCCTCGGCACGCTCATCGAGTGGTATGACTACGCACTGTACGGCGCAGCGGCCGGCCTCGTCATCGGGCCGCTCTTCTTCGCGGAGACCGGGTCCGGGGCGTCGCTGGCGGCGTTTGCGACCTTTGCCGTGGGCTTCGTGGCCCGGCCTTTGGGCGGGGTGTTGATCGGGCATCTGGGCGACCGGCACGGCCGCCGACCGGCGATGCTCCTGACGATCCTGCTCATGGGTGCCGCGACCGTGGGCATCGGCCTGCTGCCGACCGCGGCCGCCATCGGGGCTGCTGCACCCCTCCTTCTCGTCGTGTTCCGGCTCCTGCAGGGCCTCGGCGCGGGCGCCGAGCTCGCGGGGGCCATGACGCTCGTCGCCGAGTTCGCCCCCGCCAAACGGCGCGGCTACTTCACTGCCATCGTGCTGGCGACGCCACCCGCCGGCATCGCCCTCGCGACCGTCGCCTTCCTCTGGGCCTCTTCCGCAGGCGACGCCGCGCTGCTCGATTGGGCCTGGCGCATCCCGTTCCTCGCCTCCGCCGTCCTGTTCTTCGTGGCGCTGTTCATCCGCTCCAAACTCGAGGAGACGCCGGAATACCGTCAGGCGAGCGAGCACGCCGACGAGGACCGCAAGCGCAGGCGGCCCGTGGTCGAACTCCTGCGCAAGGACCCGATGGCCGTGGTGATCGGGTTCTTCTCCATCACTGGCCACAATGCGCTGAACTACATCATGGCGGTGTTTGCGATCGGTTTCATGGCCTCCCCCGCCGTCGGGATGAGCCGTCCCGAGGCGCTGCTGGCCGTCACGATCGGATCGCTGGCGGGCGTGGTCGCGACACCCGCGGGCGGATGGGTTTCCGACCGCTTCGGAGCTGGCCGGATTCTCGCGATCGGTTCCGCGGCCGGCGCGCTGTTCGCGTTCCCGCTGTTCGCCGCCCTGGCGAGCGGGTCGGTCGCTGTTGCGACAGCCACGATCGGAGTGGGGTACGGCGTCGTCGTCGCGATGACCAGCGGCGCCCAGGGCGCATTCCTCACCAACCTTTTCCCGCCCGAGCGACGCTTCTCCGGCGTCGGGCTCGCGCGCGAACTCAATGGCGCGATCGTGGCGGGCCTGAGCCCCCTCATCGCAGGCGCGCTCATCGCCGCTGCGCAGGGCAGTACGTGGTCGGCGGCACTGTTCCTTGCGGCCTGCTGCGCGTCCTCGGTGATCGCTGTGCTGCTGGCCCGCGGCCGCGGCACCACCGCACCGTGATTTCCACAACCTTGGAGGTAGCACCATGAAGCGCAGATTCCCCCGTGTGAGCGAACTTCGCCCGCTGCTGAAGTTCGACCTGCCGACCCTGGATCGCCGGACTGCGCGGCTCGCGCACGCCGCGGATGTGTGGGATCTTCGCGCGATCGCACAGCGCCGCACGCCCACGGCCGCGTTCGACTACGTGGACGGCGCGGCCCAGCG
The DNA here is from genome assembly GCF_059091765.1 of Arthrobacter senegalensis. NCBI lineage: Bacteria > Bacillati > Actinomycetota > Actinomycetes > Micrococcales > Micrococcaceae > Arthrobacter > Arthrobacter senegalensis. The sequence continues at coordinate 660,946 of NZ_JBNHGZ010000002.1, read as the reverse complement.
GGAGCTCACGGCGAGACGCACGCGCGAGGCGTTCGACGCCGTCGAGCTTCTCCCCCGCATCCTGCACGGCACCGCGAACGTGGACCTCTCGACCTCGATCGCGGGCAGGACTTCATCGCTGCCGTTCGGGATTGCGCCGACCGGCTTTACCCGGCTCATGCACGCCGAAGGCGAGGACGGGGGCGCGGCTGCTGCCGCTGGGGCGGGCATCCCGTTCTCGCTGTCCACCATGGGCACGCGCTCGATCGAGGAGGTTGCCGCCACCGCCCCCGAATGCCGGCGCTGGTTCCAGTTGTACCTGTGGAAGGACCGGCAGAAATCGCTGGACCTCCTGCGCCGCGCGGAGGCCTCGGGCTTCGACACGCTGCTCGTCACCGTGGACACACCGGTCGCCGGGCAGCGTCTCCGGGACGCCCGCAACGGCATGACAATGCCGCCCAGACTCACGCTCAAGACCGTGCTCGATGCCTCTTACCGGCCCGAGTGGTGGTTCAACTTCCTCACCACCGACCCGCTCACGTTCGCGTCGCTGTCCGGGACCAGCCAGGACCTGCCCACGCTGATCAACTCGATGTTCGATCCGTCGCTCTCGATCGAGGACCTTGAATGGATCCGGTCGGAGTGGGGCGGGAAGCTGTTCGTCAAGGGCGTGCTGACGGCCGAGGACACGCGCCGGGCGCTCGACGCCGGAGCAGACGGACTCATCGTCTCAAACCACGGGGGGCGGCAACTCGACCGCGCGCCGGTCTCGCTCCGCGCGCTGCCCGAAGTGCGGGCCGAAGCCGGGGAAGGGGTGGAGATCATCCTCGATTCCGGCATCATGTCCGGGGCGGACATCGTCGCTGCGCTGTGCGCGGGCGCCGACTTCACCCTCATCGGGCGCGCCTACTTGTACGGGCTCATGGCCGGCGGGCGCGAGGGCGTCGAGCGGGTGATCACCCTGCTCGCGAAAGAGATTGAGGTGACAATGCAGCTCATCGGCGCAGCGACGATCGCGGACCTGAAACCACACCTGCTGCGCACCTAACCGGGCCTCACCACGGAGTGCTCAGACCGCCACAGCGGCAGGGGGCGACTGGTACCGGCGGCTTTCCAGGCGCAACTCCAAGTCGTCCATGACCAGGGCGGCCAAGTCCTCCAACGTCTGAGTATCTTCGTCGCTGAAGTCGCGCGCTTCGAAGTCCAGTACGCAGAGGGTGCCCAGGTTGAATCCGTCCCGGGTTCTCAGCGGGACGCCGGCATAAAACTTCAACCCGAAGTCGCTGGCCACCAGCGGGTTGGCAAACGCCCGGGGATCCGCGGGCGCATTATTGATGACCCAGGGTCCGTGCTGCAGGATGGCCGAGGCGCAGAGTCCGGGTTCCCGGTCGATCTGCTCGACGTCCAGGCCGTGGTGTGACTTGAACCAGATGCGATCGTGGTCCACCACGCTGACAATGGCAATCGGGGCGGCGAGAAGGCGGGAGGCCAGTGCGGTGATGCGGTCGTACGCTCCGTCCGGCGGGGTGTTCAGGATCTCGTAGCGTCGAACCGCTTCCATACGTTGAGCTTCGTCTACGGGGATTATGGATGCGTCCACCCTGTGCCGGCCCCGGAGTGCGAGCCCCAAATCAGCCAATGCCAGTGCCACCTCCCGCCCCGTGGGCCGTTCCCCTGGTTCACGTGCCATCATGGCGGTCAGCAACCCTGCCCACTCCGGCCCGAATCCGGCGGGGACGTCCGGATCACGCAGCAAACGGGCAACAGCCGACTCCAGCGGCGGGCCGGGAAAGGCAGCCTGGCCGGTAAGGCATTCGAGCAGAACCAGGCCCAGCGAATAAATGTCGCTGGGCGGGCCTATCGGTTCGCCCCTCGCTTGCTCCGGGCTGAGGTAGGCAGCCGTCCCGTAGACCCCCGGAACATGGGCATCATCGGAAACCACCATGGCGACTCCGAAATCGGCGAGCTTGGCGCGCAGGCGCGACCCGTCGTCGTCGTAATTAAAGAGCATGATGTTGCCCGGTTTTACGTCGCGGTGGACGACCGAGGTGCTGTGGATGTAGGCCAGTCCCTCGGCCAATTCGCGGCCGATTTGGGCAACGTGGCGGGGCGGGAGGGCACCTTCGGCCAGCCGCACCCTCAGGTCGGCGCCTTCAATCAGTTCCATCACCAGATAAATTTGCGGATGTCCGGCTTCGATCTTGTCGATGCCTGCGTCCAGCAGGGTCACCAGATTCGGGTGGTTTAGCCGGGCCAAAAGCTTGATCTCGGCGTTGTCGCGGTGGAATTCTTCCTCGTTCATAGTGGGCCGCTGAATAACCTTGACGGCTACCTCCCGCCCCAAAACCTCATCTCGAGCCCGGTAAACCTTGGCGTTCGCTCCGGTACCTGCCAAATCCTTCAGCAGGTAGCGCCCGTCGAGCAGCATTCCGGATCGATCTAGATGAGGCGCCAACGTCTCCTGCTTCCCGGCTGCCTGTTTAACAGCACCCTTAGTATCCTACGGTGCAGCGGCGCCCCGCCGCGGCAGCGCTTGGGCTTTCTGCCCGTGTTCGGCCGCGTACGGAGCTTTGCCCGCGCCACCGGGCAGCAGAAGGAGTCCGTTGAGCGAGTCCGCTTTGCTGCCTGATGCGAGCTCATCCGCGACGCGGCGTCACGGTCACGAGTCGCGAGAGGTCGGTGCCTGGGGCGGCCAGCCGGTCCACGGTTTCAAAGACGAACTGTTGCATGGCAGCTGCCGCGGCCGAGGGCGGGACGTCGGTACGCCGGGCCAAGTTCACGGTTCGGGTCAGGTGGGGGCTCACCAGGCGGGTGCTGTCCAGCGTGGGGCGGTCGATGACCACCATGGCCGGAACCACGGCCACTCCCAGCCCGCGTTCCACGAATCGGAGCACTGCGTCCATTTCGGCGCCCTCGACGGCGATCGTCGGGGTAAGTCCCGCAGCGGAGAAGGCCGCGTCGGTGGCCACGCGCAGGTCGTAGCTGCGGTTGAACGCGACTTGGGGGATCTCCGCCAGCTCCGCCAGGGTGAGCTCGGCCCGGGTCGCACTTTCGCCCGGTTGCTCCTTCCCGTGTCCTGACATCGGGGAGCCCGCGGCTGAGATCACCACCAGTTCCTCGGAAAGCAAGGGGATCAGCTCGGTGCCGGCTACGGATGGTTCGGCCCCGCGGGTGACCATCAGGGCAAGATCCAGGGCGTTCTCGTTCAGAGCGTCCACCAGGGAGCGCGAGCCGCCCTCCGTGATGTGCAGGTCCACTCCTGGATGCGCGGCCCGGAAGGCCGCCAGCACGTCGGCAACCAGTGAGACGCACAGGGTAGGCGGGGCGCCGAGCCGGACGTGGCCGCGCCGAAGCCCGGCCAGTTCGTCCATCTGCTCGCGGGCGAACCGCGCGTCGCCCAGCATCCGCCGGGCGATGGGCAACAGCACCTCGCCTGCGTCGGTCAGCGTCACCCCGGCCGGTCCGCGGCGGAACAGTTTGGTGCCCACGTCGGCCTCCAGCGCGGCGATCTGTCGGCTCAGGGACGGTTGGGCGAGGAAGAGCTCCTCGGCGGCACGGGTGAAGTGGCCGTTCCGGGCCACCGCCTCGAAGGAGGACAATTGCTCGAGTTTCATCATAGCCTTTTTGCATCAGGTTCAGTCGGACAATGCATTGGACTCATCATACCCGCGTTCCTAGCATGGAGATATGACCCCAAAGCACGCCGCTGAGCGGCTGATGTCCACCTCTGTCCTCGTCATTGGTACCGGTGGTGCCGGGCTGCGCGCCTCCATCGAACTGGCACAGCGCGGGGTCCAGGTGCTGGCGGTGGGCAAGCGGCGCAAGCACGACGCCCACACCACGCTGGCGGCCGGCGGCATCAACGCCGCGCTGGCCACCATGGATCCCGAGGACAGCTGGCAGCAGCACGCCGCCGACACCTTGCGCGAGTCCTATTTCCTGGCCGATCCGGCCATCGTGGAGACCGTGACGCGCAATGCCGCCGACGGCATCGAGGACCTGGAAAGGTGGGGGATGCCCTTCGCGCGGGAGGAAGACGGGCGGATTTCCCAGCGCTTCTTCGGCGCGCATAAGTACCGCCGTACTGCCTACGCCGGCGACTACACCGGCCTGGAGATCCAGCGCACCCTGATGCGCCGCGCGGCTGAACTGAACGTGCACATCATCGACAGCATCTACATCACCCGCCTGCTGGTGGCCGACAGCACTGTCTTCGGTGCTTACGGGTTCGACGTCGTGGACGGCACGCCCGTGCAGATCCACGCCGACGCGGTGATCCTGGCCGCCGGCGGGCACACCCGCATCTGGCGCCACACCTCCTCCCGGCGGGACGAGAACACCGGCGACTCCTTCCGCCTGGCGGCCCTGGCCGGAGCCCGGATCCGGGACGCCGAGCTGGTCCAGTTCCACCCCTCCGGACTGCTGGAGCCCGACGACGCTGCCGGCACACTCGTCTCCGAGGCAGCACGCGGCGAAGGCGGCATCCTCACCAACGCGCTCGGCGAGCGCTACATGGAGCGCTACGATCCCGAACGCATGGAGCTGTCCACCCGCGACCGGGTGGCCCTGGCCGGGTATACCGAGATCGCCTCGGGCCGGGGGACGGAGAAGGGCGGGGTCTATCTGGACGTGTCCCATCTGCCGCGGGAGGTCATCCTGCAGAAGCTGCCCCGGGTCTACCGCACCTTGATCGACCTGCAGATGGTGGACATCACGACCACCAAGATGGAGATCGCCCCGACCGCTCACTACTCCATGGGCGGGGTCTGGGTGGCCCCGGAGGACCACGGCACCGGCGTGGACGGGCTGTACGCGATCGGCGAGGCGTCCTCGGGCCTGCATGGGGCGAACCGCCTGGGCGGGAACTCGCTGATCGAGCTGCTCGTCTACGGGCGCATCACCGGCGAGCACGCCGCAGAGTACGCGGCCTCCCGCACCAATGTTCGCCGGGACCCCTCCGCCGTCGAGTCGGCCCGCGCCGAGATGCAGGCCCTGCTCAGCGAGCGCGGGACGGAGTCAGCCCGGCGGCTGCAGCGCGAAGTGCGCAACCTGATGACCGAGCACGCCGGCGTCGTGCGCACCGGGCAGGGGCTGCAGGACGGCCTGCAACGGCTTGCCGCCCTCGAAGAACGCGCGCGGCACGTCACCGCGCACCCGGACATCGCCGGGTTCGACGACCTGGCGCACGCCTACGACCTGCTGGGCTCGCTCCTCGCGGCCCGGGCCACGCTCGAATGCGCCCTTGAGCGGCGTGAGACGCGGGGCTGCCACAACCGGGCGGACTTTCCCGAGATGGATCCGTCGCTGCAGGGCAACTTCGTCTGGTCGCCGACCGAGGGAGTCAGCTTCGAGGCCCTGCCCCCTGCCCCGGACTCCTTCCGGTCCCTGGCCGAGGCCGGCGTCGACGACTCGGTAGCGGGCAAGCTCGTCGAGTAGCGCTGACCTGCCAGCAAGCCGGCGGTCTCTGTCCTCACTGAAGTTGCTTCGATTTGGGCATCGCGCCCTCCCCCGCCCGCTGAAACTCGCTCGTCAGGTGTAGAGGTGCATGGCGTCGGCAGCGGCTCCGACGTCCGCAAAGCTGCGTGACTCGTAGAGTCTGCGACCGGGTGGGTCTGCGGTGAGGCTGACGTAGGCACCGCGTGGCGCGCGCGTGCGGATGTCTTCGAGCAGGCTATCGAGCACGGCGCCGCCGACGCCGCGCTGTTGATGTTCCGGCAGGGTAGCCATGTCGGCGATGACGAAGTACCAGCCGCCGTCTCCTACGACGCGGCCCATTCCCACGGGCTCCCCGGCCGGACCGATGACATGCCTGAACGACCATGAACCCGCAATCGCGGCTTCTCCCTGCTCGCGGGTCCTCCGTGACAGCCCGCTGCCGGTCCGCAACCTGAGGTAGTCATGGACGGAGGGAGCGGCCGGAACAAGTTGGTACGGAAAGCGAAGCGACACCATCCCACTCTAGGTGATCTGGAGTCCCGCCCGGTGAGGAAGACTGGCAGGCCCGGCCTGTGCAGGGGCGCGAAGACTACACCTGGGCCTTGGGGATCATGATCCACAGAGCGATGTAGACCAGTTCCCCGATACCGACCAGTCCGAAGATCACGAACCCGAGACGCACCAGCACTTTCGGCAGGCCGAAACGGGCGGCCAGGGCGGCGCAGACACCGGCAATCAGCTTGCCATTCCGGGGACGAACCAATGCAGCAGCCATGGCCTCAGTCTAGTAACCCGAACCGGTTTCCGAACAGCATCCCGCGACGGAAACGGGTTCTCAGGCCCCGATCTGCTTCCCGGCCGCTAGACCGGCACGGTCACTTCTTGCGGGCCGTGAACAACAGATACTCCCATTCCATCCGGCCGCCGCCGAGATCGTGCCGGCTGGCCAGTTCTTCGAGTTCCTCATCGAGGGCTTGGACCCGGTCGGGTTGGTCCGCGATGTAGCGGTAGGTGTTGATCGTGGGACCGTATGTGGCCTTGAAGAAGTCGCGGAACTCCCCGGCGGTGGCGAACCTTTCGACCGTCAGTTTTTCGCGCCGGGCGACGACGTCGGTGGCCCGATCCCCGAGCAGGTCCTGCACGTGCTGCTGTTTGCCCCACAGCGGCGGTGGTTGCGCCCCCGGAGGCGGCGGGGGTGCGTAAGGCCTCATGGTCGCAAACATCTGGCCGATGAAGCCTTCCGGAGTCCAGTTGGCGAGGGCGATCGTGCCGCCGGGCCGCAGCACGCGGACGAGTTCGTCGGCACTCGCCTGATGGTTGGGAGCGAACATGATCCCCACACAGGAGATCGCGGCATCGAAAGTACCATCGCCGAACGGAAGGTTCTCGGCGTCGGCCTCCTGCCAGTCCACGGAAACCCCTGCCTCCTCGGCCAACCGGCGCCCTTTCTCAAACAGCTCGGGAGTAAGGTCGGCCGCGGTAACCTGTGCCCCTGCCTGTGCGGCGGGGATAGCCGCGTTGCCGGAACCGGCGGCAATGTCCAAGACACGGTCGCCCTTCCCGATGCCGCTGGCCTCGACGAGTGCGGTGCCCAGCGCCGGGATCACCTCAGTGGCGACGGCGGGATAGTCGCCGAGGGCCCACATGGCCCGGTGCTTTGCCTTGATCCCCGAATCGTCGGGTTGATTGCTCATGACCGTTGCCTCCTGCGATTGAGGCCCCTGGTTCGGGGGTTCTTCAAGGATGGGGCCGGGTTCGAATAATTTCCAGTAGAACGCGGGCGAGCAGGGCGTCCCCGCCAAGCGGCAACGCGGTCGGGCCGGGTACCCGTGGTCGCTCCCGACCACGAGGCAGCCCGGCGCGCTCCCGGTTCTTGGGGAGCTTTGCATCAGATGTAGGGAGTGCTCCTTGGCGCCCGCATGAAATTTTCAGCCAATGCTTGCATAGCAACCCTTCTGTGTTGGTATATTGGCATGACGGTATACCAAGTGGCTGGCATCACACTCTGCTGCTGCCTGCCGAACGTTTGAGCCGGCTCACCATGCCCAACCGGCAGGCCTGCAACATGCCCTCATGGGTGACTCTGTGTACGCCGCTCTCATCAATGACGATAGGAAAAGCAATGCCTACTTATCCGAGGCACTGGAAGCACGCACTTTCCACCATCGCCTGGCCCGAAACAATCGGCTTGGGCTTTACCGGACTTGATGGCATCCAGGACGGAGCGCAGCTCCAAACAGCCGATCGGGTTGGAATTCATAGCCCTGCGGGTAAGCAATGAGCTCGGCGGCCGGCACCCCGGGCGGGCACACGGAACCTCAGGAGCTCGAGTTCGAGGAGCAGGCTGAGCGCGGAGGGATTACCACCGCCCGTCTTGGTGCTCTCGTCCCGCTGGCCCTAGGGGTGTTCGGTGTCATCGTGTCCGTCACGCTCGGCATCGGATCCTTCAGCGCACCGGGGGCAGGGCTGTGGCCGCTGGTTATCTCCTTGGCCATGGTCGCCGCCTCAGCCGCAGCTTTGCTGAAAGCCCGGCAGGATGACGACGTCGAGGCCTTCGACCGCGGCATCGTCACCGTGGGGTTCAGCGTCGCCAGCCTGGTGATCTATGCCCTGCTGCTGCCGGTTATTGGCTTCGAGATCCCGACCGTGCTGCTGCTGTTCTTCTGGATCAAGGTTTTGGGCAGGGAACGCTGGCGCACCGCGGTCACGGTGGCAGTCGTAGCCACAGCGGTGGTCTACGGGTTGTTCATCCTTATGCTCTCCGTCCCCATCCCGCATCTCTTCTAGGAAGCGACACCACAGAATGGATATTTTCAACGACGCCCTCTCCGGGTTCGACGTGGTGCTGCAGCCGGGCAACCTGCTGTTCTGCCTGATCGGCGTCACCCTCGGGATGCTGATCGGCGTGCTGCCCGGGCTCGGCCCCGCGGCAACCATCGCGATTCTGCTGCCCATCACCTACTCCATGGAGCCAGCCAGTGCCATCATCCTGTTGGCCGGCATCTTCTACGGAGCCCAGTATGGCGGCACAATCACTTCCGTTCTGCTGCGCCTGCCGGGTGAAGCCTCCAGCGTGGTTACCGCCCTGGACGGCTACCAGATGGCCCGCCAGGGACGCGCAGGGGCCGCCTTGGGCATCGCCGCCTTCGGGTCCTTCATCGGCGGCACCATCTCCATCGTGGCGCTGACCTTTCTCGCGCCTCTGGTGGCCTCCTTCGCCCTGGACTTCGGTCCGGCCGAGTACACCCTGCTGGCACTGTTAGGCATCCTGCTGGTGTCCTCACTGGGCAACGGATCGGCCCGGAAGGCGGCCGTCTCCGCGACGGTCGGATTGCTGCTGGCCACGGTGGGGCGGGACCCCGTCACGGCCGTGGGCCGCTTCACCTTCGGCTCTCATAACCTCGCCGACGGCATCGACTTTGTCATCGTAGCCATGGGCCTCTTCGGCGTCGGCGAGATCCTGTACAACATGGCCGGGCCTCCTTCGGCGACCGCCGGCACCCCTAACTTCAAGCGTGCGTTGCCCTCCCGCAGGGACTTGCGGCAGTCCGCGGGCGCTATCTCGCGTGGCTCGATCTCCGGCTTCATCCTGGGGATCCTGCCCGGCGGCGGTGCCACCGTAGCCTCGCTGGTTTCCTACGCCACGGAAAAAAAGCTTGCCCGAAATCCCGAGCGCTTCGGCAAGGGCGCGATCGAGGGCGTCGCGGGCCCCGAGACCGCCAACAACGCCGCTGCCACGAGCTCCTTCATCCCGCTGCTGACTTTGGGTATCCCCGCAAACGGCACCATGGCCATCATGTTCGGTGCCCTGCTGCTGCAGGGTATTCCGCCCGGCCCGCAGCTAATCAACGAGCATCCGGACGTCTTTTGGGGCGTAGTGAACTCGATGTACATCGGCAACGTCTTCCTGCTGCTGCTCTCCGTTCCGCTGATCGGCATCTTCGTGAAGCTGCTCAAGGTCAAGGCCACCATCCTGAACCCGATCACTGTGTTGATCACGATGATCGGGGTCTACACGGTACGCAACAGCGTCTTCGACATGTTCCTGGTCCTTGTCTTTGGCGTGATCGGCTTCCTCATGAAGAAGACCGGCTATCCGCCCGGGCCCCTGGTGCTCGCCTTCGTGTTGGGCGGGCTGCTGGAAACTTCCTTCCGGCAGTCGATGCGGCTCGCGGATGGCAGCATGGCGATCTTCGTCGGCAGCCCGATCTCCATCTCCCTGGCCGTCGGCGTCGTACTGGCGATCTTCGCGGCACCGGCGATGACGTGGGTGCTGCGGCGTCAGCAGGCGAAGACAAACAGTGCCCTGCACACCCGCGAAAAGGCCCGCCAAGACTAGGCGCAACGGCAACTGACGGCAATCCAGACGAATAGGGAACGGAATCAACAAACATGAGCATCCTCCTCGGCTACATCCCCAACGACCGCGGACACGCGGCCTTTGAGAAGTCGCTCGCCCTCGCCGCCGAACTCGGCCGCGAACTCGTGATCATGAACGCCACCGACCGTCACTCCCGCGTGGACCCCAAGCTGGCCGATGAGTCCGAACTACAGGCCCTCGTGGAGAAGGCGGCGGCGGTCGGCGTGCGGGCGCGGGCCGAGAGGCTCACCGAAACGGACGCCGCCGACGCCTTGATCGAAGCCTCCGGGACAGAGAACGTTGAGCTCCTGGTCATCGGCATCCGGCGCCGTTCCCAAGTGGGCAAGGTTCTGATGGGCAGCGATGCCCAGCGCATCCTCCTGGAAGCAGCCTGCCCTGTTCTTGCTGTCAAGGCTCGGTAGCACCGCACCCGTCCCAAAAAACACCTGCGAAGGCTTCGGGCGCCTATCTGCCCTTGCTGAAATCGACAACGTACAACGACTGCTCGCCTCCCGGGCGACTTGAAACGAAGGATCCTCATCATGGCAACCCACACCCCCCAAGAACTGGCCGACCGCCTCAAGAACGGCCTGCTCTCCTTCCCCGTCACAGCCTTCGACGCCGACCTGCTCTTTGACGAGACCCGGTACCGAGAACATCTCGCCTGGCAGGCGTCGGCGGGAGCGGCCGGGCTGTTCGCCGCCGGCGGCACCGGCGAGGGATTTTCCCTGAGCCCGGAGGAGATCAACGCAGTGGTCCGAGCAGCCGTAGCGGAGGTCGGGAATATAGTCCCCGTATTGGCCCCCGCCACCGGCCCCACCAACCAGGCCGTACGCAACGCGCAGGACGCCGAGGCCGCGGGAGCCGAGGGCCTGCTGGTGCTTCCGCCCTATCTCACCGAAGCCGACCAGCGGGGCCTGGAAGCCCACGTCGACGCGGTCTGTTCGGCCACGTCCCTCGGGGTGATCATTTACAACCGCGCAAACGCAATCTACTCCGCCGAGACTGTGATGAGACTGGCCGAAAAGCATTCCAACTTCATCGGGTTCAAGGACGGACTCGGCAACATCGAGCATCTCACGAAGGTGGTCGCGGCCAACGGTGACCGGTTGTTCTACCTGGGCGGGCTGCCGACGGCGGAGACCTTTGCCCTGCCGCTGCTGCAGCTGGGCATGAGCACCTACTCCTCCGCCATGTACAACTTCGTGCCGGAGTTCGCCCTGGATTTCTACCGCGACGTCCGCAACCAGGACCGCGGTGCCGTGACCGAGAAGCTCAACCGCTTCGTGCTCCCCTACCTGGACATCCGCGACCGGGTCAAGGGCTACGGTGTTTCCATCGTCAAGGGCGGCTTGAAGGCCGTCGGCCGCGACGCGGGTGGCGTTCGTCCGCCGCTGCAGGACCTGACCGATCAAGACCTCGCGGATCTCAAGGCCCTGATTGACGCCCACGTCTTGCAGTCCGCGTGAGGGCCCCTATCAGGAGAAAGGAGTTTACCCTCATGGACACCCAGACCATTTCATTGACAGGCCATTCGATCATCGCCGGTGAAGCCGTGACCGGTACCGGCGGCACTGTCAACGGCTTCGACCCTGCCACCAACGAAGTCCTCGAACCGGCCTACAGCCTGATCGACGCTGCCCAGCTGGCGACCGCCACTGCCGCGGCCGAGGAAGCTTTCGCCTCCTTCAGCACGCTGGAGCCGGAAACGCATGCCGCCTTCCTGGAGAAGATCGCCGAGAACATCGAAGCCGTCGGTGAAGAGCTGGTCGAACGCGCGATGGCCGAAACCGGCCTCCCCGCCGCGCGGCTGAACGGGGAACGCGGCCGCACCACCGGCCAGCTGCGCCTGTTCGCCGCGGTAATCCGCCAGGGCGACCACCGCGGGGTGCGCATCGATCCGGCCCAGCCGGACCGCCGGCCGATGCCGCGGGCGGACATCCGCCAGCGCAAGGTTCCGCTGGGCCCGGTCGCCGTTTTCGGTGCCAGCAACTTCCCGCTGGCCTTCTCCACCGCCGGAGGAGACACCGCCTCCGCCCTGGCCGCGGGCTGCCCGGTGGTGTTCAAGGCCCACAACGCCCACCCGGGCACCAGCGAAATCGTCGGGCACGCCATCGCCGACGCCGTGGCCGAGGCCGGCCTGCACCCGGGCGTGTTCTCCCTGGTCTACGGCCCCGGCGCCAGCATCGGCCAGGCCCTGGTCGCCGATCCGGCCATCAAGGCCGTCGGGTTCACCGGGTCCCGCTCCGGCGGCACCGCCCTGGTGGCCACCGCCGCGGCACGGCCGGAACCCATCCCCGTCTACGCCGAAATGAGCTCGATCAACCCGGTGTTCTTCTTCGACGGCGCGCTCAAGGGCGACCTGGACGCCCTGGCCGCGGCCTACGTCGGCTCGGTCACCGGTTCCAGCGGGCAGCTGTGCACCGCTCCCGGGCTTGCCTTCGTGCCCGCCGGCGAGGCCGGGGACGCGTTCGCGGCCGCGGTGGGCCGCGCCCTGGCCCCGGCCGCCGGCCAGACCATGCTGACCCGCGGCATCGCCGACTCCTGGACCGCCGGCGTCGACTCCCTCGGCAAGCAGGACGGGGTGGACCTGGTGGCCCGCGGCCAGGAAGGCGCCACGCAGAACGCCCCCGCCCCGGCGGTCTTCGGCACCGACGTCCGCACCTTCCTGACCAATGAGGTGCTGCACGAGGAAATCTTCGGCGCCGCCTCGCTGCTGGTCCGCTACACCTCCACCGAGGACCTGCTGGCTGCGGCCAAGCGGCTCGAAGGGCAGCTGACCGCCACCCTGCACATGACCGACGAGGACCACGCCACCGTGGCCCCGCTGCTGCCGGTGCTCGAGCGCAAGGCAGGCCGCATCCTGGCCAACGGCTGGCCGACCGGCGTCGAGGTCGGGCACGCCATGGTCCACGGCGGCCCCTTCCCGGCCACCTCCGATACCCGCACCACCTCGGTCGGCACCCTGGCGATCGAGCGGTTCCTGCGCCCGGTGGCCTACCAGAACATTCCCGATGCCCTGCTGCCGGCACCGGTGCAGCAGGAGAACCCCTGGAAGCTGAACCGCCGGATCGACGGCGCATTGGAACTGGCCGGAGAGTAACGCATGAGCAACCAACCCACCATTGCCGACGTCGAGGTGGTCCCGGTCGCCGGGCACGACTCGATGCTGCTGAACCTCTCCGGCGCGCACGGGCCGTTCTTCACCCGCAACGTGGTCATCGTGACCGACTCCGACGGCCGCACCGGCCTGGGCGAAGTCCCCGGCGGGGAGAAAATCCGCACCACCATCGAAGACGCCGGCGCCCTGGTCACCGGCCGCCCGGTGGCCCGCTTCCGCAGCCTGCTGCGGGAAATCGCCGCGGCCTTCGCCGACCGCGACGCCGGCGGCCGCGGGCTGCAGACCTTCGACCTGCGCACCACCGTGCACGCCGTGACCGCGATCGAATCCGCTTTGCTGGATTTGCACGGCCAGTTCCTGGGCGTTCCCGTGGCCGAACTCCTGGGCGACGGCCAACAGCGTGACGCGGTGCCGATGCTCGGCTACCTCTTCTACGTGGGCAACCCGGACGCCACCGACCTGCCGTACCTGCGCGAACCCCACGGCGCGGACGACTGGGAACGGGTGCGCCGCGAAGAAGCCATGACCCCGGAGGCCGTGGTCCGCCTGGCCGAAGCCGCGCAGGCCCGCTACGGCTTCCAGGACTTCAAGCTCAAGGGCGGCGTCCAAGCCGGGGACCTGGAAGTCGACGCGGTCACCGCGCTCAAACAGCGGTTCCCCGACGCCCGGATCACGCTGGACCCGAACGGCGGCTGGCTGCTGCAGGACGCCATCCGGCTGGGCAAGCGCATGCAGGCCGTGGTGGCGTACGCCGAGGACCCCTGCGGCGCCGAAGGCAAGTTCTCCGGCCGCGAAGTCATGGCCGAGTTCCGCCGCGCCACCGGACTGCAGACCGCCACGAACATGATCGCCACCGACTGGCGCGAAATGGCCCACGCAGTGCGCACCAACGCCGTCGACATTCCGCTGGCCGATCCGCACTTCTGGACCATGGCCGGCTCCGTCCGCGTGGCACAACTGTGCCACGAGTTCGGTCTGACCTGGGGCTCGCACTCAAACAACCACTTCGACATCTCGCTGGCCATGTTCACCCAGGCCGGCGCCGCCGCCCCGGGCGAAATCACCGCGCTGGACACGCACTGGATCTGGCAGGACGGCCAAGGCCTGACCAAGGAACCGCTGCTGATCCGCGACGGCGAGATCAAGGTTCCGCAGGCCCCCGGCCTCGGGATCGAACTGGACCGCGAACGCCTGGCCGAGGCCAACGCCCTCTACTTGGAACACGGCCTCGGCGCCCGCGACGATGCCGCCGCCATGCAGTACCTGGTGCCCGGCTGGGAGTTCGATCCCAAGCGCCCCTGCCTGGTCCGCTAGTACCCGCCGCCCGCCCCGCACCCCGCGGGGCAGGCGGTCTTTTCTGATCCTCGCCCGCAGGTGGCTGGGCACGGTCGGAGCCCGGGCCTCGCTGCAGCTGTCTTGGTTAAGGGCTTCGTTCTCCGACCCTCGATACTGCGGAACGGCTCAGCGGTTGACAAAGCCCCCGAGTAAGACGGATCTGCCGAAAGATTTTTCCGCGAAACCATCTCTCCCCACCCAAATGTTGGTATATTGGTGTGACGGTATACCAAGCAAGCGCCTCGGGCAGCGCGAACCGACTGCCCCGAAATTGACATTCAAGCCACACCTGATCAATGACGATAGGAAACGCAATGACTAATCCCCTGAAGTCCCTGAAGCGGACCGCCCTGCCCCTGACCTTGGGCCTCGTCTCCCTCGTAGCCATTTCTGGATGCGGTGGGGTCCAAGCCTCCGGTGCTGGCGACTTTCCCACCAAAGAGGTCACCCTCGTGGCACCCTTCAGCGCCGGCGGAAGCACCGATCTCACCGCCAGGGCGTTGGCCGAGTCCATGAAGGAGCCCCTCGGGAAGAGCGTGGTGGTCGAGAACCTGCCGGGGGCCAACGGCGGCGTGGGCACCGAGAACGCACTCAATCGGGCTCCTGACGGGTACTCCTCATTGCTTGCATCCCAATCGCTCTACTCCATCACGCCCCTGTTCTTGGAGGACGCCGCGACTACCGGCCTGGATGACATGGAGATCGTGGCCCCGGTGAGCGAAGAGGGTTATGCCTTGGTCGTCAACGCTGACTCGCCGTACAAGGACCTGCCGACCCTGCTGGCCAAGGATTCCATCCGCTATGCCACCTCTGGCGTCGGCAGCGGTGCCCAATTCTCCTCTGCCGGATTGTTCGCCCTTGCGGGCGCCAACGCCGTGGACGTCCCCTTCGACGGCGGCGCCCCTGCCGTGACCTCCGTCCTCGGCAAGCACACCGACGCGGTGACGGCCCAGATCGCGGAGGTGATGCCGCGCATCAAGGACGGCAGCCTCCGCCCGCTGGCAGTGTTCTCCATGGAACGCGAGAAGATGCTGCCGGAGGTGCCCACCGCCAAGGAGCTGGGCTATGACTTCTCCGTGGTGCAGCGCCGCTGGATCGCGGTACCCAAGGACACCCCGGAAGAGGTCGTCGAGACGCTGCGGACCGCCGTTGAGGCAGCCAAGGACTCGGAGTCCTTCCAGGAGTTCACGGCCACGTCCTTCATTGCCGAGTGGGACGTCGAGCCCACAGAGATTCGAAAGATCGTGGACCAGGACACGCGCAAGTACGAACAGCTGACCCAAGAGTTCGGTATCGGTAAGTCTAAGTAAGGGCCGCTGGTGCCGCCGAGAAGGACGAGGGAAGAAGGACTGACATGCACGCTTATCCGGCCGAACGGCTGAGGGAACAGATAAGGGTTCTCTTGCGCCGGTGGGGAATGCCCGAGGAGAACGTCGACACGACTGCCGAAGCGATGGTTGATGCCGACCTGTCCGGCATCGACTCCCACGGAATCTCGATGCTGATGAATTACGACTCGCTGATGCAGCAGCGCAAGATGAACATGCAGGCGCAGACACGGATCGTCACCGAGACCCCGGCCGTGGCAGTGCTCGATGCCGACGCCGGACTCGGCCACCCCGTGGCCGTCCAGGCAGTGGACATGGCCATCACCAAGGCACGCACCCTCGGCATTGGCGCGGTAGGGGTACGCAACTCCCACCACTTCGGCGCCACCGGGTACTACGTGCGCCGGGCCGCGGAACAAGGGCTGATCGGCCTGGCCACAACAACCGCCCGGGTCCTCTCCGTCATCCCGACCGGCGGCGCCACGCCGGCGCTGAGCACGAATCCAATCGCTTTCGCCGCACCGACGCGGGACGGGAATCCGTTCGTGCTGGACATGTCGACCAGCACCGTGGCCATGAACAAGGTCAAGGCCTACGCCCTCAAACAGGAAGACATCCCGCCCGGGTGGGTGATCGACGAGGCCGGGCGTCCGGTCACCGACTCGGCTGCCGCCTTCGACTACTTGCGTTCCCGCGCCGAGGGCGGACTCGTGCCGCTGGGCGGATCCACCACCCGCAGCGGCGGGCACAAGGGGTACGGGCTGTCGCTGATGGTGCAGATCCTCAGCGCCGCCCTGTCGGCGGCAGCCCTGCCCGGCGGCGGCTCCGAGCACGGAGACAACATTGGACACTTCTTCCTGGTGATCGACCCGGAGACCTTCAATCCCGGCGGCGGCACCGCCGGCTATACCTCCGACCTCATCGACATGATGCATGCCACGCAACCCCTGAACCCCGATATGCCGGTACTCGTGCCCGGAGAGCCCGAAGCCGCCGCCCGGAAAACCCGGCAGCGCGAGGGCGTCCCCTTGCCGCAGCTGCTCCTGGCTGCCATTCGTGAAGTGTGCGATCGCAACAACGTGCCGTTCCTCCTCCAGCCCGAGGAGGCGGCGGCATGAGCGACTACACCTACTGCGTGATCGGCGGGGGCATTGTCGGCTTGGCAACGGCCCACCAGCTGCTGTCCCGCAATCCCGACGCCTCGTTGCTGCTCCTGGAGGCCGAGGAGATTTTGGCCAAGCACCAGACGGGCCACAACAGCGGCGTCATCCACTCCGGCATCTACTACGAACCCGGCAGCCTCAAGGCCCGTTTCAGCAAGGCCGGGGCGCAGCAGACAAAAGAATTTTGCCGCGAGCACGGGATCCCCTTCGACGAGTGCGGCAAGCTCCTGGTCGCCACCAACGAACTTGAAGCGTCGCGTCTGGAAGCCTTGGAAACACGCGCCGCCGTTCATGGTTTGGAGGCCCACCGCCTGAACCGGCAGGAGCTGCAGGAACGCGAACCCAATGTCGCCGGGACCGGGGCGCTCCTCATTCCAAGCACCGGCATCGTCGACTACACGCAGGTCGCAGGCAAACTCGCCGAGCTCATTACTGCCGCCGGTGGGGTCGTGCGCACGGGCACCCGGGTGCTCGGCATCGCAGAGACCCGGGAGAACGTCCAGATCCAAACGGCCGCCGGGAGCACCACGTGCGACCAGCTCGTGGTTTGCGCCGGGCTGCAGGCCGACCGAATGGCCGAGATGGCCGGCCTGCGGCCCGACGTCCAGATCGTCCCTTTCCGGGGCGAGTACTTCCGGCTCCCTGACTCGAAGTCCAACTACGTACAGCACCTCATTTACCCGGTACCGGATCCCGAGCTGCCCTTCCTGGGTGTGCATCTCAGCCCCACTATCGGAGGGGAAATCACGGTCGGCCCCAGCGCCGTACTCGGCCTGGCACGGGAGGGCTACCCCAAGTTCTCCTTCAACCTCCGCGACACGGCCCGCATGTTGGCGTTCCCCGGCCTCTGGCACGTCGCCCGCGCCAACGTCGCCACCGGGGCCCGAGAAGTATTGAACTCCTTGTTCAAGGCCAGCTATCTGAGGGAGTGCCGCAAGTACGCCCCCGCCCTGACCAAAGCGGACCTGCTCCCCTATGAAGCAGGCATCCGGGCTCAGGCGGTGCGCCGGGACGGGACCCTTCTGCATGACTTCCTGCTCTCCGAAACACCCCGCATGGTGCACGTGCTGAACGCGCCTTCACCGGCAGCCACGGCTGCGCTGCCGATTGGGGAGCATCTCGCTGCCCGGGTGGCCGAACACACCGCTCAACAAACTATGTAGGCCACGGAGCCATGCCGCCGTGCTACGCCAAACCTAATTTATTCGACGACCACCATAATGCCCGATGACTTATCCGGCTCCCGCCCCTGCCGGACGAGAAAGATAGGAAAAACCCATGACGACCGACACTGCATCCGCCACAGGGACCGGCCTTAGCGAGGAGGCCCGCGCGGCGCTGACCGTGGTCAGCACCGCGACACTGACCACGCAGTTGATGGATCGCGGCCTCAGGAACACCTTCCTGGAAGGGTTGGGTGCGCTGAACCCGAATCGCCACCGAATGGTTGGCGAAGCGTTCACCATGCGTTGCATCCCCGCACGCGAGGATCTCGACGTCCTGTCGGTTTTCCAGGACTATGACCATCCCCAGCGCAAGGCCGTCGAGTCGGTGAGCCCGGGAAGCGTCCTGGTCATCGACGCGCGCGGCCAGAAACGCGCCGCTTCGCTGGGCCACATCCTCGCCACACGCCTGCTCCGCCGCGGCGCGGCCGGTATCGTTACCGACGGCAGTGTGCGTGACGCAGCGGGGTTCGAGGCACTCGACCTGCCCACCTTCGCTGCCGGCAGCTCCCCCACCACCAACCTTGCCCAGCACCACGTTGTGGATATGCAGCTGCCCGTCAGTTGTGCCGAGGTGGCGGTCTACCCCGGAGACATTATGGTCGGAGACCGGGACGGGGTGATCTGTATTCCCCGCCACCTGGTTGAAGAGGTCGCCCGCGACGCTGTGGAGCAGGAGCATCTGGAAGAATTCATCCTTGAGCAGATCGAGAGCGGACGACCGCTGCGGGGTACCTACCCCCCGGACGCTCAAATGCGTGAGGCGTACCGGCAGTCCCGTGGGCGACGCTGACACGCGGCCGCCCTGCAACGCGAAAGGAACCTCACCATAATGACATCCCCCGGATCAGCAACCGCGAACCAGCTACCTCCCTTGGGCCTGTCAACCAACCGTTCCGACCTGGTCGTCGAATCGATCAAGACCGCTATCCTCTCCGGCCAACTCGCACCGGAGGAGGTACTGGTCGAGCGGCGCATAGCCGACCAGCTGGGCATCTCCAAGACCCCGGTACGTGAGGCACTGATCGTACTCATGCGCTCCGGTCTTGTCACAGTCGCCCCGAGGCGCGGCGTGTGTGTACGCCGGCTCAGCATCCGGGAGGTGCGCCACATCTATGAAGAGCGCGTGCTGCTGGAGCCCTGGGCCATCGCCCACGCCCGCGGACCGCACCCCGACTTTTCCTCCGCAGCCCAAGCTTTGGACGACGTCGAGCGGCACCGCGTCAACGGGGACACCGCCGCCAGCGCCCTCGCCAACCGCAGGTTCCACCGGGCCATGTACGCCCAGTGTGACAACGGATTCATCGTTGAATCCCTCGACCGGCTCCAAGACCTCACGGCGCTGGCCGCCGCAAGCGTGCTGTGGGAGAAGTGGCCCACCAGCGACAAAGAGTTCTCGGAGCACCGCGCCATCCACGATGCCGCCCACGCCGGCCACCTGGACAAGGCCGCAAACCTCATGCGCAGCCACATCCAGGCGTCAATCTCACGTCTCCTCGACGAAGAAGCCGCAGAGGACCCGCCGTCCCCAGCGACCGGACAACAGCGGTGAGGGAAACAGCGCTGGGTCCGGTAGTGGTCACCACTCCGAGCTTCGGGTTGTACTCGGACGCCCCTTGGCAAGCCATCGCGGCCGAGGGCCTCGACGTACGCCGCTCCCGAGTCAAAGGTCCGCTGTCCGCTGCTCAACTAAGGGATGAGGTCTCCGAGGCCGCCGCGCTCATCGTTGGCGTAGACCGCGTCGATGCCTCGGTTATTGCCTCGGCTCCACACCTCAAAGTGATCGGTAAACACGGGGTCGGCGTGGACAACATCGACCTGCAGGCTGCGGCGGAGGCCGGCGTCACAGTTGTGCGGACCCCCGGTGCAAACTCGCGCGCCGTCGCCGACCTGACGTTGGCTCTTCTACTGGCCGGGGCCCGAAAGGTGACCGAGGCGGACCGTACGCTCCGGGCGGGCGCTTGGAACCAACTCTTCGGGCGGGAACTGTTCGGCCGGTCCCT
The DNA here is from genome assembly GCF_059091765.1 of Arthrobacter senegalensis. NCBI lineage: Bacteria > Bacillati > Actinomycetota > Actinomycetes > Micrococcales > Micrococcaceae > Arthrobacter > Arthrobacter senegalensis. The sequence continues at coordinate 640,998 of NZ_JBNHGZ010000002.1, read as the reverse complement.
CGGACTGATCGGGTTCGGTCAGATCGGGCGCGAAGTAGCCCGGCGCGCGAACGGCTTCGGCCTCGAGGTTCTAGCCTTCGACCCGTTCCTTCCCGACAGCGTTTTCTCTGACGCAGGAGTCCGTCGCTGCGCTCTCGCTGAAGTCTTCCGGGACAGTGACTTCGTCAGCCTGCATGCGCCGATGCCTCCCGACGGTACACCTGTCCTGACCCGGGATGTCCTGGAAAGCATGAAGCCGGGAGTGGGAGTGATAAACACTTCTCGGGGTGGCCTGATCGACAGTTCGGCGGCCGCCGATCTGCTCCTAAGCGGCCACTTGAGCTTCCTGGCCTCCGACGCCTTCGAAGAAGAGCCGATACCGCAGGACCACCCTCTGTTGAAGGCGCCGAACACCGTACTCACCCCGCACATCGGCGCCTGCAGCGACGGGGCAAACGCCGCCATGGGCGCCGCCGTCGTCCGCGACGTCGCCCGGGTGCTGCGCGGGGAACAGCCCGACCACCCGATACTGCCGACCATTCCACGACGATAAGGACCCGAAATGCCCGCACGTCACGAGAACGGAAAAACGTCCCAAGCACGGATCCTCCAGGTGGGACCCCTCCTCCCGGCCTTGGAGGAGACTCTGTACGCCCGGTACCCCGTGGTCCGGCTGCCGGAGACGGGGACCGGCACGTTCGTTCACGAACACCGTCACAGCATCACCGCAGCGGTCACGTCCGCCACCGTCGGGGTCGACGCGGACCTGATGGCCGCGCTGCCCGGGCTGAAAGCCATCGTGAACTTCGGCGTGGGCTACGACACGACAGATGTCGCAGCGGCCAGGGCGCGGGGCATCGCGGTAAGCAACACCCCCGACGTCCTCACGGACTGCGTAGCGGACATTGCTGTCGGCCTGTTGATCGATGTCTTCCGCGGCATTTCCGCAGCCGACCGATTCGTCCGCCGCGGGGAGTGGACGAACGCGAGGTATCCCCTCACGACCAAGGTCAGCAGCAAGCGGATCGGAATCCTCGGCCTTGGACGTATTGGACAGGCAATCGCCAAACGGCTCGAAGGCTTCGACATCCGGGTCTCGTACCACAGCCGGTCACCCGTGCAGGGTGTCCCCTACACGTATGTCGACTCGGTGCTGGAACTGGCCCGGAGCAGCGATGCGATCATCGTGGCGGCATCCGGGGGGCCGGACACGGCCGGACTGGTGTCCCGGCAGGTGCTCGCGGCACTGGGCCCGAACGGATACCTGATCAACGTCGCCCGGGGTTCCCTCGTGGACCAGAAAGCCCTGGTTGAAGCGCTCACTTCCAGCACTATCGCCGGCGCGGGACTCGACGTCTTCGCCACGGAACCCTCCGTCCCGGAAGAGCTGCTCTCCCTCGACAACGTCGTGTTACTTCCGCATATGGCCAGCGGAACCCGCGAAACCCGCCAGGCAATGGCAGACCTGGTCCTGGCCAACCTCGACACGTTCATGAGCAGTGGAGAACTGGTGACCCCCGTGTAGGGGTGCCCCCATATAAGCTCAAAACGTTCCGCAGGAACACAAAGGTTGGGTGACGGACGCACTCCGCCCTTACTCAAGCCACTGGGGGCAGCGCTGAACTTTTTGATCAAACGTGGGTGCCTGGGCGTTGCGCAGCCTCCCACCGCGCCTTACGATCGTTCGCGCTGCTCGCGGGCGGCCGGGGCGGTCAGCAGCGAGGCGACCATCACCGCGGCCACGGCGAGCAGGGCGTTGCGGAGGCCCACCTGTTCGCCCAGGAAGCCGAGGAACGGCGGTCCGGCCAGGAACGCGACATAGCCCAGGGTCGAGACCACCGACACCCGTCCCGCGGCCCGGGCCGGATCGTCCGCGGCCGCGGACATGCCCATGGGAAAGCCCAGCGCCGCGCCGGCGCCCCAGAGCACGGCCCCGGCGAAGGCCAGCGGAAGGTTCGGCGCCAGCACGAAGAGCAGCAGGCCGGCCAGGGCCGTGCCGAGGCTGACCCGCAGCACGGCCACGCGTCCCCAGCGGTCGATGAACCGCCCGCCGGCCAGGCGCAGCAGCGTCATGGCGGCCACGAAGACCCCGAACATGACCGCACCCGTCGCCTCGGTGGCACCGAGCCCGACGACGGTGGCCTGGGCGATCCAGTCGTTGGCGGCGCCCTCGGTCAGGGCGGCCCCGAGGACGACGACGCCGATCAGCACCGTGCGCCGTTCCCGCCAGGCGGCGAAGCGGCCGGGGCGGGCCGCGCCGTCGTCGTCATGCTGGGGCCGGTGGGGCAGGAAGGCCCGCGGCACCACCCACGTGGCGGCCGCGACCACGACCGCGAGCACCGCCAGATGCGCGGCCAGCGAAACCCCGAGCACGGAGAGCCAGGCGCCGACCATGGCTCCGGCGAACGCGCCAAGGCTGAAGGCGGCGTGGAACTTCGGCATGATCGTGCGCAGCAGTTTCCGCTCCACGTCGGCGCCTTCGATGTTCTGCGCCACGTCCCACCAGGCCACGCCCACGCCGTAGCAGAACAGCGCCGCGGCGGCGGCGGGAAAGGAGCCGGACGCCAGCGCGGCGGCGAGTCCGGCCGCGCTGACGGCCGCGATCAGCCCGCCGGCCCGGACGCTGTTGGCCGTGCCGATCCTGGCGGCAAGCGGGCCGGCCAGGGGCAGCGAGATGACCGAGCCGAGGCCGAGGGCCAGCAGCAGCGCGCCGATGCTGCCGGCGCTGATGTCCAGCGTCGCCGCGGCCGCCGGGATGCGGGCCGCCCAGCTGGCGAAGACCAGCCCGTTGAGCCCGAAGATGGCGAAGGTCGCGTAGGTGGCGGCCCGAAGCGGGCGGGTCTGATCGCCGGCCGGGCGCTGTCTTGCCTCGCCGCGCGGTGCACCGGGCCGGCGCTTCGCGGCCTCGCCCTCCTCGACGTTCTCCCCGACGCCGGGCGGCTCAGCGCTCCCGGACAACGCGTTCCTCGTCCCAGACCGGGGTTTCGCTCTCGTAGACCCGGCCGTCGGAGCCGAACACCAGGAACCGGTCGAAGCTGCGCGCGAACCAGCGGTCGTGGGTGACGGCCAGCACCGTGCCTTCGAACGCGTCGATGGCCCGCTCCAACGCCTCCGCGGAGTGCAGGTCCAGGTTGTCGGTCGGCTCGTCGAGCAGCAGCAAGGTGGCGCCCGAAAGTTCCAGCAACAGGATCTGCAGCCGGGCCTGCTGCCCGCCGGAGAGCGAGTCGTACAGCTGTTCCGCCTGCCGGGCCAGGCCGTAGCGGTCCAGGACGGCGGCCGCGGCCTCGCGTCCCAGGCCGGAGCGGTGGTCGTCGCCGCGGTGCAGGATGTCCACCAGGGAACGGCCCAGCAGGTCGGGGCGGATGTGGGTCTGGGCAAAGAAGCCGGGACGGATCCTGGCCCCTAGCTTGACGGTGCCGGCGTGCGGCACGTGGGCGATCCGGACCTCGGAGACCGGCAGGTGCTCTTTCTCCGGGTCGGTGCCGCCGCCGGCGAGCAGGCGCAGGAAGTGGGACTTGCCGGAACCGTTGGAGCCCAGCACCCCCACCCGGTCGCCGAACCAGATCTCGGTGCTGAACGGCTTCATCAGGCCGGTCAGCTCCAGCTTGGTGGCCACCACCGCCCGTTTGGCCGTCCGCCCGCCCTTGAGCCGCATCTGCACGTTCTGTTCGATCGGCACGGCCTCCGGCGGCCCGGCCTCCAGGAACTTCTCCAGCCGGGTCTGGGCGGCGTGGTACCGATTGGCCATGTCGGAGCGGAACGCGGCCTTGTTCTTGTACATGTTCACCAGCTCCTTGAGCTTGGCGTGCTCCTCGTCCCACCGCTTGCGCAGTTCTTCGAAGCGGGCGTTGCGGTCGTCCCGGGCCTGCAGGTAGCTCTCGAAGCCGCCGCCGTGGACCCAGGCGGTGGCGCCAAGGGCGCCGGGTTCGAGCGTGACGATCCTGGTGGCGGCATTGGCCAACAGTTCACGGTCGTGGCTGACGAACAGCACCGACTTCCGCGATTCCCGCAGCTTCTCCTCCAGCCAGCGCTTGCCGGGCACGTCCAGATAGTTGTCCGGTTCGTCCAGCAGCAGCAACTCGTCCGGGCCGGCGAAGAGCGCTTCCAGCACCAGGCGCTTTTGTTCACCGCCGGACAGGGTCGATGCGGTGCGGTGCTGCGCGCGGTCGAAGGGCACGCCCAGGGCGGCCGAGGTGACCTCGTCCCAGACGGTCTCCTGCTCGTAGCCGCCGGCGTCGCCCCAGTCCGCAAGCGCCTGCGCGTACCGCATCTGGGTGGGCTCGTCGTCGCGCTCCATCATGGCCAGTTCGGCTTCATCCACTGCTCGTGCCGCGGCGGCGAGGGCCGGCGGGGCGGCGCCGACCAGAAGGTCGCGTACCGTGGTCCCGTCCCGGACCTGGCCGACGAACTGCCGCATGATGCCCATGGCGCCGGAGCGTGCCACGGCGCCTTCGTCCGGAGCGATGTCGCCGGCGATGATCCGCAGCAGGGTGGTTTTGCCGGTGCCGTTGGGTCCGATCAGCGCGGTTTTGGCACCGTCGCCGACCTTGAAGCCGACGCCGTTGAGCAGCTGGCGGCCGTCGGAAAGGAAATATGCGATGTTGGAGACGTCGAGATGGGCCACGGATCCAGTCTGTCATGGTCGCAGACATACGAAATGGCCCAAAGTCAGGCCTCCCCATTAGCCAACTCACTTCGAGCCATTTCGTGTGCGGCATCGGATCCACCGCCCTAAGGCATGTCCCCCCAACTCGGATCCGGGGTGCCGCCGCCTCCGGTGTGGTCTCCCGTTCCGGTTGCTGACACCTTCAATCATGGTCCCGGCGGCTTCCGTTTGCCAGATCAATCCACCCTAGTTAGGAAAACCTAGGGTGTGCCGCTGCGCCAACCCTGGCGCGGGTCAGTCCTGCCGGTCCAACACGGCCGCCAATTCCTTGCGGGACGCAATCCCGAGCTTGGCGAACGACCGGGACAGGTGCCACTCCACCGCCTTGATGGTGATGAACAGTTCGGCCGCGATCTTGCGGTTCGTGAGTCCCCTGGCCGCCAGGGAGCAGACCCGGTACTCGGCCGGCGTCAGCCGGTCGGCCTTGTTCTCGGCGATCAGCGGCAGGTGAAGATCCTGCTGCGCGAGCAGGCGGGTCATGCGCCGGGCCACCGCGGCGGCCCCGATCCGGTTCCCCAGGACCAGCGCCTTGCGGGCCGCCGCCAGCGCTTCCGTCCTGAACACCGACAGCGCGTCGCCCCGCGCGGGCTGCAGGCAGATCTCGGCCAGGTCGGCCAGGGCCAGCGCCAACTGGTAGCGGCCCTCGTGGGCTTCGAGCAGCGAGATGGCTTCGCGCAGCACGACGACGGCGCTCGGCCCGGGCTGCGCCAGCGCGGCGGCCCGCAGCACGGTGCCGGTCAGGCGCGGAGCACCGAAGGAACGGACCTCTTGGAGCAGGTCGGCGGCAACCGCGGAGGCGTATTCGGTCTGCCCGGCACGGGCGGCCGATTCGATGGCACTGCGCGTCCACAGGTTCAATGTCGGGCCCAGGCCGGCGTCGAGGTCCATGGCGGTGGCGAAGTATTCCAGCGCCAGCTGGTGGTCGCCGTGTCCGGCGGCCACCACTCCGTGCAGCTGGAGCGCCATCGCCTGGACCAGCGGCACGCGTTCTTCCGCCAGCGGGACCCGTTTGAGCAGGGCGTCGGCGGCGGCCAGGTCGTTCCGGGCAAGATAGACCTCGGCCAGCGTCACGCAGGCTACCTCCAGGTACGTCCGCCAGCCGGTGTCTGCCGCCTGCATGCTCGTTTCCAGGTCCATCTGGGCCAGCCGCAGCCGCCCCCGGTTCAAGTGGATGGCGCCGCGGCAGTAGGTCAAGGTGGCGTTCGCCATCGGCGAGGAGTTGGCCCGCGCCTCCGCGATGGCCGCGTCCAGCAGCTCCAGGGCCGCGGCGTCCTGTTCCGAGCCGTTGAGCGCACCGGTCGCGTAGTTGATGATGTTGGATTCCGCGCCGACCTCCGCCAGCAGTTTTCCGCCGGCGCACGCCCGCAGGGCCAGTTCCCCGCTGCGTTTGGCATCGGTTCCGGTCACGGTCAGGCGCAGCGCCTCCTGCACCAGCAACAGCCGGTCGCTCGGGCCGTCCCGGGCCGGGTCCTGCACCAGGATGCTCGCCAGCTCCTGACGGTACTCCTCCGAGAACTGCAGCTGCTGGAACCCCGCCCCTGTTGCCAGCGCAACCACCCGCCGCCTGAGCTCGGTGTGCGGGTCGCCGTCGTTGTCCAGTTCGCTCAGGGCCTGGCTGTAGTAACGCGAACTTTCCTCTATCCGGTTGATCGAATACCGTGCCTCGGCGAACTCCAGCAGCAGCTCCACGCGCGCCCGGGTGCCGTGGGTCATGGCCAGCGCCCGCCGTCCCAGCACCTCCGCCTGCGTGAGGTGGCCGGCGGCCTGATGGGCCAGCGACGCTTCAATCGCGATCCGGCGCTGCAGATCCGGCGCCAGCCCGTTCTCCGCCATGGCCCGTTCGATGAGCCGGACGGCGAGTTCCGCTGCGCCGATCCGGCGGGCTCCCCCGGCGGCATCAAGCAGGACTTCGGCCGAGGCAGGGTCGGCGCCCGGTTTGGTGGCCAGAAGGTGGCCCGCCACCACGGCGCTTTCGCTGCCCTGTGCGGTCAGGGCGGCAGCCGCCCGGCCGTGCAGTTCGGCCTGCCGTTCGGGCTCCAGCGCGGCGAGCACCGCTTCGGCCACCAGGGCATGCTGGATCCGCGGGCGCGGAAGCAGGGCGCTGAAGAACCGCGCGGCGGCAAGGCGTTTCAACACCCGGGTCAGGTCGGCCGGCGGCAGCCCCGTCATACGCGCCAAGAGCTGGTGGCTTGCGTCCTCCCCGAGGACGACGACGGCGTCCAGCACCGCCCGCTCGGCCGCCGAGAGCCGGTCGAGGCGGTCTTGGAGCACCGCGGCTTCCGCCTGGGCCTTACCGGTTCCGGCGGCATCGAGACCTGCCCCCGCGCCGCCCTCCAGGAGCTCGTGGACGTAGAACGGCGTTCCCCCGGCCGCCGCATGGATGCGTGCCGCCACGACGTGGTCCGCGGCGGGCCTCCGGCTGGCCGTCCACTCGGTCACGGCCTGGCGGTCCAGCGGTTGCAGCGGCCAGTGCACGCGGCCGTCGGCGCGGGAGGCACTGCCCCGGGCACCGCCGTCGTCGGCCCCCAGCAGCAAGGAGTCCGCCAGGATCCCGTCGCCGCGCTCGGCGCCCCGGCCGGTTCGCACCCCGCGCAGCAGCAGCAAAGGGACGTCGATCAGCAGGCCCGCCATGTCCGACAGCGACTGGAGCGAGAGTTCGTCGAGCCACTGGGCGTCGTCCACCACGGCGGCCACAGGTCCCTCCTGGGCCAGCGAACGCAGGACCCAGGAGGCGGAATAGGTCAGGGCGTCCTTGTGCAGCGGACCGCCCGCGTAGGTCAGGAAGGAATGCAGCACCCGGCCCTGCCCGTCGAAGGGCGGGCCGTGGTCCGGCACCTGCTGGGCCAGCGGCGCGAACCACTGCCAGAACATGGATCCGGGCAGCGAACGGCGGGCGGCGCCGGCCGCCCGCAGCAGTTTCCAGCCGCGCGCGGAGGCCTCGGCGCACACCGTCTCCAGCAGGGATGTCTTGCCGATTCCGGACGGGCCGCTGACGGTCAGTTCGATGCTGCGGCCGGATTCCACGGCAGTGGCGAGGTCGCGCCACTGCGCCACCTCCCGGTCACGCCCAAACAGCCGTGTTTGTGCCACTCCTTGATCCTAGGACGCCGGAGGAAGAAATTCGACGTTTCAGCGCGGCTCTTCGGCCACGCAGCGGTTGTGCAATTCGCCGATTCCCTCGATCCTCGTCACCAGCCGCGCCCCGGCGGGAATCCACTCGCGCGGTTTCCGGGCCAGTCCCACGCCGGCCGGGGTGCCGGTGGCCAGCAGGTCACCGGGTTCCAGGGTCATGAACTGGCTGACGTAGGACACCAGTTGCGCGCAGGAGAAGATCAGGTCCGACGTGTTGCCCGACTGCTTGGACACGCCGTCCAGCTCGCATTCCACCGCCAGCCCCGCCTCCGGATCCAGCTCGTCTGCCGTGACGACGACCGGGCCCACCGGAGTCATCCGGTCCCAGTTCTTGCCCTGGAACCATTCCGAGGTGCGGCCTTGCCAGTCACGGACGGAGACGTCGTTCATCACCGTGTAGCCGGCGATCGCGTCCCGCGCGGCGGCGTCGTCGGCGTACCGGATCCGGGAACCGATCACCACGGTCAGCTCGGCCTCCCAGTCGATCTTCGTGCTGGCCGCGGGCAGCACCACGTCGTCCACCGGGCCGACCAGCGCGTTCGGGTACTTGGTGAAGATGGTGGGGTATTTGGGAACCTCCTGGCCCACTTCTTCGGCGTGCGCGTAATAGTTCAGGCCGGCGCAGAGGATCTTGCCCGGATGCAGGATCGGCATGTCCAGCTCCGACGCCGCCGGCGCAGGGCCCCGCTCGCCGGGCAGGGTCCGCCAGTCCCCACCCCTTAGCAGTTCGCCGACATCCCTGGCCGGCAGGTAGTCGGTGGCACCGCCATCCTGCCGGAACGCCTGCGTGGTCCCGTTCCGCCGTACTGTCCCCAGACGCATCTGTACCTCCTTGCGGCAGCCGTGCACCGCCGTCGTGATGTTGTCAGGCCCTGGCAGCAGGGCCTCCTTGCACGATATATGGTGGGGCGCGCCGCACGGGGAGCGCTCAGAGGTTCCTCTCGGACTGGCGCTCCGATGCTCCGCCTGCTTCCTCGGGCAGTTCGGAGACCGGCACCAGAACCGTGTCGTGGATCATCCAGTGCAGATCGATGCAGCCGTCCCGCGCCTCTTCGAGGACATCGACCGCGGGGACACGTCCGTCGCGGGGGACGACGAAGGCCTCAACGTGCAGCACGTGGCCCTGGTCGCGGACACGCGAGCCCGCTTCTTCTACCCATTCCAGTTGGCGCAGATAATCATCGATGCGTTCGATCAGCGGGTGGGGCTCCGAGTCGTCGAATGTGGTGGCCCGGGTGTCCATCAGGTCGGTGACGGAGCTCCGCATGTTTTTGTAGCCGTCGCGCAGAATTCCCCCGGCGATGAACAGCGCGGCGGCGGCATCGGCCCACCACAGACCGATTCCGATGCCGGCGACCCCGACGATGGAGCCGGCGGCGGTCTTCCAGTCCGCCTTGTTCATGTCCGCATCCGCATAGAGGACCTTGTCATGCAGCTGCTCGGCGAGCTTTTCCTTGGCCCGGCCGAGCAGGACCGGAGGGACGGCGGTCGCTGCCATGACGGCGATCATGAGCCAGCCGAGCCAGATGGTGTGGCCGAGCAGCTGGACCGATCCGATGGGCGGGTGCTCCCCCTTCAGCAGGCCCATGCCTGAGTCGACGACCAGGAAAGCGCCCATGGTGCAGAGGGCCACCGCGGCCACCAGATGCGCGATCCCGGTCGACCGGTGGTACCCGTAGGGGTACTTCCGGTTGGGGGGCCGGTTAATGATCTTCATCGCCAGCAGGAACGCAATGGGAGGGGCGAGGGAGAGCATGTCTTCGATCCAAGCCGCCTTCATCGCCTGCGAATTACCCATAACCAAAAAGACCAGCGTGACCGACACGGCCAGGACCGCGATGGTGATCCACTGGATCCTGATGGCCCGCCGAAGGGCCTTTTCCTGCTCATCGGGCAGCTCGGTGCGGCCGAATTTGGTATTCATCCCTGTTCCTTCCGATCAAGAAGAAACTTTTCCAGTTCCCGCAGGAAGGCGTTTTCGCCCATCTTCGACGCCATGACGTATTCTTCCTTGCCTCCGTCGGGGGCCCGGCCCTCGGCGTAGGGCTGGGTCAGGGCTGCCTTGTCCGACCAGGGCGACTTTTTCGTCAGGCCGCCGATGACAAGGTCAAGTTCGCCGCGTTCCAGCTGCCCTATCAGGGATTCCTCGCCGGCCGCCGCCCATTCGATGGTCGCGTCGCGGGTCGCCGCGAATTGCCTCACCAGGTCCGCCTCGGAGCCCGTGGGCTCCGCGCCGTCCCGGATTTCCGTCCAGGGCGGGTTGTGCGAGACACCCACCCTAAGAGTTCCGCCGCTGATGCGGTCCAAGGTCCCTTCCGGGTCCGCAGGCACCTGCAGCCCGCAGGAGGTCATCAGCAGCATGACCAGCACCGCAAAGGCCGCCTTGGAAAAATTGTTCAGCATACTTCAGGACCATAGCTAAACCGGCGGCGTTTTGGGGAAGCCCGGGTCCGCCCGAGCAGGCGGGCTACCGGCCCTCGCGGCACCACTCGAGCAGGCGCTCCACCGGCCAGGTCGTGATAATCCGTTCGGCCGGGACGCCGTTTGCGGCCGCCCGTTCGGCTCCGTAGTGGAGGAAATCGAGCTGCCCCGGCGCGTGGGCGTCGCTGTCGATGCTGAACAGGCAGCCGGCGTCGAGGGCCAGTTGGATGAGCTCGTCCGGAGGGTCCTGCCGCTCGGGCCGGGAGTTGATTTCGACGGCGACGTTGTTCGCCGCGCAGGCTGCGAACACTCGCCCGGCGTCGAACTCCGACTGCGGGCGCGTTCCCCGTGATCCCTTGACCAGCCGCCCGGTGCAGTGGCCCAGCACGTTGGTGCGCGGGTTCTCGATGGCGCCCAGCATCCTGCGCGTCATGGTGCCCCGGTCCGACCGCAGCTTCGAATGCACACTGGCGACCACCACGTCCAACCGGTCGAGCATCTCCGGTGACTGGTCCAGTTCGCCGCTCTCCAGGATGTCGGCTTCGATCCCGGTCAGCACCCGGAAGCCGTCCGCTGAAGCGTTAAGCTCCGCGACCAGCTCAAGCTGCCGGGCCAGCCGCTCCGCGCTGAGGCCGTTGGCGACCGTGAGGTTGGGCGAGTGGTCGGTCAGGGCAAGGTAGTCGCGGCCGAGCCAGCGGGCGGCATCGGCCATGGCTTCCGGCGGCGAGCCGCCGTCGGACCAGTCGCTGTGGCTGTGCAGATCGCCGCGGAGGGCCTGGTGCAGCTCGCGGCCGCCCTCGGCCAGAGGCGCGGCGGCGCGCTCCCGCACCTTCGCCAGATAGTCGGGGACCTCGCCGTCGACCGCCTGCTGGATCACCACGAAGGTGCTGGCACCGATCCCCTTCATGCTCTTTAACCGGCCGGTGCGCGCCCGCTCGGCCAGGTCGGCGGGCTCCAGCCCGCCGGCGACGGCGGCCGCCCGCCGGAACGCCTGCACTTTGTACGTGGGCGCGAGTTCACGCTCCAGCCAGAAGGCGATTTCGTTCAGGGCCGCGACAGGATCCATGGGACCATCTTCCACCGGCACCGCCCGCTGTTCCATGGCTTAGGGCCTCAGGGACGGTACAGCGAGACCGAATTGCTCCCGCAGGGCCAGCTCGGCGGCGCGGTAGCCGGCCATGCCGTGCACGCCGGGGCCGGGCGGCGTCCCGGCCGAGCACAAATAGACGCCGTGCAGCGGGGTCTGCCAGGGCTTCCGGCTCAGCACCGGGCGCGCCGCGAGCTGCGGCAGGCTGACGGCCCCGGTGCCGAAGTCGCCGCCGACGTAGTTGGGATTGTAGGCCTCGTAGTCGGCCGCGGACATGCTGGCCGAATCCACCACCAGGTCGGTGAAGCCGGGGGCGGCGCGTTCCAGCGCAGCGGTGATGACCGGCTCCATGTCCCGGGTGGAACCGCCCGGGACATGGCAATAGGTCCAGAGCACGTGCCGCCCGGCGGGCGCCCGGGACGGATCGACCACGGCGGGCTGCGCCGTCAGGATCACCGGGTCTTCCGAGTGCCGGCCGCGGGCAATGTCCCGTTCCGAGGCTGCCATCTGTTCCCGTGTGCCGCCCAGATGAACGGTGCCGGCCAGGCGCAGGTCCGGATGGGCCCACGGAACCGGTCCGGACAGGATGTAGTCGACCTTGGCCGCGCCCGGTCCGTAGCGGAAGCGCTGCAGGGCGCGCGCATAGCGGGACGGGAGCCGGCCACCGGCCAGCCGCAGGAGTTCCGTGGGCGAGGTATCCAGCATCACCGCCTCGGCGTCGGTCAGCTCGGCGAGCGACGCGACCCGGTGCCCGGTCTCGAGCCGGCCGCCGTGGGCCTGCAGGTCCTCGACCATGGCCTCGATGATGGCCTGCGAGCCCCGGGCGGGCAGGGGGAAGCCCACGGCATGGGCGAGCGCGCCAAGCATCAACCCCGCGCCCGCGGAGGAGAGGCGGCGCACCCCGCCGGGGGTGTGCGCGGCGACGCCGGTCAGCAGCGCCGGTGCGAACTGTTCCTTAAAGCGAAGGTTCCATGCGGGAGAGCCCTGCTCCAGGGTGCGGAGCCCGTAGCGGAAGGCCGTCACCGGGCTCGCGGGCACCTGGAGGAGCTGGTCCATGGTGAACTCCAGCAGCGCGTCGGTCCGCGCGACGAGCGGTTCCATCAACTGCCGGTACGCGCCGCCGTCGGCTCCCAGCCCGGCCACGGTCCGGTCGAGGTCGCGGTGGGCCACCGCCGCGGCGGCCCCGTCGATCACCTGGCCGTAGGAAACCTCCGGCACCAGCAGTTCGATCCGCTGGTCCAGCCCGAAGTCCCGGAAAAACGGCGAGGCCGCGGCCATCGGATGGACCGCGGAACAGACGTCGTGCCAGTGGCCCGGCTCCATCAATTCCACGGTGCGGGAGCCCCCGCCGGGCGTGGCTGCCGCCTCGAAGACCGTGACTCCGAGGCCCGCCCGCGCCACGATCACGGCCGCCGCCAACCCGTTCGGTCCGGCGCCGACTACCGCTACGTCCGTCACGTTGGATCTCCTTCCCGCTGGGGCTTCAACCTTGTGGCCTGCGCCGCCTCACCGGCAAGGCCTGGCCGGGTCGAGGGCCGCCGCACGGCATCTATGCCCGATGAAGAATGTTCGGCCCGCCCGTTCCCCGCGGCGGCCGCCGGTCCGGCGCCCCTCCCCGGGGCGCCACCCGGCAGACCCAGCGTGAACTTGTCCGGCGCGCCGTCGTAGTCCCCGCCCTGCGGGTCGTCGGTGTCCACGCGGCGGACCGGATCATGCTCCGGCAGCCAGATGCCGCGGACAACCTTCCCCGCTATGTATGCCGTTGCTGCTATATGTGCGATGACGGCGAGCACGTAGTACGGCGTGTCCAGGTTGCGTGCCGCTTCGCCGCCGCTCGTCACCTGGCCCAGGTGCATCCAGGTGGCCCACCAGTGCATCGCCTCGAAGAACTGCCAGATCAGGAAGTCGCGCCAGCGGGGATGGGCCAGCACGGCCAGCGGGACCAGCCACACCACGAACTGCGGCGAGTAGACCTTGTTGGTGAGCACGAAGGCGGCCACCACGAGGAACACCAGCGACGCCATCCGCGGGCGCCGCGGCGCCGTCCAGGCCAGGAGCGCGATGCCCGCGCAGGCGGCCGCGAACAGCAGGAGGGAGGCGGCGTTGATGATTTCGGGGCTGAGGACGGGCAGTTGCTGCCGCTGCGCTGTCAGGTTGTAGGCGTACCAGAGGGACGAATAACCGGCTTCGCGCTGCCGGCTGTAGTCCAGGAAGTGGAACCAGCCGCCGAGGTCGCGCAGCATGAACGGCAGATTGACCGCCACCCATGCCGCGGCCGCCGCCAGCCCGGCCCGGGCCAGGGGGCGGTACCTGCCGGTCCGCACCGCCAGCAGCAGGATGGGACCGAGGATCAGCACCGGATACACCTTGAACGCGGCGCCGAGACCGACCAGCGCGCCGGCCAGGACCGGGCGGCGCCGGGCGAAGGCGAGCATCGAAAGCGCCGCCAGCATTGCCGCCCAGAGATCCCAGTTGATCGTCCCGGCGAGCACGATGCCCGGTGCCAGCGCCACCATCGCCGCGTCCCAGGGCCGCCGGTGGCTCATCCGCGCCGTCGCGATGACGGTGACCAGCCAGACCACGGCCACCAGGGTGGCGTTGATATCGAAATAGGCCAGGGCCCGCTCCGGAGACGTGCCCTCGCCGGGAACCAGCCACGCCGTGGCCCCGGCCACCAGTCCCAGCAGCACGGGGTACTCGAAGGAGCTTCCCGCGGTGACGAACGGCATCACGCCGCCGGCAAGCCCGCGGGACTCGAAGAGCACCGGCCAGTCCGAGTAGCAGCCCATGTAGAAATAGTCCGGCAGCTCCCACCCGGCCAGCCGGCACGGCGTCTTGACCAGGACGGAAAGCAGCGCCGCGAGCGTGGTCAAGATGATCAGCACCCGCTCCACGGTGAAAAATCCGGGCGACACCAGGCCCGGGGCGCTGTGCCGGCCCAACGGACCGCCCACCATTTCGGTGAACTGCTTCAGGAACGGGTCGTTGCGGCTGGGCACCACGATGCGCAGCGGCGTGCGGCGCGAAGAGCGGGACCCGGGCATGGTCCAAGACTACTGTCGGCGGCCCACCGGCCACAGATCCGGGCCCGGGCGGCAGGTTACCCGTTTCGTCCGCTGCTGCACGCCTTCCCGTAACCTGGTCCACCCCGGGCCGTTACCGGTGCTTCCTACCGTGGCTCCAATGAGTTACATCGATCCCCGGGAAGTCCTGGTCGTCATCCCGGCCCGCGGCGGTTCCAAGGGAATCCCGTTCAAGAACCTGACGCCCGTGGCCGGCCGGAGCCTGGTGGCCCGCGCCATCGACAGTGCGTTGGCGGCCCCGTCGGTGACCGACGTCGTCGTCAGCACAGACCATCCCGACATCGCGGCCGAAGCCGAAGGCTGCGGCGCCCGCGTCGTCATCCGCCCCGCGGAGCTCTCCGGAGACACCGCCAGCAGCGAATCCGCCGTGCTCCACGTGCTCTCCACGCTGCCCCGGCAGCCAGCGGTCACCGTCCTGCTGCAGTGCACCTCGCCGTTCATCGAGCCGGAGCACCTGGACGGGGCCGTCCTTCACGTGCTGGAGGGCCGGGCCGACGTCGCCTTCTCCGTCACCGAGAGCCACGCGTTCCATTGGTCGCTTGACGACGACGGCGCCGTCACCGCCATCGGGCACCGCGCCGACGTGCGGCCCCGCCGCCAGGACCGCCGGCCGCAGTACCGCGAAACAGGCGCGTTCTACGCCATGCGCACCGAGGGCTTCCTCGACCGCGGGCACCGCTTCTTCGGGCGGCTGAAGCTGCAGGAAGTGCCCGCCGGGCAGGCCGTCGAAATCGACTCGCCCGAAGACCTGGCCGTGGTCCGGGCACTGGCCGGCCTGGACCGCGCCGCGGCGGGCGCCGCGGAGGCCGGCGCCGTCGACGTTGACGCCCTGGTGATGGACTTCGACGGCGTCCACACCGACGACCACGCCTTCGTGAACTCCGAGGGCGAAGAGTTTGTCCGCGTCAGCCGCGAGGACGGCATGGGAATCTCCCGGCTGCGCAGCACCGGAATTCCGCAACTGATTTTGTCCACCGAACGCAACAAGGTGGTCAGCGCCCGGGCCGGGAAACTCGGCATCGACGTCCTCCAGGACGTCTCGGACAAGGCCGGAGCGGTCCGCCAATGGATGGCCGTGAACCGGTTGGACCCTGACCGGGTTGCCTACGTGGGCAACGACGTCAACGACCTGCCCGCCATGGGCGTCGTTGGTTGGCCGGTGGCTGTGGGCGACGCCCGCGCCGAGGTCAAGGCCGCGGCACGGACCGTGCTGCAGCATCACGGCGGTGAGGGCGCGGTCCGCGAGATCTGCGAACTCATCCTCGCCGCCCACAGCGGTGCCGGCGGCTCGCGCCGCCTTCAACAAGCCACCACAGCAACAACCAGAGAGAGTGCACAGATGACTACCGAAGCTACCGTTTCCGTCAATGTTCCCGCCGGTTCCCCGGCGCCCGTCGCGATTGGCGACGTGCAGGTCGGTGCCGGCCAGCCGGTTTACGTGATCGGCGAGATCGGCATCAACCACAACGGCGACATCGAGATCGCCAAGCAGCTGATCGACGTCGCCGCCGAGGCCGGCGCGAACGCGGTGAAGTTCCAGAAGCGCACCCCGGAAATCTCCACCCCCGCGGACATGCGGGACAAGATGCGCTCCACCCCGTGGGGCGAGATGACCTACCTGGACTACCGGTACCGGGTCGAGTTCGACATGCCGATCTACCAGAAGCTCATCTCCCACGCCGCCGACCGGGGCCTGCACTGCTTCGCCTCGCCGTGGGACGTGCCCTCGGTCGCGTTCATGGAGGAAGCCGGCGCGCTGACCCACAAGGTCGCCTCCGCCTCCGTGACCGACCTTGAACTGCTCACCGCGCTGCGCGAGACCGGCAAGCCGGTGATCCTGTCCACCGGCATGTCCACGATCGAGCAGATCGACAAAGCCGTGGAGGTTCTGGGCACGGACAAGCTGATCCTGATGCACGCCACCTCCACCTACCCGCTGCCGCCGGAAGAGGCGAACCTGCGGATGATCACCACGCTGCAGGAGCGCTACCAGGTGCCGGTGGGCTACTCCGGGCACGAACGCGGCCTGCAGATCTCGCTGGCCGCCGTGGCCCTGGGCGCGGTGACGGTGGAACGGCACATCACCCTGGACCGGACCATGTGGGGCTCGGACCAGGCCTCCTCGCTGGAGCCGAAGGGCTTTGAGGCGCTGATCCGCGACATCCGGATCCTGGAAGAAGCCATGGGCGACGGCGTCAAGCGCGTCTTCCCGGGCGAGCTGGCGCCGCTGTCCCGCCTGCGCCGGGTGGACGGCTAAGCACACGCCATGAACCAGCCATTACTGAGTGTCATCATCCCGGCGAAAGACCAGGCCCCTTTCATCCGCGACGCGATGACCAGCCTGACCCGCCAGTTCGATGATCCCTCGGTCATGGAAATCATCGTCGTCGATGACGGTTCCACCGACGGGACCGGGGAGCTGGCCGCCGCCTTCACCGGCCGGCTCCCCGGCCTGCACATCCTTCAAAACGACGCCCCGACCGGCCTGGCAGCGGCCCGCAACAAGGGGCTGGACGCCGCCACGGGACGCTACATCGCCTTCCTTGACCCGGATGACTGGTACGCGCCCGGCCACCTGTCCCGCATCACGGCGGAAATCAGGGAGCTGGGGGTGGACTTCCTGCGGGTGGACCACGTGCGGCACGCCGGGGGAATCCGGACCATTCACCGGGCGCCGCAGGCCGTGCGCGGGGTCGCCCACGATCCCCGCCAGGACATCGGACCCATGGACGCCTCGTCCATGGTGGACTACCCGTTCGCGCCCTTCGGCATCTTCGACGGCGCGCTGAGGGAGGCCGGGCTGCTGCACTTTGTGGACGGCCTGCATACCGCCGAGGACCGTCCCTGGATCTGGCGCCTGCACCTGGAGGCAACCTCCTACGCGGTTTCGGACCAGTTGGGTGCCTTCTACCGCCGCGGCGTCGCGACGTCCCTGAGCCAGATCTTCGACCGCCGGCAATTGGATTTCCTGCGCAGCTACGCCGAGGTCTTCCGGCTGGTGGCCGAGGACCGCGAGGCAGACCGCTTCCGGCCGAAGGCGATCCGGCAATTCCTGGCCATCGCCTGCCATCACCTCGATCGGTCGGAGAAGATGACCAGGGCCGTCCGCCGCGAACTGACGTCCGGGATCCGGGCCGTTGTGGCCGGCCTCCCGGCCCCCGCCGTCGGCAGCTGTTTGGCGGGCATGGACAAGAACCGGCGCCAAAAACTGGAATCAGCGATCGGACCACTGCAGTGAAAGAACTTTTCGTCGTCTCGACCCTCTACCAGGTCGTCTCGCTGGCGGCGGCCGTCGACGACGGGACCGTGCCGGCCACCGGTGCCGAACGCATCCTGGTATTGACCAACAACGCCTTGATTCCGGAAATCACCGTCCCGTTCCACGAATCCCCGGGCTTCACCGAAGCCGCCCGCAGGTTCGACCGCGTGGTGGACCTCAGCGAACTGCTCTGGCCCCGCCGACCGGGACAGTTCAATCCCCGCGAACAAGACCTGGATCTGTGGCAAAGGCTGCTGCGCTCGGAATGGGACCTGGGCAGCGACCCGGTCCATCTCTACGTCGAGTCCATCCAGGTCAACCCCGCGATTGCCCTGGCCCGGACCTTCGCCCAGGCCGCCGTCTCGGTTCACTCGGACGGCCTGATGAGCTACGGACCCACCCGGAACCCCGTCCCACTGGCCGTGGCCCAGCGGCTCGATTCCCTGCTGTACGTGGACCTCGTCCCCGGGCTGCGCCCGCAGTTGCTGCGCGAGCATGAACCCAAGCTGCTGCCGGTGGATCCGGCCTCCCTGCGCCGCGCGATGGAGGAGTTGGACCGGTCGGTGCCGCCCCTGGTGATTCCGGCGTCCCAGCCCGGTGCCGCCGCCGGCAGCGCGCTGCTGCTCGGCCAATACCTGTCCGAGCTCGGGATCCTGTCGGCCGAGGAAGAAGTGACGCTGCACCGAGGGATGATCGAAAAGGCCCTGGAGCGGGGGATCCGGCACTGCATCTTCAAGCCCCATCCCAACGCCGGACCGGCAGCCCTGCGCTCCGTCCAGTCGGCGGCGGTGGACCTCGGGGTACGGCTGGAGATCCTGGAGTCCCCGGTACCTGCGGAAGTGGTGATGCAGCGCCTGCAGCCCCGGCTGGTGGTCAGCTGTTTCTCCACCGCCCTCATGACCGCCAGGTACCTGTTCGGCATCGACGCGGCGGCCGTAGGAACCGAACTGCTGCTGGAGCGCCTGACCCCGTACGAAAACAGCAACCGCGTGCCGGTCACCATCATCGACGCAATCCTGGAACGGAACTTCCACGCCCCGGACCAGGAGGGGGCAGACACTCCCCCTGCCGGCCGCCTGCAGCAACTGGTCGACGCCGTCTCCTACTGCATGCAGGCCGATACGCTGGCAGCAGGCCGCCCGGGCGCGGAAACGTATCTGCAGCACATTCAGGACGGACCCCACATGCGCTACTTCAAGCGGCGGCGGCTGACCAAGCTTCAACTGCCGGGCGGATTGCCGGCTGCCGTGGCCGCCCGCCCGCTGGCCAAAGTCGGGCGGCTGGGCCGGCGTGCGGTCCGCAAGCTCCGGTCCCGGGGAGCATCGTGAGGCGGGCGCCATGACGGAAACGGCGATCACCGCGGCCTTCCTTCCCCAGCTGGGACCGGCGGCGGACGGTTATCCGACCCGTCCACCCGTCGGGTCCAAGACGCAGCGCGGGCGCCGGAGCGAACTGGTGCGCCCCCGCTTTGGCCGGGCCGCCGTTTGGGCCGAGTCCCCGTTGCAGTTGCTCAGCGCCGTCGAGGCGCACGGTGCCGGCCTGCTCGGCCGGGACACGCTCATCTACCCGCGCAGCGATGCGGTCGGCATGGACAGCACCCTGCGGTCGCTGATGGAACAAGTGCCAAGCGGCGTCCGGTTCGCGCCGCCGGCGGCCACCCTCCCGGCGGTGCGCAATAGCAAGCTCGACCGCTGGGTCACCGGCGATGCCTACTCCGGCAAGGTCCAGGCGGAACTGTTGCGCGGCGTGGGCGCGGACGAACTGGTCATCGTGGACGACGGCCTGGCGACGCTGAGCCTGCTGCACATGCTCGTCAGCGTGCGGCCCGTCCCGCTGATCCGGCCGCGGGCTGTGCCGACCGCCCGCCGCAAGGCGCTGGGCCTGGCCACCTGGTGGACCCTGCGGAGGATGGCCGGCCAGGGCCGGCTGCTGGTATTCACGGCCTTGACCGTGCAGCCGGCAGTGGAGAAGAAGTTCCGGGCCCTCGGTGGGCATCTGGAACGGCACCGCTTCGAGTGGCTGGGCACCCAGCCGGTCACCGAGAACATCAGTGAGCCGACCATCGTGGTGGGCTCGGCGATGCCCGCCGACGGGTTGATCCGGGCGGAGCCCTATGTGGAGTGGGTCCGGTCGCTGACCGACGATGGCCCGGTGGCGTATTTCCCGCACCGCCGCGAACGACCGGAACTCCTCGGCGCCTTGGCGAAGCATCCGCTGATCAGCGTCAAGCAGCACACCATTCCGGTGGAAATGCGCCTGCGAGGCCTCCGGCCCGGGCAGGCAGTCCGCGCCCTGCCCTCCACGGTGCTGGCCTCGCTGCGCCTGATCCTGACCCCTTCCGGCGTGCCGCTGAAGGGGCAGCCGGTACCGGACGACTGGTGGCTGCCCGGGACGACGGTAGAACTGCGCCGGCACCTGAGCAGCTCCCTGCGGGACGGAGGCGAGCGATGAACCCGGAGCAGTGGCAACCCGCCGCGCCCGCGGCCGACGGGCGGCAAACGGTCCGGCCCTTCCGTCTGCTGGCAGTCGCCGACAGCGACTCCTACCTGAAGTTCGCCTGCGCCACGCTGGAGTCCGTCGGCGCCGGGTGGGAGCGCGAGGTGCTGCTGGTGCGCTCCCCCATCCTTCCGACCTTGGAACAGACCCAGGCGGCCACCGCCGGGACCTTCCTGGCCGGCAAGGCACCGCGGGTGATCCCCGCCTCCGGCCTGCGGGCCGCACTGGCCGGCGCCGACGTCGTGCTCGCGGCAGCCACCGGGCCCATCGTGGAAGAAATCTTCACCCAGGCGTCCCGGATGCCGCGGCGGCCCGCCCTGGTGTCCGCGCTGCCGGGAGTGGCCTTCCCGGCCACCCGGAAGGCGCTGAACTACCGGGCGCTCGGGGACGCGTTCATCACCCACAGCCACGCCGAGTGCCGGGCGTTCAGCGACTTGGCCGACGCCATGGGGCTGCAGCAGCGGATCCTGGTGTCGCGGCTGCCGTTCCTGGCCTCCGCCGGGCGCCCGGAGCCACAGCAGAAGCCGCTGGACTCGGTGGTGTTCGCGCCGCAGGCCAAGGTTCCGGTGGAGCGGGAGCAGCGCGTCGCGATCCTGCAGGCCCTCGCGGCGTTGGCCAGGCGCCGGCCGGACCTGTCGGTGCGGGTGAAGCTGCGGGCCTGGGCGGGCGAGCCGCAGACGCACACCGAGCAGTACCCGTTCGACCAGTTGTGGTCTGACCTGGTGGCGGCGCGGGCGGTGGCCGGACACGAACTGAAGTTCTGCACCGGCCCCATGTCGGACCAGCTCACCCCGGGAGCGGCCATGGTGACCGTCAGCTCCACCGCGGCCCTGGAAGCGCTCGACGCCGGCCTGCCGGTGCTCATCCTGGACGACTTCGGACTCTCCGAGCAGATGTTGAACAAGGTGTTCGACGGGTCCGGGCTGGTCGGCAACCTGAAGGACCTGGTGGCAGGCCGGTTCGGGCATCCCGACCCGCGCTGGTTGCGGGACAACTACTTCCACGCCCAGCCGGTGCGGCTGGGCGAAATGCTGGCCAACTTCGCGGCACGCGCCAGGGCCGGAAAGCTGGCGACCGATCCGGATCGCCTGGCCGCGGTGCAGCGGCGCAAGCTGCGCTCCAGGCTGCGCACGGTCCTGCCCGCGCCGGCCTTGAGGCTGGTGCGGAGGCTGCGCAACGCCCGTCGGCTGCCCGCCTGAGCGATTAACCCGCGCTGCGTACCGTCCCGGGAATGGGCGCGCCCGGCAATGTGTTGAAACACGGCGTAGACTGGATAGGCTGCCCGCCATCGGCGCGGCGGCCCTACAGAAGTGTTTCGAAGGAGAACCGTGGCAGAGAACCCCATCCGGGTAGCGATCGTCGGTGTTGGAAACTGTGCGGCCTCGCTGGTCCAGGGCGTCCACTACTATCGTGGCGCCGACCCGAGCGCAACGATCCCCGGACTGATGCACGTTGAGTTCGGCGCCTACCACGTCGACGACGTGCAGTTCGTCGCCGCATTCGACGTTGACGGCAAGAAGGTGGGGCTGGATCTCGCCGACGCGATCGGCGCCAGCGAGAACAACACCATTAAGATCGCCGACGTTCCGGCCACCGGCGTCAAGGTCCAGCGCGGCCACACGCTGGACGGCCTGGGCAAGTACTACCGCGAGACCATCGTCGAGTCCGACTACGAGCCGGTGGACATGGTCGCTGCCTTGCGCAAGGCCGAAGTGGACGTCATGGTCTGCTACCTGCCGGTCGGCTCCGAGAAGGCCGCCAAGTTCTACGCGCAGTGCGCCATCGACGCCGGCGTCGCCTTCGTTAATGCCCTTCCGGTCTTCATCGCCGGCACCCAGGAATGGGCCGACAAGTTCACCGCGGCCGGGGTTCCGATCGTCGGCGACGACATCAAGAGCCAGATCGGTGCCACCATCACCCACCGCGTGATGGCCAAGCTGTTCGAAGACCGCGGCGTGGTGCTGGACCGCACCTACCAGTTGAACGTCGGCGGCAACATGGACTTCAAGAACATGCTCGAGCGCGAGCGACTGGAATCCAAGAAGATTTCCAAGACCCAGGCCGTGACCTCCAACACCTCGGCCGTGCTCGGTGACGACGACGTGCACATCGGCCCCTCGGACTACGTGTCCTGGCTGGATGACCGCAAGTGGGCGTTCGTACGCCTCGAAGGCCGCAACTTCGGTGACGCCCCGGTCTCGCTTGAATACAAGCTCGAGGTCTGGGACTCCCCCAACTCGGCCGGCGTGATCATCGACGCCATTCGTGCCGCCAAGATCGCCCTGGACCGCGGGGTCGGCGGACCGATCCTCTCGGCGTCCAGCTACTTCATGAAGTCCCCGCCGGAGCAGTACGACGACGACACCGCCCGCGCGAAGGTCGAAGCCTTCATCCGCGGCGACTCCGACCGCTAAGACGCACCGCAAGAACCGGGGCCGGCCCTATGGGGTCCGCCCCGGTTCTTCTTTTTGCCACCCGGCGGCGGCTTCCGGGTAGATTGGGCTCATGGCCGTCCCCTCCCTGTCCCCCGCCGGGGAACTCCGAGGACCGGCCCCCCTCCGCCGCCGCAACTACGCGCTGGATATCCTGCGCATCGTCAGCATCGTCGGCGTGGTTGTCATCCACTCCTTCGGCGAGTTGGCCGGCGACGACGACCGCCGACATCAGCCGGACTGGATCTGGGCGGCAATCATCGACATAGCCTTCATCTGGGTGGTGCCGGTCTTCGTCGTCATCTCCGGCGCCCTGGTGCTGGCGCCGCGGACGCACAAGGAGGGCGCGCTGGCGTTCTACCGCAAACGCGCCCTGCGGCTGCTGCCCGCCCTCGTGGCCTGGCACCTGGCCTACATCTTCCTGGGCAGCCACCTGATGCTCGGGCGCGAACTCGAACCGGTCGCAGTGCTGGTGTCCGTCTTCGACACCCGCGTGTACCCGCACCTGTACTTCCTGTGGCTGATCCTGGGCCTGTATCTGGTGGCACCGCCGCTTGCCCGCTACCTGCAGCGGGTGACGCTACGGCGGGCCGCCGCCGCAACCGGCGGCGTGCTGGTCCTGACCCTCGCGCTGTTCAGCCTTCAGGCCGCCAGCATCCAGTACGAGTGGGGCTGGCAGTACCCCTGGAACATCCTGACCCAGTGGTTTCCCTACCTGGGGTACTTCATGGCCGGCTGGGTGCTCACCCAGGTGCGCCTCCCGCGCGGTGCCGCCGCGGCGGCGGGAGGCGCCGCCGTCGTGCTCTCGGTTTTCAACATCTGGCACTGGATCAACCAGGATTCCACGCCGCTGCTCAACGTCATCACGCCGTCCAGCTACGTGGGGCTCGGTGTCACGGCGGCCGCGCTGTGCATCTTTGCCGCCGTGTACCATCTGCTAGCCGGATGGCAGCCGCCGGGCTGGCGGGGCCGGTTGCTCGTCCAGCTGTCCAACGCCTCGTTCGGCGTGTTCCTGTGCCACTACCTGTTCCTGACGTGGCTCACGTTCCACGTCTTCCCGGACCGCGAGCCGACGCTGCCGCTCCTGTTCCTGAAATTCTCGGTGGCCACGGCCTGCTCCTTCGCCCTGACGCTGGTTGCGTTGCGGATACCCGTGCTGCGGCGGCTGTTCTAGACCGCAGCAGACCGCAGCGGCGCAGGGCTAGAAGAGTCCCGTGATGATGCCGTCGTCGTCCACATCCATCCGGCCGGCCGCCGGTTCCTTCGGCAGGCCCGGCATGGTCATGACGTCGCCGGTCAGCGCCACGATGAAACCCGCGCCGGTCTTCGGGATCAGGTCGCGCACGGTGATGCTGAATCCGCTCGGGGCGCCCAGGACCGCGGGGTTGTCGGTGAAGGAATACTGCGTCTTGGCCATGCACACCGGCAGTTTGCCCCACCCGTTCGCCTCGATCTCCGCCAGCCGCCTGCGGGCCGGGCTGGTGAACTCCACATGGTCCGCCCCGTAGATTTGCTGGGCGATGGTCTCGATTTTCTTCTCCACGGTCAGGTCAAGGTCGTACAACGGGGAGAACGACTGCGGCTGCTGCAGGACGTCCGCCACCTTCGCCGCCAGCGCGTCTCCGCCGGGGCCGCCGCCGCCCTGGCCCCAGACATCGGCAATAGCCGCCTCGACGCCCTTCTGCCGGCACCAGTCCAGCACCCAGTCGAGTTCTTCGGGGCTGTCGGTGGTGAATTTGTTGATGCCCACCACGGGCGTGACACCGAATTTGAGCGCGTTGTCCACGTGGCGCTCAAGGTTGGCGATGCCGGCCTGCACGGCTTCCAGATTCGGTTCCTTCAGCTGCTCCTTCGGAATGCCGCCGTGCATTTTCAGCGCCCGGATGGTGGCCAGCACCACGATGGCGGACGGGGCGAAACCGCCGGCGCGCGCCTTGATGTCCATGAACTTCTCGGCGCCGAGATCGGACCCGAACCCGGCTTCGGTGACGACGACGTCGGCGAGCCGGCGGGCGGTCTGCGTGGCCAGCAGCGAGTTGCAGCCGTGGGCGATATTGGCGAAGGGGCCGCCGTGCACGAAGGCGGGCGTGCCGGCGATGGTCTGGACCAGGTTCGGCTTGATGGCGTCTTTCAGCAGCATGGCTAGCGCGCCCTGCACACCCAGGTCCGCCACGGTGACCGGCTTGCGGTCGTAGGTGTAGCCCACCGTGATGCGGGACAGCCGGGCTTTCAGGTCGGCGAGGTTGGACGAGAGGCAGAAGACCGCCATGACCTCGGAGGCGACGGTGATATCGAAGCCCGCCTCCCGCGGCACTCCCTGCGTCGGCCCGCCCAGACCGATCACCACCTGGCGAAGCGCCCGGTCGTTCATGTCCAGCACCCGCCGGAACGTCAGCCGGCGCGGGTCGATGCCCAGCGCGTTGCCCTGATAGATATGGTTGTCCACCAGCGCCATCAACGCGTTGTTCGCCGAGGTGATGGCGTGGAAGTCCCCGGTGAAATGCAGGTTGATGTCATCCATCGGGAGCACCTGCGAATAGCCGCCGCCGGTTGCCCCGCCCTTCATGCCCAAGATCGGTCCGAGGGAAGGTTCACGGATGGCCACCATGGTCTTGTGCCCTGCCCTCGACAGGGCGTCCGCCAGGCCCACCGTCAGGGTGGATTTGCCCTCACCGGCCGGGGTGGGCGACATGGCGGTCACCAGAACCACCTGGCCGCGCGGTTCCTGGTGGCCCTCCCCCAACTTGGCGGGATCAACCTTCGCCTTGTAGCTGCCGTAAAGCTCGAGAGCGTCCGCGGGGATGCCGGCGGCGTCGGCAATGGCGGTAATGGGCCGCAAAGTGGCGCGGCGGGCAATCTCCAGGTCGGTCAGCGGAGCCGGTTCAGACATCGTCGTCCTTCTTCCTCGCATAGGGCCATGGCGGCAGTACCGCCACAGCCAACGTATCAGCCAAGAAGGCCGCCGTCACCGGTCCCTTCCGGGGAGAAGAGAAGCGCAGAACGAGGCCTGGTGAGCTGGCTGGAAGCACCTATGCGAATGGCCGCCTCGAAGCGTCCGGCTCTTCGTCCGAGGAACAAAAATGGCCTGCCGCGCGATAAGCACGCGGCAGGCCATCTTCGTGTTTATTTGCAGCCGTTAGCGGCGCACCGCCCGACGACCGGACAGGCTTTCTGCCACACCGATCAGAAGTACCGCGGCAATCACGGCGACGATGAATCCGAGCACGTTCAGCTCAAAGATGTCGCCCGTGCCCAGCAGGTTTGCGATGACACCACCGATGATTGCTCCGACGATGCCAAGCAGGAGCGTGGCCACGAGCCCCAGATTCTGCTTTCCGGGCTTGATAAGGCGGGCGAGTGCTCCGATAACCAGCCCTGCAATGATGAAACCGATCATGTTGCCTCCTCAGGTTGCGATGGAACCACAATAAGCATACTTAGTGATCGGACGCAAAACGTTTCATCTGGGCGATGTCGGTTTGGCGCCA
This sequence comes from Arthrobacter senegalensis, assembly GCF_059091765.1. Taxonomy (NCBI): domain Bacteria; kingdom Bacillati; phylum Actinomycetota; class Actinomycetes; order Micrococcales; family Micrococcaceae; genus Arthrobacter; species Arthrobacter senegalensis. Next base: position 614,955 of record NZ_JBNHGZ010000002.1, on the reverse strand, counting down.
CTGAGACGGCGTCGGCGCGCGGCCTCCGGAACGCCGGTTAGCAATGAAACACCACGGCACTGGAGCGTCGACTAATACTTGAAGGCGGAGGTGCTTAAAGGCCGAGGCCCGCGCCTGGAGCAACCCGGGCGCGGGCCTGAAGCTACATGGGGTCCAATGCGACTCATCGGATCCTCCTCGCGGATGTGTTTCCTACAGGACGGCGTATTTATTTGCACGTGCGGGCTGGAACTCAGCGGATGAGCTGGCGGTGCGACAGCAATTCATCGCGCACCTGTTCCAAGCGCTGTTCGTCAACACCCACGTTCTGTATTCGTTCCCACAGCGAGACGCTCTGGCGGAGCTTGCGGATCATGGCATTCACCTCCTGCCTGGCCAAGAAATTCGGCATGTCCGCTGCTGCGGAGCGTTTCCGGCTTGCCGGAGTCGGCCCGGCAAGGTCCGAACCCCCGCCCGGGGCACCGGCGTCGCCGGAACTGTCGCTGCCGGTGTCAAGGCCGCGCAGGCTTCCGGCGGTGATCACGTCGCCGTGACCGCGCCGCTCCGTTTCCCGGGCCTGCGCCGGCTCGGGCGGACGGATGGATCGTTCCGGTGCAGGCAATACGGCTGCATCGAGCGGTTTCATGAGGGGTTCCTCTCTGGGGTGGGCGGGGTTTTCTCCGGATCGGGCTGGATTTCGGGCAGGAAGCATGGCGGTATCCATGGGGGTTGCCGTTGCCGTGGCGGGGCCGGTGTCCGTGCTCGAAGCAGCAGCGGGGGTCGCCGCGACGGCAGCAGGTAACGCGGTAAGGGTGCTCATTAGCGAAGTCCTCAGGGCAGAAAGTGAGGCCTCCGCGCGGGAGAGCTAGAGAAGAGCGGTGATTGAGAGACGGCAGCGGTTCAAGAGTTGAACCGGCCCAATCAGCAGGGTTCTACTGCGCAGAAATGGCGGAGGCGGGTCGTCGGAGCGCGGCGAAGGAGTTAAACACTCCGCCCGGCGTCTTGGTAATATTCACGATTCCCACCTCCCTTTCCTGATAGCGCCAATAGATACCGTCCGGGTTGAAGCTCCTGATTGAGAAAGTTCAATCGGACTCATCCAACGTACCCGATTGCTCCTGCTTCTGCCTAGCCACGCCCGGGAACTTATTGAACTTTTTCCCGCTGCACCGGCGTGTCGCCAGCAACACGCCGGATAACGACGGCGGCGCCACCCCTTGACGAGCGTGGGCTCCCCCTTTAGGCGACCCCCTTGTTCGCGTCCCGTCCGCCGGACGCCCGGTTGACCGCCCGTTACAGTAGCCAGGCAGGGTCCCTAGACTGGACCCCGATGCCAGCACCCACCCCTGGACGGGACGACGACATGGAAGCTGGAGCTCCGCCGGGACCCGTGCCCGGACCTGCGGCCCCAAAGGCCCCGGCCCGCATCGACGAGCTTGACGCCCTGCGGGCCTTCGCGCTCTTGGGCATCCTGTGCGTGAACATCTGGTACTTCGCCGACCCGTATGCCGTCACCGGCGGATCCAGCCCGGCGTTCCAATCCAGTGCGGACACCGCGGTCCGCTTCGCGGTCAGCCTCCTGTTCGAGGCCAAGTTCTACATCCTGTTCTCGTTCCTGTTCGGCTACAGCTTCGTTCTGCAGTGGGCTTCCGCCGTGGCAGACGGCCAGCCGGTCGTCGTCAGGACCATGCGCCGGGCAGCAGGTCTCGTGGTGCTCGGGGTGCTCCACGGCCTGCTCCTCTTCCACGGGGACATCCTGCTGGCCTACGGCCTGCTGAGCCTGGTGTTGCTAGGTACCCGCTCGCTCTCCGCGTGGGCCGCTGCCGCGGCCGGAGTGGCAGTGATCGGCTGCATGGGCGTGTTCATCCTGTTGCTGGGACTCATCGCGGCGGCCGCGGGACCCTTCGACGGCAGCGCCGCCGCGGGGCCCGCGCCGGCGTTCGGGCTGGCCGGCTCTCCCGCCGACGTTCTGGCCCAGAACGCGTCGCTGTATCCGCTGACGCAGCCCAATGCCGTGCTCCTCCAGGGCCCGATTGCCCTCGGCGCGTTCTACCTCGGCCTGGCTTGTGCCAAGGGACGGCTGCTCGAGCGGGGCATCTCAGCAAGCACGCTCCGCCGCCTGGCTTTCACGGCGCTGCCGGCCGGGCTGGCCGCTTCAGTGTTGCAGGCGTGGTTACAACACGGCGTTGGCGGTCCTGCCGTGACCGTGGTGGCCTTCGGCATTTCCACGTTGACCGGGCCGCTGCTGACGGCCGGTTACGCCGCTGTGCTGCTGCTGTCCTTCCGCACTCCGGCCGGCGGTTGCCTGTGCGCCGCGCTGGCGCCCGCAGGCCGCCTCGCGCTGACCAACTATCTGGGACAGTCCGTGCTGATGGTCCTGGTCTTCACCGGTTTCGGGCTGGCGTTGACCGGCCGATTGGCCCCGCCCGCGGTGCTTGGCGTGGCGGTGCTCCTCTTTGTGGCGCAACTGCTGGCCAGCGCGTGGTGGGTGCAGGGGTTCCGGTACGGACCGCTGGAGTGGCTGCTGCGCTGGCTCACCTACTGGCGGCGTCCGGCCATGCTCCGTTAGCCGCTAGAGGTTCCAACCCGCGATAGCGGGCGTCTTCTTGTCCCACCCCAGCCGGCAGACGGCAGCGGTGTCCAGCACGAAGTGCCGGCCCTCGATGGCTTCCAGGCCGAGCCAACGGGCCGCAAGCACCCGGAGGAAGTGCCCGTGTGCCACCAGCAAGACCTGGCGTGACCCTGGCGGTTCGGACGAAGGGCCGTCGAGCACCTTGGCGATCACATGGTCGGCCCGGTCGGCCACCTCTTGCAGGGACTCGCCGCCGCGGACGCCGTGGGTCCAGATCAGGTAGGAGGGATCCTTGGCCCGGATGGCCGCGCTCTGGAGGCCTTCATAGTCTCCGTAGTCCCATTCATGCGCTTCGGCCACCACCTCCGCTTCGGGGTAGCCGGCCAGTTCGGCCGTCCGGCGGGCACGCGCCAAGGGGGAGGTCAAGACGGTGTGGAAACGGACTCCCGCCAGCTTCGCCGCGGCGTCGCGGGCCTGCTGGACCCCGGCGGGAGTCAGCTCAAGGTCGGCCAACCCGGTGTACCGGTGGTCGCGCGACCACTCGGTTTCGCCGTGGCGCATCAGCCACAACACCGGGAAATCATGCGGTTCGGCCGCGACCATGGCTATGCCTGCTCCGCGTATTCCGGCTGCGTCCGCCACCAGGCCAGCAGTTTCGCTTCTGCCTCTTCCCGCGCCGCCGGACCGTTCTCCAGCCGCTCTTCCAGCAGGAACTTGTAGGCCCGGCCGACCAGCGGGCCGGGCGGGATCCCGAGCAACGCCATGATCTGGGCGCCGTCCAAATCCGGCCGGACGGCGTCCATTTGCTCCTGCTCCTTCAGCGTGGCGATCCGCTGCTCCAGGTCGTCGTAGGCGAAGGCGAGCCGCTCCGCCTTGCGCTTGTTCCGCGTGGTCACGTCGGAGCGGGTCAGCCGGTGCAGCCGCTCCAGCAGCGGTCCGGCGTCGTTGACGTAGCGGCGCACGGCCGAATCCGTCCATCCCGCCTCCCCGTAGCCGTAGAAGCGCATGTGCAGTTCCACCAGCCGGGACACCGCCTTGATGGTCTCGTTGTCGAAACGCAGCTTCTTCATCCGCTTGGCGGTGAGCTTGGAACCCACCACGTCGTGGTGGCGGAAGCTGACCGCACCGGAGGGTTCGAACCGGCGGGTAGCCGGCTTGCCGACGTCGTGCATCAGGGCCGCGAACCGCAGGACGAAGTCCGGACCCGGCACCGCGCCGTCGTCGTCCGTCTCCAAGGCACAGGCCTGCTCCAACACGGTGAGCGAGTGCTGGTAGACGTCCTTGTGCCGGTGGTGCTCATCGATCTCCAGCCGCAGTGCCGCGACCTCCGGCAGCACGTAATCCGCCAGGCCGGTGTCCACCAGCAGGTCCACGCCGGCGCGCGGATCCTTGCCGTTGATCAGCTTGGTCAGTTCGTCGCGGACGCGTTCGGCGGAGATGATCTCGATCCGCGCGGCCATGTCCGTCATGGCCTCCTCCACCTCGGGTGCCACGGCCACGTTGAGCTGGGAGGCGAACCGCGCGGCACGCATCATCCGGAGGGGGTCATCGGAGAACGACGCCGAAGGCGCGCCCGGGGTGCGCAGCACGCCCGCGTGGAGGTCCTTGACGCCGCCGTGCGGATCCACCAGTTCCAGCGACGGCAGCCGCAGCGCCATGGCGTTCATGGTGAAGTCGCGGCGGAACAGGTCGTCCTCCAGGGACGTCCCAAAAGCCACCACCGGCTTGCGGGAATCCGGGTCGTAGGCCTCGGCCCGGTAGGTGGTCACCTCGATCATGTGCTGGCCCTTGCGCAGGCCGATGGTCCCGAAATCGCGGCCAATCTCCCAGAACTTGTCCGCCCATTTCCCGACGACGGCGATGGTGGCATCCGGATCGGCGTCGGTGGTGAAATCGAGGTCCGGGGAGATCCGGCCCAGGAACAGGTCGCGCACCGGTCCGCCGACCAGCGAGAGTTCGTGGCCCGCTGCCGCAAACAGTTCTCCCAGTTCGATCACGACGTCCGGCAACGGCAGGGACGGGACGCTGGAACCGGGTGCTGATGCGAACTGCGAACCAAAAAGGTGAACCATAGTGACTTAAGCGTGCCAGATGCGGGGCGCGATGTTTAACAAAGTCCCGGCGGCTCGGCCCCGGCATCATCGGCCCCTAACAAAAATCGTTAGAGTGGACTGCATGGCACACCCGGTTCCGAGCGCCCCGAAGCGCACCCCGCTGACAGCGTCAGTGGGCAGCGCCGCGCCCGGACACCATTCGCTGCCCACCGTCGAGGAGGTCTCGGCCGGCGGCGTGGTGGTCGATACGTCGACCCCGGACCTGAACGTGGCGATCATCGCCCGCTTCAACCGCGGTGGCCGGCTCGAGTGGTGCCTGCCCAAGGGCCACCCCGAGGGCCGGGAAACCAATGAAGAGGCCGCCGTCCGGGAAGTCGAAGAAGAAACAGGGATCAAGGGCCGCGTGCTGGCCACGCTGGGCAGCATCGATTACTGGTTCACCGTCAGCGGCCACCGCGTCCACAAGACCGTGCACCATTTCCTGCTTGAGGCCACCGGCGGCCTGTTGACGATCGAGAATGATCCGGACCATGAGGCAGTGGACGTGGCCTGGGTTCCGCTGGCGGAGCTGGGCCGGAAGCTGTCCTTCCCCAACGAGCGGCGGATCGTGGACCTGGCCCGGGAAGTCCTGCCCGGGCACCTTTGAGCCCCGGCCGGATCCGGCAATCCGGCCGTTTTCAGGTGAGAACATAGAGGACGATGTCCGAGACCCAGACCCCCTCCCCCAGCCCGTCCGTGCAGCAGCACAGCACAGCCAAGTCCAGTGCCATCATGGCGGCCGGGACCATGGTGTCCCGCGTTCTGGGGTTTGTCCGCACCGCCTTGCTGGCGGTCGCGATCGGCGCCAACACGACGATGGGCGACATCTTCGAGAAGGCCAACACCATCCCGAACATCATCTACCTGCTGCTGGCGGGCGGGGTGTTCAACGTGGTGCTGGTGCCGCAGATCATCAAGGCCAGCCAGAAGAGCGACGGCGGGGCGGACTTCGTCAGCCGGCTGCTGAGCCTGACGCTGCTGGTGCTGGCCGGGATCGCGCTGCTGGCGACCCTGCTGGCCGCGCCGATCATCTCCGTCCTGACCCGCGGCTGGACGCCGGTCATGCTGGAACTCGGCACCGTCTTCGCCGTGTGGTGCCTGCCGCAGATCTTTTTCTACGGGCTGTATGCCGTGGTGGGCCAGGTGCTCAACGCCCACGGCCGGTTCGGCTGGTACATGTGGGCCCCCGCCCTGAACAACGTCGTCGCCATCGGCACGCTGGCGCTGTACATCGCACTGTACGGCCGCTACCTGCCCGGCAAGGACAACCCGGAGCTCTGGACCGGCGCCCAGACGATGGTGCTGGCCGGCGGCACCACGCTGGGCATCGTGCTGCAGGCGCTGATCCTGTTGTGGCCGCTGGGACGGCTGGGGATGGGCCTCAAGCTCAAGCTCGGCTGGCGCGGCATGGGCTTCGCCGCCACCGGAAGGGTGGCAATGTGGAGCCTGGCCACCATGGTCATCGCCAACACCGCCTACCTCTTCTACGGGTCCATCGCCTCCGGCGCCACGGCCGCGCGCGCCGAGCTGGCGGGGCCCGGCGCCTCGGTCCCCGGCGAGTACGCCCTGAATACCGCCCAACTGATCGCCATGCTGCCGCATTCGGTCTTCGTCCTCTCGGTGGCCACGGTGCTGTTCAACCAGTTGTCCCGCCAGCAATCGATCGGGGCGGTGGACGACGTGCGGCACACCGTGAACTCGGGGCTGCGCACCATCGGCGTCGCCACCGTCTTCGGGGCCGCCTCCGTGGTGGTGCTGGCCGGCCCCCTGGCCCGGTTGTTTGCCGGGTCAGGCCCTACCGCGGCGGCTTCCGCGGCGTCGATGGGCCAGGTGCTGACCATCCTCGCGGCCGGCATGCCCTTCATGAGCATCTACTTCTTCCTGGGCCGGGTGTTCTATGCGGAGGAAGACGCCAAAACGCCGTTGATCATGCAGGCGATCTGCTCCGGCGCGTCGGTGGTGCTGGCCGTGCTGATCGCCTGGTTGATCGATCCCACCCTGGTGGTCTACGCGCTGGCGCTGCTGTTCACGGTGTTCCACGTGGTCTCGGCGGTCCTTGCCCACTACTTTGCCCGCCGCCGGCTGGGCGACTACGGCGCGGGCCGCGTCGTGGATACCTACATCCGGCTCGGTTATGCCGGCCTGGGCTCCGGATTGGTGGGCGCAGCGGTCCTGTGGCTGTTCGGCGGTTACACCAACGGCGGATTCGCCTGGCAGTCCATCGCCACCGCCATGGTGACCATCGCCGTCGTCGGGCTGGTCATGGCCGCGGTATACCTGCTGCTCCTGCGCGTGCTTCGGGTCGAGGAGCTGCAGGACTTCCTGCGGCCGTTACTTAATCGGTTGCCCGGACGCGCCTGACAGAAGCGGGTATCGGGTCCGGCAGCGGATAGCATGGAAACCAAATTATCCAGTCACGGGCACCCGCCCAGGACATTTCGCCGGGAGGAACTAGTGCCGCAGCCAGTTGATGTGGGCATGCTGCTTGGTGGCCGTTACAAGGTCACTGCCCAAGTGCTTGCGTCCGCCGAAAACGATCTGGTCCTGGACGGCATTGACCAGGTGCTCAATCGGCCGGTCAGCATCCTGGTGGCAGCGCCGGAGAATGCCAGCCAGGTCGCCATGAGCGCCCGCGAGATCGCCACCGGCGAGCGGGCGGGCAACGTCCAGGTGCTGGACCTCGGCAATGCCGACGGGTTCACCTACCTGGTGACCAACGGGGCCCAGGCGGCCGACCTGCTGGACCTGGTCATTCAGCAGGACGGGCCGTATGTAGAGCCCTTCTTCACCGACACACTCGGTTCGGAAATCTTCGGCCAGGCCCGTTCCACGGAGCCGGAGCCGTATGAGGACGAATACGAGTACGAGGACTACGACGAAGAGCCTCGGCAGAGCCTGCGCGAGAGGCTGAACAAGCTCGACCTGCCCAAATTGGGCCGGAACGGCACTGACGGGACATCCAAGCCCCGGTTCGGCGCCCGTCCTGGAACCCCGGCCTCCGGCGCCGGGCCCGCTGCGGGAGCTGCGGCCGCCGCAGCATCTGCCGGGGCGCACGTGCCGCCGCCGCCCTCCGCTCCCCCTGCCCCGCGGGCCGCGAGCCCCGCCACGGCGCCGGTGTCGCAGGCTCCGGCGGCCGGCCGGCCGGCTGCGGCTCCGGCTTCGGCTCCGGCAGACAAGCCCAAAGTCAGCTTGTGGCCCGGGGACGACGACACGACCGGTGTGCGGTCGGCCGGCATGTTCCCGTCCGCCGCACGCAGCAGCAGCGAACCCGCGGTCGATGACTACGAGTACGACGAATACGACGACGAGGAACGCAACAGCCCGAGGTCTTCCAGGTTGCTGGTGGGCGGGCTGCTCGCCGTCTTGCTGGTGATCGCGATCGTGGTGGCGGTGAGCCAGCTGAATCTGTTCCGCGGCGGCCCCGTCGCCGGCGGCTCACAGGGCGGAAACGAAACCGCGGCCGCGTCCGGCCCCGCAGAGACCGGTGCGGCAGAAGAAACGTCGGCTCCGGCCGATGAAGTCGTCGAACCGGTCATCGCCGGTCTCACCCGTCAGGTTCCGGACTTGCCGGAACTCGACGTGGAGAACGACGGCAAACTGCCCGAAGCCATCGACGGCAACCCCGCCACTTACTGGGCAAGTTACCAGTACGCGTCGGACCAGTTCGGCGGCTACGCCGGAAACATGGCGCTGGTTGTCGAGCTGGAAGAGTCCTCAAGCATCAGCTCGGTAGTGTTGACCCAACTGAGCGGCACCGGAGGGAACTTCTCCGTGCTCCTGAACGATGAACCGACGCTGGACGGCGCCGACCAGGTCGCGCAGGGAAGCTTCACGGCACAGAAGACCACTATTCCGGTGCCTGAACAGGACGGCGCGGCGCCCAAAGCGCAGTACGTCCTGATCAACTTCACGCAGTTGCCGAGGCTGTCCAACCCCATGGGCGGCATGCCCTTCGGCATCCGCATGGCCGAGATCGAAGTCTCCTAGCCCGTCCAGGAGCGGCTGCTCAATAACCTCCCCGGAATAAGCCGGGGGCACCGGCCGTTGAGACAAGTGCCGGGCTAACCGCTCCTTTGGGGTGGCCGGCCCTTAGGGTTACATCAACATCAGAGGAAGAGGTTCGCAGGCAGTGAGCACAGATACCACACCGTCCGTCCGCGACGTCATCATCGTTGGGTCCGGTCCGGCCGGCTACACGGCAGCTGTTTACACCGCGCGTGCCAATCTCAAGCCACTGCTCATCGCCAGCTCCGTAGAGGCAGGCGGCGAGCTGATGAACACCACCGACGTGGAAAACTACCCCGGGTTCCCTGACGGCATCCTGGGTCCCGAGCTGATGGAGAACTTCCAGAAGCAGGCCGAGCGCTTCGGCACCGAGATCCTGTTTGAAGACGTCACGAGCCTTGAACTGGAAGGTCCGGTCAAGAAGGTCACCATCGGCTCCGGCGAAACCTTCCTGGCCCGGTCCGTGATTATCTCCACCGGTTCCGCCTACCGGGAACTGGGCCTGCCGGACGAAAAGCGCCTGGCCGGCCACGGCGTCAGCTGGTGCGCAACCTGTGACGGTTTCTTCTTCAAGGGCCAGAACATCGCCGTCATCGGCGGCGGCGACTCCGCGATGGAAGAGGCCCTCTTCCTGACCAAGTTCGCGGAGTCTGTCACTGTGGTCCACCGGCGGGACACCCTGCGTGCCTCGAAGATCATGCAGGACCGTGCCCTGGCCCACGAGAAGATCAAGTTCGTGTGGAACTCGGAAGTCGTCGGGCTTGAAGGCGACACCAAGGTCAGCGCGCTGAAGCTCAAGAACACGGTCGACGGTTCCGGGTCGGTGCTGCCGGTAACCGGCGTGTTTGTCGCCATCGGCAACGATCCCCGGGTCTCCCTGGTCAAGGACCAGCTGGAACTGACGCCCGAGGGCACGATCGCCGTCGAGGGCCGGTCGTCCCGCACCTCCCTGCCGGGCGTCTTCGCTGCCGGCGACGTTATTGACCCCACCTACCGCCAGGCCATCACCGCCTCGGGCAGCGGCTGTGCGGCTGCCATCGATGTGGAACACTATCTCGCTGAGCGCGCAGACACCTTGGCCGACGTCGCCGAACCCGCAACAGTCTGAACCGGTTGTAAAAGGAGAAAAGCATGAGCAACGCAAAAGATGTCACTGACGCTACTTTCGACGCGGATGTCCTGCAGTCCGCCAAGCCCGTGATCGTCGATTTCTGGGCGGAGTGGTGCGGTCCCTGCCGCATGCTGTCGCCGATTCTCGATGACATCGCTGCTGAGCATTCCGACAAGGTAGAGGTCGTCAAGCTCAACGTGGACGACAACCCGGCCACCGCAGCCCAGTACGGTATCACCTCCATCCCAGCCGTCTATGTCTTCAAGGACGGCGCGGTGGCCGCGACATCCATCGGCGCCAAGCCGAAGCAGGTCATTGAGCAGGAATTCGCAGAATTCCTTAACTAGCCAGATGGAAAACGACGCTGCAGACCAGAGCCTGCGCCGTTCAGACAATAGTCGACGCGTAGTAGCCCTTCGTGAAGGGCTACTACGCGCTGGCATTTCCATGGCCTATTTAGCGCCGGATCAAGTAAACAACCCCACCGTCTTTGACGACCATGTAGATGCGGCCGTACGCACCTTCCAGCAGGCCCGGGGGTTGATGGTTGACGGCGTGGTCGGTCAGGAGACCGAACGAGCCCTGGCGGAGGCACAGTTCAAGCTCGGGGACCGTCCGCTGATATTCACGCTGGACGCGTCGCCTCTTCGTGGCGACGACGTCACCGAGCTCCAGCGCCAATTGTCGTTCCTCGGCTTCTACTACGGTCACATCGATGGCGAGTATGGGGAGCGGACCTACCACGCGGTCCGCGAGCTGCAGCTGAATCTGGGGCTCGAACCTTCCGGCGTCGCGGATCAACAGTTGACTGCCTCGATGGAACGCATTAATAGGACGATCAGTCCGAGCCAGGCGTTCTCGCTCCGGGATTACGAACGGCTCAACCAAGCCTCTGCGGCACTGCGCGGCCGGACTATCACCCTCGCTCCCGGCGCCGGCGCAGCGCACTGGGCAGACAGCCCCGACGTTGCCTCCGGCAGTCGTCTGACCGAGAAACTCGTCGCCGGCGACGTCGCCAGCCGCGTAAAGAAGATCCTGACCGAGCTCGGTGCCAGCGTGGAAATCGTTGACAAGCCAACCGACGGCGGTGGTTTAGACCGGACTTTGCTTATCAAAAGGTCTTCCCCGAGCTTGAGCATTGCCCTCCACTGTGACTGGTTGCCGCAAGAGGCAGCCAACGGCGTCAGCGCCTTTTTTTGGGGCCGTCCTGAATCGGGTGAAGTGCGTTCTCCCATTGGGCACCGCGCCGGCGAACTTATCCTGAAGGAGATCGTGGCCCGCACAGGGTCTACCAACCTGGGTATCCACGGTCGCAGCTGGGATATCCTGCGCCTGCCCAGCACCCCCTCGGTGCAGCTGGATCTCGGATATTTGAGCAGCCCGTTCGACTCCCGCCGGCTCGCTGATCCTATTTACCGGCAGGTCTTGGCCGATTCCATTGTCATCGCCATCCAGCGGCTTTATCTGCTGGAAGAGGACGACGAGCCGACAGGCACCTTGGCTCTCGACGACGTTCTCCGCTTCAATCCAGGTACCTGACTCCAGCGCGACTCAGTCACTTGTTTCACGTGGAACAGCGGCGGCAGGTTTTCATTGTCGGCCGTTTCACGTGAAACGAAACGTACCGCTAACCGTGCCCTCGCCCCGGCTCCCCGCTGCACCCGGGGTACGATCCAGAGGCCATTGCCTCCGACGGACCGGGAAGCACGACAATGTGGGTACTTCCACAGCTACTGAATATCCGTATGGCACGATCGTTCTTGTTACACTCAAAAGTGGATAGTCGCCGTGGGCGATTCGCTGTCGTCCTTGCTCCTCCGTAGGTGCCTGGCTGCGAATACGCGGGTATTGGAAGCCTGTGACCGGTGTTCGCCTCTCCCCCGCTATCGGCCTGTCGACTGTGAGAACCGGTTGCCGTTTCCCCCCAGGTCCGGACTGTCCTCCTCGGATCCCGCCTATCCTTCATCAGACGAAGCATCTAGAAACGGCTGCACCGGGCGGACCCGGATTGTGCATCGTTCCACGTGAAACTTACAGCAAGGGCCATTTCTGTGTCCAAAGCGGTCAGCGACGTCCCTGTCATTGCACGCGGCTCCCCGTCGTGCCTCGGCGAAAGCTGGGATCGCGACTGCACGCCTTTCCAAGGCTGGGGCTTTTAAGTGCTTCGACATGCGACAAGGATCGGCGTCCGAGGCCTCTCCAGTGCCTCCTCACATCTTCCTGCTCTCGCATGGAGGGCGAGAACGCTCGACCTCGCCCGTGGTGAAAGGACGCGAGCAAGCATTATCGTCCGAATTAGCGCGATAACGGCCCTGCATGTGAGGCAGCGTCGAGGCCATACGGTTCCACTGGGAGGATCCCGGGGCTAGCCCCTTCGTGCCGCCACCCCGGGATCAGGCCCCATCACTCAAGGAAGACAAGCTGGAGTGCGATCGCTTCATCCACTGCGTGCGGTGGGCACGCTCAATCTCCTGCCCGTCCAACTATGCAGCACATCCACGCGACCGTAATTCCGTCGCTGAGACGACCGGCGGCCACGCCCTAGCGCTCGGGACAATCGAGCCCTTCGCCAGGTTCGAGTACGCTGACCGTCTTTTGGCGAGCGTTCTTGGGTTTCATGCGGCAAACCGCCAGCCGTCGGGCCTGGATCATTGATGCTTAGGACCTCCCACTTGGCCGAACCCAGCGTGGTTCGTTCCACGTGAAACATATGGGGTCGCTTTGCGGGCCAAACGATGCTGCGCACTAGGATCGATTGTCTGCTGGCCACTCCGACGAGCGCTATTGCGCCGGCCGACGCCCCGCGCACGCCTCGAAATTTGGGATAGGGAAGCAACAGAAAGGGTCAGCTCTCCCGACTCTTTTGGAAAGAGCAGTGGGAGAGCCATGTCTACCCCTTCCATCTGGTTGTCCGCAGCTACGGTCACGGACTAGAGCCGATACCATCCAGAATTCCTTCCCGCTCAACGGCTGCCTGGCAAGGCAAGATGCTGCTAGCCTGGCGGCTACTGTCGCCGTGCACCTGAAATGCAGTGCTCGTGAGGGGCTTCTGGTCAAGAGTTGCTCCAGAGAGCAAGTGGCGACCACCGACGCCTCGCTAGTCCACTTTCCGGTTCTGCTCTGCCGCTCCCTGGTTTCACGTGAAACACGCTTTTTCTCCTTGGGGTTTGGTGTTACGGTGCCAGCCCTCCCCTACAGTTAGACCTAAGCTCCCGCGACTACGCGGAGTATGCATGCCCCCGAAAGGACTGGGCTGCGGTCCGGGCGACAGTTGAACAACCGACGTGTATGGGACTTTCCACTGCCGCCACCACGTGGTACGCCGAGGATAAGATCCCAACTACTGCCCAGGTTTCACGTGAAACACTTCGCTGCATAACCCAGCATCCACCGCCCTTGCTGCTGCTCTACTTCCATCAGCACATTCGGAAAGAGCATTTGCCCAACTGCCACCATTGAACACTCCTGCGAAACGGGGGCTGAAGCGTCATCTCCAACACAGGAGGCCGCTGCTCACCGCCGGCAAAGTACGACATGAGGGTACAGTGGGGGTGAGGCTCATATCAAGAACTTATGCCTCAAGCGCGGCGCACTAATCTCGGATGCTAGTTGTCCAAATGACACAATTGCCAGGTGCCTGAAGGGGCGGGGCTGGGCGGTTCAGTCATGATCCAGCGCCTGCAGCGGAGTTTCACGTGAAACTAACCTCTCCCTTGTTCGGCTGAGCCTGCTCACCTTCTTGTTGCTCGGAGCGGTCGGATGTCAGCGTCGCCCTTCGGGGGAAGAGACAGAGCCTGGCCGGTGAGGCTTAGCCCCAAGAATGGCGACGTTGACGTGCGAGCCAGGACTACACCTGCTCGTCCCGAACACGCTTTCCGAGGACGAACCCATGCAGCCTACCGATTCTGCAACCTCACCTAGTCGGCCCGTAGTGGCCAGGATTTGATGTGCATATCTCTTACTGCTACGGGCGTTGAAATGTGCCGCCTCCAGCCATTCCCAAACCTACTATGCGGCAGGTGCATATGAGCGGGCGCAATTGCTACTACGCACCCGGCCCTTCCTTCACCGTTTTGGAGGCCAAGAATGCCACGTGTCGTTGCTCCCGGGCGCCAGAGTTTCACGTGAAACACCTAGTAACAGACCCGGCTTGCTAGCGCCACGTCGACGAGCTAGCAGAACGCGCCAAACAGACGTCGAAGTCGGAAACAGAGTTCTCACAAGAACGGGGGTCCAATCCCTAATGGGAAGAGGGGAATCGACACTCCCCTGCCCCTTCCCACACTCCGCACTGGGTGCAGCTGCCAAAAGTCCAGGCGAGACCGGATATTCGGCCGAGGGTTCTACAAACTAGGGCAACAGGCTTGCTTAAGCGATCTGTACCAAGCACGTCAGCGAACCCGAACCAACCCGGAGTTGCACCTCAGGGCAAAGCAATGGGCTCCGTCCTTGTGGAACGGAGCCCATTGTTTCACGTGGAACGAAGGCTATGGCGTCGCCGGGTTCAGCACGTCCATGATGCGGTTCAAGTCATCAACACTGGCGAACTCGATGCTTACGCGGCCCTTCTTGGCACCCAAGGTGATCTTAACGCTGGTGTCCAGGCGGTCCGACAGGGAACTAGCCAGATAGTCCAGCCGTTCATGCCGAGCTCCCTCACGGGGCTTGCTTTCGCGTTTGGGCCGTCGCACGCCGTCGCTCAGGGAAACGATTTCCTCGGTCGCCCGAACGGAAAGGCCCTCGGCGACAATCTTTTGCGCCAGCTTCTCCATTTCTCCAGGATCGTTGAGTCCCAGGAGGGCGCGCGCATGGCCAGCGCTCAACACGCCGGCCGCGACCCGCCGCTGAACCAGCGGAGGGAGCTTCATCAACCGTAAAGTGTTGGAGACCTGCGGCCTTGACCGACCGATCCGATCCGCAAGCTCATCATGCGTGCAACCGAAATCATCAAGCAACTGCTGATAGGCCGCAGCCTCTTCCAGCGGATTCAGCTGGCTGCGGTGCAGGTTCTCCAGCAGGGCGTCCCGTAACAGGTCATCGTCGGAGGTTGACCTGATGATCGCCGGAATCGTTTCCAGGCCGGCAGCCTTGGTGGCCCGCCAGCGGCGTTCGCCCATGACCAACTCGTACTGTGCGCCGCCATCATCGGAAGGTCGCACAACGATCGGCTGGAGGACGCCGATCTCACGGATCGAATGCACCAGCTCCGCCATGTCTTCCTCATCGAAGACGGTGCGAGGCTGTTTGCGGTTTGGCTGGATCGCAGTAACGAGGACTTCGGCAAAAGTGGCACCGGGAACCTCGACTAGGTCGGCCCCCGACGTTTCACGTGGAACTGAAACTTCGGTAGGAGCCGAGGGAGCTCCGGCGCTACCCCTGCCAACCGGTTCGGCCGAGTCCTTGGCGGAAGCGTGCGATTCGCCGGCAGCGCCATTGCCATTCGCTCGGGAAGAATCGTCCTTCACAGACTTCTTTGCCGCCGGCTTCTTGCTGCCAGTAGTCGCAAGCTTTCGCGGGGCCCGCAACACTTCGGCTACCTGCGCGGCGCTCGATCCGGTTACGGTCTCGGAGTCAGTCGTCGTGAGGACGGCGGCGTCCCCTTCTTCCCTCCGACTGGAAGCGGGAAAGAAAACGTCTACGGGTCGCTGAGTCCGACGTTTGGCGGAGGCTTCCTGCCCCTCGGTGGACTCGGTCTCCGCTGGGGCCGGAGCACTGGGTATCAATGCGCCCAGGCCTCTTCCCAAGCCGCGACGTTTTTCACTCATCTGGACCCTCTTCCGTCATGCGCCGAGCTAGCATGCACATGCTCGCTTAAGGCGTAATTCTACCGTTGCAGTACGCCTTCACAGTTACTTGCCGCGCTCGGCGATTTCGGCTGCGGCCTCCTGATAGGAAAGGGCCCCGCTGGACGACGGATCATAGGTGATCACTGTCTGCTGGTAACTCGGAGCCTCCGAGATGCGGACCGAGCGCGGTACGACCGCACTTAAAACCTCGTTCGGGAAATGTTCCCGGACTTCTGCTGCAACCTGAGCTGCGAGGTTTGTTCGTCCGTCGTACATCGTCAGCAGGATCGTAGAAACAACCAATCCAGCGTTGAGGTGCTTCTGAATCATCTCGATGTTCTTGAGGAGCTGGCTCAGCCCCTCCAAGGCGTAGTACTCGCACTGGATGGGAATCAGTACCTCTTGGGCGGCGACGAAAGCGTTAACTGTTAGTAGGCCCAGGCTGGGCGGGCAGTCGATAAAGACGTAATCCAGCCGGGGCAGTCCTGCCGTCTCACGTTCCTGCGCGTAAACCTCGATGGCTCGGCGCAGGCGCTGTTCACGGGCCACCAACGACACCAATTCGATCTCGGCCCCGGCCAGGTGAATCGTGGCGGGTGCGACGACGAGGTGGGCTATATCGGGGCATTGTGCGATCACGTCCCCGAGCGGCATATCGTTGATCAGCACGTCGTAGATACTGTCGACGTCAGCGTGGTGCTCGACCCCGAGCGCTGTTGACGCGTTCCCCTGCGGGTCGATATCGATGACCAGGACGTTCAGGCCGGCCGTAGCAAGGGCAGCAGCGATATTGACCGTTGTCGTGGTCTTGCCGACCCCACCCTTTTGGTTGCTGACCGTCAACACCCTGGTCTGGGCGGGCCTGGGAAGCTCCTTGGCCTTCAGCCTCTCACGCCGGCGGTTTTCGCTCGCCAATTCCTGCGCGAGCGGTGTACTTTCGTCAATCGAATCCATAACGTTTGAAACCGTAGCCTCTATCTTCATGTTGGAGTTGGCTATCTCAGCCTCGTTCCCAGGGGAAGTTTCACGTGAAACAGGACCGCTAGGGGGGACGAGCGCAACCATGTTCGGTTGTTCAGCCACTCCGCGGTGCGACGACTCTTCGGCTTTGGTCCCGGTGAAACCCGACACCGTGTTGTTGATCGCCACTTGGATTCCGCCCGCTTTCACTGTCCGCCACCGACCTCTCCTAGCCTATCGTTGCGCGGCCGGATTCACGGGGCGCTGCATGGGTGTGTGGGGGAACAGGTCAAGCATCAACACGGATGCGGACTACCGTCGTCGGCTCTTCCAAGAGATCGTCCCCGACGGTCAAGACCTCTGTTTCTCGGCCACCGAGCTTCCTGATGACCTTTTCGGCCTTCTGAACCTCGTCAGCTGCGCTGCGGCCTTTGATTGCCAGCATTTCGCCCGTGCCATGCAGCAGTGGAATTGAGAGGCGGGCGAGCTTGTCGAGTGCCGACACCGCTCGAGACGTCACGACGTCAGCTGTGACGTCGTCCCCCGCCAGCTCTGCCCGCGTCCGCAGCACCGCGACGTTGTCCAGCGCGAGATCCTCTATGACTTCGTTGAGCCAGGCAACCCTTCGTTCCAACGGCTCGATCAGGGTCAAACGCAAGTCCGGTCGCGCCAACGCGAACGTCAGTCCTGGCAGGCCGGCCCCGCTTCCGACATCCGCGACCGCGGCGTCGCGCCGTATCAGGTGTGCGACGACGGCGCAGTTGAGGACGTGCCGGTTCCACAATCTCGGGACTTCCCGGGGGCCCAGCAAACCCCGTTCGATGCCTGAGGTGGCCAAATGCGCAACGTATCGCTCCGCCAGGCCCAGGCGTTCACCGAAAACCGTGTGGGCAGCCCTGGACTCTGCCACAGTCATTTCAACTACCGACATACCTCTGCCTATCAGACCATTCCGCCGGACAAGATCAGGACTCCACCGACACCACGATGTGGCGGTTGGATCCTTCGCCCTCGGATTCGCTGATCAGGCCGAGCTCGGCAACCGCGTCATGGACGATCTTGCGCTCGTACGCGCTCATCGGCTCGAGCGCTACATCGCGGCCCGACTCCTTGGCTTCGGCGACGGCGTCTTCAGCGATCTTCTGTAGTTCTTCGCTGCGTCCTTCGCGGTAGCCAGTGATGTCCAAAACAAGGCGGGAACGGTTGCCGGTCGTCGTGAGAACCGACAACCGGGCCAGCTCCTGCAAGGCTTCGAGGACTTCGCCATCCGGTCCCACGAGCGCCTTGAGCGCGTCGTTGTCTTCCTCTTCGGAGACGATCGAGATGTAGGTGCGGCCGTTGCGGACCTCGATGTCGATGTCCCCATCGATATCGGCGATGTCGAGCAGCTCTTCCAGGTAGTCCGCAGCTACGTCTCCTTCTTCTTCCAGACGTTTGGCAGAATTCGAAACAGCTTCCTCCTGCTGTTCGTCCGCTGCAGCCTCTTCGTCGGGAAGTTCTTCAGTCACTTCGGATACGCTTTCGCTGCTCATTTTTTCTTCCTGTTCTTCCGCTGTGGCTGCTGGCGCTGGCCTTTCACCTCTGCCGGGGAATCGGCCGCCGGCGCCTCGGTCTTCCGCTCGCCCAGCAGCGGTACCATCGGCAGGCCCTTCTTTGCACGGCGTTCTGCCAGTTCGCGGGCAGCCTGCGAACCCGGAGTGGGCATGCGCCGGATCACGAAGAACTGCTGTGCCATGGTCCACACGTTGGTAGTTGTCCAGTAAATCAGCACACCGATGGGGAAGTTGATGCCGCCGATGCCGAACACGAGAGGCAGGATGTAGAGCATCATCTGCTGCTGCTTCATGAACGGTGACTGCATTGCTTCGGCGGACATGTTCTTCGCCATGATCTGCTTCTGCGTGATGAACTGCGAGGCAGTCATCGCCAAAATCATGATGATCGACAGGATGACCACGGCGACCTGCTGCTCGCCCCCGCCCCCGTGCAGGAGGGATGCGGAAAGCGGCGCACCGAAAATGGACGAGTCGTCGAACTGACGGATGAGTTCGGGCGACAAAGCGCCAATCCCCTCGCCGTTCTCGCTGGCGCGCGAAGCGTTGTTCAGCACGCTGAACAGCGCGAAGAAGAACGGCATCTGCACCAGCATCGGCAGGCAGGCCGAGAACGGGTTGGTGCCGTGCTTTTTGTACAGCGCCATCTGCTCCTGCGTCATGGCCTGACGCGACAGCTGGTCGGTCTTTCCCTTGTACTTCTGCTGCAGCTTCCGGAGGTCGGGCTGCAGTGCCTGCATCCCCCGCTGGGCCTTGATCTGCTTGACGAAGACCGGAATGAGGGCCGCGCGGATCACCAGCACCAGCCCGATGATTGAGAACGTCCACGTCCAGCCGTTGGCCGGGTCCATCCCAAGCCAGGAGAAGCCGGCGTGGAAGGCCCACAGGATCCCGGAGACGACCCACGTGAACGGGGTCAGGATGGTGTTTAAGAAGTCCATTACTGATTTGCTCCTCGGGCCGCGCCGCGGCCTTCATCGTCGGCCGGAATGAATGGGTGGTTAAGCTCCACGATCCGGGGGATTCTGGAAGGGTTCTCCTGCAGCCACAGGTTGAAGGATACAGACGCCGGAACATGATCCACGCCGCCGGGGTTCCATGGGTGGCATCGGAGCAGGCGGCGGGCGGCCAGCCAGCTGCCCTTGGCAGCGCCGTGGACCGTCACTGCTTCCAATGCGTACGCGGAACAGGACGGGAAGAAACGGCAAACCTGGCCGTACAGGGGCGAAACGAGTTTGCGGTACACGCGCAGCACGCCGATCAGCGCATACTGCAGGGGACTCGTGGTCCTCCTGGGCACGGCGGCATGGGCGGGAACCGGTACGGCACGGGCACTCATTCGGCTCTCCCCTTCTCTCCGTGCGCAGCTTCCGTCGTTGCGGTGCGCGTTAAGGTCAACTTGCCGAGGGCGGCCTTGAGAGCCTTCCGGTAATCCAGTTCCAAAGCGTTGAAGTCTGCGTCGGCAGCTGCCGGAAGGGCCCGCACAACCACGGTGATCCCTCGGGAATACCCATTCTCCCTTAAGCCGGCTGCTGCCAGTTCCCGCAGTCTCCTTTTAACGCGGTTGCGCATGACGGCGTTCCCGACGGCCTTCGAGACGATAAAGCCGAAAGATGCCGGTCGGGCCGGGTCTGCTGCCGCCGCATATAACACTAAGTTCCGGCGCCCTGAGCGGGCGCCGGAACGTACAGTTGTTGAGAAGTCCGCCGAGGTGCGCATCCGGTGCTGGCTGGGAAGCATGTGCTACCCAGCCCGCCGAAACACGCCGCTGCGGGAACTGAACCTCACAGCCGAGTCGACAAACTGGCTATTTAGGCCGACAGTTCGGTGCGGCCCTTGCTGCGGCGTGCGGCCAGAATGGCGCGGCCGGCGCGAGTGCGCATGCGAAGGCGGAAGCCGTGCTTCTTGGCACGACGGCGGTTATTCGGCTGAAAAGTCCGCTTGCTCACGGTGGTTACTCCAAGACGATCGACAGATGCGGTTGGACCCATTGCAACAAGGGGGAAGAACAGGTCGGCGCTCTATATGGGGTCTATTCCATTGCCAGGGCGTTGGACGCACAAGGACAACAAAGTAGACATGAAGGACTAGTCAACGTTAGGCGATGCCGGCGAGTACCGTCAAACCGGCCTTCTCCGCACCCGGGCGTTTCCGTGGATAACCCCTGTGGACAACTCCACGCCAAAGCCGCTTTGAGCGGCCGGAGCGCCTCTCGAAAGCGACGTCCACAGGGGCCTGCATCCCAACTGTCGTCCAGCAGATTCATGCTCTACTCTTGGCAGGAGCCCCTTATCCACCGTCTGTGAATAAGTCTGTGGATTTCGGGCTGGCTGTCGGCAAATGCCGAAGCATGCTGAGCATTTCTGAGGGGTACTACGTGGACACGGACCAGATAAATGACGTCGGAAGTTCCTGGCGCAAAGTGGTCCGGACGCTGGAACAGGACGATCGTGTCTCCCCCCGGCAGCGCGGCTTCATCGTGTTGGCGCAGGCCAAGGGCCTGATCGGCACAACCCTGCTGGTGGCCGTGCCCAACGAACTGACACGCGAAGTCTTCCAGTCGCAACAGCTCAAAGACCCTCTGCACGACGCCCTGTTCGAAGTCTTCAAGGACGACATCCTCTGCGCTTTCAGCGTCGACACGGATATGGCTCCGCAGGCGGAACCGGAACCTGAACAGGAGCCCCGCCCGGCCCCGGCGGTCGTGCGCAGCGAGTCACTTCCCCAGCCGGCGGCGCAAGCCGCTTCCCCTGAACTGGGCAGGCTCAACCCGAAATACATTTTTGACACCTTCGTCATCGGTTCATCCAACCGCTTTGCCCACGCGGCGGCCGTCGCGGTGGCCGAAGCGCCGGCCAAGGCGTACAACCCGCTATTCATCTATGGCGACTCGGGCCTGGGAAAAACCCACCTGCTGCACGCCATCGGGCACTATGCGCGCCATCTCTACAACAGCATCCGCGTCCGGTACGTGAATTCGGAAGAGTTCACGAACGATTTCATCAACTCCATCCGCGACGATGAGGGCGCCAGCTTCAAGCAGCTGTACCGCAACGTCGACATCCTGCTGATCGACGACATCCAGTTCCTGGCCAACAAGGACGCGACGCAGGAGGAGTTCTTCCATACCTTCAACGCCCTCCACAACCACAGCAAGCAAGTGGTCATCACTTCCGACCTGCCGCCGAAACAGCTCTCCGGCTTCGAGGAGCGCATGCGGTCCCGGTTCGAGTGGGGACTGCTGACCGATATCCAGCCGCCGGAGCTGGAGACCCGTATTGCGATTCTGCGCAAGAAGGCCATCAGCGAGGGGCTGTCCGTCCCCGACGAGGTCCTCGAGTACATCGCCTCGAAGATTTCCACCAACATCCGTGAGCTCGAGGGCGCGCTCATCCGCGTCACCGCGTTCGCCAGCCTGAACCAGCAGGCAGTGGACATGGGTCTCGCCGAGATAGTTCTGAAAGACCTGATCACCGACGAAGGGGCACAGGAGATCACATCGGCCACGATCCTTGGCCAGACCGCCGCGTACTTCAAGCTCAGCATGGAGGAGCTGACCAGCAAGTCCCGGACCAGGACGCTGGTAACTGCGCGCCAGATTGCCATGTACTTGTGCCGTGAACTGACCGACATGTCCCTGCCGAAGATCGGCCAGGAACTCGGCGGCCGCGACCACACGACCGTCATCCACGCCGACCGGAAGATCCGTGAGTTGATGGCCGAGCGTCGAGCCATCTACAACCAGGTCACGGAGCTGACCAACCGCATCAAGCAGCAACAGCGCGAAAGCTAGCTTCCCGGGCGGCTGCGGCCGAGGCTGCGGCTGCGGCGGCCCCCGCCCGGAACTACACCGGTGAAATTAACAGGTGTGGATAAGGTTGTGGATTCTTAAGTGGACAACCCGAGTCCTTAAGAGGAAAAGTGCCCTGTCCCCTGTGGACGCCCGAAATTACAAGGATCTGCATCCACAGGCTGCCAGTGCTTGCGACGACCGCCCTGCACATCTTGTGAACACCCAACTTCGGCTCAGGCGCAGGCCGTACCGAGGTTTTCCACAGTATCCACAGCAGTTATTAACACTACGAATCCCATTTATTGATGTTCTTCCAAATAACATTTGACCCTGTTCCGGTTCCCACGCATCGTGCCCAATCGGCCGAACAGGACCTCTGCGCACTCTCGGTGCGCAATGACGGTTGCTGCGGCTAAGCTTGCACAGAGAATCGTTGCCATCTGCTTCAACCTGGTGTTCGCAGTCCCATTCGCTGCACCCCGGCCAGACGCAGGCGGTCTTCCCCGGCATGTTCGTTGTGAAAGGTGGCTTACTTCAGTGAAGTTCAGAGTTGATCGGGATGTTCTGGCGGAAGCCGTGACATGGACAGCCCGTTCCCTGTCACCACGCCCGCCTGTCCCCGTTCTGTCGGGCCTGCTCATCCGGGCCGAAGGCGGCATGGTGAGCCTTGCCAGCTTCGACTACGAGATTTCCGCCCGTCTCCAGATCCCGGCGGACGTCACTGAAGAAGGCACCATCCTGGTCTCCGGACGCCTCTTGGCAGACATCTGCCGAAGCTTGCCGTCGGCGCCTGTC
Organism: Arthrobacter senegalensis; assembly: GCF_059091765.1. Taxonomy (NCBI): domain Bacteria; kingdom Bacillati; phylum Actinomycetota; class Actinomycetes; order Micrococcales; family Micrococcaceae; genus Arthrobacter; species Arthrobacter senegalensis. The sequence goes on along the minus strand of NZ_JBNHGZ010000002.1, from coordinate 592,308 downwards.
GACATCGAAACCGACGGTTCGAAGGTTGCCCTCACCTGCCGCAACAGCCGGTTCAACCTCGCCACCATGCCCGAGGGCGATTATCCGGAACTCCCTGCGCTGCCGGAAGTCAGCGGGGTCGTGGACGGCGAAGCATTCGCCCAGGCTGTCAGCCAGGTCATCATTGCGGCCAGCCGCGATGACACCCTGCCCATCCTGACCGGCGTCCGGATGGAAATCGAAGACGACCTGATTACTCTGCTCTCCACCGACCGCTACCGCCTGGCCCTCCGGGAGCTGTCCTGGCGTCCGGCCACACCGGGCATTTCCACGAGCGCGCTGGTCAAAGCCAAGACTTTGAGCGAAGTAGCCAAGACGTTGGGTGGTTCCGGCGACCTGAACATCGCGCTTTCGGACAATAGCGAACTGATCGGTTTCGAAAGCGGCGGACGCCGCACGACGTCGCTCCTGGTGGACGGTGACTATCCCAAGATCCGCTCACTGTTCCCGGACAACACCCCGATCCATGCGACAGTCGAAACGACCACACTGATCGAAGCCGTCCGCCGCGTGTCGCTCGTGGCCGAGCGCAACACCCCGGTCCGGTTGGCCTTCACCGACGGCCTCCTGACCTTGGACGCGGGAACCGGCGAAGACGCCCAAGCGTCGGAGGCGATCGAAGCGTCGCTCTCCGGGGATGAAATCACCGTCGCCTTCAACCCGCACTACCTGTCCGAAGGCTTGAGCGCCTTTGACAGCAAGTACGTCCGGTTTTCCTTTACCACGCCGCCGAAGCCTGCGGTCATATCCGCCCAGGACGACCTTGAGGGCGACGACAAGGAAGACTACCGGTACCTGCTCATGCCGGTGAGGTTGCCCAACCAGTAATACCCGCCGACCCATGGACGAGAGGAAAGAGTGACTCGGATGCACATCGGACTGATCGGCTTGGGCCGGATGGGTTTCAACATGCGGCAGCGTCTTCGGGACGGCGGCATCGAGGTAACCGGCTATGACCGGAACCCGGAGGTCAGTGACACCGGGACCGTTGACGAAATGATCCGGGCCTTGCCGGTTCCGCGCACCGTGTGGGTCATGGTGCCCGCCGGCGAGGTCACCGACACGGTCATCACAGAGCTGGCCGGCAAGCTCTCCGCCGGAGACGTGGTGATCGACGGCGGCAACTCGAAGTTCACCGAAGACCAAAAGCACGAAGCCCTCCTGGCCAAAGGCGGGATAGGTTTCATTGATGTCGGCGTGTCCGGCGGCGTCTGGGGCCTGGCGAACGGTTATGGCCTGATGGCCGGCGGAAGCGCCGACCTTATCCAGGCAGCGATGCCGGTCTTCGACGCGTTGCGGCCGGAGGGCCCCCGGGAGGAAAGCTTCGCCCACGTGGGCGACGTCGGCGCCGGCCACTACGCCAAAATGGTGCACAACGGGATCGAATACGGGCTGATGCAGGCGTACGCCGAAGGGTACGAACTGCTGGAAGCCAAGGACATTATCAAGGATGTTCCGGGGACTTTCCGGGCCTGGCAAAAGGGGACGGTGGTCCGCTCCTGGCTGCTGGACCTGATGGTGAAGGCCCTCGACGAGGACCCGGGATTGAGCCAGGTCAGCGGTTACGTCGAGGATTCCGGTGAAGGCCGGTGGACTGTCGAGGAGGCGATCGGACACGGTGTCCCGGCCCCGGCCATCACCGCCGCGCTGTTCGCACGGTTCGCGTCGCGCCAAGACGACGCGCCCGCCATGAAGATGGTGGCCGCCCTCCGTAACCAGTTTGGCGGCCACGCAGTCAGAAAGCCTGCACAAGACCAGGCCGGCCGCCGCAACGAGTCGAAGTAGCTGTAACGCATTGTTTGTTGAATACCTGTCCCTGACCGATTTCCGCACCTACCCGCAGCTCGACATCGCCCTGAAGCCCGGCATTACGGTGTTTGTCGGAGCCAACGGGGTCGGCAAGACCAACATCGTCGAGGCCATCGGCTACCTCGCGTCGCTCTCGTCGCACCGGGTCAGCAATGACGCACCCCTCATCCGCTTCGACCAACCGCGTTCGTTGGTGCGGGCACGGGTGGACCGGGGCGGGCGCAGCACCTCGCTGGAACTGGAAATCACCCCGGGCAAGGCCAACCGGGCCCGGATTAACCGCGCCAACCCTGTGCGCGCGCGGGAAATCCTCGGGCACCTGCGCACGGTGCTCTTCGCCCCCGAAGACCTCGCGCTGGTCAAAGGCGACCCGTCCAACCGTCGCCGCTTCCTCGATGAGCTGCTGGCCAGTTTGGTCCCGCACCATGCGGCCACCCGCAGCGATTTTGAACGCGTCCTCAAACAGCGCAATGCCCTGCTCAAATCGGCGCGCGCCAGCGGACGGTTTACCGCCGCCCATGAAGCTACCTTGGAGGTGTGGGACCAGCACATGGCACAGGCAGGGGCCGCCCTGCTGAAGGCCCGGCTGGAACTGGTGGACCTGCTGCAGCCGCACCTGGACGCGGCGTACGCCGCCCTCACCGATGGCTCCAAACATGCGGCCGCCGTCTACCGCTCCACCATCCACAGCCAGCTGTCGGATGACGGCGAGGTGGAGAACGACGGCGGGGCAGGCCTTCCCCCGCTGGCAAGCCTGGGAACGGCCGAACTGGCGGAACTCTACCTTGCCGCCTTTAAACAGCAGCGCAAGCGGGAGACGGAGCGGGGCATCTCGCTGGTGGGGCCGCATCGCGATGAGTTGGAACTGCTGCTGGGACAGGCACCTGCCAAGGGCTACGCCTCCCACGGCGAAACCTGGTCCCTGGCGTTGGCCCTCCGGCTGGCCTCGTACTACGTCTTCTGCGACGACGACGCTGCGCCCGGCGCGACTCCCGTCCTGATCCTGGACGATGTCTTCGCCGAGCTGGACAACCAGCGCCGGTCAAAACTCGCGGGCATCGTGGCCGGCGCGGAGCAGGTGATCGTTACTGCCGCGGTGGCCGAAGACATCCCCGACGCGTTGGCGGGGGAACAGTTCATGGTAGTGCCGGGAGGCGTGGCCAATGGCCAGGAAACCGCCTGACCGGGACCGGCCGCAGGAGCCGGCAAAGCCGGCGGCACGGCGGCCGGGCCTGCCCGATCCGGCGGCGCCTCCCCCGCCCGCGGGACCGGCGGGAGCGGAGCCGTCCCGTGACGAAGGAGCTGTCGAAGACCTGGACGCCGCGAAAACCGTCCTGAACCGGGTGCGCCTTGCAGCGGCGGCCCGCGGCGACGTGCGCACGAGGGCCAACAGCCGCCGCCGCGCATCCCGGGGGGCGCGGCCGTCCGCCGGCCCGCAGGATTTCGGCCGCGACCCCCAGGGCTTGGGGCGCGTGTTCGACCGGTTCGTCGCGGAACGCGGCTGGAACTCCCCGGTGGCCGTCGGCTCGGTCATTTCGCGATGGGATGAATTGGTCGGCGCGGACATCGCCGCCCACTGCCGGCCGGAAAGCTTCGAGGAAACCACGGTGCAGGTCCGCTGCGACTCAACGGCTTGGGCCACGCAGCTGCGATTGCTCAGCAGCGCCCTGCTGAAGCGGTTCGACGAAAAGCTGGGCCCCGGCGTCGTCACTAAAATCCAGGTGCTGGCGCCGGCAGCGCCCAATTGGCGCAAGGGCAAGAGGTCCGTGAGCGGCCGCGGACCGCGGGACACCTACGGCTGATTTCGCCCCTCGCGGGAGGCCGGCCGGAAGCAGCCGGCACCGGCTCGCTTAGACGGCGTGTAGGACGCTGGAGACGTCCGCGGACATACACGGTCCCATCGGGCACCCGGCGGCGGCGTCAAAACCCGGTTTCCGTGCCGCATAGAGCCATGTTCGTGCAGGATTCACCGCCCTGACACGGTAGAATTGACTAGGCGGCGCCCGTCCTCTATCCGGAAGGGCGCCGACACACGAGTCCCCCGGACGGAACACAAGGAGTCAACGGCAACTGTGGCAGAGGACAATGAGCTGGAAAACACCGGCGCAGAACCCCAAATGACAGAGGGCAACGACGGCAAGCACTACGACGCCAGCGACATCACCGTCCTTGAAGGCCTGGAAGCCGTCCGCAAGCGCCCGGGCATGTACATCGGTTCTACCGGTCCGCGCGGGCTGCACCACCTCGTGTACGAGGTGGTGGACAACTCCGTCGACGAAGCGCTGGCCGGCTACTGCGACACCATCAACGTCACGCTGCTGGCCGACGGCGGCGTCCGGGTGGTGGACAACGGCCGCGGCATTCCCGTGGACATGCACCCAACCGAGGGCAAACCGACCGTACAGGTCGTGATGACCATCCTGCACGCAGGCGGCAAGTTCGGCGGCGGCGGTTACGCGGTCTCCGGCGGCCTGCACGGCGTAGGCATCTCGGTGGTCAACGCGCTGTCCGCGCGGGTGGAGACCGAGATCCGCCGGCAGGGCTACGTGTGGCACCAGTCGTTCGCCAACGGCGGCCTCCCGGTGGGCGACCTGCGCCGCGGCGAGGAGACCACCGAGACCGGGACCTCGCAGACCTTCTGGGCGGACCCCGAGATTTTCGAATCCACGGAATTCGACTTCGAGACGCTGCGCGCCCGCTTCCAGCAGATGGCCTTTTTGAACAAGGGCCTCAAAATTGTCCTGACCGATGAGCGCCGTCCGGAAGTCCACGCACCGGACGCCGAGGACGTGGACCTGGACACGACGCCCGGCACCGAGGTCGAGACCACCGCGGAACACCGCCAGGTGGTCTACAAGTACGACAACGGCCTGCTGGACTACGTCACGCACCTGAACTCCTCCAAGAAGGTGGAGGTCATCCACCCCGAGGTCATCGCGTTCGAGACCGAGGACACGGAGCGCAAGCTCTCGGTGGAAGTCGCGATGCAGTGGACCACCTCCTACTCGGAGAGCGTCCACACCTACGCGAACACCATCAACACGCACGAAGGCGGCACGCACGAAGAAGGCTTCCGCGCCGCGATGACCTCGTTGATCAACCGCTACGCGCGCGAGAAAAACCTGATCAAGGAGAAGGAAGAAAACCTCACCGGCGACGACATCCGCGAGGGCCTCACCGCCGTCATCTCCATGAAGCTGGGCGAGCCCCAGTTCGAGGGCCAGACCAAGACCAAGCTGGGCAACTCCGAGGCCAAGGGCTTTGTGCAGCGTGTGGTCACGGACGAACTCGGCGACTGGCTGGAGCGCAATCCCGGACCCGCCCGCGACGTGATCCGCAAGTCGATCCAAGCCTCGCAGGCCCGGCTGGCCGCCCGGAAAGCGCGCGAATCCACCCGGCGCAAGGGGCTGCTCGAATCCGGCGGCATGCCGGGCAAGCTCAAGGACTGCTCGTCCCGCGATCCATCCAAGTCGGAAATCTACATCGTGGAGGGCGACTCCGCAGGCGGTTCGGCCGTCCGCGGCCGGAACCCGGAGACCCAGGCCATCCTGCCGCTGCGGGGCAAGATCCTGAACGTGGAGCGGGCCCGGCTGGACCGCGCGCTGGGTAACGCCGAGGTTCAGGCCATGATCACCGCGTTCGGCGCCGGCATCGGCGAGGACTTCGACGTCGAGAAGGCCCGGTACCACAAGATCGTGCTGATGGCCGACGCCGATGTGGACGGCCAGCACATCACCACGCTGCTCCTGACCCTGCTGTTCCGCTACATGCGCCCGCTGATCGAGAACGGTTACGTCTACCTGGCGCAGCCGCCGCTCTACCGGATCAAATGGTCCAACCACCCCCACGACTATGTCTTCAGCGACCGTGAGCGGGACGAGACCGTCCGCCGCGGCCTGGCGAACAACCAGCGGCTGCCCAAGGAAAACGGCATCCAGCGGTACAAGGGCCTCGGTGAAATGGACTACACGGAGCTGTGGGACACCACCATGGACCCCGACCACCGGACACTGCTGCAGGTGACGATGGAGGATGCCGCCGCCGCGGACCAGACCTTCTCGATCCTGATGGGCGAAGACGTCGAATCCCGGCGCACCTTCATCCAGCAGAACGCCAAGGATGTCCGCTTCCTCGACATTTAGCCCCGCCGCAGCCGGCCGGCCGCCGGCCGCTGACCGGGCCGCACCAAGGTTTTGACGCAAAGGAAACTTAAACGATGAGCGACGAAGAGACGCCCGACCTGCCCGCAGGCACCGGCGATGAGCCGATCGAGGGCGAAATCCTGACCGACCGGGTGGAGCAGGTCGACCTCCAGACCGAAATGCAGCGGTCCTACCTGGACTATGCCATGGCGGTCATCGTCGGGCGCGCCCTGCCGGACGTCCGCGACGGCCTCAAGCCGGTGCACCGGCGGGTGCTGTACGCGATGTTCGACGGCGGCTACCGCCCCGAGCGATCCTTCAACAAGTGCGCCCGCGTGGTGGGCGAGGTCATGGGCCAGTACCACCCGCACGGCGACATGGCCATCTACGATGCCCTGGTCCGCCTGATCCAGGACTGGACCATGCGCTACCCGCTGGCGCTGGGGCAGGGCAACTTCGGCTCGCCCGGCAACGACGGCGCGGCCGCCCCCCGGTACACGGAAACCAAGATGGCGCCGCTGGCGCTGGAAATGGTCCGCGACATCGACGAGGACACCGTCGATTTCCAGGACAACTACGACGGCAAGAACCAGGAACCGACCGTCCTGCCGGCCCGCTTCCCGAACCTGCTGGTCAACGGCTCCTCGGGCATCGCCGTCGGCATGGCCACCAACATCCCGCCGCACAACCTGCGCGAAGTGGCCGACGGCGTCCAGTGGTACCTGGACAATCCCACCGCCAGCCGTGAAGAACTCCTCGAAGCGCTGATCCAGCGGATCAAGGGGCCCGACTTCCCCACCGGCGCTCAGATCCTGGGCCACAAGGGCATCGAGGACGCCTACCGCACCGGCCGCGGCTCCATCACCATGCGCGCCGTGGTCAACGTGGAGGAAATCCAGGGCCGGACCTGCCTGGTGGTCACGGAACTTCCGTACCAGGCGAACCCGGACAACCTGGCCATGAAGATCGCCGAGCTGGCCAAGGAAGGCAGGGTCGCCGGCATCGCCGACCTGCGCGACGAGACCTCCGGCCGCACGGGACAGCGCCTGGTCATCGTGCTCAAGCGCGACGCCGTGGCCAAGGTGGTGCTGAACAACCTCTACAAGCACACCTCGCTGCAGGAGAACTTCGCGGCCAACATGCTCGCGATCGTCGACGGCGTGCCCCGCACCCTGACCCTCGACGCCTTTATCCGCCACTGGGTCACCCACCAGCTGGAAGTCATCGTCCGGCGCACCCGCTTCAGGCTGCGCAAGGCCGAGGAAGAAGCGCATATCCTGCGTGGCCTGCTCAAGGCCCTGGATGCGCTCGATGAAGTCATCGCCCTGATCCGCGCCTCGTCCACCACGGAAGAAGCCCGCGACGGCCTGATGCAGTTGCTGGACATCGACACGGACCAGGCCTCGGCCATCCTGAACATGCAGTTGCGCCGGCTGGCCGCCTTGGAACGGCAGAAGATCCAGGACCGCCACGCCGAGCTCGAGCGGATGATTCAGGAGTTCAACCGCATCCTCGCGTCCGAAGAAGCCCAGCGCAGCATCGTCAGCGAGGAACTCGCCGAGATCACCGGCAAGTACGGTGACGACCGCCGGACCCAGATCATGATGGGCTACGGCGGGGACATGAGCATGGAAGACCTCATCCCCGAAGAGGAGATGGTGGTGACCATCACCCGCGGCGGATACGTCAAGCGCACCCGCAGCGACAACTACCGGTCCCAGCAGCGAGGCGGCAAGGGAGTACGCGGCGCCCAGCTCCGCGGCGACGACGTGGTCGAGCACTTCTTCGTCACCACGACGCACCACTGGCTGCTGTTCTTCACCAACCTGGGCCGGGTGTACCGGGCCAAGACGTACGAACTGGCCGAAGGCGGCCGCGACGCCAAGGGCCAGCACGTGGCGAACCTGCTGGCCTTCCAGCCGGACGAGCACATTGCCCAGGTCATGGACCTGAAGGACTACCAGCAGGCCCCCTACCTGGTGCTGGCCACCAAACGCGGCCTGATCAAGAAGACCCGGCTGGAGGACTACGACACGAACCGTTCCGCCGGCGTCATCGCGATCAACCTGCGCGACGGCGACGAGCTCGTTTCGGCGCGGCTGGTCGCCGAGACCGACGACATGATGCTGGTCTCCCGGCGCGGCCAGTCCCTGCGCTTCACCGCGACGGACGAGGCACTGCGGCCGATGGGACGCGCCACGTCCGGTGTGACCGGCATGAAGTTCCGCGAGGACGACGAACTGCTGGTCGCCGGCGTGCTGCGCGAGGACTCCTACGTCTTCATCGTGACCGCCGGCGGTTACGCCAAGCGGACCAAGGCCGACGAATACCGGGTCCAGGGCCGCGGCGGCCTGGGCATCAAGGTGGGCAAGTACCAGGAAGAACGCGGGCATCTGGTCGGCGCACTCATCGTGCAGGAGGAAGACGAGGTGCTGGTGGTGATGGAAAGCGGCAAGGTGGTCCGCTCCTCCGTCGCCGGTGTCCCCGTCAGGGGCCGCGACACCATGGGCGTCATCTTCGCCAAGCCGGACAAGAAAGACCGCATCATCGCCGTCGCCCGGAACTCCGAACGTGGCCTGGCCGCGGACGAGGAAGGCACCGACACGCCGGACGCGCCCCAAGGTCCCGAAACCGGCGGCACAACCGGCGCCGAATCTGCGCAGCAGGCAACCGATGAAGTACCGTTGAACGCAGACATGACGCAGTCCGCAGCCGAAACGCCGGCGCCGGAAATCGGAGGTAACGAGTGAGTACACCTAAAACGCCACGGCCGGGCACGCGCCCGCAGCCGGCCAACGCGCCCCGGGCTACCACTCGCAGCGGCGGCACGCCGGCACGCCCGGCCCAGCGCCCGGCGAACAGCGGACAGCGTCCGGCCAACGGCGCCCAGCGACCGGCCGGCCAGCCCGCCCGTCCAGGACTCGTGCGTCCGGCTCCGAAGGCCAAGGTCCGCCGTGCCCGCCTGCTGGTCAGCAAGGTAGACCCGTGGTCGGTGCTGAAGATGGCCTTCCTGCTCTCCGTCGCCCTCGGCATCGTCACCGTGGTGGCCTCCATCGTCCTGTGGACGACGCTGGACATCACGGGCATCTTTGACCGGGTCAACGGGCTGCTGACGGAAGTCGCGGGCACCGAGGGCGGCGGATTCGACCTGCGGTCCTACGCCTCGCTGGGACAGGTAGCGTCCTTCGCCACCATCATCGCCGTCGTGAACGTGGTCCTGCTGACCGCACTGGCCATGCTGTCCGCCGTGCTTTACAACATCTCGGCGACGCTGGTCGGCGGCATCGGGGTCACGCTGACGGACGACTGAGCGGATTTGAAGTTCCGGCCCGGCGTACTGTAAAGTCGTATCTCGGCCCGCAAGGGCAGGGGGCGTATAGCTCAGGCGGTTAGAGCGCTTCGCTGATAACGAAGAGGTCCCAGGTTCAAGTCCTGGTACGCCCACGGATGACTGATCCCACCGATGTCGGGAGGACACCGTGAAGAAGTTGCTGCTGATGGCGGCCGCGGCCGCGGGTGTCTTCGCGTACAAGAAGTGGCAGGAATCCGAAGCGGAGAAATCCGCTTGGAGCCGCGCGACCGACAAGGTCGAGTGACTCAAAGCATCGGCCGGTCCGACCGGCCGGACCCTCCGGGGGCATGGCGCAATTGGTAGCGCACCTGCTTTGCAAGCAGGGGGTTAGGGGTTCGAGTCCCCTTGCCTCCACCGGATGAAAAGGAAGACGCGAACCGCAAGGTTCGGGTCTTCCTTTTTGTATAACCGCAGGTCGCCGCGGTTTTTAATAGCGAAGTGCCCGATGTTCTTACCAAGAGGCGGCCCTCCGTACCGCTTCAATTGGTAGGTATACAGCATAGAACTGGTAATGGTTCGTGTTCGGTCTAGTGCGCCTAGGACCCCCGCGGAAACATGTGGGGAGCTGACAGCCGTCTCGACTAGGTGCGCCGGGTGCGCCTAACAAGGTCCGGCGGCGGCTGAAGGGCTGAGCCACCCGGTACACCCCGGGCGCTGGTGAATGGATTTTCAAATCCGGCGGTCAAAACAGGCGCAAGGAGGCCGCAGTGGCACGCGACACAGTTAGACTCCGGAATATGAGCGATCAGCGGAGTGCCGAGGCCCGGTCGGCTTCCCCGGCGCAACCCGTTTCGACCAGTCGGCGGGCCGGCAAAATCGCATGGGCGGCCTTTATCGCCGCAACGATCGGTGTACTGCTCACCTGGTTCGCCACCTACGCCGGCCCCATCTCCGCACGCCAGGCAGCAGCCAGGGGGGACTACGACAACCTCTTCACCTTCGCCGCCATCGTCTGGGGTATCGTCACCGCTCTGAACATCATCGCCGTGATCCTCGGTGCCATGGCAACACGTCGAGGGGCCGGCAAGGCGCTGGCCGGTGCCGCAGTCGGCATCGGCGCTACGGGCATCACAGGGTTCCTGGTGAACCTCCTAGTGACCTTCCAGCTCTTGCCGCTGCTGCACATAGCGCCAGTGTAGGCGGAAGGCTCCGCCGGGGTAGAGCCCGGGGCCTGGGATCTTCTCCACCGCATGAGCCAGGGCGACCTCCACAGGCGGGCGGAGTCCGGGCGGGAGCCTGGAATTCATGTGGCCACTCTCAAATCTCCGGTTGCTTGGGGTCTTTGCCTCGTTCGCGCCAGTAGTCGTCTCGTTGCTTGCGCACGGATCTTACGAGAAACACCACCATGGCTACAGCGGCGACGATCTGAAGTGCGAGGATGATCCATTCCCATGGCCCTGTACGCAACACGGGTATCCATGGGGCTATCAAGAAGACAGGCAACGCCCCAATCCAGATGGCCAGAGCAGGCAAGGGGATTCGCTGTCGTTGCGGAGAGTTCATGGCTCACTATCGTCCTTCCCAACTGCCCGTTTGACCACAGTTGATACAAACCATCCGATGAAACAAGCCATCAAGACGACGGTTACCCCGAGCCATTCCATGATCTGATATGCGATGTAGAACCAGACCGCTAAGAAAATTGCAGTCATACAATCTGGGTTCTTTTGCTCATCTGCCGATTCGTCGCCATGCCACATCCTTGCACCCGGCCTTATTCCTGAATCCGACACCATTGGTGCCAAGGCGACCACCACCGGCGGTCGCAGATCCGCCGGCAGGCTGCGATCCATGAACCCGCGATAAGGTCTCCCCAAGGTGGAGGTGCAAGGATGAGGACATGCAGGAGCAGGCACTGATGCTCCTCGCCGTCGGTTTGATCGTGAATATGGGATCGGCCATTTATGCCATTGCACGGCCACGGCGGGAAGGGGAACCGTTAGGGCCTCAGCGGAAGGCACTGCTTGCCCTGGGGTTGGTCGGTGCGCTCTGCATCGTTTGTGCGGCTGGTCTTTTCGCCGCGGGCGATCGTTGATCAATTCTCGATCAGGTTCCTTGACCCGGGTCCAACCGGGACCGCGCATCGGCCGGCCCACCCTGCCATCAACAGCCCCGCCAGCACCGCCGCGCTGGCGAACCCCTCCGGCGAAGCCCATCCCAACTCCGGCAGCGTCAGCGCTACGACAACGACGGCGCAGGACAGCAGGAACTCAGTGGCGGCTTGCAAGGGCCGCTTCCTGTAGGCAGGGGATGCGATGAAATGCGCCAACGGTACCCCCGGCACCACGGTAAGCAGGGCGGGACCGAGAATCGGATAGAACCCGCAAAGGACGAAGAACAGCGACGATGCCGCCAAGACCGCCACAAACAGTGCCAGCTTTGCGGCCAGTTGCCCTCTGCCGTAGCTGTCCCAGCGCCGGCAGATAATGGTCCATGCAGGCAGACCCAGCAGCCAGAGCCCACCCCAGTAACCGGTGCCCAGCACCCACAGTGCCACCATCAACAAACCGGGCAGAACGAAGGTCAGCAGTTGGCCCCAGGAAACCTCCCTGATCCCCGGGCCAAACATGAACAGCCCAATCAGGGCGTAAAAGGCCGCATATCCGGGCAGCAGCTCGGTATCGGGCCGGGCCCCCAGTCCCAGGAGAAACAACAGGATGCCGATGGCCGCCACAGCCACCGCAGCCACAGTCCAAGGACGGCATGGATCTGATGCCTCGCTAAGCCAAGAGTGCCGATCTTTCAAGGTTTCCATGCCTCCTCCGCGTTGCCCTCCCACGATGGGAAGAGGCTATTGGACCGAGGCGCCATCCTCGTAAACGGCCCTCACCATGTAGCTGACATCGGGATCGCTCGCCACCTCGAAAGAGGATTGATCCGGCGACAGTGGAGATGACGAAAATGCCTGAGTTGTACCCTCATCCGGCTCCGCGCAGGTTACTTCGTCGCTGCCCTGCAAGAGGAGAGTCCCGGCACTGAGACAAGTCAGCTCCACATAGATGTGGGTAGCTTCCGCGGGCGGAGCACCCAGCTCGATCGTGTGTGTGCCCGTGAATGTGCCGAAGACCGGATCTGCGACCCATGTTGCAGTACTGCCCGGGTAACCAGTCGGTGACTGGCTTCCAGGATCCACAGCATTCTCCGCTCCGCATCCGGTGAGCAGACCGGCCGAGAGCAGCCCCGAAACTACCACAGCCGGCGATAGTCGTTGCTTCAGGTGGCTCACAATCAAGGCTTACCCGCGCTGATGGGGTTTGGCGGCATGATCCGCCGGAGGAACACCCACGCGCTCATGCCGCAGAGCGCAAAAGCAAGTAGGGCCAAGAGGCTTATCCCCCAGTAGACCCACATGTTCAGAGTGGTTCCGTCGTACAGCGGCGCCCATGACGAATTTCCATTGAGGACTTTGTCCGCCAGATACATCCCGCCGGCGCCAGTGGGCAACATCAGAACCAGGAAGAACCATGACAGCAGGTGGTACCGGAGACGTTGGGTCATGGCCGAAGAATAACCCTGAGCGTAGGTCCTTGGCTATGACAGTGACCGCTCCGCAGGAGCTATGCGGCCTTGTGTCTGACAATGCCCAGAGTCTGGCGGGGAACCGCCGGAAACGACGCTCATCAGCGGTTCACCCCTAGGCTGAAGGTGTGATCATCTTCCTGGCCACGTTGGCTGTGCTCGGCATCTCCGCGTCCGGGCCTATCATGGCTGCCACTGCCGCCCCCGCCCTGGCCATCGCGTTTTGGCGGAACATCATCGGCGCCGTCGTGATGGGGGTACCCTCGGCGATTGGTCGGCGCCAGGAGTTCCGGAAGCTGACGACGTCGGACATCGGCTTCAGCGCGATGGCGGCCGTCGCGTTGGCGCTCCACTTCGCCTGTTTCATCACCGCGTTGCAGCTGACCTCGGTGGCGGCGGCGACTGCTTTGGTCTGCCTGCAGTCGGCCTGGATCGTCCTGTTCAACCGGCTGCGCGGCATCAAGGCGTCCCGGCTGATCTTGTGCGGTGTCGGGCTCGCGTTCGCCGGCGTACTGGTGATCTCCGGGTTCGACCTGCGGCTCTCCAGAGAGGCACTGCTGGGCGACCTGCTCGGCCTGGTCGGCGGGGCCATGGCCGGGGTGTATACGATGGCCGGCGGCCGGGTACGGCGCCGGCTGTCCACGGGACCGTACACCACCATCTGTTACGGATTGTGCGCACTCATCCTGCTGGCTATGGTGTTGGCTTTCGGACAGCCGCTCGCCGGGTTCCCGCCCCAAGCCTGGGCCGGGATCCTGGCCGTGACCGTGGTGGCCCAGTTGCTGGGCCACTCGGTGCTGAACCACCTGCTGGCTGTCCTGAGTCCGCTGGTGGTTTCAATGATCATCCTGCTGGAAATCCCCGGAGCCGCCGCCCTGGCGGCCCTGTTCCTCGGCGAGACCCTTCCGTGGGGCACCTACGCGGGCCTGGCACTGATCCTGGCGGGCCTGGCCGCCGTCGTGCTTTCCCAGAACAGGTCGAAGGTGCAGGGACGCAACCCGGTGCCGGAAGCCAGCGGACCCGGGAGGGACTAACGGCTACAGCCCGCCGCGCGTCACGCGGACCTGCGTGCGGGCCTGGTGGACCCGGCGCAGCAGCTTTGCGGGGTAGTAGACGCTCATGAAGATCAGCATCGGCACCCGCGCCATGCGGCGGTCGATCTTGTGGACGTTGTAGGTGCGCTCGAAGCGCGTGACGTAGTACCGGTAGTCCTTGGGCGAATCTTCCAGCCTCCGGGCCGACATGCCGCTGATCATTTCCGGCACGTATTGGATCCTGAGCGCGTGGTCGGCCAGATGAACGGAGATATCGATGTCCTCGTGCATCTCGTCCGCCTCATCACGGCAAACCTCGTTGCGGATAATGTCCCAGGCTCCGCGGCGGATGGCCATGTTGGATCCGAAGAGGAAGTGGTACTGCTTCTTGGCCAGTTTCAGAACGAAGCGGCGCAGGCGGTCGTCGGCCTGGAGGCCGAAGCGCCGCAGCGGCATGTCGTAGTACAGCACCGGACCGGTGCACGCCATCACTTCCGGGTCGGCGAAAGCCGCTTGCACGCGCTCAACCCAGTCGGGCTCCAGGACGGAATCAGCGTCGATCCTGCCCAGGACTTCTCCGGTGGCACGGTCCAGGCCGAAGTTGCGCGTGGGGATCAGGCCTTGCTCCGCATCCTGCTCGAGCAGGATCAGGGGAACATCGGGGTATTCGGCCTGCATGGCCCGGACCAGGTCGGCTGTCCCGTCGGTCGATTTGTTGTCCACGACGATGATTTCCCAGGGTGCCACGGACTGGCATACCGCGGCGTAGACGCATTGGCGGATAACCGACTCTTCATTGAAGGCCGGGATGACGATCGACACGCTGGGCGCAGCACTTCTCACGGCATGAAATCTACCAGCAGGCTTGCCGGGAGTCCGGGAAGCGGGTCGTGAAGGGGATGGGACGGGAGAGAACAATGGGAGCTCCCCTTCGGGGAGCTCCCATTACGGCGTGTGCTGAAGGAAAACTACTTCTTGGTGTCCTTCTCGGCGGCAGCGTCGGCAGCTTCCGCAGCCTTCTGGCCGGCCGCCCGCGCGGAGCGGGTGGGGCCGTTGCCGGTCGTCTTGGCCGTGGCTGCCGCGGCCTCGGAACCCTTATCGGAGACAGAGGTACCCGCTGCGGCATCCGAGGTGGCCGGGGCTGCAGCGTGTTTGGCTGTTGCGGTTTCGGCAGCCCCGGCGGTACCTGTCGAGGTGGAAGTTGTGGAAGTCGAGGCGGAGCTCGAGCTCGACGGACTGGTGGTGGTGGAAACCTGACCCGGTGCCGGAGTCGCACTCGTCGGCTGGACCGGCGTCTTCCACGGATCTTCGACCGGCCGGGCAGCCCGCCATGCGGCCACTCCCGCCGTCGCCGCGGCCGCGAGGATGCCCACGATCAGCCAACCCTTGCCGCCCCCGGACTTCTGCTGGTTTTTCAGCTCCTTGGCAGCCTTCCTGGCATGCCCGGCGGCTGCCTTTTGGGCTTTCTTGAGGGCGCGCTTGGATCCGCCCGCCTTGACGACGGCGGCCTGCACCGAAACGGGCAGCGCGGTCTTGTCCAGCGTCTTCGCGACCTGGTCTGCGGTAGCGGCGAGCCGTGCTGAGACGGTCGGGATGTACTCGTCGACTACTTTGTCCCGGGCATGTGTGATGGCGGGGGCCGCCCGGTCCAAGGTCTCCTGGATGCGCGGAGCAGCCTCATCCACAACGTGGGAAATCTTCGGCGCCAGGCTGTCCAATCCCTCCTGGATCCTCGGCGTCACAGTTACTACGGAGTGGGAAAGATCCTTGGCGGCCTTCTGCAGCCCCCCCTGGATGCGCGGTGAAGCGGTCTCAATGCTCTTTTCGATCCGCGGGACGGCCCAGTTCCGCGCGGCTGCCATCTTGGGAGAGGCCCAGTCCTTGGCTGTTCCCACGAGGACAAAAACATTGCCTTCTGCGTCGTGAGCTATTCGTTTGGTCTTCTTCACTACTACCTCCCGGAAATGGTGACGGTCGTTCATCAGCCTACTTCCTGCACTTGCAGACGGCTATGCCGGCGATGAAACGCGCGGGATTTTCACTCATCGCGGAACCGGCCGCCGGCGGGAACCCAAGGGAATCGCCGTGGAAGAATGGTGCCATGACTGCTATCGCTACAGCTAAGGCCACTATCCACACCAACCACGGCGACATCGTGGTGAACCTGTTCGGCAACCACGCCCCGAAAACCGTGAAGAATTTCATCGGGCTGGCCACCGGCGAGATCACCTGGAAGCACCCGCAGACCGGCGAAGAGACGAACGCTCCGCTCTACGACGGCGTCATCTTCCACCGCATCATTAAGGACTTCATGCTCCAGGGCGGCGATCCGCTGGGCCAGGGCATCGGCGGCCCGGGCTACCAGTTCGACGACGAAATCAGCCCCGACCTGAACTTTAACGAGCCCTACAAGCTGGCCATGGCCAACGCCGGCATCCAGGGGGGCCGCGGCACCAACGGCTCGCAGTTCTTCATCACTACCGTTCCCACCACCTGGCTGCAGGGCAAGCACACGATCTTCGGCGACGTCACGGACGAAGCTTCGCGCGCCGTCGTAGATTCCCTCAACGCGGTGGCTACCGACCAGCGGGACAAGCCGCTGGAAGACGTGGTCATCAAGAACATCACGGTCGAGCAGCTCTAAGTTGCCTAATGTCCCCGCCCGGAACCCGGGCGGGGACCTTTTCCCAGCAGGAGCGCCTCCATGTCCTACGGAATGCCGGCCGAACCGCCGCAGACCGATGTCCCCGTCTGCCCGCGGCATCCGGACCGCGTCTCCTACGTGCGCTGCCAGCGTTGCGGACGCCCGGCCTGTCCGGAATGCCAGCGCACGGCGTCGGTTGGCGTCCAGTGCGTCGACTGCGTCAACGAAGCGGCGCGCAGCATGCCGACTGTCCGTACCGTCTATGGCGGGGTGGCCGCGGTCGGCCGTCCCGTGGTCACGCTGACACTGATCGGCATCTGCGCCGTTGCCTATCTGCTGCAGTGGGTCGTTCCCGGCTTCACCGAAAGGTTCCTGTACGCGCCGGTCTACACCCTTCCAAATCCGTTCTACGCGCCGGAACCGTGGCGGATGATCACCTCGGCTTTTCTGCATTCGCCGAATTTCCTCCTGCACATTGCCTTCAACCTCTACGCCTTGTGGATCCTGGGCCGGCACCTGGAGCCCCTGTTGGGGCGGCTGAGGTTCCTTGGGCTGTACCTGCTTTCCGGCTTCGGCGGCTCGGTCGGCGTACTCCTGCTCTCCGCTCCCAACATTCCCGTGGTCGGCGCCTCAGGGGCCATTTTCGGCCTCTTCGGCGCACTGTTCATCGTGCAGCGGCAACGCGGCGGCGAGGTCAGATCGCTGTTGGTGCTGATTGGCATCAACGCGGTGCTCGGATTCGTGGTCTCCGGCATTGCCTGGCAGGCGCACTTGGGCGGACTGCTGGTTGGTGCCTTGTCCGCTGTGGTGCTGGCCTACGCGCCGAAGGGAAAGAATCGAAGCGTTGTCCAGTTCACCGGGCTGGCTGCCATACTCCTGGTGCTGGTGGCGGTCACTGCCCTGAAGGCGATGACGTAACCCCGGCCGGCTTCCGCCAAGGCGGGCAGGAAAAGTGTCCTGGAGGACGCGGTTCCTGCCCGCCTTTCCTGTGTGGTCCCGTTTGCCGGACCGGCAATCTCCGGGCAGTCCCGCCCGGGGGCTGGCTGTAGGCGCACGCTGTGCCCGACGGGCCCCTCTCACTTTCGCCGGCGCGCGTGCCGTGCACTGCGCGTTTTCCCCAACCTGCTTTCCCCATCCTGTGGGCTGGCTGTGGAAAGTTCCGCGGCCCTCCCTGAGGTGAAAGGATGTTATCCACAGGAGTTATGCACAGTGAGGATAAGTTACACACATGTAATTCCACAGCTGTGGATAACGTGATGGCAGGGGACAGAAGGGGTGGACGGAAGTAATCCCCAAAGTTATGCACGTCTGTGGATAAGTTCGGTCTACAACTGTGAAAACGTGGACAACTAAGCCTGCAGCCCCTGCAATTAGCCGAGCATTACAGTGGAAAAGGCGAAACATTCGTCCGGCCGAAGACATATGCAGACCCTGCAAACCGGCCTTCAGGTAGCCTTGAAATCCGGTCCCCTCGCTCGACCAGCCACGGGGCCCACGCGGCCGTCCCGGACCCAGGCGATAGTCGGATCGAATGCGCCGCGCCCCATGCCTTGTGAACGGCCAGCTGCGGCCTCTCGGAGGATCTGCTTCCTGCCGGCCTGTCGCAGGCCGGGCCATCCAAGCTCCCTCCCGTGAAGGGAAGGAACAACAGAAGGAATCTACGTGACTACCGAAACCGGCAACTCCACACGAATCGACCTCACCCGCGAGGAGATCTTCAGCGCCCATGAGGGCGGCAAGCTGCAGATTGGCCTCACCGCACCGTTGGACACCAAGCGCGATCTCTCCATCGCCTACACGCCGGGTGTGGCCCAAGTCAGCCGCGCCATCAACGCCGACCCGGAAATGGCCGGGAAGTACACGTGGGCCTCCCGGCTGGTGGCAGTGGTCTCCGACGGCACCGCGGTGCTGGGGTTGGGCAACATCGGGGCGGCTGCGTCACTGCCGGTGATGGAGGGGAAGGCTGCCCTCTTCAAGCAGTTTGCCGGACTGGACTCCATCCCGCTGGTACTCGAGACCACCGACGTTGACGAGATCATTGAGACCCTGGTGCGGCTGCGGTCGAGCTTCGGCGCCGTCAACCTTGAAGACATTTCGGCGCCACGCTGCTTCGAGCTCGAAGCCCGCCTCATTGAGGCCCTGGACATGCCGGTCATGCACGACGACCAGCACGGCACCGCCGTGGTAGCCCTTGCGGCGCTGACCAATGCCGCCCAGGTGGTCAACCGCGAGCTGGCGTCGCTCAAGGTGGTTATTTCGGGCGCGGGTGCGGCGGGCATCGCCGTCGCCGAAATCCTCCTGGCCGCCGGCGTTGCCGACGTGATCCTGCTGGATTCGCGCGGCATCATCCACGGCGACCGCGGCGATTTGACCGAGGTCAAGGCCTCCTATGCTGCCCGCACAAACCCGCGCGGAGTCACCGGCGGCAGCGCGCAGGCGCTCGACGGGGCAGACGTGCTGATCGGGGTCTCCTCCGGCACGATCCCGGAAGAGACCCTGGAGAAGATGTCCGACGACGCCATCATCTTCGCGCTGTCCAACCCGGATCCGGAAGTACACCCGGAGACCGCCGCGAAGTTCGCGAAGGTTGTGGCCACCGGCCGCAGCGACTTCCCCAACCAGATCAACAACGTCCTGGCTTTCCCGGGCATCTTCCGCGGCGCACTGGACGCGGGTGCCCGCCGCATCACCCCGGCCATGAAGGTTGCCGCGGCCGAGGCAATCGCGGGAATCGTCGGGGAAGACCTCGCGGCCGATTACATCATCCCCAGCCCGCTGGACCCCCGGGTGGCCCCGGCCGTTACCGCTGCCGTGATGGCCGCCGCAGACGCCGGCTGAGCCTACCCTGGCAGCCGTCCTGCCGGGGCCCGTTCCCGTATCCCGGGCGCGGGCTTCCGGCGCACCTGCCCGGTCAGGCGGGCTTTAGAGCCATCGGTTGCGCCTGAAGAACCAGTAAAGCCCGAGGGCCGTCAGGAACATCAGAACCAGCGACATCGGGTAGCCGAACGCCCAGTCCAGTTCCGGCATCACCGTGAAGTTCATCCCGTAGACGGCGGCCACCAAAGTCGGGGCGAAGAGTATGGCCGCCCAGGACGAGATGCGCTTGACCTGTTCGTTCTGGGCAACACTGGTTTCGGTGAGTTTCTGGGCCTGCAGGGTGGAGCTGAGGCTCAGGGCGTTCTGCAGGACGGCACGGAAGGCGTCGACACGCTCGTTCAGCCGGATGACATGGTCCTCGACGTCACGCAGGCCGCGGGCCACCTCAAGGTCCAGGTCAGGGTTTTTGGTGCCTCGTTCGAGGACGGCGATCATCCCCTCCAGCGGGTGAAGGGCACGCTGGAACTCGATGACTTCGCGCAGCAGCTCGTAGATCCGTCGGGAAACGTCGGGATCGCCGCCGAAGAGCTGGTCTTCGATCTCGTCGATGTCGTTCTCCAGGCCGAGCACCACGGGTTCGTACTCGTCGACGACCTGGTCCAGGACCGCGTAGAGCGCCGCCTGCGGTCCCGTCGCCAGCAGGTCGGGCACGGACTCCATACGCTGCCGCACGTGGGCCAGATCCGGCGACTCCGCGTGCCTGACGGTGATCAGGAAGTCCCGCCCCATGAAGACATGCAGTTCGCCGAACTCCACCTTCTCCGTTTCGTCGATGTAGCGCGCGGGCCGGAGGACGGTGAACAGCGTGCGGCCGTACTGTTCCAGCTTGGCCCGCTGATGGCCGCGCAAGGCGTCCTCCACGGCCAGGTGGTGAAGATCGAACTCCGCTGCCACGGCGGCCAGCTCCGGCTCGCTCGGCCGGTAGAGGCCTATCCACGCCATACCCGAGTACCGGTGCAGCTCGCTGAACGTCTGCTCCAGGGTTTCGGGCGTGGCGGCACGGACGCCGTCGACGTAGATGCCGTTATCAACCAGCATGACTGCCTACGAGCGCCACCTGGTCGTCATCAGGAAGCCCGCGATGGCGATGCCGAACCCGATCATGATGTTCCAGGACCCTGCTGCCGGCAGCGGCCACGCTCCCTGCGTGATGTAGAAAACGATGATCCACAGCAGGCCGATGATCATGAGGCCGAACATGACCGGTTTGAACCACACGGGGTTGGGCTTATTGCCTTTGGCGGTCAATTCCTCGGGACGCCGTTCGGTCCTCTTGCGGCGCTTCGACTCGGGCACAGATCCTCCGGGGCATCAAGGGGTGGTTGGCACTGGCAGGCCGGGGCCGCGATCTTCACGCGAGTCCGCCGCCGCCGACCGTCTAGCTGTTTAGTCTAGCCAATGTATGTGACGTTCGCCGCCGCGCATTTGCCGGGATCACCGCGGGGGACCGATCATAGTGTGAGTGCTGCTGTTGCCGCCTTGGCTCCCGTTCCCCCGACGGAGTGCCGACCGGCTCCCGCAGTCCCCCGTCCCGGAACAACTCCACGATTGGCACGACCGTCACATGAGCAAGACTCCGCGCATCCTCGTCATCGACAACTATGACAGCTTCGTCTACACCCTGGTCGGCTACCTTCAGGAACTCGGCGCGGAAACGACTGTGGTGCGCAACGATGACGTCACCCTCGAGGAAGCGGTTGAACTGGCCGGAGTCCGCGACGGGGTCTTGGTCTCCCCCGGCCCGGGAACGCCTGCCGAGGCGGGCATCTGCATCGAGCTGATCCGTTGGTGCGGCCGGGAAGCAAAGCCGATGTTCGGCGTGTGCCTGGGCCACCAGGCGTTGGCCGAGGCCTATGGCGCCACCGTCACCCATGCCCCCGAATTGATGCACGGGAAGACCTCGCACGTGACCCACGGCGACCAGAACGCCTTCCTGGGCGTGCCGAACCCGTTCACGGCCACCCGCTACCACTCGCTGGCGGCCGTGCGCAGCACCATCCCTGCCGAACTCGAAATCACCGCGGAGACCGACAGCGGAGTCGTGATGGGGCTGGCCCATCGGAGCGCGCCGCTGTGGGGCGTGCAGTTCCATCCCGAATCGGTGCTGACCGAAGGCGGCTACCTGATGCTCGGTAACTGGCTGGAGTCGCTCGGCGCGGAGGGAACGGCCGAACGCGCCGCCACGCTCAGCCCGCTCATTACCCACTGAACCGCTCCGGGGCGGGACCGCGCGACCGGTCGCGGGGACCAGGCTGCCACGGACGCTGTCAGTCGTCGCTGTTCCCGTTGCCCCGGCCGTTCCCGTTGCCGCGGCCGTTCCCGTTGCCGGAGTTGTTGCCTCTGTCGGAGCCCTCATCCGGGTCGGGCGCAGGCGTTTCGGAGGGCTCGGGGGGCGGCGGTGCAACCGCAACGGTCAGGACTATCTCAGTCCCCTGTTCGACGTCCGTTCCCGCTTTAACGCTCTGGCCGACGACGGTGCCGGGTGCGACCACCTCGTTGTCGACCTCTTGTACCCGGTAGGGCAGGGCAACGGCCGCGTCTTCCAGCATCGTGCCGGCTTCTTCAACAGTTTTGTTCATCAGGGCCGGAACGCGCACCATGCCGTTCGAGATGACCAGGTCCACCGTGGAACCGGTCTTGACCTTCTCGCCGGGGGCGGGCTTGGTGGTCACCACATTCCCGCGCGGCATGGAGGCACTGTTCGCCGGGACGTTTTCCCCCGGTTCCAGGCCCAGATTCCGGAGCTTGTCCCGGACCTCCGCCTCGGTGCGGCCGGCCAGGTCCTTGGGAATGGTAGCAAATTCGCTACCCTCGGAGATGTAGACCACGACCTGGCTGCCCGGTTCCAGCTGTTCTCCGACGTCCGGATCGGTTCGGGTTGCCATGCCCGCCTCGACGTCGTCGCTGAACTCCTGTTCAACCCGTGGCTTGAGATCCGCTGCCCAGATGGCGTTGGTGGCGGCGTTCTGGTCCATCCCCGCCACAGCCGGAACGGCAACCGTATTCGGGACGGCGTTCTGCACCAGCATGTTGTAGACGTAGTAGCCTCCGCCCACCAGGACCAGCAGCAAGGCAATGATCAGCGTGACGATCCATGCCCGGCGCTTGGCCCGGCGCTCGGGTTCGATGTCGTCTTCACTGCCCACGGCCAAGGCGGTGGGAAGCTGCCCGCGGTCGTAGGAGGCCGTTTCCGGTCCGGCGTCGTCATCAGGCGAGTAGGCGGTGTGGGACAGGTCAGGAGTTTCCCCGGCCACGGCGTGGGCCGGCTGGGTGATTAGTTCTGTGGCGGGAGCCAGTGCGGGAAACGCTTCCGTCGCCGGCCCGGCCGCCTGGTGCGGCGTCCCGCCCAGCGCCGCACGCAGCGCGTCCGCGAAGGCAGCGGCCGTCTGGAACCGGTCCGCCTTGTCTTTTTGCAGCGCATGTTCCAGCACGGAATCCAAGGCAGGGGTAACGTCAGGATTGAAGCGGCTCGCCGGTTCGGGGAGTTCGCGGACGTGCTGGTAGGCCACGGACACCGGGCTGTCACCGATGAAGGGCGGACGACCGGCAAGCATTTCGTAGAGCAGGCAGGCGGCCGAGTACAAGTCGCTGCGCGCGTCCACGGCTTCACCCCGGGCCTGCTCCGGGGAAAGGTACTGTGCGGTCCCCAGGACCGCCTGGGTCTGCGTCATCGTCGCGGCCGAATCGGCCAGCGCACGCGCGATGCCGAAGTCCATCACCTTCACGTTGCCCTCGGGCGTGACCATGACGTTGGCCGGCTTGATGTCGCGGTGCACAATGCCCGAGCGGTGGCTGTATTCGAGCGCGGCCAGGACGCCGAGGGCATAGCGGACCGAGTCCTCGATGCCCAGCTCGCGGCCCTTGATGAATTCACGCAGCGTCCGGCCCCGGACGTACTCCATCACGATGAACGGGACCTTGACGTCGTGCTCCGCGGCGCCGGGAAGATCCATGTCCCCCGTGTCGTACACGGCAACGATTGCCGGGTGGTTCAGCCCGGCCACCGCCTGGGCTTCGCGCCGAAACCGGGACTGGAGCATCGGGTCGCGGGCCAGATCGGTCCGCAGCTGCTTGACCGCCACCGAGCGGCCCAGGCGGATGTCACGGCCCAGCAGCACATCGGCCATCCCGCCGCGTCCGATGAGTTCCCCCACCTCGTAGCGGCCAGCCAGGATGTGCGGCGAGTCCACTGGTTGTCGTCCTTCCATCAGGCCGACCAGGATTCGGTCACGGCTTACCGCCGCGCGTGTCGGGAGCGGAGGTCGGCAGGCCCTTGGCATCCGGCGAGCCCGTCTCTGTCGGGGCCGGAGTTTCTTCTTCTTCTTCCGGCCCACTGGAGACAACGTAGCTGACGGTCGACCCGACCGGAACGTCACCGCCGTCGGGAGACAGGCTGAGGACGGTGCCAGGCTCATCATCGCTCGGCTGCTCGCCCGACTTCTGCGGTACCAGGTTCAGTCCGATCAGGGCCTCGCGAACCCGCTGCTCGGACTGCCCGGCAAGACCGTTGGGAATGGTGACGGTTCCGGGGCCGGTGGAGTAGGTGACGGTGATTGCTTCGCCAACGACGACGGCGCCGGTCGGCGCGATGTCGATGACGGTATTCTCGGCTTCGCCGCTCTCCACCGGGTTGGGAACCACCTGGTAGCCCATGTTTTCGAGCTCGGCCCGGACCTCGCTGAAGGGTCGGCCCAGGAACGCATTCGCCGCCAGCTGGTTCGTCTCCGGCGTTGCCGTTTCGCGCGGTTCCTCGGTCTCTTCTTCCGTTGGCGTTGCGGAGGTGGTCTTCGGCGCCGCCCGTGTCGTCGAGCTCGATGCCGACGACGACGACTCCGCAACGCCGGTGGGGGTCAGCATGGGCAGCAGGATCGCGCCGGCCACGGCGAACAGAATCAACAGGATCAAACCGACCAGCGGCCAGGTCCAGGGACTGCGTTTCTTCTGCTGGCGGCGCGGTGTTTCTTCAGGCTCATCGCTGTCCAGATCCTGATCGGTCCAGTCCCGTTCGGCGCCGAGGCCCGCTGCTGCTGCACCGCCGACGGCGGGCAGCTGGGAGGTCCCGGCGCTGACGGCGCGCGTCGGAGCGGTTCCGGGGGCGGGCACCGGAGCAGTCATCAAACCGGTGCTGTCGTCCCCACCGAACAGCAACATTCCCGGGACAGCTGCCTCGGCGGCACGGATATCGCCGGCACGGATGGCGTCGGCCGCCTCGGCTAGCTTTTCCGCGTTGGCCGGCCGGTCGGCCGGGTCCTTGGCCAGCATGGACATCAGCAGAGCGCGGACCGGCCGGGGCAGGGACTCGGGCAGCGGCGGGGGAGTGTCGTTGACCTGGGCCAATGCAATGGCAATCTGCGATTCACCGGAGAACGGCCGGGAACCGGAGAGGCACTCGTAGCCGATGACGCCGAGCGAATAGATGTCGCTTTGTCCGGTAGCAGTCTGTCCCGTCGCCTGCTCCGGCGCCAGATACTGGGCGGTGCCCATGACCTGCCCGGTCGCGGTCAGCGGAACCTGATCGGCAAGCCGCGCAATGCCGAAGTCGGTGATCTTGACCCGGCCCTCCGGCGTGATCAGCAGGTTTCCGGGCTTGACGTCGCGATGCACCAGGCCCTGGGCATGGGCGACGGCCAGCGCCTTGGCCGTCTGGGTGATGATGGACAGCGTCCGGTCGGGCGAGAGCACGCGCTCGCGCTCGATGATCGCCGAGAGCGGATGCCCGGGCACGAGTTCCATCACGAGGTAGGCGGATCCGGCCTCTTCGCCGTAATCAAAGACATTGGCAATACCGGTGTGGTTCAGCAGCGCGGTGTGCCGGGCCTCTGCGCGGAAGCGGTTGAGGAAGCCCGGGTCGCCCGTGTACTCCTCTTTGAGGACCTTGATGGCGACGATGCGGCCCAGGACCTGGTCCTGCGCCTTCCAGACCTCACCCATGCCGCCGATGGCGATACGTTCAGTGAGCTGGTACCTGCCGCCTAAGGTGATACCCGAGGTAGGTCTCACTTATTTAACACCGCCTCTAGGAGTTGCCGAGCACTTGGACTTGAGAGTGAAGAACCGGTCGTTACATCGACGTCCTCGAAGACGACGGATACGACGGCCTGGGGGTCATCCGCCGGTGCGAATCCGGTGAACCACGAGTTGTTGCCTGCTTCGCCGGCCAGCAGTTCTGCCGTACCGGTCTTGCCGGCCACCTCGACGCCCGGAATGGCGGCTCCGCCGCCGATGCCCCTGCTGACCACATTGACCATCCAGTCCTGAATCAGCCGGGCGTTGTCTGCGGACAGGGAACGTTGCAGTTCCTGGGGCTTGGGGCTGTCCATGACGCGCAGGTCGGGCGCGCGCACGGTGCGCACGAGGTTCGGCTTCATCAACACGCCGTCGTTGGCGATCGCACCGGTCATCATGGCCACCTGCAGGGGGGTCACGCGGACGTCGTACTGGCCGATGGCCGACTGGGCGAGCAGGTCATCGCTCATGCCGGTCGGGAACTGGCTCGCGGTGACGTGGGTGGGGATCTGGTAGGACTCGCCGAATCCGAACTTGGCGGCCTGTTCCGCAATGGCGTCTTCCCCCAGGTCCATGGCGATCTGCGCGAAGGGCGTGTTGCAGGATTGCTCGAGGGCAAAGGAGAAGCCGACGGTTGTCCGCGCCGCACAGCCGCCGTTGACGTAGTTCGGCAACTCGACGTTGGTGCCCGGAAGCGGCAGCGTCGGGGGATTGTCGAGCTTGCTGTCGGCGTCGTACTGGCCGGACTCCAGGGCGGCAGCCGTCACCGCGAGCTTGAACACGGAGCCCGGAGCCAACAGGCTCTCGGTGGCGGGGTTGGTGAACGGAGACAGGCCCGGCACCTTCTCCAGTTCGGCCATGTTCTGCGTGACCTCTTCGGTGTTGTGCCCCGCCAGGTCATTCGGATCGAAGCTGGGCTTGGAGACCATCGCGAGGATGTTGCCGGTGTCCGGTTCCATCACCACGATCGAGCCCTTCACGCCGTCGGGAATCAGGTCCCAGGCCAACTGCTGCAGCTCGGCGTCCAGGGTCAGCTCCACCGAGGCGCCCTCGACCTGGCCGCCGGAGAACATCTGCACGATCTGTTCGTAGAAGAACTCGTCGCCGGAACCGGAGAGCTGATCGTTCATCGCAGACTCCATCTGGGTGGAGCCGTATACCAACGAGTAGAAACCGGTGATCGGCGCGTAGAGCGCGGGCTCGTTGTAGACGCGCTGGTAGGCGAACTCGTCGTCCGAGGGAACCGACTCGGCGATCGGCTCGCCGCCCACCAGAATGGCGCCCCGGTTCTTGTCGAAGTCTTTGTAGATGGTCCGGCTGTTCCACGGGTTGGCGTTGAGGTTTTCGGCCTCGAAGAATTGCACGACCGTGAGCGATCCAAACAGCAGCGCGAACATCGCGATGGCGACGATCCAGGTATTGCGGATGGCCTGGTTCATGGTTGGATCACCTCCGTGGATCCGGTGTTCCGTGCTTGGGTCTGGTTGCGTCGCGCCGGCCGGTCACCCGGCGGCCGCCGGCCGGCGGCCGGGCCAGTCAGGGCCGGACGGCGCGCGGCGTCGGAAATCAGCAGCAGCAGGGCGACGATCAGCCAGTTGGCCAGGAGGGAAGACCCTCCGGCGGCCAGGAAGGGTGTGGTCAGGCCGGTCAGCGGAATCAGGCGGGTGACGCCCCCTATCACCACGAAGCACTGCAGCGCCAGGGTGAAGGAGAGTCCCGTGGCCAGGAGCTTGCCGAAGGCGTCCCGGCTGCCCAGCGCCGCCCGGATGCCGCGGCTGACCAAGAGGATGTAGAGCATCACGATGGCGCTGAGTCCGATGAGCCCCAGCTCCTCGCCGAGTGCGGCGATGATCATGTCGCTGTTCGCGTAGGTCACCAGGTCCGGCCGGCCCTGCCCGAGTCCGGTGCCGGTCAGCGCGCCGCTGGCCAGGCCGAACAGCCCTTGGACGATCTGGTGGCTGCCGCCGATCCGGTTGTAAACCTCGGGGTCGAACGCGTTGATCCAGCCGTCGATACGTGCGGTGACGTGCGGGAACAGCTGGAAAGCCACGACGCCGCCCACGGCGATCATGAGCAGGCCGATCAGGACCCAGCTGACGCGGCTGGTGGCCACATAGATCATGGCCATGAACAGGCCAAAGAACAGGATCGAGGAACCCAAATCGCGCTGGAAGACCAGGACCCCGATGCTGACCAGCCAGGCCACCACCATGGGGCCCATGTCCTGCCAGCGGGGCAGCTGCAGCGGGCCGATCTTCTTGCCCGCGAGCAGGATGAGGTCGCGGTTCGTCGATAAATACCCGGCGAAGAATATAGCCAGGGTGATCTTCGCGATTTCGCCCGGCTGGAAGGTGGCGAACCCCAGGCTCACCCAAATCCGGGCGCCGTTGATTTCCATCCCGATGAACGGCAGCAGCGGAAGGATGAGCAGGATGGCGCTGGTGATCAACGATATGTAGGTAAAGCGGCGCAGGACGCGGTGGTCGGGCAGCAGCCAGATGACGGCGACCACGGCGGCGATGGCCACGCCGGTCCACAGGAGCTGGCGCCCCGCGGCGGAGTCGTTGTTGGCGATGTCCAGCCGGTGGATCATCGCCAGCCCCACCCCGTTCAGGGCGGTGACGATCGGAAGTATTACCGGGTCGGCATATTTGGCGCGAAGGCGCAGGACCACGTGTACGACGAGGACCAGCACCACCAAGGTGCCGCCCTGGGTGAAGAAGTCGCTGTCGAAGGCCCGGTCCTGGTCGAGCCCGACCAGCATGTTGGCTCCGATGCCGACGATCAAGGCCAGCAGGAGCAGGAGCAGTTCGGTGTTGCGCCGGGAACGCGGCACTGTCTGGATGTTACTCATGGCTTATCCACCTACACATTCAGGCGGCACGGTGGGCTGGGGGCTGGCAGCAGGCCCCGGCGTCGCCCCCGGCGAGGCGCTGGGCCGATCCGTCGGAACGGTACTGGGGCTGGGTTCGGGTTCCGGACAGTTCAGCTGGCTGCTGATCCGCAACTGTTCCACGATCTCCTCGGCATGCCCGAGATCGCGGGCGGAAATGCTGGAATCCAGCCGCTGCTGTTGGTACGCGGGCAGGCTTTCCAGCGGGATGTTGTAGACCGTGTCCACGTGGGAAAGCGCGATCGGCCCGAAGTTCTGGGAGACGCCGTTGAAGATGGCCACCCGTCCGTCCGCCGAACCCACGAAATACTGGGTCTGCGTCCAGAGGTAGCCGAACCACATGACCGCCACCAGCAGCAACGACATGACGGTCAGGAACGCCGGGATCAGCCAGGGCTTGCGGGCCGGGGCCGAGGTCTCGTTCTCGGGTGTTTCCGGTTCGTCCGGGGCCTTGTGGGTCAGCAATGCCGCCGCCCGGCGCTTGTTGGAGTGGGCCGTGACGATGGGAATCTGTCCGGTCTCGGTGGCCAATGCCGCGGCGCCCACCAGCACATGCGGGCGGGTCTCCAGCTCGCGGCGGATGGCATCGGCGCGGATCGCCTCGTGCGGCTGAAGCTGTTCGTCGTCGGCGCCCGCGGCCACCTGTGCCCCGAGGGAGGCTCCGTCGGCGGGCATCGCCGCGACAGGGGAGGCGGCGCCGTCGTGCTTCAAGGGCGATGCCTTCGGTCGTTCCGGGGCGAGGCCGAGGGAGGCGGTGTCAGCCGCCTCCGGCGCCGCTTCGGCGACTTCGATCATCACGATGGTCACGTTGTCCGGGGAACCGCCGTCAAGCGTCAGCTCCACCAGCTGATCGACGGCGTCCTGCAGGGTGGGCGCGTTGCGCACCACGGATTCCACCACACTGTCCGGCACGACGGCGTTGAGTCCATCGGAGCAGAGCAGCCATTTCTCCCCCGGCTCGGCCTGATGGCTGGCCAGGTCGAGTTCGGGACTGGCATCGACGTCGCCCAAGACGCGCATCAGCACGTTGCGGTGCGGGTGGATTTCGGCTTCCGCCGGAAGGAGCCGGCCTTCGTCGATGAGCCGCTGGACGAAAGTGTGGTCCACGCTGATCTGCTCGAAGATGCCGTTTTTCAGCCGATAGGCACGGGAATCGCCGATGTGGGCGAATTCGAGCTTGTCGTCATGCAGCAGCAAGGCGGTGACGGTGGTGCCCATGCCCGCCAGCTTGGGACTGGTCTGCACCAGCTCCGAAAGGATGGAATTGGCGGTCTGGATCTCGTCGGCCAGCACGTTGGCCGGGTCCTGATGGCCCGAGCGGTCCAGATGGACCAGGTCCAGCACCGTGGACGCCGAGGCCACGTCACCGCCGGCATGGCCGCCCATGCCGTCGGCCACCACGGCAAGATAACGCCCGGCGTAGGCGGAATCGTCGTTTTTAGACCGTGCCTTACCCACGTCAGACCGCGCCGCATAGCGCAGAACCAGAGCCACCGTCAGGGCCTCAACTCAATGACCGTCTTGCCGATCCGGATGGGAACGCCGGGATCAACGGGCAGCGCCCGCGTCAGCTGGTTCTCGGCCAGGTAGGTGCCGTTGGTGGAGCCGAGGTCCTCGATGAACCAGCGGCTGCCCTGCGGAAAGAGGCGGGCGTGCCGGCCGGAGGCGTAATCGTCCTCCAGCACCAGCGTTGCTTCCTGGGCCCGGCCCAACAGGATGGGGCTCGCGGCCAGTTCCAGCGAGTGGCCGGCCAGCGGCCCTTCCGTGACCACCAGGCGGCGCGGAGCCACCCGGGGTGCCGGAGCGTCCGCCAGGTCGGGATTCTTCCGGACTTCGCGCGCAGTGGGGGATCCGGTGCGGCTGCGCTTGCCGATCTGCAGGTCCCGCCGCAGTGCGGAGACGATGCTGATGATCATGATCCAGAGCAGGATCAGGAAACCGAACCGCAGCGCGGTGACGACAAGCTCGCCCATTAGGCCCCGCCGCCCCGTGTCGGCAGCAGGCGGAAGGTAATGCGGGTGCGGCCCATCGTGATGACGGAGCCGTCGGTGAGGTCAATCCGGCCGTCGATCTTCTGGCCATTGACATAGCTGCCGTTGGTGGAACCGAGATCCACGGCCACGGCCGACCCGCCGTCGGTGCGGATCTCCAGATGGCGCCGCGAGACCCCGGTGTCGTCCACCATGATGTCGGCCTCGGAGGAGCGTCCGAGCACGATGGACGGCGCGTTGAGCGAGTAGCGCTGCCCGTTGATTTCCAACACGGGCGTCAGCAGGGTGGGCTGGCGCGACGGCGCCGCGGGGGCACTGCGCTGCAGGGGCTGCGGCTGGTGGCCCTCGGACTTCACGACCGTGGCCTCGACTTCAAAGTCGCCGCCCTTGAGTGCGTCGTCCTTGGTGAAGGAAACGCGCACCGGGCCCTGCAGGGTGTACTTCTGGCTGTTGACGTGGCGGATGACCACGTCGCACAGTTCTTCGGCCAGGGTGGCGCCCCATTGTTCAGCCATCGCGTAGTCGGAATCGCCCAGCCTGACGTCGAAGACGTTGGGAGCCAACGTGCGGCCCTGGGCCAAGGTGATGGAACCGTTGTCCAGTTCGCGGCGCAGGCGGCTTGCGATCTCCACCGGCTGCACCTGGCCCTTGCCGCCGACAGAGAAGGCGCCGCGGACCATCTTCTCGATGCCGCGCTCCATACTGTCCAGAATGCCCATCGGGCCGCCTCCTCCCAGAGTTGTGGTCAGGTCTGCCCCCCGCTGCGACAGCGGACAGGGCACACCTGTCTGGCGATTCTTCCCTTCGATACTACTTGGGCGTGTCCCAAAAGGCCCCATTCGGCAACGATCGCCGCGGGCGCGGCGGCGCCGGGGCGTGGTGAAGCTCACCATCGCGGAATCACGACGGCGGGGCGTGCCGCCCGCGGCGCAGGCCCTCCGATCCCCGTCGTTGCGCGGTATCCAAGGGGGCCGGCGCCCCGATTGGGAATTTGGGACTGTTTCACGCTACTATTGATCTCGCTGTTCTTGAGGAAAGCGAACCGGGAAACCGGTTGGCACGCCGAGAGGGCAGGAACAATGCGCGCGAGTGGCGGAACGGCAGACGCGCTGGCTTCAGGTGCCAGTGTCCGAAAGGGCGTGGGGGTTCAAATCCCCCCTCGCGCACGCAGAGCAAGAGCCCCGGTCTTCGGACCGGGGCTCTTGGCGTTAACGGGCACCGGGCCCTCGCTGACCGCTTGGTTAGCGGGGGAGGGGGCCCGCCTCGCTCACCGCTTGGTCAGCGGGGGAGGGGGCCCGCCTCGCGCACCGCTTGATCAGCAGCAAGGGGGGCCCGCGGCGCGCTCAGCCCCTGCTGATCAGCCTTGCTTGCCGGCGGCCTTCACGCGCTGCTCCTCGGCACGCACGGCGGCGAACGAGGCGCGTTCCGCCACCAGCCATTCCGGCGGATCCTGCAGTAAAGCGGTGATTTCGGCCGTCGTCAGCGGCTCCGTGATGCCGCCGCGTGCCAGGCCGGAGATGGAGACGTTGAGTTTACGGGCCACCTCCGGCCGCGGATGCGGACCGTTGCGGCGCAGCTCCGCCAGCCATTCCGGCGGATCGGATTGCAGCTGGTTGAATTCCTCCCGCGAGATCAGGCTGTCCTGGAACTCCTGCGGGGCCGCGGGCAAGTAGATGCCCAGTTTCTTGGCGGCCGTGGCCGGTTTCATGGATTGTGCCGATTTCGCGCTCATAAGCCCAGCCTAGCCGCCCTGCGCTACGGTGATGAAGTGCAGGATGCAGACCAGGAGCCGACGACCACGGCCCAATTGGCCGGACTGAAGGTCGGCTATGTCCCGGGCGTGACACCGGGGAAGTGGACCCGCCGGTGGGCGGAGCGGCTGCCCGACGTCCCGCTGACCGCTTTCCAGTGCGGCGAGGAGGAGCAGACGGCCATCCTGCGCGACGGCCGGGCCGACCTGAGCTTCGTCCGGCTGCCCGTGGACCGCGAGGGGCTGAGCGTGATCCCGCTGTACGCGGAACTGCCCGTGGTGGTCGCGCCGAAGGAACACGATGTTGCCCTCTACGACGAAGAAGTCCCGTATCGGGAGATCGCGCACGAGAACTTCCTGGACCCCGGGGAAATGGGCGGCGCCAAGACCGGCATCGAGGTAGTGGCGTCCGGGGCGGGACTGATGATCCTGCCGATGTCCGTGGCCCGGCTCTACAACCGCAAGGACGTGGTGTACCGCACGGTCACCGATCACCCCGAGACGCAGATCGGCCTCGCGTGGCTCACCGACCGGACCGAGGCCGCCATCGAGGAGTTCATCGGAATTGTCCGCGGCCGCACGGCGCGCAGTTCGCGCCAGCCCTCGGTGCAAGAACAACAGGGCAAGGGCAAGACCCGCAAGAACACGGGGAAGAACGACGGCGGAGGCTCCGGCGCGGGGAAGGGCACCGCTGCGGGAAAGGGCTCCGCACCGGGCCGGACGCCGGCATCGGGCAAGGGCGCGAACAAGCCGTCCGACCAGGGCAAAGGCAGGCCGGGTGGCGGCCGCACCCCGAAGGGCCGCGGGCCGCGGCGGGGCCGCCGGTAGCAACTGCCCCTGCATGCCGCGATCGCCCCGCCGTTGGCTAGGCTTCAGATATGACCGTGAGCAGCCCTGACCATCTGGACGACACCGAACTCGCGGCCTGGCTGGTGCGCGCCGCCGGAACGCTGGCCAACGGCATGCGGTCGGGGGTGACCACGTTCGAGGAGAAGACCAGCATCTCCGACGTCGTCACCGCCGCCGACCACGCCGCGGAGAAACTGGTAGTCGATACGCTGCGCGAACTGCGGCCGGAGGACGCGATCCTGGGCGAGGAAGGCTCCAGCCACGAGGGAACCTCGGGCCGTACCTGGGTCATCGACCCGGTGGACGGCACCTACAACTTCTTCACCGGCGGGCACTACTGGTGCTCCGCGCTGGCGCTGACGGATGGAGCGGGAAGCCGGCTGGCGGCGGTCTACCACCCCGCCGAGGACGTCCTGTGGATCGGCGGACGCGACCTGCCCACCACCCGGAACGGCTTGCGCGTGGGCGAAATCGCCAGCGCTCCCTTGGCATCCAGCTGCGCGGCGGCGTACCTGCACCACACGTATTTGCGCGACAACGCAGCGGGCGAGCCGTACCTGCGCGCCCTCCTCGGTTCGGCCACCTACCGTACCTGGGGGTCGGCGTCGTGTGAGCTGGCTGCAACATCCGCCGGGATTTTCGGCGTCTGGTACCAACAGGGGCTGCCGGACTGGGACTGGCTTCCGGGCAAGACCCTGGTCGAAGCGGCCGGAGGTTCCACCGCCGTCCTGGAGGTCGACGGCTACCGCTGGTCGGTGGCCGGGGGACACCGGCAGGTGGCCGACGTGGTCGCCCTGCTGGGGGGATGACCACGTCCGATTCTGGGGGCCCGGCGTGGCATAGTGGGGCTGTGGAAAAGACTTACGAAACGATTCAGCTTGAATGCCTCGGCGAATTGGCCACCGTCGTCATCAACCGTCCCGAGTCGCTCAACTCCCTGAACACCCAGGTCGTGGCAGACCTGGCACAGTTCGTCACGGACATCCGTTCGCCGGAAGGCCGGGAAGTTCGGAGCATCCTGATCACGGGTGCCGGCGGGAAGGCCTTCGCGGCCGGCGCCGACATCCGGGAACTGGCCTCCATGGGACCGGCCGAAGCGGAAGCACACAGTGCCGCCATGCAGGACCTGACCCGATTGCTGGAGACCCTGGACCTTCCGGTGATCGCCTGCGTCAACGGGTTTGCCCTGGGCGGAGGCTTGGAATTGGCGTTGGCCTGCGACTTCATCTACGCGACGGCCAACGCGAAGTTCGGCCTGCCGGAAGTCGGACTGGGCCTCATTCCGGGCTTCGGCGGGACGGTCCGGCTGCCGCAGCGGGTCGGCCCCGGAATGGCCAGGGAACTGATTTTCACGGGCCGCAGCATCGGCGCCGAGGAAGCCCTGCGGATCGGGCTGGCCAACGCCGTCTTCGCCAGCAAGGACGACATGCTCGACGTCGCCGCCGCCACCTGCCGGGAGATCTCCGCAAAGTCCCCCGCCGCCGTCGCAAACGCGAAACGAACGGTCGATGCGGCGCTGGGCCGTCCCACCGCCGACGGGCTGCAGGTGGAGCGCCGGGCCTTCGGGCAGGCCTTCACCACTGAAGACTCGCGCATCGGCCGGGATGCCTTCCTGGCCAAGGAGGCGCCCGCCTTCACCGGGCACTGAAGGCGGGCGCGGGCAGGGAATTGATCAGCGACGGCGGTGCCACGCCGGATCGTACTGGGTGGCCAGCCGAGCCAGTGTCAGTCCCGCCAGCAGCAGGCCGACGTCACGCAGCGCCACGTCGTAGAACCCCGACAGCGTCAGCAGGTTGACGATGATGCCCGCCAGCCAGAGGGAAACAATGTGGGCGCCGTACCGCGGCTTGAACCAGACCACGATGCCGGCGGCTATTTCCACCACGCCGACGATCAGCATGGCGGTGTGCGCGCTGAAGGGCAGCAGGTTAACGACCCAAGGGGCTAGATACTGTTCCCAGTCAGTGAGCAGGTTGAAGAACTTGTCCAGCCCCATCAAAATCGGCAGGACGGTGAAGCCCAGCCTGAGCATCCAGAAAGCACCGTAGGCGGGCTCGGTGCGGACCCGTTGCAGCGCAGGAGTGGTGGTTGCCATGGGAACCTCCGGTAAATTCTAAAAACCGAATAAGTAGTTTTAGAATGCTCCGCTGCGGAGGGAAAGTCAATGGTCTTGCTGCTGCTGGTCAGGATCCCAAGATTCGGTCTGGGTCAGCCTCTTGACCAGGGCAGGGCCGCCCACCCTTGTGATGGCCGACCTTTCGCCCACGATGACCAACAGGCTGCGCGCGCGGGAGAAGCCTGAATAGAGCATCTCGCGCGCCCGCTCGGGGTCGCCGAAGCCGTTGACCGCCAGGACCACCACCGAGCGTTCGAGTCCCTTGAAGCCGAGCACGTCGCCGTAGAACACGTCGTCGTCGTCAAAAAAGGCGTCCCAGTATCCGCGCCAGCCCAGTGCGTCCACCGCTTGCTGATGGGCCGGATGCTTGCGCTTTGTGGTCAGCAGCGCCACCTGCTGCGGGGCCCAGCCTTCACGCTCGACCAGCTGCGCCACCGCATCGCCGGCCCGCTGGATGACGTTCCCGGCCGTCGCCTCCACCAGCCGGATGCGCGGGCCGGAGAGGCCCCGCGGAATCGCCAGCTCGGTGGACAGCGCGCCGCAGAGCGCCGCGATCTGCTTCGTATTCCGCAGGTTTTCATTCAGCACCAAGGGAGGCACTTCAATCGGCGGCCAGCCGTCGCGGCCGAAAAGGCGCTGGTCTTCGTCCATAAACACATACAGGCCGCCGGCAGCAGGTTCCTTCAGGCACTCCAAGACGGCCTCCCACCACAGCGTGCCAAAGTCCTGGCCCTCGTCCACGACGATCGCGTCGAAGAGTTCGCGGACCGGCTGGTTCTTGGCCAGCCGTTTGAGTGTCCGGGGGAGGTAGTGCTCGTAGTACTGATTGGTGAGCAACCGGGGATCCAGCGGATGGTGCGCGGCCCAGCGGACCGGCAGGTCATAGAACATGCCCACGTGTGCCGGGCGTTCGGCCGGCTTCCACCCGGCCGTCTCGGTCTCGAAGTACCGGGCCAGGCCGCGGCTGGAGCACAGCAGCGCCACCCGCTTTCCGTCGCGCGCCAACCGCCGGGCCTGTTCCAATGCGAGCCAGGTCTTGCCCGTGCCCGCGCCGCCGATGACGCGTGCCCGCGGCTGGTCCTTCAGGACATCAAGGATCGCCGATTGGTCCCGCGTCATCTGCTCGGCGCGGCCTTCGTGCTCGGCCGCTGCGGAGAGCGCCCCGTTGCCCGGCCGGGGGCGCGTCAACCATGCCACGATGCGGTCGGCGATATCCGGCGCGGTTTCGCCGTCCCCGTCGCCGCAGAAGTTGATGGCTTCCCTGACCGTGTCGTCCGGATACTTCAGGTCCTCGCTGCCGATCACCATGGAACGCCTGAGGCCGGGGATGTCCCAATGCCGCGGAAGCCGCGTGTCCGGAAAGGCCAGCAGGTGGGCGAAGCGGACCCTGCGGCTGAGCCCCAACTGGGAGCCGAGGTAGCGCTGGAGCATGTGCCGGGCGTCCTGGGCGTGGACCAATGGATCCTTGATGCGGTGCTGCCGGCCGTTGGCGGACTGGTACCACTGGCCCGCGTCGTAGCTGATCTGCCCGCCTTTAACCTCGATGGCGGCGATGCCGACGCCGGGCCAGACAACGAGCAGATCGATCCGACGGGCGGCACCGTTTTCGACGATGTCGACCGAATGCAGCAGGGCGGCGGACGGCGGCAGGGTACGCTTCAGCGCCTCCCAGACCTGCCGTTCGGCAGGCTGGTCCCGGCCGAACTCAGGCTGTTCCGGAAAACAGCGCGGCATACCGCCCCCTCAACTTCAACGCAGTGGTTTACCACACAGACTACCAATGCAGGACATCGTCCCTTCTCGTCCCGGAACGCGGGCCCGGTTGCAGTCAACCCTCCCGCTTGTGGAGGCGTGGCCGTTCATTGCCGCGCCCCGGGCCGTTCTGTAGCGTTAACTGCAGGTGGCAAACTCATGGAGGCGGTGCCTGCGGCGCCGTTCCCTCGGCGGAATGAGGATGATCATGGCAACCATCGAAGAAACAGTCGAGATCTCGCTGCCCGCCGCAAAGGTTTATGACGAGTGGCTGCGCTTTGAGTACTTTCCCTCCTTCATGCACGGCGTGAAATCGGTGATCCGGACGTCCGACACCACGCACCATTGGGTCACGAAAGTCGGCGGCGTGCAGCGCGAATTCGATACGGCCGTGACCGAGGACGAGCCCGGAGAGCGGATCGTGTGGAGGAGCGAAGGCGGAATCAGGCACAGCGGCACCGTGACGTTCGGGAGCATCGATGCCGACACCACGTCGATGCACGTGCACCTCGATTGGGAGCCGCATTCCCTGCTGGAAAAGGCCGGTTCGGGACTGGGATCGGACCACCGGGAGGTGCGCAACGAGTTGTGGCGCTTCAAGACCTTCGTCGAGTCCGGAGGATCGGAAACGCACGAGCCGGGCAACCAGCAGTTCTACGGCGGAACCTTCGCCGGCGGATTTCCTCCGGCAGCCTCGGCCCAGCCGGACATCCCCCAGAACGAGGATGACAACGCCTACAACCGGGAGCCGGACGTCCGGGAGCCCGAGGACCGGGAGAACCGGAGGCGGGGTCCCGGCAGCTAATCTGCTACTCGGGGCCTGCGGCCGCTGTCAGGAACGGGCGCTGATCCGCTCCACGGAAGCCACGGCACGCTTCGACAGCTCCTCGGACAGCGGCGCGCTCTTGGCCGAGTCCGCCGCGTCGTTCTGGCCCTCGGGGCTCAGGACATACTGAGCGAACGCCTTGACCAGGTCCACCTTCTCCTGGTCCTCGTACGTGGTGCAGTAGATGTGGTAGGAGACCAGCATCAGCGGATAGGCGCCGGCGGCGGTAGTCGTCCGGTCAACTTCCAGGGCCAGGTCGTATTCCGGCCGCCCCTCGACGGGTTTGGCTTCGTCCAACGCCTTCGCTGCCGCTTCCGCGCTCACCGGGACATAGTCCTGGCCAACCTTGAGGTTGACCTTGCCCAGGGGATCCCCGACGGCGGAATCGTCCGCATAGGTAACGGCGCCCGCCGTGCCGGCGACCATGCTCACAACGCCCGTTGTACCCTGCGCGTTTTCCCCTGCGTATTCTCCGGGCCAGGTGTCGCTGGGCTCCGGCGTCCAGACTTCTGGGACCACGGCGTGCAGGTACTCGGTAAACGTCTCGGTGGTGCCGGAGTCCTCGGAACGGTTGACGGGAGTGATCGCAAGATCGGGCAACTCCACGTCCGGGTTGTGCTCCGCGATGGCGGGGTCGTCCCAAGACCGGATTTCGCCCTGGAAGATCCTGGCAATGGTTTCGGCATCCAGGTTCAGCTCGGTGATGCCCGGAAGGTTGAACGCCACGGTGATGGGGGAGATGTAGGACGGGACGTTGAAGGCGCCCTCGGGGCCGCAGACCTTGCGCGACTGGTCAACTTCTTCGTCGTCCAGGTAGGCATCCGAGCCGGCGAACTCGACGGCGCCGGCCAGGAAGGCGGTGCGTCCTGCGCCGGAGCCGTCCGGCGAATACTGGACCTGCGCGTCGGAATGGAGCAGGCCGAAGCCGGCCACCCACGCGTCCATCGCCGCGTTCTGGGATGATGCTCCGGCCCCTGTCAGCGTGCCCGACAGGGAGGAGCCCTGCCGGGCGGCGGCTTCCTGGGCCGGACCCAGCGGGTAGTCGGAGCCGCAGGCGGCCAGGGACAAGGACATCAAGGTGGCGGTACCAAGGGCGGCCGCGCGGCGTTTCAACTGAGGCATCCGCACTAGACTACCGGTGCGGCGGCGTCAGTCCCAAGGGGGCTACCGTGCCTCGAGGTCCTTGACGGCGGGGCCTTCCAGCACCTTGCCGTCGGCGCTGAAGCGGGACCCGTGCAGGGGGCAGTCCCAGCTGCCCTCCGCGTCGTTCCAGGACAGCACGCCGCCCAGATGCGTGCAGACCGCGCTGACCCGGTATGTGGCGGAGTCCACGGTACAAATGCCCACCGGCCGCGAATTTTCCCGCACCACACTGCCCTGACCCTCCGGCGGTGCCGCATGCGTGGTCCTGGTCAATCCGCCCAGCCAGCCGGACAGCAATTCCAACCCGACGGACAAATTGGTGCCGGCGGTGCTGGCGGCGTCCCGTCCGGAGATGCGTGACTTATAGAGGTCCTTGGCCCAATGATTGTCGCCGCCCAGGATGGAGGCCGACAGCGCCAGTGCCGCCGCCACCCCGTTGGTCATGCCCCACTTGTTGAATCCGGTGGCCACCATGATGCGCTTTTCCCCGGGCAGGATCGGACCCACGTACGGCACCGCACCGGCGGGTTCATAGTCCTGCGCAGACCAGGCATGCGTGGGCTCGGCACCCGGAAAGTGCTGTTGGGTCCAACGGAGCAGGTCATCGACCAGACCCCGGGTATGGCCGTGGCGGCCGACAACGTGGCCGTTGCCGCCGACCAGCAAGACCTCCCGGTCGCCGTGGCGCGCGGTCCGCAGCGAGCGGGTCGGCCCGTCGATGGACAAATACATCCCCGACGGGATGCGCCCGGGCACCGTCAAGGCGGCGGCGTAGGAACGCATTGGCTTGAGCACGCTGAAATGTCCGCCGCGGTTGAGCATGGGCGTGCCGGTCGCCAGCACCAGGATGCCGGTCTTAATGTCGCCCAGCCCCGTGCGCACGGTAAGGTTTCGCGGCCCCGCCCCGTCACCGCCGTCGTCCGCGCGGGCGATGCCCGTGACCCGCATGCCCTCGAAGACCAGGCCTCCGCGGCTGCGCAGTTCTGCAACGAGCGCCGCCAGGAGGTGCATCGGATGGATCTGGGCCTGGTCGGCCAACCGCAGCATCCCGGCGACCTCGAACGGCAGCTCGCCGGCACCGGAGACTTTTTCGACCGGCAGGCCGGCGGATTCGCTGGCGCGCTGCTCCGCCGCCAGGTCCTCGGCGCCCTCGGGGGTGGTGGCGTAGGTGAATGCGTCCCGCCGGTCGTATCCCACCCGGTGTTCGTCGCAGTACCGCAGGATCCACGCCTGGGCTTCCCGCTGGGCGGCCACATAGGCCGCGGCGGTGCCGGAATCGTGATGGTTCGCGATGCGCGAAAGCTGGCTGCCCTGCAGCAGGGATACCTTGGCGGTCGTGTTGCCGGTAGTGGCGGCGCCGACCGACCGCGCCTCCGCCACGGCAACCCGGTGCCCGGCCCGCGCCAGCAGGACAGCAGTGGTGAGGCCGGTAAGCCCTGCTCCGGCGACGACCGAGTCGAACCCGGTTTGGCCGGAGTACGTGTCCACGGGAATCTGTTGGGCGGTATCGAGCCAGAGTGAGTGCATGACGCTGTCCTTTCGGCCGGATGGTAGTACACACCACACCCTGTCGCTGCTGGCGCGTCAAGACCCAAACTGCGGGTGCACCTGACAGGATGGAAGCGAGGACGACCGGCGGAAGGCGGAGGGCATGAAAACTGCGGTGCTGATGATCGACTTGCAGAACGCGTACTTCGAGGACCCTGCCTTGGCCAAGCGGCAGGAAGCCGTGGTGGAGTCAGCCAATCTGTTGATCAGGACCGCGACGGCGGCGCAGGTGCCGGTGCTGCTTGTTTACACGCAGCACCTCAGGGACCGTTCAACCTGGACCCTCAGCATGCTCGACGATGACCAGGGATTCTTGTTCGAGGGGACCGAGCAGGCCGAATTCCTGCCCGGGCTGCAAACAGAGGGCCTCGAGCGCGTCGTCAAGACACGCGACAGCGCGTTTTTTGGTACAGGCCTGGCCGAGCGGCTGCGGGACGCCGGGGTGGAACGGCTGGTCCTGGCAGGCGTGGCGACCCACAACTGCGTGGCGCAGACGGCGGCCGATGCGTTCGCCCACAACTTCCGCGTGGTCTTCGCCAAGGACATGATTGCCTCGACCAATGAGGACTATGCCGGTTCCATGCTGCAGATCCTCAGCGATGAGTACCGCCAGCCCGTGCTGGGCCGCGGGGCGCTGGCCGAATTGCTGGCGGGCGCGCGCCAAGGGTGATCCAGCTGGAGGCTTACCCCTCCGAGAGCAGGTGGCACCAGGAATCCGTCAGGGTTTCCAGGCACATCTCCCGATCCATAATCCAGCCCGTGCGGATCCACCGCTGCGAGAGGTATTCCAGCTGGCCAAAGGCGAGGACGCAGCGGACCTGGCGGCTGGCCGGGTCGAACCGCCCCGACCGATCCAGCCCGGATGTCATGTCCGCCGCAACATCGCGGAACCAGTCCTCCATGACCTTTGCAACCTCGGGCTCGACCGGGGCCGCCTGATAGACGGCATGCAGATAGGGGCGGGTTGCTTCCCATTGGTCGAATTTCCGGCTGATCCAGGCGCGGATCAAGTCGCGGGTACCCAGTTCCACCACGGTGGATAGGGCCGGGTCGTCCACGCTGGTGAGAATGGAGTCCACCGTCTTCACCACGTCGCCCATCAGCTGCGCCTTCGACGCGAAGTGCAGGTAGAAGGTCGTCCTCGTGGTGCCGGCACGGGCGGCAATGTCGTCGATCGTGGTGGCCGCGTAGCCCTTGGACTCAAAGAGGTCCAGGCCGGTGTCCAAGAGAAGTTGCCTGGTCTGCTGTTTCTGAGCCTCGCGGAGTGTTGCCATGCCACACAGGATAGCCGGTGTCCGCGGCTCGTCCGGACCAGCCGAGGCTGCCCTCCGGATTTCCCCGCACCGCTGTAGCACTTCAGCCCGGCGACTCTTGGAGCGGAAGCCCTCTCAAATGACACGTCGAATGTTCACTTGACACCGTGTATTTCGAATCACTACTGTTAGCCCCATCACGATGGGCCTGTCGCCTGCGTCACAGGGTGCCGCAGACAGCACAGGGCGTTGCGGCAGGGTCTCGTCTACCACCGGTTCCAGCGAGTGCGGACGAATGCGGCCGCCCATGCCCGGACCGGTTCCGCCGAGCACCACCCGTTCACCACACCGCTCACACCATGACAAGGAAGTTCATATGAGCCAGGACCAGGGGACCCACACGTCATCGCCGCAGTCCGATCCGCCGCCCCAAACGCCGCCCGTGCAGGTCACACCCGCGCGCACCAGGGGCACATTGGTCGCTGCATCATTGGTGGTCATGGTGGCGCAGATCGCCAACGCTCTGCCAGGCGCGCTCAATGGCGAATTCCAGGTCACCTTTAACACGTTCGGTTCCCAGCTGACCTGGATCACCGCCGCGTTCATGATTCCGGTGGTGGTTTTCGAGCTGACCTTCGGTGTGCTCGGTGACAAGTACGGCCACCGCAAGCTCGTCGTGGGCGGCGCCGTGCTGGTCATGATCGGCTCGCTGGTCTGCGCCATATCCCCGACGGTCCAGGCCATGTGGATTGGCTCCGCCCTTAACGGCCTGGGTGCGGGTGCGATTTTCCCCGCATCGTTGGCCCTGGTTGCTTCGGTGGCGCGCTCCATGCAGGAGCGCGTGCGAGGCATCGCCATCTGGGCAGGCTTCCTTTCGGCGGGTTCGGCCCTGTCGCCCTTGCTCGGCGGCGTATTTGCCGGCTTCGGCTGGTGGCGCGGGGCCTATGCGGTGGTGGTATTGACGGCCCTCGCCGCACTGCTGCTGACCGCCCTGCGCTCCGCCGAGGCCAAGGTGGCCCGGGAGCGCCGGATGGATATCTGGGGCCAAATCACCTTCGCACTGGGCCTGATCCTGGTTCTCTTCGGGCTGGTACAGGGTCCCGAAGACGGCTGGACCAGCGCCCACGTGGTAGCCGCCCTCGCCTCCGGTGTGGTGCTGTTGGCGATCTTTGTGGCCATCGAACTGCGAGTCGAGTCCCCGCTGCTGGAGCTGAGGCTGTTTCTGAACCGCCAGTTCGCCATCGCGTCGATCGTGGCCGTGGTCGGCATGTTCGCCTTCCTGGGTGCCTGCTTCTCCACGAGCATGTGGCTGGGGCCGGTCCAGCACCAGAACCCGCTGTACCTCGGCCTGCTGTTCCTGCTGCTGCAGGGGCCCGCCTTCGTGCTGATCCCCGTGCTGTCCCGGCTGCAGGCCCGCGTCTCATCCCGCTGGCTGATGACGTTCGGATTCCTGGCCATGGCTGTCGGCGCATTGATCAACTCCACTGCCGATGTCACCAGCCGCGACGTGACCGCTTTCATCCTGCCGTCCCTGCTGGTCGGACTTGGTTTCGCCTTCACGCTGAGCCCGATGACCGCTATTGCCGTTAACTCGGTGCCTCGGGAGATGACCGGCATGGCCAGCGCCACCACCAACCTCCTGCGCGACCTCGGGTTTGCGCTCGGACCGGTGCTGGTGGGCGCCATTGCCCTCTCCACCGCCGGCGGAAAACTCATGACCTCCCTGCAGACCTCCGGTTTGGCTCCGGACCAGTTGGGTCCGGCGATGGGCATTGCGGAAGCGGGCGGTCCGATCGCGCTCAACAGCATCCCCGAGGGCGTTCCCGGATCGGGCGGCAGCCAGTTCGCCCTCGAGGCCCTGGGCAGCGGATTCACGCAGGCCTTCCTGGTGGTTGCCATCGCGGCCCTGGCCGCGGCATTGCTCAGCTTCTTTGGGTTGCACGGCGTCAAGGAAACCGAACCGGAAGCAGCGGCACCGCGCACGGCCGCGTAGCATCCCGCAGCGCCGCGACCGAGACAGAGGAAGCCGGCCATCCCTTGGGGTGGCCGGCTTCCTCTGAGCGTGCGGGCGGGGCAACCGGGCCTTAGTGGCCGGTGTTCTCCTGCAGGCGCCGAACGAACGGTGCGCACACGACGGCCGCGAGGCCGAGGATGCCGCCGACCGTGAAGGCGACCCGGACGCCGTCAACCAGGGCGACGTTCGCCGCGATGCCGCCGGCGGCTGCCGCCGCCGTGCCGATGGTCATGGCGGCAACGAGAACCGCGGTACCCGCGGCGCCGGCCAACTGCTGCAGGGTATTCATGATCGCGCTGCCATGGCCGTACTGCTCACGCGGCAGGGCGCCCAGAGCCACGGTCATCAGCGGAGTCATCAGCATGGCCATGCCGACGCAGAACACAGTATGGAAGACGACGATCGTCGGCACCGGGGTATCAATATGGACGCTGCCCAGCAGCCACTGCCCACCGGCCAGCAGGAAGGCGCCGGGAATGACGATGGGCCGGGGGCCCACCTTGTCGTAAAGGCGGCCGACGAGCGGGGACACGATCCCTTGGATCAGGCCGCCGGGCAGGAGGGCCAGGCCGATGGTCAACGTGCTCAGGCCCATGCCGTTCTGCATGAAGATCGGCATCACCATGACCGTGCCCAGCATGGTGGCCATGGCGATCATCACGATGATGACCGAGATGCGGAAGTTGTGCACCTTGAACGGACGAAGGTCCAGCAGGTCCGACTCCGTCTTGCGCAGGGCACGCTGGCGCTGAATAAAAAGGACCAGCGCGACGGCGCCGACAACCAGTGCCACGCCCGGGGCCCAGGAACCTGCCATCAGGTCGGCGATCGAGGACAGCGCATAGACGATGCCGCCGAAGGCGAAGGCGGAGAGGATGACCGAGAGGACATCCAGCGGAGCCTTGCGCGTCTCCTTGCCGGTCTTGATGGCAATGACGCCGAAGAGGAAGACGATGGTGGCCACCGGCACCATCAGGCCGAAGACCCAGCGCCACGTCAAGGAGTTGATGACGGCGCCGGAGAGGGTGGGGCCGATGGCCGGAGCCACGGAGATGACCACGGAGTTGAGGCCCATGACAGTGCCGCGGTGCCGGACCGGCACGGAGGTGAGCGTGGTGGTCATCAGCAGCGGCAGAATGATGGCCGTGCCGGCCGCTTGGACGATGCGCGCGATGAGCAGCACCGCGAACGTCGGGGCGATGGTCGCCAGCGCCGTGCC
Organism: Arthrobacter senegalensis; assembly: GCF_059091765.1. NCBI lineage: Bacteria > Bacillati > Actinomycetota > Actinomycetes > Micrococcales > Micrococcaceae > Arthrobacter > Arthrobacter senegalensis. Next base: position 547,532 of record NZ_JBNHGZ010000002.1, on the reverse strand, counting down.
GAGGATGAAGAGCAGCATCGCACTGACGAAGAGGCTCTTCGTGGTGAACCGCTGAAGCATGAAGCCGGTGGTCGGAATGACGACGGCCATCGTGAGCATGAAGCCCGTGGTGAGCCACTGCGCCGTTGTGGCCTGGACGCCCAGGTCCGCCATCAGGTTGGGCAGGGCGACGGTCAGCACGGTCTCGTTGAGGATCATGATCAGCGCTGACAGCACCAAGGCGGTGATCACGGCGGCGATGCGCTTGGGCGAGACCCTCTCGGGCTCCACGGCCTCTGCCGCCTCCACCTCTTTGGGCGGAATTTTCTCCTCTAGGACGTCTTTCATGGACACCTTTTCTGTTTGTGGGGTGCGGCAGACAGGTGCGCCGCTAATAGTTACAAAAGTATAAGTATATAGAAAAAGAAAAGCCCGACTGGCCGACGGTTCAGCGCTGGTCGGGCTCGTTGATCAGCGCCGCCAGGCGCTGGAGGGCGGGCAGGCTCGCGGCGATCTGCTCCTGTTCCCCGGGGTGCAGCCTGGCTGCCGCCGTCCCGAGGGTTTCCGCCCACGCGGTTTCCAGCATGATCCTGATCCGCTGGGACTCGTCGGTGGGGTGCAGCGTCACGTAGCGCTTGTCCGCCTCGTCGCGTCTCCTCGTCACGAGCCCGCGGGCCACCAGTTCGCGCAGCTGGGTGCTCACGTTGCTGAACTGGCGGTCAAGCCTGGAAGCGACCTCGGCCACGGTTATGCCCGGGTGCGCTTCGATGACCCGCATGATGTCCACCATGCCGTTGGGCAGCAACGGGACGCCGGAATTCTCGTGGGATTTTCGGCGGACATCGGAGGAGATGTCGATCAAGGCCACCGCCAGATCGCGGTTGTCCTCGACGGCTTTCCGCGCCGTGCCGCCCTCGGTTGTTTCCATTACCCAAGGATAAGAGGTGCGCCGGGCACCTCCGGCCGTGACGTTCAGGATCGCTGATCACCACGGCCGGGGAAGCCTCGGGGGCACCTCGAGGGCGCCCGGCCGGCGGTCGGGGCTGCCGTCGCGTTAGTTCGCCCCATCCTCGGCCTTGCAGGCGGTGAAGGGCAGGACCAGCCGGGACCGGTGTGCAGCGTCGCGGTAAATCTTGTGCGTCACCGGGCGTCCCACCGGGAGGTGGAAGGCGTCCGGAGGCAGCAGTGCGTTGTGCTCGTCGGCCAGCGGCTCGCCGTTGGAAAGCTCGGCCACCAGCCGGTGTCCCGGCCTGAAGGTGTTGGCGAACGGGTAGAGGCGCAGGACATACTCCTCGATCTTCCCCGGCTCCACCGGCACGGCTCGGGTGTGCGGGTGGATCGGGCTGCCCTCGCTGGTGCGCTCCTCGTCCAGCTCGCGGTGCGAGGCCTTGAGGTAGCCGGTGGTGATCAGTTGGCGCTTGCCGTTCGGGGCGTAGTCCCACAGGCGCAGGATGAAGTTCGAGTCCGGCTGGTCGATCTCGGCGAAGATGTGCGCGGCGCCGGTGCCGATCATCTCCGTGTCCTCTTCGAACGGCCCGGTACTCCAGCTGAGGATCTCCACCTTGTCGGTCACCGTCAGGGGCGCCTGGTAGAAGCCGTCCGGGGCCGCATACTCCACGCCCATCAACTCCGGCTCGGCGGACAGCTTGTGGCGCGGACGAAGGTAGAGGGAGGTGTACTCGATCTCCTTCGGCGGCCACTGGTCCGCCTCGACGGTCTCGCGGGAACCTTCGACGAAAACGCTCACGGCCGGCTCGTCCATCACGCCGTTGTCGATGCCCTTGATCCAGTAGTCGTACCAGCGGAACATCTTGTCGTGCTCCTCGATGAACGGGCGCGACTGCATGGGCGGGTAGGGGCCGATGGTCAGCTTCTTGGGTCCCTTGAGCGAGTTGTACAGCTCGATGGTGCCGTCCATGGTCCAGCCGCGGCCCTGGTCGATTTGGAGCCAGACCGGGATGTCGATGTTCGGAGCGAGCGTGATGGGGTTGCGCTCCTCGTACCACTCGCCGTCCAGCTCGTTCATGACGATGTCGAACCAGGCTTCGTGGTTCTTGGGGTAATGCAGCACGTGGACCAGGTTCGGCCAGGCGGCAACGTCCGGGTCCTCGAGGCGCCTCGCGACCAGCTTCTTGAGCTCCTCGGGCGAGTATTTTTCGATCATGCGGGACTTGACGCCGTCGGTGAAGGCCCAGCCGGAGTCTCCGCCGCGGCCTTCGCGGGCGGCGCGGGGCATGAACCACATGATGCCGCCGTGGTAGGTGGTTTCGTAAAAGTCGTAGTGGCCGCCGCTGACGAAAATCGCCTTCAGGTGGGGCGGGCGTTCGGCCGCGGCCAGTACCTGCATGGAGCCGAAGTAGGAGATGCCGACCATGCCGACGTTGCCGTCGCACCACGGCTGTTCGGCAACCCATTCGATGAAGTCGTACGCATCCTGGCCCAGCGATACGCCGCCGGCGTTGTAGTTGCCGATGTGTTCGCCGCCGGAGTCGCCGGACCCCCGCAGGTCGCCGATCACGTGGACGTAGTCCTCCTTGACGATGCGGGCGATGTCGCCGGCCTCGATGCAGCCGTCCCACATCGGGCTCGGACGCCGCTGCGGGGGAGTGGTCAGCGCCAGCGCCTGCAGCTCCTTGCCGTACGGGCTCAGGGCCACCAGCGCCGGCCGGGGCTTGTCCTCCAGGCCCTGGTAGGTGTCCGCGGCGAGCTCGACGCCGTCGCGCATTGGGATCCGCAGGTCCTTGCGGATCTTGATCGTCTCCCCACCGGCATTCCACGTCGTGAAATCAGTCATGTGTGCACTTCCTTGTTGACGTTCGAGTGCCAGGTGTCCCGCTGGCAGGCGCGCTCTCCGGAGCCACGCTCAATTATATTATTATAATAAAGTGCCGTGCAAACGATGGTGACCAGGCCCGGGCCGCGGCGCGGAAAGGCCGCGCGAGGGCAAGGGTCCGCGCTGTCGAGCCGTACCATCAGGACCGTGAACGGGTCCCGGAGCTGAGGAGAGAACAATGACGCAAGAAGTGACCATTCATCCGCTGGTCTCGCCCTGGGGCCGCTTCGGTCTCTACAGCTTCTTCATCGACGCGCCCGAGCCGGCCATCGTCGACACGGGCATCACCACGTCACCGGTCGAGGGCATGGTGCCGGAGCTGGAGAAGCTGGGCCGGCGCATCGAGGACGTCAAGTGGATCCTGCTGACGCACGGCCACATCGACCACCTCGGCGGTGCCCACGCCCTCTGGGAGCTCACCGGCCGGAAGGCGAGGGTCGTCATCCACCGGGCGGACGCCCCGTTGCTTCGCTCCCGGCAGGCGCACGTGCAGAACTACCTCGACGTCCGCCGGCAGTACCTCGACAGCCCGAACGGCGTCGAGGAGCAGGTGAAGGCGGCCGGGCATGCCATCTCGGGCGAGATGGAACCGGACATGCTTTTGGAGGGCGGCGAAACCCTCAGCCTTGGCGGGGATGTCACGGTCTCCGTGCATCACATCCCCGGCCACACCGCGGGCTCCGTGGCCTACGTGGTGGACGGGCAGGACGCGGTGTTTGTCGGCGACTCCGTCCAGGTCCACGGCGCCGCCAACCACTTCCCGGGGTATGAGGATCCGGACGCCTACCGTGCCAGCCTCCGCTACCTGCGCGACGAGATCCGTCCCAAGCGCCTGTACCTTGGCCACCCCTACCGCAACACCGAGGGCGTGCCCTTCGACATCGGGATGGACGCCGGCACGGCCCGGCAGGCCCTGCAGGAGAGCCTGGACATCGAGGCCCGGGTCCGCGCCGCCGCGCGCCGCTCCGTGGAGGGCGGCCTGCAGGAGACCGGCTCGCCCTATTCGCCGTTCGCCTCGGTGGCCGAGGAACTCGGCTATACCGGGGATCCGACGCTGGAGCCTTCCCCGTTCTTCACGACCCTGCACGGCTACCGCAAGCTGTACGGCAAGACCGCCTAACCGGCTCCACGCCCCAAACGACGACGGCGGCGCGCACCTTTGGGTGCGCGCCGCCGCTGCGTTCGGGTGGGGTGGGTCAGCCCTGGTTAAGGAACTCGCCCGTTTCCTGGTAGGCCCGGTACATGTCCGGGATCCAGAAGAAGTTCTGGACGAAGCCGTGGTTGGCGCCCGCGTAGCGGCTGACGGTGGTGTCCACGCCGGCGTCCTTCAGGCGCCGGCCGTAGAGTTCGCCCTCGTCGCGCAGGGGATCGTACTCGGCGGTGATGATCAGGGCCTTCGGCAGGCCGGTGAGGTCCTCGCGCTTGATCGGGGAGACCAGCGGGTCGGCCGGGTCCGCGCCGCTCTCGAGGTAGAAGGAGTTCCACGGCTTCAGCGCCGGGGTCTCCAGGCCGTAGCCGGTGGCGTTCTCCCACAGCGAGGCGTAGCGGTCCTCGTCGAAGTCCAGGTCCAGCGACGGGTAGCACAGGACCTGGTGCGTGATCCGGTCGAAGCCCTCGTCATGGGCCATCGCCGTCACCGCCGCCACGAAATTGGCGCCCGAGCTGTCGCCGGCCAAAGCCAGGTTCTGGCCGTCCCAGGCCAGGCTCCCGCCCTGCTCGGCGGCCCAGCGCACCACGCCGTAGCACTCCTGCAGGCTGGTCGGGAAGGGCGCCTCCGGTGCCAGCTGGAAGCCGACGGAGATGACCTTGTAGCCGCTCTCCTTGGCCAGCGCCCGCGCGACGTGGTCGTGCGTTTCCAGGCTGCCGGAGAAGAATGCGCCGCCGTGGAAGTACACCAGCAGCCCGTAAGACTCCGCCTCCGCCGGGGTGTAGATCCGCACCGGGACCTCGCCCGCGTCAGTGGCTGCAACGGTCTCCTCGACGGCGTGCAGTGGCAGCCGTTCCTCCACGGGCGCGACGAACTGCAGGTCGCCCGCGCGCTTTGCCTCGGGGTCGGGCCGCGTGCCGTGGTCGAACGGCGGCAGCGTGGCGAGGAGTTTGCCGATCTCGGGGTGGATTGTCACTCGACACCCGCCCCCTTCTCGAAGGACGTGGTCTCCGGGAAGGAGTCACCGATGTCGAACGGCTTGCGGGAGATGTCCTGCAACACGTCGGTGATGGGCTTGCGCTTGGCCTGGTAGGTGCGCAGGGCGTCCTGCAGGTCGGAGCCGTCCTTGATGGCGTCGGCCAGCCAGGCGGCATCCTGCATGGCGGAGTTCGCACCCTGGCCCTGGTGATGCAGCATGGCGTGCGCGGCGTCGCCCACCAGGGCAACGCTGTCCGTGTGCCAGGTCGGCTGCTTGTCGATGTCGTAGACACCGCGGTTCGTCATCGAGGCGATGTCCAGTTCCTGGCCGATCTTCTGCAGGCGCTCGTCGAAGCCCTCCAGCAGCGACCCGATGTACTCGTGCGTGACCTCGGGCGCCCACGCGGTGTCGTCGCTCGGGGCGGTGATGTCGAAGGACACCTGGTTGCGGTGGCGCAGCGGCAGGAAGTACACGGTGGTGCCGTTCTGGCCCACGTAGACGCGGAAGTTGTCGTTCTCCACCAGGCCATAGGCGTCGTCGGCGGAGATGACGGCGCGCATGGCAATCGTGTGGGAGAACACCGGCTGGACCTCACCGAAGATCTGGTTGCGCACGCTGGAGCGGATGCCGTCGGCGCCCACTACCAGGTCGGCGGTGACCTCCACGCCGTTCTCGAACTTCACGGTGGCGGAGTTGCCGTTGTCGGCGATGCTGATCATCTTGTGCCCGATATGAACCCGCTCGGCCGGCAGCAGGCGCAGGAGGGTCTCGATGACGTCCCCGCGGTGGACCATGCGGCAGTGGTTGGTCTGGGCGTACTCGTTGATGCCCGGCCACGGGTCGCGGGCGATGAGCTCGCCGTTGGCCTGGTAGACCTCGATGGCCTCGGAGGGAGCGGAGACCTTCTCGAATTCTTCGAACACGCCCCACTTGCGCAGCACCTCCACGGTCGGCGGGCGCAGGCCGATGCCGGCCCCTACTTCGCCAAGCTCGGGGGCCTGCTCGTAGACGTGCACGTCGGCGCCGAGCTGCAGCAGTGCCAGGGCAGCGGAAGCGCCGGCGTAGCCGCCGCCCACGACGGCCACCTTCAGGTTCTGGATTTCGGAAGTCTGCATTGTTCTGTTGTTCCTTCACTGGGCGCCGGTGCAGGCGTCCTCGGGGTGAGTGTTGGGTTGGAGTCGCCGCCGTCGTCGTAGGCGGCAGCGGAGCCGGCGCGTGACGCCGGATGGAGTGATGCGGGTCAGGCCTTGATGGAGAGGAAATCGGCCGGGTTGTCCTCGAGGAGGAGCTTGATGGTGGCGTCGTCGATGCCGGCGGCGCGCATGTCCGGGAGCATGTCGTCGAAAATGTAGTTAATGGTGTGGCCCTTCACGCCCGGCCAGCCCAGCGGGCTGCAGTTGGCGTCTGCCGAGACGAGCAGCTTGTCCGCGTAGCCCTTGTTCACCAGCTTGACGAAGTGCTCCATGCGCTCGGCGCGTTTGCGGCCCCAGAACGGCGGGTCGGGCAGTTCGAGGTCGTACCCGAAGGTGTCGAAGCCGATGCGGCCGCCCTGCTCGTAAATCCAGTCGTGCGGCGTGATCGGTGCGTTCAGGCCGTCGTCGGCGTGGCCGAAGAGGACGCGATCCAACGGGAGGCCCTCCTCGTTGAAGATGTTCACGGCGGGCTCGGGGTCGATCGCCAGATGCGTGAGGATCGGGACCCCGGTGAGGACGGCGGCGCGGGCGGCGGCGCGGTAGATCCGCTTGTCGAGTTCGGTCATCTTGCCGCCGCGGCTCACGCCGACCTTGATGACGCCGGCCTTGGCGCCCGTGTCGCCGATCCCCACTGTGATTTCGTGGATGAACACCTTCGCCAGGTAGTCCACCGACGCCCGTGCAAAGTGCGGCAGGGCGGTGTCGCCGCCCACGAAGCCGGTGCAGGCCACGATGTGGACGCCGGTCTTGGCCGAGAGGGACTTGTAATAGTCGACGTCGCGGCCGTTGCAGATGCCGGTGGCATCCACGAAGGTGCCGCCGCCGTTTTCACGGAACCTGCGCAGCTTCGGCACGGTTTCTTCGTAGGCCTGCTCCGGCGACTTCCACCATCGCGTGTCGAGCTCGGAGCCGGGCATGCCGTAGCCGATGTGTTCGTGGACTGCCACGATTTCCAGTTCTTCAGCCGGGATTGTTCCCAGCACGGTGTTGACCTTGGTCATTCCTTCACCTCAGGGTTTCGAAAGCTTGTTGATGGCGGGCCGCGGTGCTCAGCGCACAGCCAGCAGGTTGCGCGGATTGTCCACCAGGATGCGGCGGGCGTCGTCGTCGCCCAGGCCCAGTGATTTCAGGAAGGGGACGAAGGCGGTCAACACGTGGCTGAACGGCAGGTCGTAGTCCGGCTGCCCCTTGGCCACGCCGATCGCGTTGGACGAGAGGATGACCTGGTCCGTGTGGCCGGCCCCGACAAGCTCGAGCACCAGTGAGGCCCGCTCGCGGTCGCTGAGGTAGCCGCCGTCGTCGTCCAGTCCCACGTGGTCCAGGCCCACGAAGGCACCGCGGCGGGCCACCTCAAGCGCCGCACCGGCGGCCGCGGCGTCCTGGCGGTCCAGGCCGCCGACGAGCACCCGCCCGGCGGGCAGTCCCTCGTCCAGGACGACGTCGAGGTCGTGCAGGGCGTCGGCGCCGTAGCGGATGGAGACCGGGATGCCGGTGGCCAGGGCGGTCCGGGCCGCCCCGCGGAACAAGCTCTCGTCGGTGGGGGTCATGCCCTCGCGGGTTGCGGTGCTGGTGACCAGCCCGGCGGCTCCGCGGCGCTCGACCCGCGGGACCACCATGCCCTCGCTGACTTCCTTCGAGAAGAGGTCGGCGAACTTTTCGGCCGGCCACGGGGTCGGCGGGTTGGTCTGCGGGGTGAGGAAGTAGCCGCCGAGCATTTCCTCCGGCCCCATGCCGGTGGAAGCGATGATGTGCACGCCGGTCGAGCGCGAGAGCGCCTCGTACAGCTTCACGTCGCGGCCGTGGAACATGCCGGTGCTGTCCACGATCGTCTGGCCGCCGGCCGCGCGGAAGTCGGTCAGCTTTCCGGCCAGGACCTCGAAGATCTCCGCCCGGTCCATGCTGATGTCCGGGGCGTACTGGGCTCCCGGGACCACCGAGAGCAGGGCCTCGTGGACCGCGACCACACCCAGTTCGTGGGCGGGAACGGGGCCAAGAACGGTATTGGCCGTCGGGTGGGGGGTTGTTGTTGTATCCGTCATTGGCACAACCTTTCGTCTGACGCCACGCCATGCAGACGTCACGCGGGGAAGGATCATGCACCGCGACCTCTGGATTCATTCCTCGCCGAAACCGGTGCAGGCGGCAGTAAACGAAGGAGGAGCCCATCGGGAGGCCCGGCGTCCGCTAACGGCCGCGGGCTCCCGCTGATGTGACCTTGATTACCTGTCAACTAGGTTTACATGATGTAGTGCCAAAGTCAAGGCAATTGACCGGAAAACATCTCGGTTCGTCTTGGCTGACGGAGTGGATTTCCCGCGCGGTCGCGGCCTACTGCCCGGTGCTGAACCGGTACTTGAATTTGTCTGCCTGGTGCACTGCGGAGCGCCATCCGGCGGGCAGGTCGCCCGTGGTGAAGAAGACCGTCTCGATGACGAGCAACGGGCTCCCCACGGCGACCCCGAAGGTCGCGGCCTGTTCGGCGGTGGCCGCGGTTGCCCAGGCTTCGTGCTCGGCGCGGACGTGTGCGATGCCGAACTCTTTCTTGAGGAGTTCGAAGGCGGAGCCAACGCGTTCCAGTTCCGCGGCGGTGGGGCTGAAGTCCCCGGGCGCCCGAATGTAGACGTCGGCTTCGACGAGGGGCTCATCCTCGACCGAGATCAGGCGGGTGAAATGCAGGAGCCGCTCGTGCGCTTCGAGTCCCAGGAGGTCCCGAATCCGGCCGGGCGGTTCCACCCGTTCGATGCCGGCGACCTTCCCCGTCGGATGCAGTCCGCTCTCGGCGAGGTATTGGTACAGGGCCCCCGAGCGCACGTCGGCCGGCCGCTGGACCCTGGTGCCGATGACCGGGAACGTCCCCTTGCCTTGTTTCCGGTAGATGTACCCCTCGCTGGCAAGCTCCTGGAGTGCCTGCCGGATGGGCGCCCGGCTGACCTCGAACCGGCTGAGCAACTGCGCCTCGGTCATTGGCTTCCGTGGATCAGCGATCCCCTCGGCTATTTCCCTGCGCAGGATTTCCCTGATCTGGCGATACAGGGGTACCCCGGACGAGGTGTCGAGCTCGCCATATGCCATGAGTCTTCTGTTCCTCCACGTCGCCCGCCACCGGGATTGCCCTGCAGGAAGTCAACCACAGAACTCAGTCCATTGAGGAGGCGGCGGCCCTAGCCTGCCGATGGCGTGCGACGTAGCCTGAGGTGACTACCGCCGGAGGGGCGTGCCATGGACCAGGACATCCAAAAGTACATCAGCGCGTTGGTCGAGAAGGAACAACAACTGCGCGACTCCGCGCCGGAGGAGCCGGACAAGGCCGCCGCCCGCGCCGCCGAGCTGCGCCGCCTGGAAGAGCAGCTGGACCAGTGCTGGGACTTGCTGCGCCAGCGCCGTGCCAAGCGCAAGGCCGGCGAGGACCCGGGCGAAGCTGAGACCCGGCCGGCCGGGGAAGTGGAAAACTACCGGCAGTAGCGGAGCGGCAGGCGGTCCCGGCGGGCTGGGCCCCGCCCCGCCGTCGTCCCCCGCCCCGTCGTCGTCCGTTTACCGCGCGTCAGGCGCCCTTTGACGCCTCGGACTTGGAGCCTGACTTCTTCTTCTTCGAGGAGCCGGCGGAAGACTTGGCCTCCCGGTTCTGCTCGACGCTGCGGCGCAGCGCCTCCATCAGGTCCAGGACCTTGCCGCCTTCTTCCTCTTCGTCCGTGCCGAAGGTCTTTGCCGTATCCAGCGCCTCGCCCTGCTCCAGCTTCGCCTCGATCAGGGTCCGCAGCTGTTCCTGGTACTCGTCGGTGTAGTCCCCGGGCGTGAAGTCGGAGGAGAACGACTCCACCAGCGCGGCGGACATCTCCTTCTCTTTAGCCGAGATCCGCACGGTTTCCTCGAGCGACGGGAAGCTGGCCTCCCGTACCTCGTCCTCCCACAGCAGGGTCTGCAGCATCAGGACCTTGCCGCGGACCCGCAGCGCCGCCAGCCGGGTCTTCTGCCGCAGCGCGAACTGCACGATGGCCGTGCGGTCCGTCTCTTCCAGGGTCCGCCGGAGCAGGACGTAGGCCTTGGACGACTTCGAATCCGGCTCCAGATAGTAGCTGCGGTCGAACATGATCGGATCGATCTGGTCGCTCGGGACAAACTCGACGACTTCGATCTCGCGGCTTTTTTCGACCGGCAGGGACTTGAAATCCTCGTCCGTGATCACCACGGTGTGCTCACCGTCGTCGTACGCCTTGTCGATGTTCTGGTAGTCAACGGTCTTGCCGCAAACCTCGCACCGGCGCTGGTAGCGGATGCGCCCGCCGTCCTTGTCATGGACCTGGTGCAGGCTCACGTCGTGGTCTTCGGTGGCGCTGTAGAGCTTGACCGGCACGTTCACCAGACCGAACGCCACCGCGCCTTTCCAGATGGCTCTCATGCCACTAGTGAACACCCGCGGGCGGTACAAAGCCAGAGGCGAGGGCCTAGCCAACCGGCCGCGCGGCGGACAGACTGGCGGTATGGCCAGCCAGAATTCCAGCCGGATATCCAGCCAGAAGGAGACCGTAGACGTCGACGGGCGCCGGCTCAGGCTGACTAATTTGGACAAGGTGCTGTACCCGGAAACCGGGACCACCAAGGCGGAGGTGATCGCCTACTATTCGGAGATCGCCGAGTTCCTGGTTCCGCATGCCGCCGACCGGCCGGTGACGCGCAAACGCTGGGTTCACGGCGTCGGCACGGCGGAGGAACCGGGCGAGGTGTTCTTCCAAAAAAACCTGGACAAGTCCGCGCCCGACTGGGTCTTGCGGCACACCATCGAGCACAAGAGCAACATCAACGTCTACCCGTTGGCCAATGACCGGGCCACCCTGACGTGGCTGGCGCAGATTGCGGCCCTGGAAATCCATGTTCCGCAGTGGAAGTTCGGACCGCGCGGCAAGATCAACAATCCCGACCGGATGGTGCTGGACCTGGACCCGGGGGAAGGGGCCGGGCTGGCCGAGTGCGTCGAAGTCGCCTTCCTGATCAAGGACATCCTCGAGGGGATGGGGCTCGACCCGAGGCCGGTGACCTCCGGTTCCAAGGGCATTCACCTTTACGCCGGGCTGGACGGCAAACAGACCTCGGAGGACGTCAGCCAGGTGGCCCACGAACTCGCCCGCCTGCTGGAGGCCGACCATCCGGACCTCGTGGTCAGCGACATGAAGAAGTCCCTGCGCACGGGCAAGGTGCTGGTCGACTGGAGCCAGAACAACTGGGCCAAGACCACGATCGCCCCGTACTCCCTGCGCGGTCGGCCGCACCCCACCGTGGCGGTGCCACGAACCTGGGCCGAGCTGGAAGACCCGGACCTGGCTCACCTCGACTTCAGGCAGGTGCTCGAGCGCGTCAAGGAGATCGGCGACCCGCTGGCCGGCATGGCGGGCGGCACCGCCGACGAGCAGTCCCTGCCGGAGCCGGGGCCGGACCGGCTCAGCACGTACCGTTCGATGCGCGACCCGGACCGCACGCCCGAGCCGGTGCCTGCGGTGATCGAGCGGCGTGAGTCGGACGATGAACCGGTTTTCGTCATCCAGGAGCACCACGCACGCCGGCTGCACTACGACGTCCGCCTGGAGCATGACGGGGTGATGGTGTCCTGGGCCGTGCCCAAGGGACCGCCGGTCACGACCGGTAAGAACCACCTGGCCGTCCACACCGAGGACCACCCCATGGAATACGCCACTTTCGAGGGCACCATCCCCAAGGGCGAATACGGCGCCGGGGTGATGACCATCTGGGACAGCGGCACCTACGAAGTGGAGAAGTGGCGCGAGGGCAAGGAAGTCATCATCGTGCTGCACGGACGACCCGACGGCGGCCTGGCGAACGACGGCGGGCCCCCCGGTCCGCGTCGCTACGCCCTGATCCGCACCGGCGGCGAGGACGGCAAGGACAATTGGCTGATGCACCTGATGAAGGACCAGCCGCGTCCTGCTGCCGGGACGGCGGACGGCGGCGGGTCCGGGCGCGCCGGGCGGGCGGTCGTCACCGCCGCGCCTGCGGATGATACCGGCTCCGCACTGCACGACGCCGGGCCGCCGCAAGCGGTGAAACCGATGCTGGCCGTGCAGGGCACCGAGGCCTCCATCGACGAGGAGGAGGGCTGGGCCTACGAAATGAAGTGGGACGGAATCCGGGCCGTCGCCGTCGTTGCCGACGGGTCCGTGCGCTTGGTCAGCCGCAACGGCATCGACATGAGCAAGACCTACCCCGAACTGGCCGACCTGCCAGACCACGTCCTGGCCCAAACCGCGGTGCTGGACGGCGAGATCGTCGCGCTCGATGCCAAAGGACGGCCGGATTTCGGCCGCCTGCAGAACCGCATGAACCTTACCAAAAAAGCGGATATCGAGCGCGCGGCCGCGAAATACCCGGTGGAGTACTTCCTCTTCGATTTGCTGGAACTGGACGGAACACCAACACTTGGGCTGGAATACTCCCAGCGGCGGGAAATCCTCAAGGAAGCGGTGGAGACGCCGGACGACGGACATATCCAGGTGCCGCCGGAGCTGGATGCCAGCGCGGCCGAAGCGGTCGCAGCCAGCCGCGAGGTCGGCCTGGAAGGCATTATCGCCAAGCGCACGGACAGCAACTACGCGCCGGGCCTACGGACGAGGAGTTGGATCAAGATCAAGAACCAGCTGACGCAGGAAGTGGTCATCGTGGGCTGGCGGCCGGGCAAGGGCTCGCGCGCCCGCAAGGTCGGCTCGCTGCTGGTGGCCGTGCCCGACGGCGTGGAGCTGAGCTACCTCGGCCGCGTCGGGTCCGGCCTGACGGAGCGCGAACTGGCCGAAATCGGTGCACGGCTGAAGAAGATGTCACGCAAGACCCCGCCGCTGGAGGGCGTGCCGGCGGCAGACGCCTCCGACGCGAACTGGGTGCGGCCCGCGCTGGTCGGCGAGGTCCAGTTCAGCGAACGCACCGGGTCCGGAAAGCTCCGCCACCCGGTCTGGCGCGGCTTCCGGCCGGACAAGAAGCCGTCGGATGTCGTCGTCGAAATCCCGCAGATTCAGGCCTGACCCGCGGAGCTGCCGCTCAAAAATTTTGACCCTACCCCTATCATTCTGCCGATGAATCGTTAGTCTTTACCAAGGGGAACTTCTGGGGGGAAGTTTCGGGGGATGATTCTTGGGGAAGAAGGCAGAACTGCATCATGGGGAGTTCATTTAAGCCGACTATTCGCGACGTCGCCGAGCGGGCCGGCGTTTCGCTGGCAACGGTCTCATACGTCTTGTCCGGCCGGCACGGGGGTTCAACGAGGATCAGCGAACCGACCAAAGCCCGGGTAATCGAGGCGGCCAAGTCGCTGGGATATGTGCCCAACCACGCCGCCCGGGGCATGCGCCGCGGGCGGACGGACACCGTGGCCGTCGTGGTGGAAAACCTGGATTCGGCCTGGGACCGGCAATTGGCGGAGGTTGCCAACCGTGTGCTGCCGGAGCACGGGTACCGCGTGGTGGTCCTTCTGGGCCAGGAGGCATGGCGGAACTTCATGCTCTCCGGCGGCGCGGACGGGGCCATCCTGGGTTTCAGCACCGAAACGCCCGAGGAAGACCACACCCTGCGCGACCTCGCCGACCGGGGCGTGGCGCAGGTGGTCGTGTCACAGTTCCTGCAGCCTGACGGCTTCGACGTGCTGAAAGTGGACGCGGAGGTCGGCATCGCCGAGGCGGCTGCGTATCTTGCTGCCAGGCACCGCCGCATCGCCGTGCTGCACCGGGGCGGGCCCGCCCCGGGTCCCCGGGGTTCCCGGCTGGGGTTGTTCCGGCAGGCGATGGCCGACCTCGGCGCAGAATTGGACGAAAACCTGGTGCGTGCAACGCACGGGTCTTGGCGTGAATCCTACGAGGAGACCGGCACGCTGCTGAAGTTGTCCGATCCGCCCACGGCGTTCTTCACCACTGCGGATCTGGAGGCCCTGTGCGTCTCCGGCTCCGCCACCGCGGCGGGACTCCGGATCCCGGAGGAGATGGAGATCATCGGCGTGGACACCTCGGATCTGGGACACCACTCCGAACCGCCGCTGAGCTCGGTGGGACCGGAGCCGCTGGTGGGTACCGTGGTGGACCTGCTGATCGACCGGCTGGAGGGGCGCGCCTCCGCCGGCGGGCGCCTGGTGCCGGCGCCGTGGAAGCTGAACCACCGGGGGACCACCGTGGCGGGGATGTCCGGTGATGGCAGCGCCGAAGGCTCGGGCGAGGTGGAGGACAGCGTCTCCAACGGGGCTCCCTAGCGGCGGGCGGCTACAGTGCAGGGATGGAGTACACCCGGCACAGCTACGGCCCGGATCCCAGCCAGTACGCGGAACTGTATGTGCCCGCCCGGCGGCGGCACACCGCCGTCGTCGTCATCATCCACGGCGGGTACTGGCGCGCTGCCTACGGTGCCGAGCTCGGACGCCCGCTGGCCCGGGACCTCGCCAGCCGCGGCTGGGTCTGCTGGAACATCGAATACCGGCGCGCGGGCAATGGCGGCGGCTGGCCGGAGACGTTCGACGACGTTTCCTCCGGCATCGACCGGCTCGCCGACGTTGCGCACGAGTCTGGATTTGCGCTCGAGCGGGTGGTGGGGCTGGGCCATTCGGCCGGCGGTCAACTGGCGGTGTGGGCGGCCGGACGGGGCCGGCTGCGGTCGGAGGAGTCCGGGGTGCGGGTGCCCGGCGCGGCCCCGCGGGTGGAGCTCGCTGCGGTGCTCAGCCAGTCCGGGGTGCTGGATGTGGCGCGCGCCCACGAGCTGGGCCTGAGCGACGGCGCCGTCGAAAACCTGCTCGGGCGGCCGGAGGACGCTGATCCAGGTGCCGCGCATCCCTACCGGCTCGCCGATCCCATGCGGAACGTTCCGCTGCCGGTCCCCGTCTACGCCTTCCACGCCGAGCAGGACGCCGACGTGCCGAGGGAACTGTCCGAGCGCTACGTCGACGCCGCCCGGGCCGCCGGCGGGACGGCCGAACTGGTGCTCGTTCCCGGGGACCACTATGCGCTGATAGATCCTGCCTCTGTTGCGTTTGCGCGCATCCGCGGGGTGCTGGCCGGCCTGGGCTGATGCCGGTGCCGCAACCGGCGGCGCTCTGCTACGTTGGCACTGTGCTCACGGTCATAGGCGAAGCCCTGGTGGACGTCGTCCGCTCCGACACGATGCCCCCGCGGGTGCACGTCGGCGGCAGCCCAATGAACGTGGCGGTGGGCCTGGCCCGGCTGGGCCACCCGGTCCAGTTCGTCGGCCGGTACGGCAAGGACCGGTTCGGGGACCTGGTCCACGGCCATCTGCGCCGCAACTCCGTGTTGGTGCCGCTGGATCCGGATGCGTCGCCGACCAGCGCTGCCACCGCTACCCTGGATCCCGCCGGTGCCGCCCATTACTCTTTCGACCTGCTCTGGGAACTGCCGGACCTCGAAAAGATCCGGCCCCGGCTGCTCGACGAGACGGTCTGGCTGCACACCGGCTCCGTCGCCGCCATGCTGGAGCCGGGCGCGCACACGGTGTACAGGACCGTCCAGCGGGCCCATCCGCGGGCCCTGGTCAGCTACGACCCGAACTGCCGGCCCACGCTGATTACGGACCGGGACTTCGCCCGGCGGCAGGCCGAAAAGTTCGTGGTCCTGGCCGATGTGGTCAAGGCCTCCGACGAAGACCTTCAGTGGCTGTACCCGGACCGTACCGTCGAGGAGACGGCCCGTGCGTGGTTGAAGCGGGGGCCGGCCGCGGTAGTGGTCACGCGCGGGGCGAAGGGCAGCTGGGGAGTGGTCGGTGCCGGGACGGCAGAGGTCACGGCACCGGCGTCGGCCGTCGTTGACAGCGTAGGCGCCGGCGACGCGTACATGTCCGGGCTGCTCGATGCGCTGCTGAACGCGGGATTCTCCGGTTCGGCCCGGCGCGGCAAGCTGCGCGACATGGGCTCCGCCACGCTCGAAGACGTGATGGCGCACGCTGCCCGTGCCGCGGCCATCACGGTGTCCCGGGCAGGGGCGAATCCGCCGCGCCGCGACGAGCTGGGCTAGCCGCCTGCGCCGCCGGAGGCATCCCTAGACTGGTGCAATGCGCCTTATCGCCAGCGACCTCGACGGAACCATCATCGGCCGGGACGGCAAAATCAGCCCCCGCACCGTCCGGGCGTTTCGCAGCGCGGCGGCCGCGGGTGTGGAAATTGTCTTCGTGACCGGCCGGCCGCCGCGCTGGCTGACTCCGCTGGCCGAACAGATCGGACACCGCGGCCGGGTGATCTGCTCCAACGGCGCCGTGGTCTACGATCTGGTGGCCGAGCGGGTGCTCTCGGCGCAGACGCTGCCCCACGCGAACATTCTCGAGGTGCGCCGGATCATCCTCGGCCTGCACCCGGCGGTGACGTTCGCGGCGGAAACGACCGAGGGATTCCTGCTGGAACCGAACTTTCTGCAGCCCGGCTCGGTGGAGCTTCTGGACGGCACCGTGCCCAAACTGTTGCCGGAAAGCCTGCGCCGCTCCGACTCGGTCGTGAAACTGCTGGCCCGGGGGACGGACATCGACCCCGACGCCTTCCTGGCCGAGGTGGGCCCGGCGGTGGGGCATCTGGCCGCCGTGACGCATTCTGCCCCCGGCAACCCGCTGCTGGAGATGGCACGGCCGGGGCTCAACAAAGCGGTGACCCTGGCCGAGTACGCCGGTTCGTTGGGCATCGGCCCCCAGAACGTGGTGGCCTTCGGCGACATGCCGAACGACATCGAAATGCTGCGGTGGGCCGGGGCCGGCTACGCGATGGCCTCCGGCCACCGCACCGCGCTGGAAGCAACCCCGTTCCGCGCCCCGGCGTTCGCCGAGGACGGCGTCGCCCAGGTGATCGAGGAACGGCTGGCGGACCGGCGGCAGGCCTCGCGCGGGGTCTGACCCCTGCGTGGGTCCCGCGGTCAGGAGCCTCGCGCCGCTCCGGCGGGCGCCGCCTCCCGCCGGGTTTCGGGACGCTCGTCCAGATACCGGCGGGCGAACCAGCTGGGGCCGGTGCTCCGGCTGCGCCGGGGCGGTTCTATGTCCGCAACGATCAGCTCTTCATACAGGCCGGCCTCGGCCACCACACCCGTCCCCGGTGCAGCGATGAAGCTGTGGCCCGGCCCGCTCCAGGCCACCGCCTGTGCAGAAGCTCCCCGGCGGGCCAGTGCACGGAACCAGCCGTCCCGGCCGCCGCTGCCGCCGGGCACCACGAGCAGTTGCGCGCCGTCGTCGGAGACCGACCGGCGGGACGTGCCGGGCGCCGGCAGGGCGACCGAGCCGGCGTCGTCCTCCGCAGCCAGCCCGATGAGCAGCCCCTCCAGCGGCACGACCGCGGCGGCGTCCGTGCAGGCCTGGAGCCCGCCGTACGCATCGAACAGCCACAGTTCGGGGCCGTTGCCGTGGCTGCTGCTGCCGGCCGCCACCGCGACCCTGTGTTCCGCCGCGAGCCCGCCCAGTTCGCGGCGGAAATGCGGAGCGAACCCCGCGGGCAGCACCAGCAGCCGTGCCCCCAGCCCGGCCGCCTCTTCCAGCCACATCCGGCACCGCGGCCGGGACCCGTCGCCGAGCAGCCCGGCAGCCTGCACCACGGCAAGACGCATGGACTCCTCCTCATCGGCGGTCGTGGCGGGGCCGGTAGAGTACCGAAGGTGAGCAGCGCCAGCCCGTACCTCAATCCTACGTTTCCCGGTTCCGGGCAGGGCCGGCCCCTGGCCATGTCGCACCGGGGTTTCTCCTTGGACGGTCGGGAGAACTCGATGGCGGCCTTCCGCGCGGCAGTCGATCTCGGCTACGCCTACCTGGAGACCGATGTCAGGTCCACCCGCGACGGCGTGCTGGTGGCCTTCCACGACCGGACGCTGGAGCGTACTACCGACGGCCGCGGAGAGCTGGCGGAGCACACGGCCGGCCAGCTGGCGCGGGTCCGGATTTCCGGTGAGCCGATCCCGACGTTCGAGGAGTTGCTGACCGCGTGGCCGGACGTGCGACTGAACGTGGACGTGAAGGACATGGCCGCCGCCGACGAATTGGCCCGGCTGATCGAGGCCTACGACGCGCACGACCGCGTGCTCGTGGCTTCCTTTTCCGACCGCCGCCGCTTCCGCGTGCTGCGCGGCCTGAGCCGGCCCGTCGCGGGATCCGCCGGCGTGTATGCGACCCTGGCAATATACTTGCTGGGCTATATAGGTCTGGCGGGCCTGATGGCCCGGCTGGTCCGCGTCCACGCGGTGCAGGTGCCGGTGAAGTACGGTCCGTTTACGGTCGTCACGCCCGGGTTTGTCCGGCGCTGCCGTCGGGCCGGCCTGCAGGTACACGTGTGGACCATCAACGACCGCGCCGAGATGGAACGGCTGCTGGCACTGGGAGTGGATGGCATAGTCTCCGACCGCGCCGATATTCTGGCCGAAGTGATGGCTGAACGCGGCAGTTGGCCGCAGAGGGAGTCCGCATGAAGGTCTTGATCGCACCGGACAAGTTCAAGGGAACATTGTCGGCCGCCGAGGCGGCCGCCGCAATGGCCGAGGGCGTGCTGCGGGTCTACCCGGACGCCCACGTGCAGCTGCTCCCGGTTGCCGACGGCGGAGAGGGCACCTTGGAGGCTGCCCTCTCCGCCGGTGCGGCCGAGCACACCGAACGCGTCGTGGGGCCGCTGGAGCGTGAGGTCACCGCATCCTGGGCCATGCTCGAGCGGCCGGAGGGCAAGACCGCCGTCATCGAAACCGCGCGGGCGTCCGGCTTGCTGCTCACGGAGCCCAGCGTGCAGTCGGCGCTCACGGCCCACTCCTACGGGTCCGGCCAGCTGATTGAGGCGGCGCTGGACGCCGGCGCCACCGAGATTGTGCTCGGGGTGGGCGGCTCGGCCATGACCGATGGCGGGTCCGGGGCCCTCCGCGCGCTCGGCCTGAAGGTCCTTGCCGGCGGCGGCGCCGAAGTCCTGCTCGGCGGCGCGGCCCTGGCCACCGCGGACCACCTTGACACCTCCGGCCTGGACCCGCGCCTGGCGGAGACCGTGATCCGGATAGCGGCAGACGTCTCGAATCCGCTGTACGGGCCAGACGGGGCGGCGCACGCTTTCGGTGAACAGAAGGGCGCCGACGCGGTCTCGCGGCGGTTGCTCGACGAGGCGCTGCAGCGCTGGGCCCAGCTGCTGCTGAAGGCAACAGGCCGCGACGTCAACGTGGCGGGCGCCGGCGCGGCCGGCGGCTTCCCCTCCGGCTTCATGGCGCTGGCCGGGGTCCGGGTGGAGCCGGGGTTCGACGTCGTCGCGGACCTGGTGGGCCTCGAGGCCGCCCTGGCGGATGCAGACTTGGTCCTGACCGGCGAGGGGTCGCTGGATCGGCAATCCGAATTCGGGAAAGCGCCGCTGGGAGTCGCCGGGCGTGCCCAAGCCCGGGGCATCCCCGCCGTCGTCGTCGCCGGGCAGATCGACCTGGCGCCGGACCGCCTGGCCCAACACGGGGTGCACGCGGCCGCCAGCGTGGTCGAGGCGGCAGGCAGCCGGGAACAGGCCATGGCCCAGGCCGCGCGCTATGTCACGTTGGCCACGCAACAGGCGCTCGAAGGGGCTTGAGCCCGGGAACCACGCCTATCATGAGGGCATGAGCAGCACCGTCGTCCCGCCGCCCTCGGCCGTCCGCCAGGGTTTTCTCCGCACCTTGGTCCTTTGGCTGGCGATTCCGATGGCGGTGCTGGTGCCGCTCTGGGTGGTGGCCGGACGCGTGCTGTTTGGCATCGGCGGGCAGATGGTGCTCTGGCTGGGCATCAGCCTGGGGCCGGTGCTGCTGGTCCTGCTGTTGCTGACCGGCGTGAAGCTCCTCGAGACCGCCCGCCGGGGCCGGCTGCTTCCGGTGCGGGCCGTCGTGGTGCCGGCGCTGGCCTGGCTGCTGGCGTTCGCCTTCGGCTTCACCGTCCCGGACTTCGGCGGCGGCGCCGGAGAGGGCGCGTCCATCATGTCGCTGCTTGCCGGTCCGTCCGCCTTGGGAATGTCCACCGCGCTGTGCAACCCGTTCGGAATCATCGCCGTCGGGCTGGCCATCGCGGCCACGGTTTTCGCCTACCGGGCCGCGGGCGATGCGCGTCGCGGCGTCACCGCCGACGGCCCCTGACGCAGGCGGGCCTGATGGTGCGCCTTAGGCCTGTTGTGCGTGCCGGGCTTCGCCGTTGCGCCGGACGTGACTGCGGGCATGCTCGACCGCCGCTTCCAGGTCGCCGAACAGGTGCTTGTCGTGGCGCAATGACTCCAAGACGCCGACCCGGCGGGCCAATTCCACATGGCGTTCCTGGATGCCCTTGATGAGCACGGTGACGCCGCGGCGCTCCAGCGCCGTGACCAGGTCGGCCACGACTTTGGCCCCGGTCGCGTCGAGGATCTGCAGCTGGGACATCCGGATGATCACCACCTGCACATTGCGGATGGAAGAGACTCGATCCAGCACCCGGTCGGCCACGCCGAAGAACAGGGCGCCGTCGAGCCGGAAGACTGCGATCTGCTCGTCGCCGTCTGCGGCCGGTCCGGGGATCTCCTCCCGGTGGACTCCGCTGGAATTCCCCAACGCCCTCAGCGCGAAGAACCCGGCGAAGACGATGCCGATCACCACGGCCTGGATCAGGTCGAAGGATACCGTGACGACGGCGGTGACGATGAAGACCGTGGTGTCCGCCCGGGTGGAGCCGAACACGCTGCGCAAGGTGTTCAGCGAGACCATGCGGACGGCGGTCACCATCAGCACGCCGGACAGTGCCGCCAGCGGGATTTGCGAGACGGGCCCGGTCGCCAGGTACACGACGCCCAGCAGCACCAGGGAATGCACGACGACGGAGGCCCGGGTCCGCCCGCCGGCGCGGATGTTTACTGCCGTCCGGGCGATGGCCCCGGTGGCAGGCATCCCACCGAAGAAGCCGGAGGCAACCGAGGCCAGGCCCTGGCCCACCAGCTCCCGGTCCGCGTCGTAAGGGCCCGTGTCGGAGATGGATGCGGCCACCCGGGCCGAGAGCAGGGATTCGATGGCAGCAAGTGCCGCGACGGTGAGGGCAGGCCCGGCCAATGCGCCCATCAGGGCCAGGTCGAGGGTGGGCAGGGACGGGGCCGGCAAGGAGCTGGGTAGCTCGCCGATCTGTGCAACGTCCAAATTCATCAGCTGGGCCACAAGCGTGGCGACGATGATCCCGATGATGGAGCCGGGCAGCTGTGGATTGATCTTCGGCGCGGCCACCATGATGCCGGCCACGATCAACGCCAGGATGACGGGCCAGAACAAGCCCGCCAACGAGGCCGTGCTCAAGGCTTCGACCGCCGACACGGCCGCGTTGGAGCTGGGCCCCGGTGCCGTCCCGAAGGCGGCCGGCACCTGCTGTATGAAGATGATGACGGCGATGCCCAGCGTGAAGCCCTCGATGACCGGCCACGGTATGAAGCTGACGGCACGGCCCAGTTTCAGCACACCGGCGGCGGCCACCATGACGCCGGCCATGAGCGTCAGCAGCGCGAGCGACGACACCCCGTGGCTCGCGATGACCGGCGCAAGCACCACCACCATGGCGCCGGTGGGTCCCGACACCTGGATGTTGGAACCACCGAAAACGGCAGCGACGATGCCGGCGACGATCGCGGTGATCAATCCCGACGCGGCGCCGGCACCCGAACTGACACCGAATGCCAAGGCCAGCGGCAGGGCGACGATACCCACGGTCACGCCCGCCACCAGGTCGTTCCGCCAGGTGCGCGGCAGCTGCGCGTAATCGGCCTTGCCGGGCAGCAGCGCGGCCGCAGCCCTCACCGACTTCATGGCGCCGGTTCCGGTTTGGTGCCCGCGTCCCGGGCTGATGCCGTCGGGCTGTTGTCGGCCGCACCGAAGCCGGCCAGTTGCTGCGTTGCGGTGTGCAGGAGCTGCTGCAGGAGGCTGCGGGCAACGGTCAGCAGGTCGGCCACCTGAGGGTACGCCAGGCGGTAGAAGACCTGCACGCCCCGGCGTTCGGCCAGGACGAGGTTGTGCCGGCGCAAGACGGACAGGTGCTGGGACAGGTTGGAGGCCTCTTGGCCCGTCTCGTTCATCAGCTCGGTCACGGTTACCTCGGGAGCGTCCGCGAGCAGTTCCAGCACCCGGATCCTGACCGGATGGGACAGTCCCTTGAACAGGTTGGCCTTGACTTCGTACAGCGGGGCGTCGGCAGCGGCAAATGGGTTCACGAGGGCTCCCTAGAGTTCATTACTTTAGGAAGCCATCATATAGCGTGCGTGCAGGCCACGCTAATGCCCCGCTCATGGCCCACGCGTCGCCTCACCAGTCAAGCGTCGCTCGGGCAAGGCCGCGCGGGCCCCGCCGCACGAACCCGCGTCTCGCGGTGCCGCGGTGCCGAGTTCCCGCCTGCTATCCGCCGGTGGGGGCGGAGGGGGGAACGAATCCGTCCTGTCCGGGTTCGTTCTCGTGCTCCGGGTCCTCGCTCTGGCGGTATTCGCCGTCCGGGCTCAGGCCCGGTACCCGCTGCCCCGCATTGAGCAGGCTGGAGGTGAAGTGCTCGCCGTCGAACGTGGCGGCGGAGTCGTTCTCCGGCTCCGGGGCGCCGATGTCGTGGCGCAGATGCTCGTCGTCGGGCATTGTGGATTCATCGCGTGGCTGGCTCATGGGTCGGTCAGCTTTCGTGCCGGAAACCGAGCTTGATGGTCACCTGCCAGTCGGCGACCCTGCCTTCGCTAAGGTGGCCGCGAACGGACTTCACTTCGAACCAGTCGAGGTTGCGCAGTGTCCTGGAGGCCTCGTTGATGGCGTTTGAGACCGCGGCATCGATCCCGTCGGGCGACGTACCCACAATCTCCGTGACGTTGTAGACGTGGTTGGCCATGCTTTCCTCCTCGAGAAGGTCCCGGGCCGGACGCCGCGGGAGAGATGGCTGCAACGCTAGCCTCCGATGTCCCCGCGGTCTAGGGCACGGCGGCCCGGAGCACGCCCTCGCCTCCAGGCGGCCGCCACGCCCGGCGGTCAGCCGAGCTTGGACGGCCTGACGCCCTCGTCTTCCACGGAATCCACGGGCTCGGTGTGGCGCCAGCGGGCCACCGCACTCATGCCATGGAAAATCAGCAGTGCCGCTGCCGAGCCCAGCGCGATGCCTTCGAACTGCAGCTCGCCTATCGCCCACTTGAAATTGGCGATGCCGATCACCAGGGCCACCCCTGCCACGGAGAGGTTGATGGGGTTGGCGAAGTTCACCCGGTTCTGGACCCAGATCCGCACCCCCAAAATGCCGATCATGCCGTAGAGCACGACGCCGGCGCCGCCCAGGACGCCGACCGGGACGGTGGCGATGGCGGCACCGAACTTCGGGAGCAAACTCAACAGGATGGCGACAATGCCGGCCACCCAGTATGCGGCGGTGGAGTAGACCTTGGAGGCCGCCATCACGCCGATGTTCTCGGCGTAGGTGGTGGTGCCGGAGCCGCCGCCGCTGCCGGCCAGCATGGTGGCCAGGCCGTCTGCCATCAACGCGCGGCCGGTGACGGGGTCAAGATCCTGCCCGGTCATCGCGGACACGGACTTCACGTGGCCGATGTTTTCTGCCACCAGGACCAACACGACGGGGAGGAACAGCCCGATCAGGGAGATGTGGAATTCCGGCGCGTGGAATTCGGGCAAACCAATCCAGGCAGCGTCATTGATCTTGGAGAAGTCCACCTCGCCCCGCAGGATGGCCACCACGTAGCCGACCAGCACGCCTATCAGGATGGACAACCGGCCCAGCAGCCCGCGGAACAACACCGTGACCAGCAGGATCGCGACGACGGTGACCAGCGCCGTCACGGGCCCCTTCTCGAAGTTCTGCTTGGCGGCCGGCGCCAGGTTGAGCCCGATCAGCGCAACAATGGCGCCGGTGACCACCGGCGGCATCACCACGTTGATCCAGCGCGTGCCGGCCTTGTGCACCAGCGCGCCGACCAGGAAGAGCAAGGCACCGGCCATGATGAGGCCGCCGAGCGCTCCGCCCATTCCGTGCTGATTCATGGCGGCGCCGATCGGGGCGATGAACGCGAAGCTGGAGCCCAGGTAACTGGGGACCCTGCCTGCCGTGATGATCAAAAACAGAATGGTGCCCACGCCGGAGAACAGCAGCGTGGTCGACGGCGGGAACCCGGTCAGCAGCGGGACCAGGAAGGTGGCGCCGAACATGGCGACCACGTGCTGGGCCCCGACGCCCATGGTGCGCGGCCAGGTGAGCCGCTCCTGGGGTCCGACTACCGTGCCCGGTGAAATGTTCTTGCCGTCGCCATGCAGGGCCCAACGGAACGGGGAAGATTTTGCAGGCGTGCTCATGGTGGGCCTCTTAGGGGGGAGTCAGCGGGAAAATGTCCGGGGGACATCCTACCGCCGGAATGGCGTGCCGGCTCGCCCGACCGGTCGCGGAGGCCGGGCGGGAACGGCCCGGCCTCCGTTGTCAGGCGGTGATCAGGCGATCACGGCGTCCACGATTGCCTTCGCCTCTGCCTGCACCTGCTGCAGATGGTCCTGGCCGCGGAAGGATTCGGCGTAGATCTTGTAGACGTCTTCCGTGCCAGAGGGCCGGGCCGCGAACCACGCGTTGTCGGTGGTGACCTTCAGCCCGCCGATCGGGGCGCCGTTGCCGGGCGCTTCGGTCAGCTTGGCGGTAATCGCCTCGCCGGCCAGTTCGGTGGCGGCCACGTCGGCGGCGGAGAGTTTCGCCAGCGCGGCTTTCTGCTCCCGGGTGGCCGCCGCGTCAATCCGTGCGTAGGACGGCGCCCCGAACTTCTCGGTCAGCCCCGCATAGAGTTCCGACGGCGAGTTTCCGGTCACCGCCACGATTTCGGAGGCCAGCAGCGCCAGCAGGATGCCGTCCTTGTCCGTGGACCACGGCTTGCCGTCGAACCGCACGAAGGAGGCGCCGGCCGACTCCTCGCCGCCGAAGACGCCTTCGCCGGAGAGCAGCCCGGGCACGAACCACTTGAAGCCCACGGGAACTTCCACCAGCTGCCGGCCCAAGTTGGCCGCTACCCGGTCGATCATCGAGGAGGACACCAGCGTCTTGCCCACGGACGCGTCGGCCGGCCAGTCCGGCCGGTGCCTGTAGAGATAGTCGATGGCCACGGCAAGGTAGTGGTTCGGGTTCATCAGCCCGGCATCAGGGGTCACGATTCCGTGCCGGTCCGCGTCGGCGTCGTTGCCGGTGGCGATGTCGAAGGCGGCGCCGCCGCCGCGAACGGCGTTGATCAGCGAGGCCATTGCCGACGGCGACGAGCAGTCCATCCGGATCTTCTCGTCCCAGTCCAGGGTCATGAACGCCCATTGCGGGTCCACCGCCGGATTGACCACGGTCAGGTCCAGCCGGTGCCGCTCGGCGATGGCGGCCCAGTAGTCCACCGAGGCTCCGCCCATCGGGTCGGCACCGATCCGCACGCCGGCGGAACGGATGGCGTCCAGGTCCAGCACCTTCGGCAGGTCGTCCACGTACGCGGCCAGGAAGTCGTACGTACCGATGGACCCGGAGAACCGGGCCTGTCCCAGCGTGATCCGCTTGACGCCGCGCAGGCCCGCCTCCAGCAGTTCGTTGGCGCGGGCGGCAATCCACCCGGTGGCATCCGAGTCGGCCGGACCGCCGTGCGGCGGGTTGTACTTGAAGCCCCCGTCGCCGGGCGGGTTGTGCGAGGGGGTGATCACGATGCCGTCGGCCTGGGCATCCGGATGGGCCGCGTTATGGGTGAGGATTGCGTGGCTGACCGCCGGCGTCGGGGTCCACCCGGTCCGGGAATCGACCAGCACTGCCACACCGTTTCCGGCCAGCACCTCGAGGGCGGTGTCCTGGGCCGGATCCGAGAGGGAATGCGTGTCTTTGCCGACGAACAGCGGTCCGGCGATGCCCTGCCCGGCGCGGTACTCCACGATCGCCTGCGTGATGGCGGCGATGTGGTCCTCATTGAAGGATGCCTTCAGGCTGGAGCCGCGGTGCCCTGAGGTGCCGAAAACCACGCGCTGGGACGGGTCGGCCGGATCCGGCTTGACGTTGAAGTACGCGTCGCGGAGCGCGGTCAGGTCAACAAGGTCGCTGGGAAGGGCCACTGTGCCCGCACGGTTTGCCATCCCTCCAGCATGCCAAAAAACTATCGATCCGTGGCGATCGGGTGGCGGATCCGACCCGATAGGCCCCCCGAACTTCCCGCGCTGACTGCCAGGAGCAAGCGGTTGGCGTGCCAAGAATGCAATGTATTTGGCCTTGCGCTGGCCAACACCTATGGGCCGGAAAATTAGGTCCCGTCCGGACCGACGTCTGCACGCAAGGCCATCCATAAAGTGAATCTGTCATCTGGATTCGACATGGACAGACCAGAAAGAAACTCGAAGCGCTCAATTCGTTTCCGCAGCGTGTGGCGGTGGATGTTCAGCCGCTGGGCTGCTGCTTGCCAGGAGCCATGCTCAGTGAGGAAGATGCGGGCGGTGTCGACCAGCGAGACCGCATCCGGACTCTCTGCATATACACGTTCAAGAGGGCGGCGCAGAGCGATGAGGGACACGGGGTCCATGCTCTCCAACAGCAGTTGCACCGTCGGCAATTGCTGGTAAAGCACGAACGGCATGCCGTCGGCAACGGCTACTTCGTGCGCGTTGCCAGCCTGGCTAAGGCTGGACGCGAGGTCCTCCAGCGCCGCCGGTCGCCCTACTCCGCACCGGATGGGCACGTTGTCTTTGTAGACCTCGGCTTCAATCCCGGCTAGGAACGCGTCTCTTGCGTCCGGATCGAGGAAGCCATGGAGCCGCTCCTTGTCGGTCTTGACCAGATGCGGCAACCCCAGCTCGTCCAGCCACTGAAGCACAAGCTGCTCCAGCACCACCGACCGTGAGCGTGAGGAGAGCACAAAAGCGCAGAGCCGGTCACCCCGGTACCCCCAGCGTCTAAGGGTGGCGGTAGCCAGCCCGGGATGGCCGCTGGTCAGGTTTTCGACCATCACCTCCCGGCCCAGACGCTCCAGCGCAGTGTGGTCATGGGTCCGCAGCACCAAGTCGATGAGTGCAGCGGCGTGTGTGGACAAATCGCGGGTGCGACTGGTCACGCCCGAGCGAGAGGACACCACTAGGTGCGCCCGGAGGTCCTGCCCCAATCCCACAGAGTGCACCTGCATGCCCGGATGTCGCACTTTTACCGGCCGGTTAAGTGCGACGGCCATGGCGTCACCAATATGCAGCGCCCCGGCGCCCGCGCTGGCAATCGCCCTGCCATGCGTGTCCAGCAGTACCGCCCAGCCCTGCAACCGATGGGCCAGTTCCGCGAGCACGGCTTCGGCGCCGCCCCGTCGGGCCACTTGAGTCAGCACTGCCGTTCCGTTGGAGATTAACCGGGCCTCCGCTGCGTCATTGGAGGCGAGCACGGCTTCTGCGTTGGCGCGGAGGGTCTCTAACGGAATCTTGTCGGAGAAGGTCACCAGGCGCAGGCCGTCGACCGACAGACTGCGGGCCACTGCAATGTCGACTCCCGATACCGCCAACACAGCCTGTCGAAACAGCTCGACCGAAGACTGATTGGCCGCCACCTCGTCCAGTTCGGCAGCGGTCACGAAAACCATCTGCACAGCATCCGCCGCGGTAATCACGGGCCGGTCGGCGTAGAGCAAGGCTGCATTCACCCGGCGCCGGACCCAATCCCCCGGTTCCACCGGGGTCCCCTGCAACTTGCGACAAACGTCCTCGACAGTTCTAGACATACATCAAATGTACAAAATGGAGCCCCAAATGATGACAGCGCTCCAATCTGCACAATGATATGTCCAATCTCACATGAATACGATCGAGGCTGGCAAGAGACGAACTTGAGAAAGGCCCTTCATGAAAGCTGCAGTGTTCCGCGATTCCGCGACACCCATCGTGGTCACCGACGTCGAGTTGGCCGATCCAGGCCCCGGGGAAGTACGTGTCAAGATCGCCGCGGCCGGTGTCTGCCACTCCGACCTGCATGTGAAGCGGGGCGAGTGGGACGCGGCCGTCCCCATGGTCATGGGCCACGAAGGGTCGGGCGTCGTGACCGCCATTGGGGAGGGTGTAACCAGTCTGTCTATGGGCGACCACGTGGTGCTGTCCTGGGTGCCGCCGTGCAATGAATGCCGTTACTGCAAGTCCGGGCACGAGGCCCGCTGCCAGGCCGTCGCCACGCTTGTGGCACCCAAGGGCGTGCTCCATGACGGCACATCCCGGCTGTCCAAGGATGGCGAGACCCTCCACCACTACCTTGGCGTTTCCTCCTTCGCGGAGGAGGCAGTGGTGCCGGCGTCGGGTGCCATCAAGGTGCGCGACGATGCTCCGCTGGACGTTATCGCCCTGGTGGGCTGCGCCGTCGCTACGGGTGTTGGCGCAGTAACCAATACTGCGGCCGTCGAGCCTGGTTCTACCGTCGTCGTGATTGGCTGCGGCGGCGTAGGGCTGTCGGTGGTGCAAGGGGCCAAGTTGGCCGGCGCCGAGCGCATCATCGCCATCGATGTCCGCGAAGAGAAGACCGCGCTGGCCATGCAGTTGGGTGCCACGGATCAAATCCATGTCAAGAAGGGCGACGCCGTCGAGCAACTCCGTGCGCTGGTGCCGGACGGGGTGGACTACGCCTTCGACGCCATCGGACAGACCGGCACCACCGAGCAAGCGATCGAGATGCTCGGCTTGGGCGGCGCGGCGGTCATCGTGGGGCTGCCGCCCACGGGCGCTCGCGCCTCGTTCGAGCCTCTGGTGCTGGCCGAGGCAGACCAGCGCATCCTCGGATCCAACTATGGCAGCGTCCGTCCATCGATTGACATCCCGGCCTTGGTGGACCGCTACATGGACGGCCTGCTCCAACTGGACCCGCTTGTTTCGTCCCGACGCCCCCTCGCCGAGGCCCCTCAGGCCCTGGAGGACCTGGAGAGCGGCAACGCTTTGCGGACCCTGCTCATCCCCTGACGATTCCAAGGAGAATCATGACAACCACTTTCAAACAGACCCGCCCCAAAGACGCCGGTCTGCGTCGCGGAGTGATGAGCACTCCGGAGCTCTTCGCCCAAGCCATCGCCAACATCGCACCGAGCGCGGTCATCGCGTTCACAGCGGCCGGAATCTACACCACTGCGAGCAACGGCACTATCCTCTCGTTCGCCCTCGCGACCATCGTGATCCTCTCGGTCGGCTACTGTATATCCCAGTTCGCCAAGCGCAACGCTTCGGCCGGCTCGCTGTATACCTATGTTTCGAAGAGCCTGGGCCCCTTTGGCGCCTATGTGACCGGCGTTGCACTGCTCATCGGTTGCTGGGGCATTGCTGCAGGCTCCCTAGGCGGCGCCGTGTCCTACTTCAACCAGTTCCTGAATCTGGTCGGTATCCCGGCGACCGGTGTGGTGACACAGATCGTCCTTGCCATCGTGCTGGGCGGCTTCGCCACGCTCTTCACCATTCGCGGGATTCGCCTCTCGGCCCGCGTCTCGCTGGTGCTCGAGCTGGTCTCGGTCGCCATCATCTTCATCCTGCTGGCGCTGGCATTGATATGGGCCGGTCCGCGGGCGTTTGATCCGGCTCAGTTCACCTTCGACGGGGCCAGCTTCCAAGGCGTAGCCGTCGGCATGGTGCTGGGTATCCTGGGCTTCGTCGGATTCTCTTCCGCCGACGCCCTGGGCCGCGAGGCGAAGAACCCCTACGTTGCCATTCCGCGCGCCATCATGTGGAGTGCCGCCGCTGTGGGCGTGCTGTACATTTTCTCCGCCTATACCCAAGTCGTCGTCCTCGGTGAGGGACTCGCCACGAGCGCCAGCCCCTTGGAGGAGATCGCCACCACTATCGGAATGCCTGCTTGGTTCGGACCTGTCCTGACCTTTGGCGTGGCCGCGTCCTTCTTCGCCGTCGTCGTGGCCCCGCTTAACGTCGTCGGTCGGATTTTTTACGTCATGGGCAAGGAGGGAGTCGCTCCGGAACGGTTTGGCCGTACCCACGAAAAGTTCTTGACCCCGCACCGCGTGCTGCTGGTCTTTGGCCCGGCGGCCATTCTGCTGGACATCATCCTGCTGCTCGCCCGGGTGCATCCGATGGACATTGTCGTCTGGGTCGACACTTACGGCACCTACGGCTACATGGTGGCCTACTCGCTTGTCGCGGTGGCCTGCATCATCTACACCCGCCGTGAAGGCATTCCAAACAAACTGGTGTGGGTTTGCGCCACAGTTGCGGTGGCCAACATGACTTTCGTCTTCTATGCGAACGTCTATCCGGTTCCGGCATTCCCGCTCAACATCATCCCGTACCTGTTCTTCGCCACCATCGCTGCGGCGTTGATTTGGTACAGGTGGCTAAGCAAAAAGCGCCCCGACGCCATTCGGAATATCGGCAAGACCGAGACGGACATTCTTGAGGGGGTCGGCTAACCACTGAGAAGTCGGGGGGCGGGCGGCCGGCTTGATGCCCGGCCGCCCGCCTTCGTTGACGAGGCGGGCGGGCGCCATCAGCACGGATCGGTGGCGGACTATGGATCCCGCCCGATAGGCTCCCGATCTTCCCGCGCGCCTAGACTGGTAGGTAGCACCGAAGCTGCGCAGCAGCGAATCAATCTCAGGGGGAATCAACAGTATGTCCGGCACGGAGAACAGGCCGCCCTTTAACGACCCGAAGCATCCGGGGTGGTACACCGATCCCAATGCGGGCCAGGCCTTGCCGCAGCCGCCGGCGCTGCCCGAGGCGGGGAACCCGTACTCCTACCAGCCCGGCCCCGGCGCGCAGCCGTATACCGGGCAGCAGCCGTACGGCGGACCGGACTACAACCAGCCGATGTACTACACGCCGCAGGTCGAGCCGAAGGGGCTGAGCATCGCGGCGCTGGTGCTGGGCATCGTCTCCGTGGTCACGTTCGGCTTCATGCTGGTCCCGCAGGTCCTGGCCATCGTGTTCGGCCACATCGCGCTGGGGAAGGAACCGGCCGGCCGCAGCATGGCGCTGGCCGGCCTGATCATGGGCTACGCGGTCACCGGCATCTGGTGCCTGCTGATCTTCATCGGCATCCTCGCCGGGGCGTAGGTCCGTCCGGCGCCTCGCTACGTCGCTGGTCGGCTTCACCAGCTTCCCCCGTCTACTATTCAGCACCGGCCCTGCTGAGCGCTCAAAAGGGCCGGAGCTGAAAGGCGGATGAGGAAAAGGCACCTTACGACGGCGATGCCCGGGCGGGAGTGAATCTCCGCCCGGGCATCGCCGTCGTCGTTAAGGTTCCGTCCTAGCGGATGCCGCCCATCAGCTTCTTCAGGGACGGCACGGCCGCGGCCAGGCCGACGCCGAGGATGATCGCCGTCACCCCGATGAAGCCGAAGTACGGGGCTTCATTCGCCGGGTCGTAGTAGCCGGCCAGGATGCCCGCCAGCGTGGTGCCCAGCGAGATGGAGAGCAGGAACAGCGCCACCATCTGGGTCTGGAAGGCCTTCGGCGCCAGCTTGGTGGACACCGAGGAGCCGGTCGGGGAGAGGAACAATTCCGCCATGGTGAACAGGAACAGGATTCCGACCATGGCCAGCAGCGGGGTGGAGTTGGCGCCGCCGCCGGTGAGCGGGATGAACGCCAGGAACGCCAGGCCCATCACGACCAGGCCCAGGGCGAACTTCAGCGGCGAGCTGGGCTGCTTGGGGCCGAGCTTGGTCCACAGGGCAGCGAAGATGCCGGCGAAGATGATGATGAAGACGGGGTTGATGGACTGCACCCAGCTGGCCGGCATTTCCCAGCCGCCCAGCGTGCGGTCCAGCTGCTTGTCCGCGTACAGGGCCACCACGGTGAACTGCTGCTGGAACAGCGCCCAGAACGCGGCGGAGGCGATGAACAGCGGGATGAAGGCGTAGACGCGCTTGCGCTCCACGGCGTCGACCTGCTTGCTGGAGAGGATCACCACGAAGTAGACCACGGCGGCGATGATCGCCAGCCAGGCCATGATCGGGGCCAGGTTCGAGGCGGTCACCAGGCCGAAGGCCACCAGCAGCACCATGACGACGACGGCGGCCACGGCCGCGGCGGCGACCTTGCCGTAGTTGCCCCGCGGCAGCGGGTTGGCCACATGGTGCGCGGCCTCGGGCAGGTTCTTGCGGGTCAGGGCGTACTGGGTGAGGCCGATGGCCATGCCCAGCGCCGCCAGGCCGAAGCCGTAGTGGAAACCAAGCTGCACCTGGGCCAGGCCGGTGAGCAGCGGGCCGAAGAGGCCGCCGATGTTCACGCCCATGTAGAAGATGGAGAAGCCGGCGTCGCGGCGGTCGTCCTTCAGGCTGTAGAGCGAGCCGACCAGCGAGCTGGCGGTGGCCTTGAGGCCGCCGGAACCGATGGCCACCAGGATCAGGCCGATGGCCAGCCCCACACCGCCCGGGATCAGGGCCAGCGCGATGTGGCCCAGCATGACCATGATGCCGGTGTAGAAGAGGACCTTCTCGGACCCCAGGATGCGGTCGGCCACCCATGCGCCGAGGATCGAGGAGAGGTACACGCCGCCGCCGTAGGCGCCCACCAGGCCGGTGGCGATTCCCTCGTCGATCCCGAGGCCGCCCTCGGCGACCGAGTAGTACATGTAGTAGAGCAGGATGCCCTGCATGCCGTAGAAGGAGAAACGCTCCCAGAGTTCTACGGAGAAAAGATTCGCCAGCATCCGTGGATGCCCGAAGAAGGTTTTGCCGGTTTGGGTGGACTGTTTTGTTGTTTCCGGCTGCGGATTCCCGGACTGCACGGTATTGCTCACGGTGTTCTATTCTGACAGTCCCCTACATGAAATGTCATATTCTGCGCCCGTGACCGGGCGGCGTGTTAATGCAAATCCGCAGGTCAGGCCGGGGTTGCAGGATTCATCGCACGCCCTCCAGCTGCGCGGCGGCGGCCAGCAGCATGGCCTCCGAGCCGGGCTTGCCGATCAGCTGGACGCCCATGGACAGGCCCTCCTCGGTGGTGCTGACGGGAACGGCGATCGCGGGCAGCCCGCACACGTTGACCAACGAGGTGTACGGCGAATACTGGCACTGGCGCATGTAGTCCACGTCTGCGCTGTTGGAGGTGTACCAGCCCACCGGCCGGGGGGTCTGGGCCAGCGCGGGCGTCAGAACCAGGTCGTAGCGGCCGAACTGTGCCCGGGTGTCGTCCTGGAAACGCGCCAGCGTGGCCAAGGCGTCCGGCAGCGCCTCCGGCCCGCGCTTCAGGGCGCGGCGGCGGAAGGAACGGGTGAGCGGCATGAGCTGCGGTTCGTGGCCGCCGGGCAGCTCCAGCCGGGCCAGGCCGGAGGTCCAGACCGTGGCAAACGCCTCCGGGTAGCGGTTGTCGTAGCGGATCTCCGCTTCGTCGAGCGCGTGGCCCATCCCCAGTAGCAGCTCCACCGCGGTATCCAACGCCTCGCGCGCCTCCGGCTCCAGCGACAGCGGGTAGGTGGACTCGAACGGAGAGTCGGTGCTGATGCCGATCCGAAAGCGCCCTTCGGCGCGAAGCGCGGCGGCCAGGAATCCGGGTTCCCCCGGGAAGGCCGCGCGGGCCAGCTGCTCGTCCGCCATGGCGTCCATCAACAGCCCGGCATCGGCCGCCGTGCGGGCCAGGGGCCCGGCGACCACCAGCCGGCCCGGGTCGTCTCCGATGCTGCCGGCCGGGAGCCGGCCGCGCCCCGGTTTCAACCCCACCAGCCCGGTGGCGGCCGCCGGAATCCGGACCGAGCCGCCGCCGTCCGAACCCGGGGCGAAGGGCAGCAGGCCGGCGGCCACGGCGGCCGCGCTACCGCCGGAGGAACCGCCCGGGCTCAGCGCCGGGTCCAGCGGGTTGCGGGCCGGCGGCGCCACACGGTTCTCGCTGTAGGAGGTCAGGCCGAATTCGGGGACCTGGGTCTTGCCGAGGCTGATGCTGCCGGCGGATTCGAGGACGTCCACCAAGGGGTGGTTGGCCAGGGCGGGCCGATGCTCCAGGGCCGCGCTGCCGTGGGTGGTCGGGACGCCGGCCACGTCCGTGAGGTCCTTGTAGGCCACCGGCAGGCCGTGCAGCCGGCCCAGGGTCCCGCCGCGTGCCTGATGGTCGTCCGCGGCGCGTGCCTGCTTGAGCGCCTGGTCGGCGGTGACGGTGACGAAGGCGCCGAGCCTGGGATTCAGGGCATCGATGCGCTGGAGGTAATGCTCCGTCAGTTCGAGGGCGGACAGTTCGCCGCGGGCCACGGCGTCGCGCTGGGCGACGGCCGTCAAGTCATGCAAAGCAGTCATCGCCCGTAAGCGTAGCCCCGCCCGGCGGTGCGGGCTAATCCGCGCGCCGGGTCAGCCGAGGAACCTGGTGTCGATCGGTTCCTCCACCGCGATGGCGTCGGGCCCGTCCCCGGCCTGGGCTGTCACGCGGTAGGCGAGTTTCCCGTCGGTCTCGCTGACCGCCTCGGCCAGTTGGGTGCCGTGGTAGACCAGTCCGACGCCGTCATCGGTGCAATGCGTTTCGCCCAGGATGCCGTCCGCCACGAGCCGGTGCACCAACGGCCGGCGCTGCGGTTCCGAGTCGTAGTGGACGCCGTTGTCGTAGGGCAGCAACGCCAGCCCGTTCGTGACCGGCCGCAGCTCGGGGCCGAAGGAGTCGGTGGTGCCGCCACGGAACCAGCAAATGGAACCGGCGGAGACCCCTGCCAGCACCACGCCGGCCTGCCAGACCCGCCTGAAAATGGCGTCCAGGCCGTGGACCCGCCACACCGCCAGCAGGTTCGCCACCGAACCGCCGCCCACCCACACCACATCCTGGCCCAGCAGGTGTTCCTCGATGTCCGCCACATTGGGCATGGTGAACAAGTTCAGATGGCTCAGGCCGTAACCGGCAACCCTGGCCGCCTCGTCCAGCTCGGCCTGCAGCCAGCGCTGGTCGCCGCCGGCGGTGCCCACGTGGACCAGCCGCGGTGCACGCCCCGTGGGCCCCGCCAGTTCGACGGCGTGGTGCACCAGGTGGTGGAACGCGATCCGGCTGCGAACGCCGGCCGTGATTCCGCCGGACGTAGCAAGGATGGTCGGCTGGTCTGCGGCCATGGGTGCCCCTGTCTCATTACGGTGCGGCGGACGATCCCACTATAGGCTTGGAAAGGGGGCAAATCGCGGGTACGCCCGGAGCAGGAATTCACCAGCGGCGGCACGGCCCGCCGCGGATTACGGAGGTTGCCATGAGCGATATCGAGAATGTGGATGTCAACAGCATCGGCGGCGACGCCACCATTCTGGACGTGCGCGAAGACTATGAATGGGAAGCCGGACACATTGCGGGCGCCGTGCACATCCCGCTCAACGAGCTGCCGCTGCGCCTGGAGGAACTGGACCCCGATGTGGACCTGCATGTGGTGTGCCGCAGCGGCGGTCGGTCCTTCCGGGCCACCGAATGGCTGAACGGGAACGGGTACTCGGCGGTGAACGTCGACGGCGGGATGGGTGCCTGGCTGGATGCCGGCAAACCGATCGTCTCGGAGAACGGGCAGGAGCCCCGGGTCCAGTAATGGCAGGCGTCTACACCTTCCTGGGGCCGGAGGGAACCTTCACCGAGGCCGCCCTCCTCCAGGTTCCCGGGGCGGCTGCCGCGCGCCGGATTCCGGCCGCGAGTGTCGACGCCGCCGTGGACGCCGTTCGCGCGGGCGAAGCCGGCGCGGCCATGGTCCCGATCGAGAACTCGGTCGAGGGCGGCGTCAGCGCCACGCTGGATGCCATCGCGGGAGGCGAGCCGCTGCGCATCATCGGCGAGGAACTCGTGCCCATCCGCTTCGTGCTGGCGGTCCGGCCCGGAACCGAGCCCGACGACGTCGCGGTGGTGTCCACCCATCCGCATGCCTGGGCGCAATGCCGTGCCTGGGCCGCTGCGAACATTCCCCAAGCGGAATATCTGCCGGCGTCCTCGACGGCGGCGTCCGCGGTGGGACTGCTGGAGCCCGGGGCCGGCTACGAGGCGGCGATCTGCTCGCCGCTGGTGGCCCGGCAGCGCGGGCTGCGCGTGCTCGCCGAGGATATCGGCGATATTCCGGACGCCGTCACCCGGTTCATTCTGGTGAGCCGCCCCGGTGTCCTGCCCGCTCCGACCGGCGCCGACAAGACCACCCTGGTGGTCCCGCTGCCGCAGGACCGTCCGGGGGCGCTGGGGGCAATCCTGGAACAATTTTCCAGCCGGGGCGTGAACCTGAGCCGGATCGAGTCCCGCCCCACCGGCCAGTTTTTGGGAGATTATTTCTTCAGCCTCGATGCCGAAGGCCACCTCGCCGAGGAGCGGGTGGCCGACGCCGTCCGCGGGTTGCACCGGATCAGCCCCGGCATCCGGTTCTTGGGCTCCTACCCGCGCGCCGACCGCCGCGGACTGACTGTTCCGCGCCGCAACCAGGACGAGGCATTCCGGGAGGCCGACCGCTGGGTGCAGGACCTGCTGTCGGCCCGCTGACCGGCCCTGCCGGACTGTCGACCCGCGGTTATGGTCAGTATGCTGAGGAAAACCGCACCTGCGAACCAAGGATCGGAGCACCATGACGCAGCAGAACGACAGGGACCAGTACCAGGACGGGGAGCCGACGCCGGTGGAGGCGCTCAACCAGACTCCGAGTGAAAATCGCGCGGGCGACCTGGGGGACCAGGGCAACGACCTGCGCTTCGCCGAGGAGCAGCAGTTGATCGACCAGCAGGCGGCCGGCGAATTCCCGGTTCCCCGGGACGAAGACCTGCAGCAGCCGGATGCGGATGTCCCGGCGCTCGAAGCAGACGAACAACCCATCGACGTTCCGGGCGAGGAACTGCACAACACCGACCGGGCCGATGCCAGCGACGATCCGCTCAACACCGGGGGCGACGACACGTAAACATCTCCGTTCCGGGCGGCCGCCGGCCCAGGTGGCCGCCCGGCCGCTGCAGGCCCAAGCCCGCCGGCCCAGGTGGCCGCCCGGGCGCGGCAGGCCCTAGTCGGCCACCTGGTGGCTGCCGGCGGAGGGGAGCGACTCGGTGCGCACCGCCAGCGACCGCGGCCTGACCTGGACGGTCAGTGACGTGACCGGCCCGGAGGGATCGCCGTCGAGCTGGCTTCCCATCGGCTCGTGCGCCGTGATGCGGACCTTCCGCCCGCGGTGGTACTCGATCACGGGAATCGGCGCGCTGTGCCGCACCAGCGTCTTGGCGGCAATCCACAACCAGCCGATCGCGCTGCGCGGACTGAGCACCACGATGTCCAGTTCGCCGTCGTCGATTTCCGCGGTGGGGATGAAATCGATCCCCGCCGGCAACTTCCCGCAGTTGGCCAGCAGGACGCTGCGGACGCGGCGGGGACGGGCGGGCCCATCGTCGATGCTGACCATGACACGCTCCCGCTGGCCGGCAAGGTGGCGGACGCCGGCTTCGGAATAGGCCATCCAGCCGAACCGGCGCTTCAGGTCGTCGCGGGTGTCGGCCAAGACATCCGCATCCACGCCGATGCCGGCGATCACCAGGAAGCTGTCCTGCGACCGTTCGCCGGTCGCCTCGTTCTCCAAGATGATGTCGGCGGTGTCGATCTTGCGGATGATCCCGTGCAGCGCCACATGGATGTTGGTCCGCAGGGCCGCCGGATCCAGACCCAGATTGCGGGCCAGCAGGTTGCCGGTGCCCAGCGGCAGCACCCCCATCGGCACCTGGGTGCCGGACAATTCCGAGGCCACCACCCGGATCGTGCCGTCTCCGCCGCCGGCGATCACCACGTCCGCACGCTCGGCGATGGCCCGCCTGGCCTGTCCGTGGCCCGGGTCCTCGGGCGTGGTTTCCAACACCAAGGGCGGGCTCCAACCGGCCGCCGCGCAGGCTGCCTCCACCTCGCGGCGGGCCTCGTCGGCCGAGTTCTTGGCCGGGTTCAGGATGAAGACCACGCGCTGGTCGGGCAGGCCCGGGGAAGGCGCAAGGGCGGCCGGCACCGCTGTCCGGCGGCGCCCCAGCATGCCGCGAAGGCCCGGCCATCCCACCGCCAAGGCGGCCACCGCTAGCAGGATGATGAGGGCGGGCATCCATTCGGCAGTCATGTTGGTCATAGACTATCCAGCCCCGCCGCTTTGGCCCATTGAGGCCCGCTACCGGCTGCGGCGGGCGCGGAGCGAGGCCGGAAAGCCTTTTTCGGTACCCTTAGCAGGTGATCGATGTAAACGAACTCCGCGCCAATCCAGAGATTTTCCGTGCCTCCCAACGCGCCCGGGGCGCCGACGAGTCGGTGGTCGATGCCGTGATCGCCGCCGATACGGCCCGCCGGGAAGCGATCAACCGTTACGAGGGACTGCGCGCCGAACAGAATCTCTTCGGCAAGAAGGTGGCCCAGGCCACGGGCGGGGAGAAGGCAGAGCTCCTGGCCCAGGTCAAGGAGTTGGCAGCATCGGTCAAGGAAGCCCAGGCCGCGTCGGATGCCGCCCGGAACCAGCAGGAATCGCTGCTGCGCAGCATCCCCAACCGGATCGAAGACGGCGTTCCCGCCGGCGGCGAGGACGACTTCACGGTGCTCAAGACGGTCGGCGAGCCCCGGGACTTCGCCCGGGACGGGTTCGAGCCGAAGGACCACCTGGCCATCGGCGAGCTGATCGGTGCCATCGACATGGAACGCGGGGCCAAGGTTTCGGGCTCCCGCTTCTACTTCCTCAAGGGCGTGGGCGCCCGGCTGGAGATTGCCCTGATGAACATGGCGCTGGACCAGGCCGTGTCCAACGGCTTCATCCCCATGATCACCCCCACCCTGGTCCGCCCCGAAACCATGCAGGGGACCGGCTTCGATGTGGAGCACGACGACGAGATCTACCGGCTGGAACGGGACAACCTGTACCTCACGGGCACCTCGGAGGTGGCGCTCGCGGGCTACCACGCGGACGAGATCCTGGACCTGTCCGCCGGGCCGACGCGCTACGCCGGCTGGAGCTCCTGCTACCGCCGTGAGGCCGGGGCCGCCGGCAAGGACACCCGGGGCATCATCCGCGTGCACCAGTTCAACAAACTGGAAATGTTCATCTACTGCCAGGTCGAGGAGGCCGCCGACGAGCACGCCCGCCTGCTCGCCTGGGAAGAAGAAATGCTGGCCAAGGTGGAACTGCCCTACCGGGTGATCGACACCGCTGCGGGAGACCTCGGCATGAGCGCGGCCCGCAAGTTCGACTGCGAGGCCTGGGTGCCCACCCAGGAGGCCTACCGGGAGCTGACGTCCACCTCCAACTGCACGACCTTCCAGGCCCGCCGGTTGAACATCCGTGAGCGCCAGGCTTCGGCGGACGGCGAAAAGAAGGGCACGAGGGCGGTGGCCACCCTGAACGGGACCCTTGCCACCACGCGCTGGATCGTCGCCATCCTGGAGCACCACCAAAACGCCGACGGCTCCGTGAATGTGCCTGCCGCGCTGCGGCCCTACCTGGGCGGCATGGACGTCCTTCCGGTGCTCTCCTAGCTCGCCGTTCCGCCCCGCCGGCGGCACTGCGGTGCCGTCGCGGCGGGGCCGCATTCACCGGCGCTTCATTCGCCCGTAGAAAATTTCCTACCCGCGTGTCTGCCGCCCATGTTTGACTAGGGACATGACAACTACAGCTGACAAGGCTAACGCTGGCATCGACGACCAGCGGATTGCTACGAAAGATATGACAAACGATAAAAACGAAGCCCGGCGCCACAACTTCGTGGAGAACGGGTCCCGCAAACTCGTGGCGCTGGATGTGGACGGCACCCTGGTCAACCACGACGGCCACATGAGCGATGCCGTGCGCGAAGCAGCGCGCGCCGTCGTCGACGCCGGCCACGAGGTGGTCGTCTCCACCGGACGGTCCCTGAATGCAACGCTGCCGATCATCCAACTGATCGGCGTCACCAAGGGGTACGCCGTCTGCTCCAACGGCGGTGTCACCCTTCGGATCGACACGTCGCTGGAGGACGGCTACGAGGTGATCGACCGGGTGACGTTCAACCCCGGACCGGCCCTGCGGGTGATGCGGTCCAAGCTGCCCACCGCCAAGTTTGCGCTCGAGGACGAAGAGGGCAATTTCCTGGCCACGGAGCGCTTTCAGGACGCCAGCTTCGGCATCGAGGCCAAGGGCGTCGACTTCGAGGCGCTGCTGGAGTCCACGGCCGTGCGCGTGGTGGTC
The DNA here is from genome assembly GCF_059091765.1 of Arthrobacter senegalensis. NCBI lineage: Bacteria > Bacillati > Actinomycetota > Actinomycetes > Micrococcales > Micrococcaceae > Arthrobacter > Arthrobacter senegalensis. The sequence continues at coordinate 507,396 of NZ_JBNHGZ010000002.1, read as the reverse complement.
TCCAGCGCCGAAAACACTCCCGAGGAGTTCAAGGAAGCCATCGACACGGCGGGGCTCAAGGGCGTGACGTACTCGGTGGGCTGGACCGCGTGGCTGGACATCGCGGCCAACGGCGTGACCAAGGCCAGCGCGCTGGAATCCCTGCGCCGGAAGCTGGACGTCGAGCCGTCGCATACCGTCGCCATGGGCGATGGCCGCAACGACATCGAAATGCTGGACTGGGCCGCCCGGGGCGTCGCGATGGGACAGGCGCCCGAGGAGGTCCTGGCCGTCGCCCACGAGGTCACGGGAACCGTCGAGGAAGACGGGGCAGCAGTCGTGCTGCGCAGCCTGCTGGACTGAGGCGTGCCCGTCTGATCCACCCGGAGGAGGTGCCCGGGTGAATCCCGGGCACACCTGTTGCCGCCGGCTGCCTCGATAGTGGGGGCTGCGGTTCTCAGGCTCCGCTGATCCCGAAGAGGCCGATGACCAGTGCCATGACCAGGAACGTCACGAGTTCGTGCACGATGTTCAGGACGGTCAGTCCGACCGGTCGGCCCTCGAAGGCATCGTGCGTGGCGAAGCGGGCGGCGGTGAAGCCGGCCCAGAGGATGATGGCGGTCAGCACCGTGTTCCACAGGAAGTTGCCGCCGTAGAAATCCTGCGCGATGGCCGCCGAACCCGCCAGCACCCACGCGCTGATCAGGCTGACGATCACCGTGATGATGATCGGGCGTACGGCGCTTTTGCCGTCGCCGGGGCTGACGTTGGCGACCCTCATCCAGTAGTTGCCGAAGACCTTCGGCGTGTACCAGACAGATCCGACGATCAGGGTCGAAAGGGTGGCCACGATGACCGCCCAAATGTTGATCTCCGGAACCATATTGAACACTCCTTTTGTCGTTGACCCGCGGGCGGAGGCGGGCGCCGTCTCCCTCGGAGTCTAGACGCCGCCCGCCGGTATTGCCGTAGCTTCCGGGGCCGTCAGCGCGGCGGGGCGACGGCGGCCGGGGAGGCGGGCCCGTGGACAAGGTCCAGCAGCCGGGCGGCGGCCGGACGGCAGTCCCACTCCTCCACCCAGTGCGAGCGGACCACCGCCTTGCTCACGGCCTGGCTGGTGATGCCCAGTTCTTCTGCAACGTACTTTTGCTGGCCGCGCGCTCCCGGCGTCATCAGGTCGAGCACCTTCCACTCCGCGTCGGTGCGAGTGGCGACGATTTGGCCGATGAGCCGCAGCACGGCTTCTGCTTCCGCGGCGACCTCAGCATCGGGCCCGGACACGGCCAGCGGAACGCGCTCGCCGGTTTTCCGGGCCCGGTTCACCGCGCGCCGTGCGTAGACCAGGCCGTGCCCTTCGGCGTCCTTGATGTCCTCCGGAAGCGGCGGCCGCAGTTCGCCCACGCCGATTCCCACATGCCAGCGCCGGCCGCGCAGCGCGATCAGGGCCGCGTCGATGGCCGTGGACGGCTTCTCGACCGCGCCGATCGCTTCGTCGCCGACAGACCGCTGAAAGGGGATCGCCGCGGGCAGGTGGCGCAGCGACCTGATCAGGGCGGGCACCTGGTCGCCCGCCTCGCGGGAATCGCGCTGGTTGATGGTGAGCACGTACATGGCACCAGTATTGCGCCCGTCCGGGCAGGAACAACCGATTCCGGTTGGCGGGTGTGTCCTGCCGCCGGTCGCCCCGGGGAAGGCAAAAGCGGCCCGGACCTGAAAGGTCCGGACCGCCGTCGCTGTTCCCGCCGGTTTCGGGCGGCAAGGCTCGGTTCAGGCCGGGCGTGGCTGCCCGGCCGTTCGTCGCCGGTTGGCCTTAGCCCTGGGCGGCGAAGCGCCGGATGGAGGCTTCCAGTTCGGCCTCGGCGGCGGCGCGGTCGGCCCAGCCCTCGGCCTTGACCCACTTGCCAGGCTCCAGGTCCTTGTAGCGGGTGAAGAAGTGCTCGATTTCCTTGACGAGGAACTCCGGCACGTCGGACAGCTCCTGGATGTGGTCGAAGCGCTTGTCGGCCGGAACGCACAGCACCTTGGCGTCGCCGCCGCCGTCGTCGGTCATGTTGAAGACGGCGATGGGGCGGGATTCGACGACGACACCGGGCAGCAGGTCGTAGTCCTGCAGCATGACCATCGCGTCCAGCGGATCGCCGTCTTCGCCCAGCGTGTCCTCGAAGAAGCCGTAGTGGGTGGGGTACTGCATGGACGTGAACAGCACCCGGTCCAGGCGGAGGCGGTGGGTCTCATGGTCGATTTCGTACTTGACGCGCGAACCCTTGGGGATCTCGATGGTGACGTCATGCTGCATGGCTTCGCTCCTTGGAGACGTTCGGAAAATTGGCTTCGGCGCCGCCGATGCACGGCCGTGGCCCGGCGCCGGACTACGCTTAACGATATAGGTCTTGCCCTTCCGTACCGGCATCGGGGTTGGCGCGGGGCGTTCCCAACACTTCAAGATCCTCAGGAGGGGCAGCATGGGGCGTGGCTTCCGCGTGCTCACCTCCGGGCTGCTGGCAGTCGTCTTCGCCGTGCTGGCCGTGCCCGCCGCCCTGAACCTCGGCCAGGCCATCGATTGGCCGGAGCCGGAGCCGGTTATCAGCACCCCTGCGGCGCAATTGCCGCCCACCGAGCTGGCGGAGCCGCAGCCGCTCAAGCCGGCCGGCGAGGCGCCGGTGCCGGATCCGGCCGTGCTGGATGCGGCCCTGGACCGGGCCTTGGCGTTCGACGGCGCCGGCGGGTTCACGGGGATCGTCACCGACGCGGCCAGCGGCGACGTGCTGTACGACGAGGCAGCCGGCGAGCCGCTGGTGCCGGCATCCAACCTGAAGCTGCTGACCGCCGTCGCCGCCCTGGACACCATCGGTGCCGGCCACCGGTTCACTACCTCGGTCAAGCGCGGCGGCACGCCGGGCGTGGTCTACCTGGTCGGCGGCGGGGATGCCTTGCTGGGGGCCGGGGAATCCAAGCCCGGCGCGGTCTGGGGCGAAGCCGGGCTGGCAACGCTGGCAGCCGAAGCGGCCGGTCAGCTGGCCGCCGACGGGTACACCGGTGAACTCTCGGTGGCGGTGGACGATTCCCTCTACTCCGGGGCCGTCATCAGCGCCGCCTGGGACCCGGGCGACGTGAAGAACGGCGAAATTTCCGCCGTATACCCGCTCGCCCTGTACGCCGGGCGGGAACAGGCCGACGGCGGCGGCGACCTGGTGGCCGACGCCGCCGCGCTGGCCGGGGCGGCGTTCCGCGACGCGCTGGCCGAAGCCGTGGCCGGGCAGGGACTCACGGTGAAGGCCGCGGTGGCACGGGAAGCGGCACCGGCTGACGCGGACGTGTTGGCCGAGGCGGATTCCGCGCCGGTGGCCGACCAGGTGGCCTACATGATGCAGCATTCGGACAACTACGTGGCGGAGGTCCTCGCGCGCAACACGGCCGTGGCGGCGGGCAAGCCCGGCTCCTTCGCGGGCGGCACCGAAGCCATCCGCGAGGCGGCGGGCCTTGCGGGCATTCCCGTGGAGGGCATGGTGCTCGCCGATGCCAGCGGGCTGTCCATGGACAACCGGGTCAGTCCTGCCCAGCTGGCCGCGGCGGTCAGGCTGATGGCCTCCTCCGAGGACGCGGACCTGCGGGCCGGGATCGGTTCCCTGCCGGTCGCTGGCTTGACCGGCACCCTGTCCGGGCGCTACCTGGAAAACAACCCCGCCGGCGCCGGGCTGGTCCGGGCCAAGACCGGCACCTTGAACACCGTGACGTCGCTCAGCGGCTATGTGGCCAGCGCCGACGGACGCCTGCTGGTTTTCGCCTTCGTGGCCAACGGACTGAAAGGCTCGACCGACGCCGCGCGCGTGGCCGCCGACCGGGCGGCGACCGTGCTGGCCGGCTGCGGCTGCCGCTGAGCCCCGGCCGCCGGAACCCGCGGCCGACGGCCTCCCTTCCGCCGGACCCGGCTGCTGAGCCCCGGCCCGGAACCCCGGCCGCCGGCCCACCCTTCCGCCGGACCCGGCTGCTGATCCCCGGCCGGGGAGCCGCTTCAATCGATGCCCGCCGGTAGTGACCGGTTCGCCGCTGATGTGATCTGATGGGACGCATGGACAGTAGCGCACCGACCCCCAGTGAATCCGGCGCCACCCCAGGCCCCGCCCCGCGGTTGGTCAACTGGGAACTGGCCGCGTCCACGGCAGCCACGCTGACCCCCGCCGGCCCCCGGATGAAGGCCGCGGAAATGCGCGCCGCCGTGGCCGAGATGCGCCGGCTGGCGGAAGAGTCGGTGGACCACGTGCACCGCATCACCGGGTTGGAGGCCGCCCGCGACCTGCGCGACTCCGATGTGCTGATCGTGGACCGCGCCGCCTGGTCCAGGGCAAACGCCCGCAGTTTCGAGGTCATGCTGGCCCCGGCCATCGCCGCACTCGCCGAAAAGCGCCCGGATCAGCTCAAGAACGCCACCACGGCCGTGGGCAGCGTGCTCACCGGCACCCAGATGGGCGCCATCCTCTCCTTCCTCTCCAGCAAGGTGCTGGGCCAGTACGACCCCTTCTGCTCCCTGTTGCCCGGGGGCCCGGCCGCCGGGCGGCTGATGCTGGTGGCGCCGAACATCGTGACCGTGGAGCGGGAACTGAATGTGGTGCCCGCCGACTTCCGCCTCTGGGTGTGCCTGCACGAGCAGACCCACCGGGTGCAGTTCGCCGCGGCCCCCTGGCTGCGCGACCACATGATGGAGCAGATCGGCGGGCTGTCGTCCTCGCTGGTGGAAAAGGCGGACACCCTCGGCGAGCGGCTGCAGCAGACGGTCAAGGCGGCCGTCGCCGCGGCCAGGGACAGCGGAAAGGACGACGGCGGAGGGCCGGGTTCGTCGTTGAAGGGTTCCCTGCTCGATCTGATTCAGGGGCCGGAAGAGAAGGCCGTCTTCTCCCACCTGACCGCTGTGATGAGCCTGCTGGAGGGCCACGCCAACGTGGTGATGGACGCGGTCGATTCCTCGCTGGTCCCAACGGTCAAGACCATCCGCCAACGTTTCAACGCGCGCGGCAAGAGCCGCGGCGCGCTGGAAAACTGGATCCGCAAACTCATGGGCCTCGATGCCAAGGCCCGGCAGTACTCCGACGGCGCCAAGTTTGTCCGTGCGGTGACCCGGCAGATCGGCATGGAGGGTTTTAACCAGGTGTGGGAGCGTCCCGAAAACCTGCCCACGGAAGAGGAGATCCACCACCCCGACCTGTGGGTCAGCCGGATGGACCTCAGCCGCGCATGAGCGGTGTTGCAGCGGACCGGCGCAAGCCCCGGTTGCATCCGCGGGTGGCAGACGCCCGGCACCAGCTGCGCCAGGCGCTGGAACAGTTCGGTCCGCCGGCAGCGACCGCCGGGGGCGCCGAACCGCAGCTGTTGCTGGTGGCCTGCAGCGGGGGAGCGGATTCGCTGGCCCTGGCCGTCGCGGCGGAATTCTTCAACCGTCCGGCCCGCAACGGTGTCCGTCCCTATCGGGTGGGGGCCGTCGTCGTCGACCATGGCCTGCAACAGGGCAGCGCGGCGGTGGCCGAGGGTGCCCGGCTGCAGCTCGAAACGCTGGGGCTGGCCCCGGTCCAGGTCCGCCGGGTGGCCGTGGAATCGGCCGGCATGGGACCGGAGGCGGCCGCCAGGACGGCACGCTACGCGGCGCTGGATGCCGCCGCGGCGGAACTCGGGGCCGCGGCGGTGCTGCTGGGGCACACCCTGGACGACCAGGCCGAGCAGGTACTGCTGGGCCTGGGCCGCGGCTCGGGCACGCGGTCGTTGGCCGGCATGCCCGTGAAGCGGGGCCCGTATCTGCGCCCGTTCCTGTCGCTGCGCCGGCAAGACACCGAGGAGGTGTGCGCGGTTGCCGGGCTGCAGCCCTGGCACGACCCCGCCAACAGTGATCCGCAGTACATGCGCTCCCGCATTCGGATGCGGGTGATGCCGTTCCTGGAGGACGAGATGGGTCCCGGCGTCGCCCAGGCGCTGTGGCGGTCGGCACAGATTCTGGCCGCCGACGCTGACTACCTGCAGGCACAGGCGGCCGAGGAATACCGCCGGCTGCGGGTGGTCACACCGGACGGGCTGGAGCTGCCACGGGAAGGCATGGAACAACTCCCGGCCGCCATGAAGCACCGCGTGCTCGCCCTGGCCGCCGCCGAACTGGGCGGCGAAAACCCCAGCTACGAACGGCTGCTGGCGGCCGAATCGCTGCTGCGCCGCCAAGGCTCGGCCGGCCCGGTGCAGCTGGCCGGATTCGTCAGTGTCTACCGCCGGACTGCTGCCAACGCGGTTCACCAAGATGGCACCGGCTATGGCAATCTTGTGTTGAGAACAACTGGCCGCAGCCCCGGCCAGACAGACCGCTAGACCCGGGAGCATGTGGTGGATTCCAACGACGTCCAGGCAGACCTCAAGCACGTCCTCTACACCAAGGAGCAGATCCAGCAGCGCGTCGCCGAGCTGGCTGCCGAAATCGACAGGGACTATGAAGGGCGCGACCTGTTGATCGTCGGCGTCCTCAAGGGCGCGGTGATGGTCATGGCGGACCTGGCCCGGGCACTGCACAGCCACGTCAAGATGGACTGGATGGCCGTATCCTCCTACGGCTCCGGCACCCAGTCCTCCGGCGTCGTGCGGATCCTGAAGGACCTCGAGACGGACTTGATGGGCAAGCACGTGCTCATCGTGGAGGACATCATCGACTCCGGCCTCACCCTGTCCTGGCTGAAGACCAACCTGATTTCGCGCGGCCCGGCCAGCGTGGAAATCTGCACCCTGCTGCGCAAGCCCGACGCCGCCAAGGTGGAAATCGACGTCAAGTACGTCGGCTACGAGATCCCGAACGAATTCGTGGTGGGCTACGGGCTGGACTACGCCGAGCGCTATCGCAACCTGGACTTCATCGGCACCCTGGCACCGCACATCTACGAATAACCGCCGCACCGTCCGCCGCAGGCTAGGCTACGCCCAGAGGGAACTAATGCCCTCCCTTGAGCGTGAAGGAAGACGGACAGTGTATAGCTGTAGTAGCCGAAGGGCTGCCATCACGCGCGGACAAGCAGGAGGGACGGGCGCAAGCCCCCAAGTCGCATGAAATTGAAGAACCTTTTCAAGGGACCGATCATCTGGATTGTCCTGGTCCTGGTCATCCTCCTGATCGCCGTGCCCAATTTGGCCGGTCCGCAGTCTTCACGGGTCGACACCAGTGTGGGACTTGAACTGCTGCAGGACAACAAGGCGGAACAGGCCCGGATGAACGACGGCGCCCAGAGCGTCGACCTGACGTTGCGCGAAGACCTGGTCATCGACGACGCCAACAAGGGCAAGTCGATCACCTTCTTCTACAGTCGCGACCGCGGTCCGGACATCGTGGACGCGATCAACGCCTCCGACGTGGACACCTTCACCGACCAGCCGGTGGAAAACAACTGGTTCATGAGCTTCATCAGCCTGATCCTGCCCATCCTGATCATCGGCCTGATCTTCTGGTTCCTGCTCTCGCGCATGCAGGGCGGCGGTTCCAAGGTCATGCAGTTCGGCAAGTCCAAGGCGAAGATGATCACCAAGGACATGCCGCAGGTGACCTTCGCCGACGTCGCGGGCGTGGACGAGGCCGTGGAGGAACTGCACGAAATCAAGGAGTTCCTCTCCGAACCGGCCAAATTCCAGGCCGTCGGGGCGAAGATCCCCAAGGGCGTGCTGCTCTACGGCCCGCCCGGTACCGGCAAGACCCTGTTGGCCCGCGCCGTGGCCGGCGAAGCCGGCGTCCCCTTCTTCTCGATCTCCGGCTCCGACTTCGTCGAAATGTTCGTCGGCGTCGGCGCCTCCCGCGTCCGCGACCTGTTCGAACAGGCCAAGACCAATTCGCCGGCCATCATCTTCGTGGACGAAATCGACGCGGTCGGCCGGCACCGCGGCGCCGGCGTGGGCGGCGGCAACGACGAGCGCGAACAGACGCTGAACCAGTTGCTGGTCGAGATGGACGGCTTCGACGTCAAGACCAACGTCATCCTGATCGCCGCCACCAACCGTCCCGACGTGCTGGACCCGGCGTTGCTGCGCCCGGGCCGGTTCGACCGGCAGATCGCCGTCGAGGCCCCCGACCTGGAAGGCCGCCACCAGATCCTGCAGGTGCACGCCGCCGGCAAGCCCATGGCCCCGGGCGTGGACCTGCGTTCCCTGGCCAAGCGTGCGCCCGGATTCACCGGCGCCGACCTGGCCAACGTGCTCAACGAAGCCGCCCTGCTGACCGCCCGGTCCAACGCCCAGCTGATCGACGACCGGGCGCTGGACGAAGCCATCGACCGCGTGATGGCCGGGCCGCAAAAGCGCTCCCGCGTCATGAAGGAACACGAGCGCAAGATCACCGCCTACCACGAAGGCGGACACGCCCTGGTCGCGGCCGCGCTGCGCTACTCCGCGCCGGTCACCAAGGTCACCATCCTGCCCCGCGGCCGCGCCCTGGGCTACACCATGGTGGTGCCGGAGGACGACAAGTACTCCGTGACCCGCAACGAACTGCTGGACCAGCTCGCCTACGCCATGGGCGGCCGGGTGGCCGAAGAGATCGTCTTCCACGATCCGTCCACCGGCGCGTCCAACGACATCGAGAAGGCCACCAGCACCGCCCGCCAGATGGTCACCCAGTACGGCATGAGCGAACGCGTGGGTGCCGTGAAGCTGGGCCAGGGCGGCGGCGAACCGTTCCTGGGCCGCGACATGTCGCACGAACGCAACTACTCCGACCACGTCGCCTTCGTGGTGGACGAGGAAGTGCGCCGGCTCATCGACGACGCCCACGACGAGGCCTACGCGATCCTGACCGAGAACCGCGACGTGCTCGACCGGCTGGCCCTGGCCCTGTTGGAACGCGAGACGCTGAACCAGCGCGAGATCGCCGAGATCTTCCACGACCTGCGCCGCCGCGAGCTGCGGGACGTGTGGCTGTCCAAGGAAACCCGGCCGGTACACAACATCCCGCCGGTGGTCTCCCGCCGGGAGCGGGAAGCGGCCGCCAACGGCCAGCAGCAGGAAGGAAGCCACGGAGCCGTGATCGTGGACCCGAATCCGGCCGGCGGAGACCTTCCCGGGGATGACGGCCGAAGCGGCGTACCCGGCGCCAGCAGCTAGGATCACAGACGTGACCGAATACGATGACGTTGTCGCCGAGCTGGAGTTCGACCCGCTGATCGACCTGCCCAGGATCGAGAAAGCGGTGCGCGAAATCCTCATCGCCGTCGGCGAAGATCCCGACCGCGAAGGCCTGCGGGAAACCCCGCAGCGGGTCGCCCGTTCGTACGCGGAGGTGTTTGCCGGCCTGCATCAGGACCCGGCGGACATTCTCGGCACCACGTTCGACATCAACCATGAGGAAATGGTGCTGGTCAAGGACATCCCGTTCTATTCGACCTGCGAGCACCATCTGGTCCCGTTCCACGGCACCGCCCACATTGGCTACATTCCGTCCCATGACGGTAAAGTGACCGGGTTGAGCAAGCTCGCCCGCCTGGTGGAAATCTACGCCCGGCGCCCCCAGGTGCAGGAACGCCTCACCACGCAGATCGTCGAGGCCATGGTCAAGTACCTGGAGCCCAAGGGCGCGATCGTCGTCGTCGAATGCGAACACATGTGCATGTCCATGCGCGGGGTCCGCAAGCCGGGGGCGAAGACGGTCACCTCGGCCGTGCGCGGCCAATTGCGCGAGCAGGCCACCCGAGCCGAGGCCATGAGCCTGATTATCGGACGATAGCGAAGAGAAGAGACGGTACAGATAGATGGATTCACTCGCCGCAGTCCCCGGAACCGGACCCGCCACGTCGCCGCTGCCCGTGCTGCGCAAGGCGCGTGCGCCGAAGAAGTTCGCGGACCTGCCCACCGACCGTGCCGTCGTCATGGCCATCCTGAACGTCACCCCGGACTCGTTCAGCGACGGCGGCGACCACGCCAACAAGGAAGCGGCGATCGCCTACGGGCTGAAGCTGCTGTACGGCGGCGCCGACATCATCGACGTCGGGGGTGAATCCACCCGCCCCAACGCCGACTCGATCACCCCCGAGGAAGAGCAGAAGCGCATCCTCCCCGTCATCGAGGCACTGGTCAAGGCCGGCGCCCTGATCAGCGTGGACACCATGCACGTGGACACGGCGGCCAAGGCGCTGGACGCCGGGGCAGCCATCGTCAACGACGTCTCCGGCATGACCCACGACCCGCACATGCCCGCCCTGGTGGCCGAGCGCCAGGTCCCCTACATCCTGATGCACCGGCGCGGGGACGCCCGCGAGGTCGACCCCAAGGCGGACTACCAGGACGTGGTGGCCGAGGTCCTCGCGGAGCTGACCGAATTGCGGGACAAGTTCGTCGCCGCCGGCGTGGCGCCGGAGCAGATCATCCTGGATCCGGGACTGGGCTTCTCCAAGAACGCCGAACACAACTGGGAGCTGCTGCGCGCCACGGACCGGATCGCGCAACTGGGCCACAAGGTGCTGGTCGGCGCATCCCGCAAGCGGTTCCTCGGTTCCCTGCTGACCACCGCCGGCAAGGCCGCCGCACCCAAGGAACGCGACGAGGCCACGCTGGCGGTCTCCGCGCTGGCCGCCGCCAACGGCGCCTGGGGCGTGCGCGTGCACGACGCCGGCGCCTCGCTGGACGCGGTCAAAGTAGCCGCCGCCTGGACCAAGTAGGCCGGGACGTGACGCCAGCATCTCCGGCACGGCCGGACCTCATCAGGGTTTCCGGCATCAAGGCCACGGGCTACCACGGCGTGCTGGAGCATGAGCGCCGCGGCGGCCAGCCGTTCGTCGTCGACGTCACCCTCCACACCGACATTCGGGCCGCCGCGGCCGACGACGACCTGGCGAAGACCGCAAACTACGCCGAGCTCGCCGACCAGGTGGACGCGATCATCGCCGGCGAGCCCCTGCAGCTGATCGAAACACTGGCCGAACGGATAGCCGACCATGTGCTGCGCACGTTCGCCGTGGAGGCGGTGGAGGTCACGGTGCACAAGCCGCAGGCACCCATCCAGGTGGAGTTTTCCGATGTCACGGTCAGCATCTACCGGGAGCAGCCGTGAGCGTCCGCGCGGTCCTGGCGCTGGGCAGCAACCTCGGCGCACGCAGCGACACCCTCTCGCACGCGGTGGCGGACCTGGTGGACAGCCCCCACGTGCGGCTGCGCGAAGTCTCGGCCGTGGTGCAGACGAAGCCGGTGGGCGGTCCCGAGGACCAGCCGGACTACCTGAACATGGTGCTTGAGGTGGAGACCGACCTGGACCCGCACCAGTTGCTGGCCCATTGCCAGGCCGTGGAAAACAAGCACCACCGCACCCGCGAAGTGCGGTGGGGGCCGCGGACGCTGGATGTGGACATCATCACCTACGGCGACCTGGTGCTCAACGACGAGGACCTAGTCATCCCGCACCCGCGCGCGCACGAACGCGCCTTCGTGCTGGCGCCCTGGGCCTGGATGGACTCGAACGCCACGCTCAACGGCGTCCCGGTCGGCGAACTGGCCCAGGCGGCCGGCGACCTGGACGGCGTGGAACCTTACGAATCCGAGCCGTTCGAAGCCGGTCAATAGTGTCCGGCGGGGTGGGGGCTTCGTGAGGACCATCAGATACCGCTGGCTGGCGACCATCGCCGTCGTCACGGCCGTGCTGGGCTGGCTGGGCAACCTGCTCGCCGGGCGCGGCGGGCTGCCGGTGCCCGTCCTGCACCTCTCCTCGCTGGCGACCATGGCCGCCATCGCCGTCTTCACCCTGGTGCTCGGCCTCAAAGTGCGCCGCTGGCGCAACGGCAACCGGGACAAGGAGCTGAATCCGGTACTCGCGGCCCGCACCCTCGTGCTGGCGCAGGCCTGCGCCTATGCCGGGTCGCTGATCTTCGGCTGGCACAGCGGCATCATGGTGGACCAGCTCATGCTGCTGCTGTACCGGCCTGGCCTCGGGGCGCTGCCGGCCGTGCTGGCTATGATGGGCGGTGGCCTGGTCATGGTGGTGATCGGGCTGGTGGTGGAGCGTTTCTGCAAACTTCCGCCCGAGGACACCGAAGCGGCCCAGGACAACGGTACCGAGGCCCAAGGCGAGGGGGAGTATGCCTAGCGAAGCGATCGATCCGGCCGGCATCAGCTGGATCCGGGTCTCGCCCAAGTACGTCACCGTACGACTGGTCAGCTGGGCCATTTTCACGGTCGTCGCCGTCGCCCTGCTGTCCACCCCGCTCGTCCTGGCGCTGACCGGCCTCTGGCCCGGCTTCCCGGCGTGGCTCGGCTGGCTGCTGAGCCTGGGCACGCTCACGCTCTGCGTCTGGGCCGGGCTCTTGATCCCGCGCCAGGTCAGGGCCATCGGGTATGCCGAACGCGACGAGGACCTTTTGATCCGGCGCGGACTGTTTTTCCAGCGCGTCATGGTGGTCCCCTACGGCCGGATGCAGTACGTGGATGTCGGCGTGGGGCCGCTGGAGCGGGCCTTCGGCCTGTGCTCGGTGAAGCTGCACACCGCCAGCCCGCAGACCAACGCCGGCATTCCGGGGGTGCCCGCGGCAGAAGGAGCCCGGCTGCGCGAACAACTCTCCGACCGCGGGCAGGCAAGGCTGGCCGGGCTATGACCGTACCCGGCAGCAACGGGCAGGCCCCGCTGCCCGGGCAGGGGCCGGACGCGCCCGGCGAAGTAGTGCCGGCCTCCCAAGGGGTGCCCCTGGCACCGGACGCCACCGGCACCTGGCACCGGGTTCACCCCGTTTCGCCGCTGGTCCGCGGCTGGATTGCGCTGGCGGCGATCGCCTACTTCTTCGGCCGGGACTGGTTCGAGGCCATGTTCCGGGGCGACGAGTTCTGGGGACTGAGCGGCGGCCGCGCCGTCTGGACCGTGCTGGTCATGGTCGTGGTCGCGTTGCTGCTGGTGGGCGGATTCTTCCTCTCCTGGTGGTTCACCCGGTACCAGGTCACCGACGACCATGTCCGGGTGAACTCCGGCGTCCTGTTCCGCCAGCACCGCCAGGCGCGGCTGGACCGGGTGCAGGCGATCGACGTCATCCAGCCGCTGCTGGCACGGATCTTCGGCCTGGCCGAACTTAAATTCGAAGTGGCCGACGCCGGAGAATCGGCCGTGCGGCTCGCCTACCTGCCGCTGGCGTCGGCGCAGCAGCTGCGCGCCACCATCCTGGCCCGGGCGGCCGGCCTGCGCGGCGATCCCGCGCACCCCCAGGAAGCGGTGGCCGAAGCCCCCGAACAGCAGATCCTGGCCATCCCGGGCGGACGTATCCTCGGCGCGGCGCTGCTGTCCGGAACCACGCTGTTCCTGCTCATCATGCTGATCGCGGCCGGGCTCTCGACCTTTGTGTTCGGTGCCGCGTTCGGCCCGGCCTTCCTGGTCCCCGCGGCGTTCGGGGTGGTGGCCGGCTACTGGTCCACGTTCAGCACCGGCTACAACTTCCGCGCCGCCATCTCCCCGGACGGCATCCGGCTCCGCTACGGCCTGCTGGAGACCCGGGCGCAGACCGTCCCGCCCGGCCGGGTGCAGGCCGTGGAGATCATGCAGTCGCCGCTGTGGCGCCTCAAGGGCTGGTACCGGATGCGCGTGAACGTGGCCGGCTACGGCCTCAGCGCGGAAAACGCGGGCGCCCGCACCACGTTGCTGCCGGTGGGCACGCAGCAGGAAGTGATGCAGATGCTTGCGCTGGTGCTCCCGGACCCGGGCACCGAGGACCCGTTCACCGTCTTCGGGGCGGGCCTTGACGGAATCGCGGGCAAGGACAGGGACGACGCCGGCGCCTCCGACGGCGGATTCGTCACCTCGCCGCGGCGGGTGCGGTGGCTGTCCTGGCTGACCTGGCGGCGCAACGGCTTCGCCGTCACCGGGACCGCCCTGCTGGCCCGCAGCGGCCGGCTCTGGCGCAGCCTCTCGGTGGTGCCGCACGAGCGGACCCAGTCCATCGCGCTGCACCAGGGCCCGCTGGCCCGCCGCCTGCGCGTGGCGGACCTGCGCCTGCATACGACCGCCGGACCGGTCACGCCGGTGATCTACCAGGTCGACGCCGACACCGCCCGCCGGCTCTTCGACGAGCAGTCGGTCCGGGCCGCCGCGGCCCGGCGCCGCAGCGTCCCGGAACGCTGGCTGGAAGCCCGGGAGTCCGGGGCCGGTCCCGTCCCCGGGGCGGCCGAGGGGCCCGCGGGCGGCGTCCGCGGGCCGGCGCAGCAGGACGAACCACAAGGAAGCAAGGAGGGCCGCGATGGCGGGCAGGAGTAGGCCCGGACGGTTGGGCATCGGCGTGATCGGTGCCGGCAAGGTCGGCGCCGTCCTCGGTGCCGCGCTGCGCGGCGTGGGGCACGCCGTCGTCGGGGTGTCAGCGGTGTCCGAGGACAGCCGGGAGCGGGCGGAGAACCTGCTGCCCGGCGTTCCGGTGCTGCAGATCCCCGAGATCGTGGAACGGGCCGAACTGGTGCTGCTGGCGGTGCCGGACGATGCCCTGCCGGAGCTGGTGGACGGTCTGGCCGCGGCCGGGGTCTGGCAGCCGGGCCAGCTCGTGGTGCATACCTCCGGACGCTACGGCACCGCCGTGCTGGGGCCGGCCCGGGCCAAGGGTGCCATCCCGCTGGCCATCCACCCGGCCATGACGTTCACGGGCATGAGCTTGGACCTGGCCCGGCTCAATGACTGCAGCTTCGGGGTGACGGCCGAGGCCACGGTGCTGCCGATCGCCCAGGCGCTGGTCGTGGAGATGGGCGGCGAACCGGTGGTCATCGCCGAGAAGGACCGCACGCTCTATCACGCCGCCCTGGCGCACGCGTCGAACCATCTGGTGACCATCGCGGCCCAGTCGGCGCAACTGCTGGCCGAGGCCGGCGTGGAGCAGCCGGACCGGGTGCTCAGCGGGCTGATGCGGGCCTCCCTGGAGAACGCGCTGGCCTCCGGGGAAGCGGCCCTGACCGGGCCGGTTGCCCGCGGCGACGCGGGCACCGTCCGCAGCCACCACGAGGCGCTGCTGCGCCGCGAGGTGGATTCGGGCGGCACCGACATCCGGCTGGCCTACGAGGAGCTGGCCCGGGCCACGGCCCAGCGTGCCCTGCAACGCGGCCTGCTCAAAGAGGCCCGCGCAACCGAAATCCTGGACATCCTTGCCCAGTCCCTTCCGGAGGAGAACGCGTGACGACCCGCCCCCGCCTGGTGAAAACCCATGCCGAATTGAAGGACGCCACGGCCGGCCTGCTGGCGGCAGCCGGCGCCGCCGGGCGGCCTTCGCTGGGGCTGGTCCCGACCATGGGAGCGCTGCACGCAGGCCACGCTGCGCTAGTGCGGGCCGCGCGGCAGGCGTGCGACGTCGTCGTGGTTTCCGTGTTCGTGAATCCGCTCCAATTCGGCGAGCAGCAGGACCTGGACCGCTACCCCCGCACGCTGGAAGCCGACCTAAACCTGCTGGCGGCGTGCGGGGCGGACGTGGTGTTTGCCCCCGCAGTCGAAGAGGTCTACCCGGACGGCGAGCCGCTGGTCAGGATCGACGCCGGCGCGCTGGGCGCGAAGTTCGAGGGCGCCTCCCGGCCGGGCCACTTCGACGGCGCCCTCACCGTGGTGGCCAAGCTGCTCCATTACGGGCTGCCCGCGGCGGCCGTCGCGGCCGGCTACCGCGCCTACTTCGGCCAGAAGGACGCGCAGCAGCTCGTGCTGGTCAAGCGGATGGTGGCCGACCTGAACTTCCCGGTGGACATTGTGGGTGTGCCCACAGTGCGCGACGACGACGGGCTGGCACTCTCCAGCCGCAACCGTTTCCTCAACGACGCCGAGCGGGAAGCGGCGCTGGTGCTTTCCCGCAGCCTGGCGTATCTCCGCGGACAGGCCGACCGGCACGAACCCCTGGACGTGGACGGCGCGCTGGCCATGATCGAGTCGGTGCCGCCCGTCCGGCTGGACTACCTGGAAGTGGTGGATCCCCGCACGCTCGAGCCGCTGGCCTTCAACTGCAGGGAGACCCCGTTCACCGGCGAGGCTTTGGTGCTGGTCGCCGCGCAGGTCGGCCCGGTTCGGCTGATCGACAACGCGCAGCTCGGCTACTGACGTCCGCGGATGGAAGCTCCGGGACGTTTGGCTGGCCCGGCCCCGGTACCGGTACCCTTAACTACCGTGACCCGCGATAATTCTCCCACCCCACATCCCGCAGCCGAGGCTGCCGACGCCTCCGAGCAGATGCACGTGCGCATGGCCAAGCGCGCCAAACTCTTGGAGCGCGGCGTCGAGGCGTACCCGGTGGGCGTGGACCGGACCCATACGCTGGCCGAGGTGCGCGAAAAGTACGGCCACCTCGAGGCAGACGAGACCACCGGCGACGTCGTGGGAGTGTCCGGGCGCGTGGTCTTCATCCGCAACACCGGCAAACTCTGCTTCGCGACCCTGCAGGAAGGCAGCGGCGTCCGCCTGCAGGCAATGTTGAGCCTGGCGAACATCGGCGAGGAAGCGCTCGCGGACTGGAAGGCCCTCGTGGACCTGGGCGACCATGTGTTCATCCGCGGCGAAGTCATCAGCTCCAAGCGCGGCGAGCTGTCCGTGATGGCCGACAGCTGGCAGATGGCCTCCAAGGCGTTGCGTCCGCTGCCCGTGCTGCACGCCGGCCTGAGTGAAGAGACCCGCGTGCGGCAGCGGTACGTGGACCTCATGGTGCGCGACGAAGCACGCCAGATGGTTTACACCCGCGCCGCCGTCATTCGCTCCATCCGCGAAACCCTGCACTCCCACGGCTACGTGGAAGTGGAAACCCCCATGCTGCAACTGGTGCACGGAGGCGCGACGGCCCGTCCCTTCGAGACACACCTAAACGCCTTTGACCAGGACATGACCTTGCGCATTGCCACGGAGCTGTACCTCAAGCGCGCGGTGGTCGGCGGCATAGACCGGGTCTTTGAGATCGGCCGGATCTTCCGCAATGAAGGCGTTGACTCCACCCACAGCCCCGAATTCACCACGCTGGAAAGCTACGAGGCGTATGCCGACCAGTTCGTCATGGGGGAGCGCATGAAGGAAATGATCCTGAATGTGGCCGACACCATCGGCACGCGCGTCATTGAAACCCCGCAGGGCACTATTGACCTCAATGGGGAATGGCGCTGGCTGGGTGTCTATCCCGGTTTGTCCGAAGCGGTGGGCCGGGAAATCACCCCGCAGACGGGCGGTGAAGAGCTGCGCGACATTGCCGAACAGCACGGCGTGAAGATCGACCCGAAGTGGGATACCCAGAAGGTGGTCGTCGAGCTGTTCGGTGAAATCGTCGAACCGACGCTGCTGCAGCCGACCTTCGTTTACGACTACCCGCCGGCAGCGCAGCCGCTCGCGCGCAACCACCGCGACAATCCGGAGTTGATTGAGGCCTGGGACCTGATTATCGGGGGCATGGAACGCGGCACCGCTTTCTCCGAGCTGATTGATCCGGTGATTCAGCGCGAACGCCTGACCGAGCAGTCGCGAATGGCGGCGGCCGGAGACGAGGAAGCGATGCAACTGGACGAAGACTTCCTGCGTGCCCTCGAATACGGCGCGCCGCCGATGGGCGGTATCGGACTGGGCATCGACCGATTGGTGATGCTTTTCACCCAGGCGGGAATCCGCGAAACGATTCTGTTCCCGCTGCTGAAGCCGGAGCTGGGCTGAGCATGGAATATCTGTGGGTACTTGCGCCGTCGCTGGGTGTCGGGCTTTTGTTCTATTTCGTGATGAAAGCCATATTCAACGCCGACCGGAAAGAACGCGAAGCGCTGGCCGAGGCCGAACGCGAGGCCAAAAGGCGCGCGGCCGAAGGCCGCGAGGAATAGGGGAAGGCCCCGGACAAGCATCAATTGTCCGGGGTTTTTCCTTTAATCACATTCGCCCGCGCTATACCGGTATTTCCCACCTGGTCAAATCGGATCTGATCCATGGCGGGATTGCAGGACGATCGAATCCGGCTGTATTGCCTTGAAATGGAGTGTAGGACATAATAAGTATGGTTCGGATTATACCGGACATATAGATACACCCACCCAAAAGGAGCCTTCTGTGGCGCAAGAAGTAAAAATCATTCTGGTTGATGATCTGGATGGTGGCTCGGCCGATGAAACGGTCCGGTTCAGCTTGGATTCCAGCAGCTACGAAATTGATCTTTCTTCATCGCATGCCGAGGCGCTTCGCGACGCGCTCAAGCCGTACATCTCTTCCGGCCGGAAGATTCCTGCCCGGGGCTCCAAGGCCGCCAAGCCGGCCGGCGGCACACGCAACCAGGACGCCTCGGCGATCCGCGCGTGGGCACGGGAGAACGGTTACAACGTTAGCGACCGCGGACGTGTGCAATCCGAAATCATCGAGGCCTACAAGGCCGCCCACGGGGGATAACGGGCGGCCCGTTCAACCACGGGCAGATCGATCGGCGGGGCGGATAGGCAACTGTCCGCCCCGTTTGCCGTCCTGCAGGGGGCATTACCCCTAGGGCGAACAGAACGCACAACAGCCATCCGGACACGTAGCATCAAAGTACGCAGTAGCTAGGAGTGTGCGAGATGTTTGAGAGATTTACCGACCGTGCCCGTCGCGTTGTCGTGCTGGCTCAAGAAGAAGCCCGCATGCTCAACCACAACTACATCGGCACCGAACACATCCTCCTCGGATTGATCCACGAGGGTGAGGGCGTTGCCGCCAAAGCACTGGAGTTCCTCGGCGTCTCCCTGAACGGCGTTCGTGAGCAGGTCCAGGAGATCATCGGCCAGGGCCAGCAGGCTCCGAGCGGCCACATTCCGTTCACGCCGCGTGCCAAGAAGGTTTTGGAGCTGTCGCTGCGCGAGGCCCTCCAGCTTGGCCACAACTACATCGGCACCGAGCACATCCTGCTGGGCCTGATCCGCGAAGGCGAAGGCGTGGCCACGCAGGTGCTGGTCAAGCTGGGCGCCGACCTCAACCGCGTGCGCCAGCAGGTCATCCAGCTGCTCTCCGGCTACCAGGGCAAGGAGCCGGTCACCGCCGGCCAGCAGCAGGAAGGCACTCCTGCAGGATCGGTGGTGCTGGACCAGTTCGGCCGGAACCTCACACAGGCTGCGCGTGAATCCAAGCTCGACCCGGTCATCGGGCGCGAGCACGAGATGGAACGCGTCATGCAGGTGCTCTCCCGCCGCACCAAGAACAACCCGGTGCTGATCGGTGAGCCCGGCGTCGGCAAGACCGCCGTGGTCGAGGGCCTGGCCCAGGCGATCGTCCGCGGCGACGTGCCGGAGACCATCAAGGACAAGCAGCTCTACACGCTGGACCTGGGGTCCCTGGTGGCCGGGTCACGCTACCGCGGTGACTTCGAGGAGCGGCTGAAGAAGGTCCTGAAGGAAATCCGGACCCGTGGCGACATCATCCTGTTCATCGACGAGATCCACACCCTGGTGGGTGCGGGTGCCGCCGAGGGCGCGATCGACGCGGCCTCCATCCTGAAGCCGATGCTGGCGCGTGGCGAACTGCAGACCATCGGTGCCACCACCCTGGACGAGTACCGCAAGCACATCGAGAAGGACGCCGCGCTGGAGCGCCGGTTCCAGCCGATCCAGGTGGAAGAGCCGTCCGTGGAGCACGCCGTGCTGATCCTCAAGGGACTGCGGGACCGCTACGAGGCGCACCACCGCGTGTCCATCACCGACGGCGCCCTGGATGCCGCCGCGCACCTGGCCCACCGGTACATCTCCGACCGCTTCCTGCCGGACAAGGCAATCGACCTGATCGACGAGGCCGGGGCGCGGCTGCGCATCCGCCGGATGACCGCACCGCCGGAGCTCAAGGACATCGACGAGCGCATCGCCGAGCTGAAGAAGCAGAAGGAATCGGCCATTGACGCCCAGGACTTCGAGGGCGCCGCGACGCTGCGGGATCAGGAAGGCAGGCTGCAGGACGAGCGGGCCGAAAAGGAACGCGCCTGGAAGTCCGGGGACCTGGATGAGATCGCCGAGGTGGACGAGGACCTGGTGGCAGAAGTGCTGGCCAACTCCACCGGCATCCCCGTGTTCAAGCTGACCGAGGAAGAGTCCAGCCGCCTGATGCACATGGAGGCCGAGCTGCACAAGCGCGTGATCGGCCAGGACGAGGCGATCAAAGCCATCTCGCAGGCGATCCGCCGTACCCGTGCCGGCCTGAAGGACCCCAACCGTCCCTCCGGCTCGTTCATCTTCGCCGGCCCCACCGGCGTCGGCAAGACCGAGCTCGCCAAGGCCCTGGCGGAATTCCTCTTCGGCGAGGAAGACGCGCTGATCACCCTGGACATGTCCGAGTACTCGGAGAAGCACACTGTCTCGCGGCTGTTCGGTGCCCCTCCGGGCTACGTGGGCTACGAGGAAGGCGGTCAGCTGACCGAAAAGGTCCGCCGCCGCCCGTTCTCCGTGGTGCTCTTCGACGAGGTGGAGAAGGCGCACGCCGACCTGTTCAACTCGCTGCTGCAGATCCTCGAGGACGGACGCCTGACGGACAGCCAGGGTCGCGTGGTTGACTTCAAGAACACGGTGATCATCATGACCACCAACCTTGGCACCCGCGACATCTCGAAGGGCGTCATGACCGGTTTCCAGTCCGGCACGGACACCAAGACCGGGTACGAGCGGATGCGCGCCCGGGTCCAGGATGAGCTCAAGCAGCACTTCCGGCCCGAGTTCCTGAACCGCGTCGACGACACCGTGGTCTTCCCGCAGCTGAGCGAGGAAGAAATCGTCCAGATCGTGGATCTGTTCGTCGAGCGCCTGCGGAAGCGGCTCGCCGAGAAGAACCTCAAGATCGACCTGACCGACGCGGCCAAGGTGCTGCTGGCCACCCGCGGGTACGATCCCACCATGGGTGCCCGGCCGCTGCGCCGGACCATCCAGCGGGAGATTGAGGACCAGCTCTCCGAGAAGATCCTCTTCGGCGAGTTCCACCCGGGCGAGACCATCCACGTGGACGTCGAGGGTGAAGACGACGCCGCGACGTTCGTCTTCAGCAGCACCGGAGCGCCCAAGGCAATCGAGGGAGTCCCGGACACCCCGGCACTGTCCCAGTAGCCTGCACTGTACTGCGCAGGAGAGCCCCGGCTTCGGCCGGGGTTCTCCTGTTTAACCGGAGGGCTCCTTGACCCCGGGGGCCGGAGGGGGCGTAGCAAAGCCGCGAGTTGCCGCCATCTCCTGTGATCCGGCACACAAGTAGTGTTTACTTACCCCATGCGTTCTGAAGCAATCACTTCCGAAATGCGGCCCGAGCTGCCCCTCCAGCAGGGTGCCGCCACCCCGTTCCACGACCTGGACCGCTTCATCGCGTTGCCGCGGCTCGGCTCCCTGGCCCTCAGCCCGGACGGCAGCCGCCTGGTAACCTGCGTCAGCGTGCTGAACCCCGCCTCCACCGACTACGTCTCGTCCCTCTGGGAGGTCGACCCGGCCGGTCATCGCCCGGCACGCCGGATCACGCGCAGCTCGAAGGGCGAGTCCGGCGCGGCTTTTGCCCGCAACGGCGACCTGTACTTCACGTCCGCCCGCCCGGATCCCGAGGACCCGGAGAAGGAACCGATCCCGGCCCTGTGGCGCTTGCCGGCTGCCGGGGGCGAAAGCCGGGTGGTGCTCTCCCGCCCGGGCGGAATCGCGGCGGTGCGCTGCGCGCAGGCGGCCGACACCGTGGTGGTCGACGCCCAGGTGTTGGGCGGGGCCGTCGATGAAGAGGACGACGCCGACCGCCGTGCCGCGCGGAAGGACAAAAAGGTCTCGGCGGTCCTGCATTCCGGGTACCCGGTGCGCTTCTGGGACCACGATCTGGGGCCGGGACAGAAGCGGCACTTCGTACTGGAGGACAATGCGGAGGAGGCTGCCCGAACCATAACCGTGGACGACGAGCCGCAAGGCCGGCTGCGCAACATCACCGGCTGGGCGGGAAACGCCTTGCTGGAAACCGCCGCCGAGCTGAGCCCGGACGGCGCCACCCTGGCAGTCAACGTCCGCCGGCCGCTGGCGCGGGGCGACGCCCGCAGCGTGCTGGCCGCCGTGGACACGGCCACCGGCGTGCAGCGGATCCTGCTCGAGAGCCCGGACACCGACTATGCGCCGGGCCCGGTCAGCCCCGACAACCGCACCGTTGTGGTGGTCTGCGAGACCGTCTCCGGGCCGCAGACCATTCCTTCCGTGACCCTGGGCCTGCTCCCGCTGGCCGGCGGCGAGTTGCGGCCGCTGGCAGCCGACTGGGACCGCTGGCCCAGCCTCGCAGCCTGGCTGCCCGACGGTTCGGGCCTGCTGGTCACCGCAGACGACGGCGGCCGCACCCCGGTGTTCTGCATCGACGCCCTCACCGGTGCCGTGCGCCAGGTGACGCACGACGATGCGGCCTACACCGACGTCGTGGTCAGCCCGGACGGGCAGTTCGCCTACGCGCTGCGCAGCTCCTACCTGTTTCCGCCCGAGCCGGTGCGCATCGACCTGTCCTCCGGCGAGGCCACGGTCCTGCCCTCGCCCGCACCCCGCCCGGAGGTGGGCGGGAGGCTGGAAGAGATCACGACGACGGTGGCCGCCCGGGGCGCGAACATTCCGGTGCGCGCCTGGCTGGCCCTGCCCGCTGAAGCGTCAGCGCAAAAGCCGGCGCCGCTGGTGCTGTGGGTGCACGGCGGCCCGCTCGGCTCCTGGAACGCATGGAGCTGGCGCTGGTGCCCCTGGCTGCAGGTGGCGCAGGGGTACGCGGTCCTGCTGCCGGACCCGGCCCTGTCCACCGGCTACGGCGACGACTTCATCCGGCGGGGCTGGGGGCAGTGGGGGCAGGCGCCCTATGAGGACCTGATGGCCATCACCGACGCCGCCGTGCAGCGTGATGACATCGACGGGACGCGGACGGCCGCGATGGGCGGTTCCTTCGGCGGTTACATGGCCAACTGGATCGCCGGGCATACCGACAGGTTCCGGGCCATCGTCACCCACGCCAGCCTCTGGGCGCTGGACCAGTTCGGGCCGACGACGGACGTCTCCCCGTACTGGGAGCGGGAGATGACGCCGGAGATGGCCCTGGAGAACTCCCCGCACCTGCACGTGCAGAACATCAACACCCCCATGCTGGTGGTGCACGGGGACAAGGACTACCGGGTGCCGATCGGGGAAGGGCTGCGGCTCTGGTACGAACTGTTGTCACGCTCGCAGCTGGCCGCCGGAGCGGACGGGAAGACCCCGCACCGGTTCCTGTACTTCCCGGACGAGAACCACTGGGTGCTCTCACCGCAACATGCCCGGATCTGGTATTCGGTGGTGTGCAACTTCCTCGCCCGCCACGTGCTGGAGCAGGAGACGGAGTTGCCGGCCGAACTGGGGCTTTAGACTGGCTGGGTGACCGACGCCTTCAGTATCCGCCCCGCCCGCACCTCCGACGTCGTCCAGATCCGCCGGCTGGTCAAGCCGCTGGCCGACAAGCGGGTGCTGCTGGAGAAGGAGGCCGTGGCGTACTTCGAAGGCATCCAGGAGTTCCGGGTCGCGGAGACCCCGGCGGGCGAGATCGTGGGCTGCGGGGCCGTGCACGTCATGTGGGAGGACATCGCCGAGGTCCGCACGCTGGCCACCGCGGCGCACTGGCGGGGCAGGGGAGTGGGCCGGGCCCTGCTCGACGAGCTGATCGCCGCCGCCAAGGACCTGGGCGTCAGCCGCGTGTTCTGCCTGACCTTCGAGGTGGACTTTTTCACTCGGCACGGTTTCGAGGTGATGGCCGACCAGTCGGTGGTGGACCCCGAGGTGTATTCCGAGCTGCTGCGTTCCACGGACGAAGGCGTGGCGGAGTTCCTCGACCTGGCCCGGGTCAAACCCAATACCTTGGGCAACACGCGGATGATCCGCAGGCTTTGATCGCCCGTCCGTCGACACGTTCCGCCCGGGCCCCTAGGGTGGAGGCGTTGGGGAGGGAACAGCCGGCCCCTCGTGCCGGCGCGACGGTGAGGATGACCATGGGTGTGGAGAGTAACCCCGGCGGCGGCAAGGCAGAGCAGCAGGACGGCTCGGCCAAACTGCAGGGAGACAAGCTGGACGGCCTCAAGGACAAGGCCGGTGACGCCGACGACGACCAGCAGGAGCAGAGCGGCGGCCCAGGCGGACCGGGCGGCCAGGCCGACTGAAGTGTCGGGGGCCGGCAAAATCCTTCCGGCGGCGGCGACAACTAGCGGCCCCGCCGGGCCGCAGCGCAGGCTGCGCTCTCACCCGTCGGCTGCAGGAACCGGTTTCCTACCCGGGCAGGCCGACGCCCCCGCCCGACGCGACGGCCAAACCGTCCGCGATGAGCCCGTCCAGGGCGCGGCCGAGTTGTTCGTCCCCGGCAGGCAGTGCGCGCAGTGCCGCGAGCGGCGTCCGGTAAGCCGCGGGCAGATCGGCCAGGTCAACGCTGCCGAGCAGGACCTCGCGTGGAACCGAGGACTCGGCCTCGCGCAACACGGCCATCATGGCCCCTCGCACCTGCCGGTCGGTGCCCGCCCAGGCCTGGCCTTTGGGCACGTAATGGGCCTCGGGCCGGCCGGCCCTGACCCAGGCACAGCGGTCCAGCACGGGGCAGGCATCGCATTGCGGCGACCTCGCCGTGCAGATCAGCGCGCCGAGTTCCATGACGCCGGCATTCCACTCCTTGGTGCCGTGGGCCGGCATCAGCTGGTGCGCCGTGCGCATTTCGGCGGCAGTCAGCGATGGCGCGGGCAGCGCGGCTCCGCTGACCAGCCGGGCGTGCACGCGACGGATGTTCGTGTCCACCACGGTTTCCGGCAGCCCGAAGGCGAAGGAAGCGACGGCGGCCGCGGTGTAGGTTCCGACGCCGGGGAGCTGCAGCAGGCTGGCATGGTCATCCGGCACGCGGCCGCCGTGCCGGTCCACGATGGCGGCAGCTGCGGCATGCAGGCGCAGCGCACGGCGCGGATACCCCAGCCTGCCCCAGGCCCGGACCGCTTCCCCGGCCGGATCGGCGGCGAGGTCGGCCGGGCGCGGCCAGCGCCGCATCCACTGCTCCCAGACAGGCAGCACCCGGACCACGGGGGTCTGCTGCAGCATGAATTCGCTGACGAGGATGCCCCAGGGGCTGCAGTCCGCGCGGCGCCAGGGCAGGTCCCGCGCGCTGGCCGCGAACCAGGTCCGGATACGCGAATGCAGCAGTTCGGCTTCTGCCGGTTCTGTGGACGGTGCCGGTGCGGCGGCGGGGCGGGGCATGGAACTCCTACGGTGTGACCAACCAATACTGTACTGCCCGGCGTGGTGGTGACGGCACGGGCCGCCGCTGTCCTTAGCCTTAAGGCATGGCAGGCAACGGCACATCCGGCACCCGCGGGCAGGCTCCCGTCCGGCGGCCCAGCCCTGCCGTTTACCGCCGCCGTCGTCTGATGGTGCTGGCCCTGGCCGTGCTGCTGCTGGCCGCCCTGGTGGCCGCCGGATGGTGGGTCGCCGGTTTGCTGGGCCGGGGAGATCCCGAAGCAGCGGCGGAGGCGCCGGAACCGGCGGCCTCCAGTCCCGCGTCCGCCAGCCCGGCATCGCCGGGCCCGGCAGGCTGCGAGTACCAGGACGTCGTCGTCCGGGCGGAAACGGACGCCCCGGCCTACGGCAGCGGGGAGAACCCCACCCTCATCCTGGAGGTGGCCAACGAGGGCAAGGGGCCGTGCGAAGTCAACGTCGGCACCGACGCCATGGAATTCCTGGTCACCAGCGGAGAAGACCGGATCTTTTCCTCCAAGGACTGCCAGGTCGACCCCGAGCCGTTGATGATGACCCTTGAACCGGGCAAGGCCGAGCAGGCCCGTTTCGTCTGGGAACGGAACCGCACCGCACCGGGCTGCACCCCGGTGGAAGCCAACCCGCAGCCGGGCACCTACGTCCTGGTCACCAAGCTGGACAAGAAGACCAGCGACAAGACCGTGTTCGAACTGCGCTAGCGCACGCCCGAAGGGATCAGAGGAACCGGTCCAGCAGGCTGGTTTCGGCGATGCGGGACAGGCCCTCGCGGATCACGCGGGCCCGCTGTTCGCCGATGCCGTCCACCGCCATCAGGTCGTCGATATTGGCCGCCATCAGCGACTGCAGTCCGCCGAAGTGGTCGACCAGCCGGTCCGCCACCGCCCGCGGCACCGACTTGACTGCGGCCAGCAGCCGGTAGCCGCGCGGCTGGACCACGGCGTCGAGGGAGTCCTGCCCCACCTGGATGCCGATCACGCTGGCGACGCGGCCCAGGTCGATCAGGTCGTTAGACGTGAAACCGCGCAGCGTGTGCAGGGCGGCGTCGACGTCGATGCCGCCCTTGATGTCCGCGTAGTCGCGCAGGATCATCTCGCTGTCCGGGCCCAGTCCCGAGGTCAGTTCATCCAGCTGCAGGGAGAGCAGGCGCCCGTCCACGCCGAGCTCCAGCACGTACTGGGAGATCTCGTCCGAGATGCGGCGGACCATTTCCTGCCGCTGCAGGGTGACCGCCACGTCCCGCACGGTGACCATGGCCTCGATCTCCAGTGCGGACAAGGAGCTCGTGACCTGGTCCAACCGGGCGCGGTACCGCTCCAACGTGGCCAGCGCCTGGTTGGCGCGGGCGAGCACCGGCTCCGAGCCCTCCAGCACGTGCCGGATGCCTTCCACATACAACGCGATGATCTGCATGGACTGGCTGACCGAGATGACCGGCAGCCCGGTCTGAATGGCGACCCGTTCGGCGGTGCGGTGGCGCGTGCCCGACTCCTGCGTGGGAATCGACGGGTCGGGGACCAGCTGCACGGCGGCCTTGAGGATGTTCGCCGCGTCCTTGTCGCAGACGATCGCCCCGTCCATCTTGGCCAGTTCGCGCAGCCGGGTGGGGGAGAAATCGATCCCGATGTCGAAGCCGCCGCTGCTGATCTTTTCCACCTGCTGGTCGTAGCCGAGCACGATGAGCGCGCCGGTGCGCCCGCGGAGAATCCGTTCCAACCCGTCGCGCAGCTGGGTTCCCGGAGCTACACGGGCCAGGGTCGCCTTAAGGGCGTCCTCGGGGCTCTTGACCATGGGGGAGTTTCCTTAGGGCCGGCGGGCATGGGGACGAGGCCGCCGTCCTGACAGCCCCAGGGTCCATGATAAGGCCGGACCTCGGCTAATCCGCTCCCGGCGCTCAGCGGAACAGCGTGGACAGCGCTTCGGAGACTGTGTGTACTTCCTTGACCGTGAAGCCGGCCGGCACCTGGCCTGCCCCGTCGGGGGACGCCGGCACGATCGCGTGCGTGAACCCGAGCCGTTCGGCCTCCTGGATCCGCCGCAAGATTCCCGGTACCGGCCGCACTTCGCCGGCCAGGCCGACCTCGCCGAAGGCGATCAGCTGGGCCGGGAGCGGCTGGTTGGTCTTGGCCGAGGCGATGGCCAGCACGGTGGCCAGGTCCGTGGCGGGTTCGCTGAGCCGGACCCCGCCCACCGTCGCCACGTAGCTGTCGTCCTTGTGCAGCGACATGGAGGCGCGGCGCTGCAGCACGGCCATCATCATGGCCACACGGGAAGAATCCAGCCCGCTGGTGGCGCGCCGCGGCTGCGCATTGGAGGTCTCGGCCAGCAACGCCTGCACCTCGGCCACCAGCGGCCGCCGACCCTCCAGCGTCACGGTGATGCAGGTGCCGGAGACCGGGTCCTTGGTCCGGGACACGAACAGGCCGCTCGGGTCCGTCAGGCCTTCGATGCCGGCCTCGGTCAGGTCGAAGCAACCCACCTCGTCGGTCGGGCCGTAGCGGTTCTTGACCGCACGCACCAGCCGCAGGCGCGAGTGCCGGTCGCCGTCGAACTGGCAGACCACGTCCACGAGATGCTCCAGCAGCCGGGGCCCGGCGATCGAACCGTCCTTGGTTACGTGCCCCACCAGGATGGTGGTCATGCCCTTGCGCTTGGCGGCGTTGATCAGCGAGGCGGCGACCTCGCGCACCTGCGTCACGCCGCCGGCGGCTCCCTCCACCGCGCTGCTGCTGAGCGTCTGGACCGAGTCCACGATCAGCAGCGCCGGCTCCAGCTGCTCCACGTGCCCCAGCGCTATCCCGAGGTCTGTCTCGGCGGTCAGGTACAGGTTGTCCGCCACCGCCGAAATCCGTTCGGCCCGCAGCTTCACCTGGGCCGCCGACTCTTCGCCGGTGACGTAGAGCACGTCGCGGTCCAGCCGGGCCACCCGGGCGGCAACATCCAGCAGCAAGGTGGACTTGCCGATGCCCGGCTCGCCGGCCAGCAGGATGACAGCACCGGGGACCAGGCCGCCGCCGAGCACCCGGTCGAGTTCGCCCACGCCGGTGGCCCGGAAGGCCGCGGTGGTGGCATCGACGTCGGCAATTCGTTCCGCGGGCCGCGAGACGGCGGCCGCGGCCGTGGTGCGCGCCACCACCTGGGTGGCCTCTTCAACCGTTCCCCAGGCCTGGCACTCGCCGCACCGGCCCACCCATTTAGCCGTGCTCCAGCCGCATTCGGCGCAGCGGTAGGCGGGGGCCTTGGAACGGGTCTTGGTGCTCATGGACCCACAGTAACCGGGGCGCCGGACAATCAGAGCCTGGGCAGGTAGGACGTGGCGTCGTCCTGGCTCAGCCCGGCGGCCTTGAGCAGGTCCACCATGAGCGGCCGGAAGACCAGGATCAGGCCCTCGCCCTCCAGGGTGATGACGCCGAGGGTCTTGGGGTGCAGGCGCGTGGCAATCTCCGCCAGATCGTTGCGGGCGCCGGAGAGCCGGCGTTCGCGGGCGCCCGGGTCCCGGTCGGAAAGCCCGGCAGCGAGGATTTCGACGGCGTCGGCGGTCTCCTGGAGCACCTCGGAGAAGCTTGCGATCGCCTCGTCGGACATGGCCGCGTGGTTGATCACGGACGTCAGGCGCCGGGAGAAGACCCGGCTGTTGCGCATGGCCAAATCCGCCATCTCCGCAGCATCCTGCAGGTCCCCCACTTCGTCCCGGTGGCGGCGGTGCGCGGGCGAAATCCGGGCCACTTCCCGTGCCGAGCTGAAGCTGCCGCGGACGTCGTCGATCAGGTTCTGGCTGCCCCGCGCCCTAACCAGGGCGTGCCAGGCCTTGGTGGAGTCGCTGTGGGCGAGGGCGACGGAACACTCGCGCAGCACCGAGGCGAGTTCGTCGAGGAGCGTCTGCAGCTTGGAACGCGGTTCGGAGCGCGGGTCGCCGGGGATCAACATGGTCACGAGCATCGCGAAGGCGCCGCCGATGACGGCATCGAGGCTGCGGGTGAACGGCCCCCCGTCCGGGGCGGGCAGCAGCACCACCAGCACCGACTGCAGCGCCATCTGCGTGGTGAAGATGGTGCCGCTGTCCAGGAACCGGGCCAGGAGGATGGAAACCAGCAGCACCAGGGCTGCCTGCCAGATGCCCGGCCCGAGGAAGTGCAGCAGCAGATCGCCCACCGCGATGCCCAGCGTGCAGCCGATGGCCACTTCGAGCACTTTGCGCGCCCGGGGCCCCGTGGAGAAACCGAGCGCAATGATGGACGAGGTGGCGGCGAACAGCGGGCCTTCGTGGCCCAAGACCTGCTCGGCCACGACGTAAGCGGCAACGGCGCAGAAGGTGATCCGCACCGCGGGCATGACCGAGGACTTGCTGCGGCTGAAGCCGGCGCGTCCGCGTTTGCGCAGGAACGACCGGGCCTGTGCCAACGGGGTGCCTGCGCTCATGTTCCCAGTCTAGGCGGGGCTCGCCCGGCCTAGACCGGCCCCACCCGGCCTCGGCAAGGCCCCGTCCGGGCCCACGGCCTCGGCACGGCCGCCCCCGGGCGCCCGTCCGGCCTGCAAGACCCCGGCCCGACCCCCGCCCCTAGTATGAGTGCGCTCACAAAGGCAAGGCCTGCACGCCGTCGGTTAGTAAACCGTCCGGTCTTGTTCACCTTGCGTTCACTTTGGCCGTGCACATTCTTTACGTGGCGCCCATAGCCTCGAGGGAGCACGACGCCAGGGCGAAAACACGTCCGGTCGTCCTGATCCGTTCTCACCCTGAAAGGGACCATACACGTGAAGGCACTTCGCATCGGCCGCGCGGCCGCCGTCCTCTCCGTTGCAGCGCTGGCGCTGACGGCCTGTGGCTCCGACAACGCCACCGGCAGCCAGGCCGCCGCAGGCAGCACCGAGACCGCAGCAACGGTTTCGGGCACGCTCTCCGGCGCGGGCGCTTCCTCGCAGGATTCCGCCATGCAGGCCTGGATTGCCGGCTTCGGCGCGCAGAACCCCGAGGCCAGCGTGCAGTACTCGCCGGACGGCTCCGGTGCCGGCCGCGACGCCTTCCTGGCCGGCGGCGTGCAGTTCGCCGGCTCGGACGCCTACATGGACGAGGAAGAATGGGAGCAGGCCAAGGAGGTCTGCGGCCCCGACGGCGCCATGCACATCCCCGGCTACGTCTCCCCGATCGCCGTCGCCTTCAACCTCGAAGGCGTGGACTCCATCAACATGGATGCCGAGACCATTGCCAAGGTCTTCCGCGGCGAAATCGCCACGTGGAACGACGAAGCCATCGCTTCGCAGAACGAGGGCGTGGAACTGCCCGACACCCCCATCACCGTGGTCCACCGCTCCGACGAGTCCGGCACCACCGAGAACTTCGTGGAGTACCTGGCTGCCGCCGCCGGCGACGTCTGGACCGACGAAGTCTCCGGGGAATGGCCCGCCAAGCTCCAGGCCGAGAACGCCCAGGGCACCTCCGGTGTGGTTTCCGCCACCACCGCGACCAACGGGGCCATCACCTACGCCGACGCTTCGGCCGTCGGCGACCTGGGTACCGTGAAGGTCAAGGTCGGCGAGGAATACGTCGAACTGAGCCCCGAGGCCGCGTCCAAGGCCGTTGAGGCTGCCACCCCGGTCGAGGGCCGCGGCGAGCTTGACATGTCCCTGGACCTCGACCGCGACACCACCGAATCCGGCGCCTACCCGATCGTGCTGGTTTCCTACCACATCTACTGCTCGACATATGCTGATCAGAACACCGTTGACCTGGTGAAGGCCTTCGGCAACTACGTGATCAGCGAAGAAGGACAGCAGGCCGCGCAGGACTCGGCCGGCAACGCGCCGATCTCCGAGACCCTGCGCGAGCAGGCCAAGGCGGCTATCGACTCCATCTCGGTGAAGTCGTAGCCCACACGAAGTCCGGTTGGCCCCGCGCCGTCGCAGTTTGACGCGCGGGGCGCAGCCGTGTTCCGGCCGGGGCGAAATTGCCCGGACGGAACGAAGCCGCAAGACTGGCTGAACAGCTAGACGAAGTACAGAACCCGAAGGGTTATGAAGTGTCCCAAACATTGACCGAGACCGGCCAGGGCCGCGCCGGCGACAAGGTCTTTTCCGGCCTTGCGCTTGCCGCGGGGTGCCTGATCCTCTTCGTGCTGTTCTGCGTGGCGGCGTTCCTGCTGTGGCAGGCCCTGCCGACGTTCGGGGCAGACCCGGCGGCCATTTCCGGCGGGAACGGCTTTTGGGGCTACATCTGGCCCATCGTCATCGGCACGCTGATCGCCGCGGCGATCGCCCTGCTGCTGGCGACCCCGGTCGGCGTGGGAGTCGCACTCTTCATCTCCCACTACGCACCGCGGCGGCTCTCCCAGGGCCTCGGCTACGTGGTGGACCTTCTGGCCGCCATCCCCTCGGTGGTCTACGGAGCCTGGGGCATGACCGTGCTGGCTCCCGCGCTCGTCGGTCCCTACACCTGGCTGGCGGAGAACGCCGGCTGGATCCCGATCTTCGAAGGCCCCGCCAGCCAGACCGGCAAGACCATGCTGACGGCCGGAATCGTGCTGTCCGTGATGATCCTGCCGATCATCACCTCGCTCAGCCGCGAAATCTTCCTGCAGGCGCCCAAGCTCCACGAGGAAGCGGCCCTGGCCATGGGCGCCACCCGGTGGGAAATGATCAGGATGGCCGTCTTCCCGTTCGCCCGGCCGGGCATCGTCAGCGCGGTGATGCTGGGCCTCGGACGCGCGCTCGGCGAGACGATGGCCGTGGCCATGGTGCTCTCCGGCGGCGGGCTCATCGCCAGCCTGATCAAGTCGGGCAACCAGACGATTGCCGCCGAGATCGCCCTGAACTTCCCTGAAGCGTACGGGCTGCGCTTGTCCGAACTGATCGCCGCCGGCCTGGTGCTGTTCGTCATTACCCTGGCCGTGAACATGGTCGCCCGCTGGATCATCAGCCGGCACAAGGAATTCTCGGGAGCCAACTGATGTCCAAACTGCTCACTGAAACGCCCGCCCCGACCAAGCGCAACACGCTCACCAAAAACCAGATGCCCGGCTGGGCCATCTGGGCCGTCGCTGCCGGCTCGCTCATCCTGGGCGCCGCGGCCTCGTCGCTGGTCGGTTTCGGCCTCGTCTCCTGGGCCTTGTTCTCGGCCGTAATCTTCGTGATTGCCGGCTACATCGTGACGCTCTCCGTCGAGGGGGCGCGCAAAGCCAAGGACCGCTTCGCCACCAACCTGGTCTTCGCGGCGTTCATCATCGCGGTCGTGCCGCTGATCTCCGTGATCTGGACCGTGCTGCAGAACGGCGTCGCCGGACTCAGCTACAACCTGGTCTTCACGTCGATGAACGGCATGACCGGCATGATCGACAACGAGACGACCGCCAACGGAACCGACGTGCTCGGCGGCGCCTACCACGGCATCGTCGGTACCGTGCTGATCACCCTCTGGGCCACCATCATTTCGGTGCCGATCGGGCTGCTCACCGCCGTCTACCTGGTCGAATACAGCAAGGGCGGACCGCTCTCGCGCGGTATCACCTTCTTCGTGGACGTGATGACCGGCATCCCCTCGATCGTCGCCGGCCTGTTCGCCGCCGCACTGTTTGGGCTGATTTTCGGGCCCAGCACCCGTACCGGCTTCGTGGCCGCCGTCGCCCTCTCCGTGCTGATGATCCCGGTGGTGGTCCGCTCCACCGAGGAAATGCTCAAGATCGTCCCGAACGAGCTCCGCGAAGCGTCCTACGCGCTGGGCGTGCGCAAGTGGCGCACCATCCTGAAGGTGGTGGTGCCGACGGCGATCTCCGGCATCGCCTCCGGCGTCACCCTGGCCATCGCCCGCATCATAGGCGAGACGGCGCCGCTGCTGGTCACCGCGGGCTTCGTGAACAGCATCAACTGGAACGTGTTCGGCGGCTGGATGACCACCTTGCCCACGTTCATCTACCGGCAGCTGATGAACCCGACCTCGCCCACCAACGTGGACCCCAGCATGCAGCGTGCCTGGGCCGCTGCGCTGATCCTGATCATCTTCGTCATGCTGCTGAACCTGATCGCCCGGCTGATCGCCCGCATCTTCGCCCCCAAGACCGGCCGCTGAGCCAGTACCAAAGAGAAGGAACCCACATGTCCAAACGCATCGACGTCAAGGACCTGAACGTCTACTACGGCAACTTCCGGGCCGTGGAGGACGTCAACATCAACATCGACGCCCGGTCCGTCACGGCTTTCATCGGCCCCTCCGGCTGCGGCAAGTCCACCTTCCTGCGCACGCTCAACCGCATGCACGAAGTGCTGCCCGGCGCCCGGGTGGAGGGCGAAGTCCTGCTCGACGGGGACAACCTCTACGGCCAGGGCGTGGACCCGGTGACCGTGCGCAGCCAGATCGGCATGGTCTTCCAGCGCCCCAACCCGTTCCCCACCATGTCCATCCGCGACAACGTGCTGGCCGGGGTCAAGCTGAACGACAAGCGCATTTCCAAGTCGGACGCGGACGCGCTGGTAGAGAAGTCGCTGACCGGCGCCAACCTGTGGAACGAGGTCAAGGACCGGCTGAACAAGCCCGGCTCCGGCCTTTCCGGCGGCCAGCAGCAGCGCCTGTGCATCGCCCGGGCGATCGCGGTGTCCCCGCAGGTGATCCTGATGGACGAGCCCTGCTCGGCGCTGGACCCCATCTCCACGCTGGCCATCGAGGACCTGATCGAGGAACTCAAGACGGAGTACACCGTGGTGATCGTGACCCACAACATGCAGCAGGCGGCGCGCGTGTCCGACAAGACGGCGTTCTTCAACATCGCCGGCACCGGCAAGCCGGGCAAGCTGATCGAATACGGCGATACCCCGTCGATCTTCAGCAACCCCACCCAAAAGGCCACGGAAGACTACGTCTCCGGCCGCTTCGGGTAAGACGCCGGCAGCACGACGGCGGTGCCTCCCCTCGCGGGAGGCGCCGCCGTCGCTGTTTAAAGGCGCCAGGGAAGGGCCAGGGACGCCCATGGCCCGGCTAGAGCATCGGATCCAGAGCCAGCAGCAGGATGGCTCCGACGAGCGAGGTTGCCAGCAGGGTCAGCACCCACGTGGCCAGCACGCGGATGGCCACCCGCCAGCGCACCGCATGCATCCGCTGGGTGGACCCCGCGCCCAGGATGGCCGCCGTCATGGTGTGCGTGCTGGAGAGCGGCATGTGCAGCCCGATGGCCCCGACGAACAGCATGGCGGAGCTGACGCCCTGTGCGGTGGCGCCGTGCAGGGGATCGATCCGCACCAGCCGCGACCCGAGCGTGTGCGAGATCCGCCAGCCGCCGAAGAGCGCGCCCACGGCCAGCAGCACCGCCGCGAACAGCTGCACCCACAGCGGCATCCGGTCGCCGGAGGCATAACCGGCCGCGGCCAGTCCCAGCAGCACCACGGCCATGGTGCGCTGCCCGTCCTGCAGGCCGTGGCCCAGCGAAAAGGTACCGGCAAAGACCGCCTGGGCCAGCCTGGTGGTCCGGCCGACCTCGCGCGGGGTGCGGTAGCGGGCCAGCCACGTCAGGGGGACGATCGCCAGGTAGGAGAGCACGAACGCCACCAACGGCGACAAGAGCAGCGGCAGGATCAGCTGGCCCCAGATCGGGTTCTCGGTGGCACTGATATTCTCGCCGCCCAGCAGGGTGGACGCCGCCCCCGCCCCGATCAGGCCGCCCAGCAGCGCATGGGTGGACGACGAGGGCATCCGCTGCCACCACGTGAAAACTCCCCACGCGCAGGCGCTCAGCAGCCCGGCCAACAGGATGCCCAGGCCCGACCGGCCCTCGGGCAGGCCGATCCAACCGGTACTGATCACCAGGGCCAGGGTGCTGGAGATCAGCGCACCGGCCAGGTTGCAAACGGACGCGAGCACGACGGCGACATTCGGGGTGAGCGCGCGCGTGCGGACCGAGGTGGCGACGGCGTTGGAGACATCATGGAAGCCGTTGATGAAGGCAAAGCAGCCGGCGAAAGCGACCACAAGCACCAGGAGGAATAGCTCCACCTACGATTCCTTGACCAGGATCTGGCCTACGTGGTGGGAAGCCTGGCGCAGCGTCTTGGTGGCGGCGATCAACTGGTCGGCAACGTCGCGGTGCCGGGCCAGCGTGGCGCCCTTGTGTTCCGACAAAAGCTCCGAGACCCACACGCGGTGGGTGCGTTCGGCCCGCTTGGCCAGCCGGACCATCTCGATGCAGTACTCCTCGAGGTCCTCCAGGGAGTTCAGCCGCGGCATGGCGTCCCGGGTCATCTCCGACATCCGGCCGATGACCTCCAGCTGCTCCGAGGCCCGGCTAGACAGACGCTTCACCCGGTTGAGTGCGATCAGTTCCGCGGCGCCGTCGAGGTGTTCAAAGGTGTGCACCAGGTGCAGCGAGAGCTGGAACATGTCCTCGCGGGGGAGTGGATTAACGAAGCTGGTCCGCAGCGTGGTCAGCAGGGCGTTGCGCAGCCGGGAGACGTTCGCGTCGCGGTCGTGCAGTTCTTCGGAGAGCTTGTCGTAGTCGTCCGCAGGCGCCCCGAGGATCTCCGAGAGGGTCTTGACTCCCGCCATCAGCTCGGCTGCTGTGAGGGCGAGCAATTCGAGGCTCTTGGTGTCCTGGGGGAAGAGGCTTAGCTTCATGTCACCGGCGGTTTCTCACTGGTCCGTACGGCGGAAGGGAAGCATCCGCCGTGCCTAGATTAGCGCCTCTTCGCGAACAAAAATTAATGGTGCCGAACTGGGAGCGCCTCTCGGCGGAAGGCCGCTCGAGGCGGCTAAGAGTTGGAGCCCGGGGCTGCCACAGTTCGACACCACCTTCAGTTTTCTACGCCTCACTGCGGATGTCAACAGCCGCGAAAGTACGGGGAAAAACGTGTCAGCAGAGGCTATCTGTGGTACACGCGCGCGTCGTTCCGGGAGGGCCTTCTCCGGACGGTCCTGCTGCTGAGGGCACCACCGCGGGGCCGACGGCCGCCGGCGGTCGGGGCGGGATACAGTCGGGCGGCTGGCCGGTGCGTAGGGTGCCGCGGGCGGCTGGTCGAACTCGCCGCGCCGCCAGGCGACGGCGTTGCGGGTCGTTGGCCCGTCGGGCCGCTAGTCGAGCTCGCCGCGCCGCCAGGCGACGGCGTTTCCGGCCCTTGGCCCGTCGGGCCGCTAGTCGAGCTCGCCGCGCCGCCAGGCGACGGCGGCCGCTTCCAGATCCTCGGCGGTCTTCACGAGCCGGTGTGAATTGAGCGTCAGCTTGGTGGCATGGTTCTCGTTGGCGGACTCGGCAGAGTCGGCGTGGTGGGTCTGGCCGAGCGCGACGATTCGGCAAAAGGCCGCCGACCGGTCAAGGGCCACATCGAAATCACCGTCGAAGGCGCCGGAGAGGATCGTGTCGGCCATGGCCCGGACTTCGTCGGCGCCGGGCGGTTCAGCTACTCCGGCGATGACCTTTGACACTTCTGCCGATGCCGTCCCCGCCTTGAAGTAGGCTGCCAGCTTGTCCGGATGGGACTGGGCCGCGGCTCGCAGGGCGTAAAGGCGCCAGAGGGCCCCCGGCAGGGAACGGGCAGGGCTTTCAGCCCACATTTCAGCAATGGCCTCGAGCCCCTGTTGGTCTGCCAGTTTGACCAGCCTCGCGGTCACCTCGGGGTCGTCGGAGCCGCGCCCGCGGTGCACCAAGGCCTGTGCCGCGAGGTGGGCGGCCTCGGAGACGCGTGCCGGGTCGGCACCCCCGGCGAAGTCCTCAAAATCCACCGGGGCGAAAGGCTTCGGCTTATGCGGCCGGGGGACATCGTTTCCGTTGTTCGGGCTCATGCCTCGACCTTACTCCCGCCCCTGACGCCGGTACAGAGAGGCGTGGCCCCCGGCGACGGGACGTTCCGGGACCCCCGGCAAGGCGCGCGCCCGGCGGATTCGGGCGGGCGGCGATGGGTGGGATAAACTGGGAACTGGCCAAATCCGACCTCGCCTGGGTTTCTACCTAGAGCAAAGCGGACCGGCTGGCGGGCCTTTAGCTCAGTTGGTAGAGCATCGGACTTTTAATCCGCGGGTCGCGGGTTCGATCCCCGCAGGGCCCACCGCGAAAGCGGCTTCGACCGGTTTGCCGGTCGGAGCCGCTTTTTTCATGGACGCCCCGGCTTGCAGGCCGAGTCAGCCGCCCACGTCACGCAAACTTGTCCACGTTCAGGCCGAACTGTCCACGTCTTGGCTATCCACAGGCGCGTGACCTGCGCTTATATCTACGGGCGCTCCAAAACATGGACAACGGCACGACGGCGCTTTACCCCGGCGCCCTCAATGCCTGCACCCTGCTCGACTCACCCGATCGGGCGGGCTCCAGTCGGTGCGCCGGGTAACGGCCGCCGGGGCTTCCCGGCCGTAGAAGCCCGGCCGCAGGTCGTGCCGAGGCGCCGCGTAACGGCCTCCGGCGTTCCCGGCGTGGAGAAGCCGGCCGCGGGCGTGCCGAAGGCGCGGGTAACGGCCATTCGGGCGCTCCTCGCGCGGCTGGGGCGACACTTTCGGCCGGTCGTCACATAGCAAAGGTCACGAAATGGTAACGATAAAAGCGCGCCCGGGCACCGCCGTCGTCATTCCGCCGGAGGGCAACTGGCACAAGGGATCCGGCGGAATTCGGCCGGGACGGCAGGGGCGGCGAAAGCGTCCGAACCTCTGTCAAGTCGGCAGGTTTCGGGGTTGATAACGGCTCTGATCTCGTTACGTTTGAAGGGATGGTTGAAGAACTAGCAGAAACCCAAACCAGACCGAGGATCGAAGCAAGCTTCCGTAAACCAACCCTGAACGACGGGCAGTCCCTGTGGCGCATGGCCAGGGATTCCCAGGTCTTGGACCTGAACTCGTCCTATTCCTACCTGCTGTGGACCCGCGACTTCGCCGAGACGTCGATCATCGCCACGGTGGACGGCGAGCCGGCCGGTTTCATCACCGGCTACATGCGCCCCGACGAACCGGGCACCTTGATGGTGTGGCAGGTGGCCGTGAACCGGCGGTTCCGCGGCCGCAGGCTGGCGGCGGACATGCTGGACCGCTTGGCCGGACAAGTCCTCGCCGAGCGGGTGGAAACCACCATCACGGCGGACAACGAGGCCTCCGTCCGGCTGTTTGCCGGCTTCGCGTCGCGCCGCGAGGCGCCAATGGAACGCGAACCGCTCTTTACGGAAGAGCTCTATCCGGACGGGCACGACACCGAGTACCTGTTCCGGATCGGTCCGCTCAATTAGTCCCGCCGGCATCCGCGGCCGGCCAAGCACCACCTCCACCAACGCACATCCGCATGAATCGACCCGCGGCTGCTGTGGCGCTGTCCCCTACCCGGGGCCGCCCGCTGCCGCACTGAGGAAGGAAGCGTATTCCATGACCGACATTTTCGAGACCCTCGAGTCCGAGGTCCGCGGCTACTGCCGCAGCTGGCCCGCCGTATTCACCCGCGCCGAGGGCAGCACCATGACGGCCGAGGACGGAACCACGTACCTGGATTTTTTCTCCGGCGCCGGGGCGCTTAACTACGGCCACAACAACCCGAAGCTGCTGCAGCCGCTGCTGGAGTACCTGGCCAGCGGCGCCGTCGTGCACTCGCTGGACATGAAGACCCCGGCCAAGCGCACGTTCCTGGAGACCTTCCAAGAGGTCATCCTCGAGCCCCGAAACCTCGACTACAAGGTGATGTTCCCCGGCCCCACCGGCACCAACACCGTTGAGGCCGCCCTGAAGCTGGCCCGCAAGGTGACGGGCCGCCAGCACATCCTCTCCTTCACCAACGCGTTCCACGGCATGACGCTCGGTTCGCTGTCGGTGACCGGAAACTCGATGAAGCGCCGGGGCGCGGGCATCCCCCTGACCAACAGCTCCAAAATCCCCTACGACGACTACTTCTCCGGCGAAACCGCCGACTTCCTGTGGCTGGAGCGCGTGCTGGAGGACAGCGGCTCGGGCGTGGACAAGCCGGCGGGCATCATCGTGGAGACCGTCCAGGGCGAAGGAGGCCTCAACGCCGCCCGCGCCGGCTGGCTGCGCGGCCTGGCAGACCTGTGCAAGAAGCACGAGATCCTGCTGATCGTCGACGATGTGCAGGCCGGCTGCGGCCGCACCGGAACGTTCTTCAGCTTTGAGGAAGCCGGCATCACCCCGGACATCGTCTGCCTGTCCAAGTCCATCTCCGGCTACGGCCTGCCGATGGCGCTGACCCTGTTCCGCCCGGAGCTGGACGTCTGGGGAGCCGGCGAGCACAACGGCACCTTCCGCGGGCACAATCCGGCGTTCGTGACGGCCACGGCGGCGCTGGATACGTACTGGCGGACCGGCGAGTTCCAGAAACAGATCCAGGCCCGGGCCGTGCAGCTGCACGAGGGGCTGGAGCGGATCGCCGGGCTGGTGGAGGGCGCCAGCGTGCGCGGCCGCGGCCTCCTGGCCGGGGTGAAGTTCCCGGAGAACGAAACCGCCGGCAAGATCGCCGCCGAGGCCTACGACAACGGGCTGCTGGTGGAAACATCCGGCCCCGAGGGCGAAGTGGTGAAGCTGATGCCGGCCCTGACCATCAGCGCCGCGGAGCTGGACCGCGGCCTGGACATCCTGATCGACGCGACCCGCGCCGTTACCGCGGTGCCGGAACTGGTCGGAGCCCTCTAGCGCGGGACGGCCGCACGCCGACGCCCGCTCGCCGGGTCGCCGAGCCGCCCCGCCGCGCACCCCCAACACGAAACTTCCTGACTTCCTATCCGAGGAGTACCGATGCTTGTTACCAACCTGAACGACCTGAACGACACCGACCGCGACGTTAAGTCCGAGACCTGGCGGAGCCGGCGCATGGTGCTGGCGGGAGAGCGCGTGGGCTTTTCCTTCCACGACACGGTGATCTACGCGGGCACCACCTCCACGTTCCACTACGCCAACCACATCGAGGCCGTCTACTGCGTCCAGGGCGAGGGCACGCTGACCAACGAGGTCACCGGCGAAGTCCACGACCTGCGCGACGGAACCATGTACCTGCTGGACGGGCACGAGAAGCACACGGTCCGCGCCACCACCGAACTGCGCATGGCCTGCGTGTTCAACCCGCCCGTCACCGGCCGGGAAGTCCACGACGAGAACGGCGTCTACCCGCTCATCGAGGCCGAGCCGGCAAGCTAACTCCGACAGCAGAGGCCCGGCCGGCAACCTTGTTAACCGGGTCTCGGAGCCTTTGCGGCCAACTACCCGCGCCCGGAGTTCATCCGCGCCCGGGAAGCCCCGGCCGCCGGTAGCACCGGAATGCCGTCACGGGATTGACGGCAGACAACGACGACGGCGGTGGCCCGCCTTCGGCAGGAATCCTGCGGAAGGCGGGCCATCGTCACGTCCGGTCACTGCCGGAATCGAGCGTGCTCTCGCGCAGGATCAGCCTGGCGGAAAGCTTCGCCGGGATACCGGACTCCCCGAGCATTTTTCGGGACAGATGGCTGACCGCGGCCGCCGCGATGAGCTCCGGTTCCAGATCGATGGCGCTGATCGCGGGGCTGCTGTTGCGCGACTGTTCTGAATCCGAACCGGCGATCAGCTGGACCTGCCCGGGCACGGCGATGCCCCGGGCCGCCAGTTCCTCCAGGGCGCCGCGCGCGTGCCGCCCGGTCAGGCAGTAGACAGCGTCCGGCATTTCCCCGCCGGCGTCCAGCAGTTCCTGCATGGCTGCCCTGCCGCCGTCGACGCCGTCGGACTCCGGCCGGGTGGCGATGCGTGGCTCCATCCCGTGACGCGCCGCCCAGCTGCGGTAGGCCGCCGTGGAGTCGAGGTTCCAGGCGTTGCGGTCCATGCCGGTGATGAGGCAGATGGACCGTGCCCCGGATCGGTGGAACTTGGACAGCACTGCCTCCGTCTCTGCCGAGTCGTGGGAACCGACCCAATCGAGAAAGTCGGGCCGTGCAGGATCGCGTCCGATGGTGACGAAAGGAGCGGCCAGCCCCATTAATAGGTCGATGACCGGATCTTCCTCGAGCGGATCGTCAATGATGTAGCCGTCCAGCGACAAGGCGAGCGGGGAACGCGGTAGCCGCGTCAGGTCCCGGACGAGCATGACGCTCAGCCCGCGCTCCAGGCACTCCACGGCAACGGCCCCGGAGAGCCTGGTGAAGTAGTCCACGCCGTGCGGGCGATACGTCCCGAGCGAATCCAGGGGCCGGAGCATGAGCCCAATGACCCCGATCGGGCTGTTGCGCAGTCCCCGCGCCATCGGATCGGGCTGGTACCCCAGCCTTTCGGCCGTCTGCCGCACGCGCTCGCGGGTTTCGTCCGACAGCGTGCCCTTGTTGTTCAGGCTGTGTGAGACGGCGGTGATGGACACGCCGGCTTCTCTGGCCACGTCGTGGATGGTGACTCGCCGGCGCATCGTCCGCCCTCCGTGATTGACGTCATAACGGTTGCATAACAGA
Source organism: Arthrobacter senegalensis (assembly GCF_059091765.1). Classification (NCBI taxonomy): domain Bacteria; kingdom Bacillati; phylum Actinomycetota; class Actinomycetes; order Micrococcales; family Micrococcaceae; genus Arthrobacter; species Arthrobacter senegalensis. Next base: position 465,930 of record NZ_JBNHGZ010000002.1, on the reverse strand, counting down.
ACAGCTAAAACGTTATATAAAAGGTTTTATCCCCGTAGCTTACTGGAATACGCAGAGCAAGCGTCCCATCGGAACCACACACTGTGAAGCAAAGGGGATTGCAGGATGAAGAAAGTCACGCTGGCCACGTCGGTGGCCCTCGCGATGCTGCTGACCGCGTGCAGCAACGGCGGCGGCGGAGCGGCCGCGCCGGATGCGGAGGCAGGCAGCGGCCTGGGGGAACTGCAGACCACCACCGAACCGGCGGCGGGCGAACTGGATACCGTCACCTGGAACCTGCCGTTCGGCGAACCGGCGTCACTGGATCCGATCAAGGCCTTCAACTACCCGGAAAACACCGTCGTGGCCAACCTGTGCGAAGGCCTGATGGTGATGGAACCGGACTACACGATCGCACCCAACCTTGCCGAATCGTTCGAGAACGTCGACGGCAAGACGTACATCTACCAGCTGCGGGATGACGTGACCTTCTGGGACGGCACGCCGATGACCGCCCAGGACGTGGTCTTCAGTCTGAACCGGCACCTGGACCCTGACGAGGGCAGCTACTGGGCCAGCGACGCGGTCAGCGGCAACGTCGAATCGATCAAGGCCACGGGCGAGTACGAAGTGACCGTGAGCCTGAGCTCTCCGGACGTCACGTTCAACTCCTACATGGCCACTCCGCTGGGCGTCATCGTGCAGGAGGCACAGCGCAAAGAGGCAGGCGAAGCGTACGGCACCCCGCAGGAGGGCGTCATGTGTACGGGGCCCTTCTCGGTTGACCAGTGGAACAGCGGCCAGAGCATCTCCCTGGCCAAGAACGATGCTTACTGGAACAGCGACCGCATGCCCAAGGTGCAGAACCTCGACATCCAGTTCATCGTGGACCCCGCGGCCATCACCAACGCGCTCGCATCCGGAGCAGTGGACGGGTCCTACGACGTCCCGCTCAGCGCGGTACCGCAACTTCAATCGGCGACCAACGGCGAGCTGATTCTCGGCAAGTCCCTGCAGCTCTCGGCCATCATCGCCACAGGCGACGGCCCGCTGGGCGATCCTGCTGTGCGGAAGGCACTGTGGACCGCCGCGAACACATCGGCGTTGGCGGACACGGTGTACGAGGGCACGGCCATGCCGTCCCGGTCCCTGATTCCCGACGGCGGCTGGTCTTACGGCGACGACGTCTTCAGCGCAGCGCGCGAAAAACTGCCGCCGGTTGAAGCGAACGTCGAGGAGGCCAAGAAAATCCTTGCGGAGGCAGAAGCTGACCTGAGCGAGCCGATCACCATCGTGTACCCGAGCGAACGGTCCTTCTACGCGGACATCATTTCCGAACTGGCGCGTGCCGGCCAGGAAATCGGGCTGACGGTCAAGCCCCAGGGCGTGCCGAGCGCACAATTCGGCGCCTTCTTCTCGGATCCCGAGGCCCGTGCCGGGCACGGCGCCTTCGTCACCACCAACTACATGGACGTTCCGGATCCCCTGGTGTTCCTGCGCACCATCGTGAAGGAAGGCGGGTCGCAGAACTTCTCCGACTACACCAACCCGGAAATTGAGAAACTCATCGCCGAGGCGGAGGTTCTGACCGACGACACGGAGCGTGCCGCGAAGGTCGCCGAAATCGAGGCGTTGGCCATGGCCGACCTGCCCTGGCTGCCCATCGTCGATCCGGCGGGACGGCTCTTCCTGAATGAGCGGGTGACGGGCGTACCGGCGTCCTTCGTCTACCTCTACTACCCCTGGGGTGCGGACCTGGGCGCCGCGAAGTAACGAAAAAGCCGTCATGATCTATATCGTCAAAAGGCTCTTGGCACTGGGAACGATCCTGTTGGCCTCCAGCTTTGCGGTCTTTGGCGGACTGTACCTTGCACCAGGAAGCCCCGAGCAGTTCCTGGTGCAAGGCCGGACCGTGACGCCGGAGGTACTGGCATCCATCAGGGCCCAGTACTCCCTGGACGACCCGTTTCTGGTCCGCTACTTCAACTGGCTGTGGGGTGTCGTCCAGGGAGACTTCGGCCAATCGCTGGCCAACCGCCAGGAAGTCGCCGATCTCATCGCGGGCCGTTTGCCCACCACACTGTCCCTCACCCTCTACGCCGCGCTGATCATCGTGATCGGCGGCATTGGGCTCGGTTGCCTTGCCGGACTTCGGCCGGGCTGGCTGGAGAACGTGGTGCTTTTCGGGTCGAATCTCGGCTTTGCCGTACCGACATTCTTCGCGGCCCTGCTGCTGATGAGTGTTTTCGGGGTCATGCTCGGCTGGTTTCCGGTCTTCGGCTCCGGCGAGGGCCTGGCCGGCAGGCTCCATCACCTGACCCTGCCGGCGTTGGCGTTGGCGCTGCCCTCGCTGGCGGTGGTCGCGCGCATTACCCGCACCGCGGTTAAGGAAGAGCGCGAGTCCGAGCACGCCCAGACGGCGCGGTCCCGGGGAGTGCTGGAACGGATCGTCATACGGCGCCACGTCCTGCGCAATTCGATGCTTCCCGTATCCACGGTTTCCGGCGTCCACGTCGCCGCCTTGCTGGCCGGCGCCTTCGTGGTCGAGTACGCGTTCACACTCGACGGCATCGGCGCACTGCTGGTGGCGGCCGTGCAGCAGAAGGACTTCGCGGTGGTGCAGGCAGTGTCGTTGATCATGGTCGTTGCCTTCGGCCTCATCAACCTGGCCGTCGACTTGCTCTATGTCGTGATCGATCCGAGGGTGCGTTTGGGGGCGGCGTCATGAGCACGCTGGAAGAAACCGGACGCCCCGGGGCACTGAAGCGGAGCCCGTCACGGAAGACCCGGTCGAAGCCGGATGTCCTGACGGCCATCTGCCTGGGCTGGGTGGTGCTGATTGGACTGTTCGCCCTGATCGGGCCGGCCCTCACACCGTTCGATCCGACAGCCGGCAACGTCGTGGAGCGCTATCTTCCGCCCGGGGCCGAGCATTGGCTCGGAACGGACCAGGCCGGACGGGATCTGTTCTCCCGGCTCGCCACCGGCGCCCGCTCCAGCATTCTCGCCGCCCTCGCCGTCGCCGTGCTCACCGCCGTGATGGGCGGAACCCTTGCCCTGGTCGCCGTTTGGTTCGGCGGCTGGGTGGACAACCTCATCAGCAGGGTCCTGGATTTCCTGTTCGCGTTTCCGAACCTGCTGCTGGCCGTGCTGGCGGTGGCGGTGTTCGGCGCGAGAGTGGAGACCGCCGTGATTGCCTTGGCGATCGGCTTCACCCCGTATACCGCCCGGGTGATCCGCAGCGTGGCCCTGCGCGAGCGGAATCTGCCGTATGTGAAATCGGCGGAGCTGCAGGGTATTTCCGGTTTTTCCATCACCGTGCGGCACCTGCTGCCGAACGTGAAACAGCAGGTCATGACGGGAATGAGCATCAACTTCGGCTACGGCATGATCGACCTCGCCGCCCTGTCCTACCTCGGCTTTGGCGTGCAACCGCCCGACGCCGACTGGGGCCTCATGGTCTCCTCCGGCCAGTCCTCACTGCTGGCCGGCTACCCGCAAGAGAGCCTCTACGCAGGCCTGCTCATTGTGCTGACCGTTGCCGCGCTGGGATTCCTGGGCGAAAAGCTCGGCGGGCGCCGGGCAGCAGGGAGGATCTAATGCTCGAACTGTCGAACGTCACCGTGAACATCGGGCCGGAGCACCGCCGGACGACGCTGCTGTCCGATATCAACATCGTGGTGGAGAAGGGCGAGTCCGTCGGCCTGGTGGGGGAGTCAGGCTCCGGAAAATCCATGACCATGCGGACGATCCTCCAGACCCTGCCGCCGCGGACGGACATTGCCGGCAGGGTCCTCTACAAGGGGGAGAACACGCTGGCGTACTCCGGCGAGCGGCTCCGCGCCTTCCGGGCCGGTGCCGTCTCGATGATTTCCCAGAATCCGCAGGCCGCCCTGAATCCGGTGCTGCCGGTCAGCAAATTCCTGGTGGAAGGCATCCAAGCCGCCAGGCCTGCAGCGACCGCCCAGGAAGCCCTGCGGCTTTCCGGGGAAGTGCTCGAGCAGGTGGGCATCCACAACGTCGCCCGCTGCCTGCGTTCCTACCCGCACCAGCTTTCCGGCGGCATGCTCCAGCGGGTCGTCATTGCCGGCGCGGTGGCCAGGGGCACCGAGCTGCTGCTGGCGGACGAACCGACCACGGCGCTCGATGTCACGACGCAGTCCGACGTCATGGCCATCCTGGACGAGGCGCGGACCGAGGCAGGCATGGCGATGATCTTCGTGACCCACGATCTGGACCTGGCCGCGGCGGCGTGCGACCGTATCGCCGTCATGTCGGGCGGCCGGATCGTCGAATCCGGCCCCGCGGACCGGGTGCTGAACCGGCCGGAACACGAATACACCCGGAAGCTGGTCGCGGCCAAACCCAGCCTGGATCACCGCATCGACGCCGGGTTAGGCGACGACCCCCAAACCCAGGCCGCACCTCGCGCCGGGACAAGCCTGCCTAGTCCACCAAGCCGCGAGCCATCCCGAGAGGTGAAGCAATGACCGGCGTGCAGACGCAGCCCACGGCCCCCGCCGTCGTCATAAGCAAACTCAACAAGAAGTTCACCGTTGGTTCCGGCCGTAACCGCACGCACGTCCACGCCGTCAAAGACGCGTCCCTGGCCATCGAGCGCGGACACTGCCTGGCGGTGGTGGGGGAATCGGGTTCGGGAAAGAGCACGTTGGCCAGGATGCTCGTGGGGCTGGAAACCCCGGACAGCGGGTCCGTCTTCCTCAACGGCAAACCGGTCAACCCTCGGACCAGCCGCCGAATCCGGCGGGAACGGTCAAAGGACGTCCAAATGGTCTTCCAAGACCCGCAGGGGTCGTTGAACCGCCGGCTACCTGTCTCCGAGGCGGTTGCCGAGGTGTTGAAGGCCCACACCTCCCTGGACCCGGCAGCACGACGCAGGCGCTGCCTCGAGTTGTTCCGGGAAGTCGGGCTGACCGAAACCCACATGTCCGCGCTCCCGGACGAACTCTCCGGCGGGCAGAAGCAGCGCGTGGCCATAGCGCGGGCACTGGCGGCATCGCCGGGGGTCATCGTGCTCGACGAGGCCGTCTCCGCGCTGGACGTCACCGTCCAGGCGCAAATCCTGCGGATGCTCGAACAGCTGCGGAGGGAAAAACAGCTGACCTATCTCTTCATCACGCATGATCTGGCGGTGGCGCGCCAGATAGCCCACTCCATCGTGGTGATGCGCCGCGGGGTCATCGTCGAAGCCGGCACTGCCGACCAGATCCTCGACAGCCCGGCACACCCGTACACCCGACGGTTGATCGACAGCGCGCCGCGGCCCGGCTGGAAGCCGCGGCGCCGCGACAGCGAGACATTGAATGAGGAGCACGACATTGACTGACCCCGCAGGCACGATCCCGCAGGTGCTGACGCTTCGAGGCGGGGACCCCCGCCAGCTGGGCGTGCAGCGCGGCACCGAAGGACGCAGCGGTATCGCCGACTGCTGGGACGTTTACCGCCAACTGTTCGAGGCCCACGGCATCAGCGAAACCATCGTGGAGCGGGAAGCCACCCGCAGCCTGGCCGCCACTGAAGCCTGGGCGACGCACCTGGCGGCCGAGATCCGCGGCACCGCGGAGGGAGCGGGCCTGCCCGTGTGGAAGGTCAGCGCCCTTAATGCCCGGACCGAAATCCTGTCCCTCTCGGAACGGGCCCGGCCGGGGGAGTGTTCGACCGTCGTCAGCGCCGGAGCCCGGCCTTTCTCCTTGCAGACCTGGGACTGGCACGAAGAACTCGCCGGCGCCTGGCACCTGCAGTCGGTTGAAACCAGCCAGGGCCGGTTCGTGGGACTGACGGAGTACGGAATCCTCGCCAAGATCGGGCTGAACGACGCCGGCGTCGGCGTGCACCTGAACGTGCTGGGTCACAGGCAGGACAGTCCGGGGGCGGTGCCCGTCCACATCGCAGCCGCGCAGGTACTGCACGGGGCAGCTTCGCTGGACGAGGCCGTGGACATACTCCTCGACGCACCGGTCAAGACTTCCAGCGCCATCACCGTGGTCACCAGGGCCGGCGCAGCAATCGTGGAGCTCAGCCCCGAGGGGGCCGAGGTGATCAAGCCGACCGGCGGTCACCTGCTGCACACCAACCATTTCCTGGCCCCAAGGCTGGCGAAGGGGGAGAAGACCGAGCTGTACCAGCCGGACTCCCAGCAGCGGATCGACTTGCTGGACAGGCGGGTCAGCGCTGCGTTCCAGCCCCGTCAGCCGCAGGATCTCGTGCCCTACCTGTGCTCGGTTCCCGGTGACGGGGCCGAACTGTGCTGCGTGCCGACCCCGGGTGCCGGCCTGGGCTCCCGCTGGGCGACCCTGGCAACCGTGGGCATTGACCCGGCGGCCGGCACCCTGCTCGCGTCACCGGGCGCGCCCACCGACGTGACGGCGAACAGCTGGTTCCGCCTGAGTCCCGAGCCTGCCGGCAGCAACAGCCAAGACAACCCCAAGGGAGCATGATGCGGATTCTGTGTATTGGAGCAGGCGGAGTGGGCGGCGCCGCCGCAGGCATTGCCGCCCGGCGGGAATTCTTTGAGGCCTTCGTCCTGGCGGACTACGACCCGGCACGCGCCCGAGCCGTAGTCGAGGCACTGCCGGAGGGCCGGCGCGGACGGTTCAGCGCGATTGCCCTGGACGCGTCAAGCAGGGAGGCCGTTGCCGGTGCCATCAGGGACCACGGCATCACCCACGTGCTCAACGCCGTTGACCCCCGTTTCGTCATGCCGGTCTTCGAGGGTGCCGCGGACGCCGGAGCCACCTATCTGGACATGGCCATGTCACTGTCCACGCCGCACCCTGAACGCCCCTATGAGCTCACCGGCATCAAGCTCGGAGACCTGCAGTTCGAGCGGGCCGCTGAGTGGGAGGAAGCCGGACGGCTGGCTCTGGTCGGGATAGGCGTGGAACCGGGACTCTCCGACGTCCTGGCGCGGTACGCCCAGGACTACCTGTTCTCCGTCATCGACGAGATCGGCGTCCGCGACGGCGCCAACCTGAAGGTCGAGGGATACGATTTCGCGCCTTCCTTCTCCATCTGGACCACCATCGAGGAATGCCTCAACCCGCCGGTGACCTATTCCGCAGAGACCGGTTGGAGCACCACAGAGCCCTTCAGCGACCCCGAAGTCTTCGACTTTCCCGAAGGCATCGGCCTCGTGGAGTGCGTCAACGTGGAACACGAGGAAGTCCTGCTGATGCCCCGGTGGCTGGATGCCGGCAAGGTCAATTTCAAGTACGGGCTGGGCGATGAATTCATCGAGGTGCTCAAGGTCCTGCACAAGCTGGGCCTCGATTCCACCACGCCGGTCAACGTCAAGGGAACATCCGTGAGCCCGCGGGACGTCGTGGCCGCCTGCCTGCCGGATCCGGCCACGCTCGGGCCCAGGATCACCGGCAAGACATGCGCAGGCGTTCTGGTGACAGGCAAGGACAAGGACGGCGCCCCGCGGCGGACCTACCTCTACCATGTCGCCGACAACGCCGACACCATGGCCGAATACGGCAGCCAGTGCGTGGTGTGGCAGACGGCCCTGAACCCGATCATCGCCCTGGAACTCCTGGCCTCGGGCCTCTGGAGCGGAGCCGGCGTCCTGGGCCCGGAGGCGTTCGACGCCAAACCCTTCCTGGACCTGATGTCGGCGCCCGCACCCGAGGGCTACGGTTCCCCGTGGGGGATGCGGGAGGAAGCGGTATAGGAGTTCTACATGCCGGCCGCAGGTGAATCCGTTAGAGACGGGAATTACCCGCCCGGTTTTGTACAAGTCCATGGGCAACGCCCGTGATCCGCGGCGGCGTGCATGCATCGGCGAGAGGGATGGCAGAATGCAGTAACGGCAGCAGTCAAAGGGGACGGGGCATACCGGATGGCAACAAACTCACGGACCGAGCCAAAGCGGAGCGTGCTCAAGGAAAAGTCGGCCATGTGGACAGCAATACTGATCTGGGTCTCCGCTGCGGCGGCGCTCGTGTTGCTGTTCGCCCAGGCGCAGGAAGAATCCCTCCTGCGATGGATAGTGTGGCCTTTGCTGGCAGCTTCGTTTGCCTACATTTTCCTGTGGATTCCACGCCTTGCCTATGATGACGACTCCGTTCTCATCACCAACAGCTTTCGGTCCCACGCCATTCCCTTTGCCGTCGTTGATGACGTCAGCGTACGCAGTGCCGTGAGGATCAGGACCGGGGCCAAGACCTACACAAGCTGGGGTGCACCCTTTCCTCAAAATGCGCGGGCCGCCGGCAACCAGCACAGTGTGTCAGTGGGACCGGCCACGATAACCCCATGGGACCGAACTACCTCTTTGGGCCAACGGCAGGGGCTGGAGCAGCATCCGCTCGTCCGCGTGTGGACAAGATCCAGGTCCAGCCTCCTGAATTCCGAACCGCCACCGGGACCCGCAGTCGTCACCAGTTGGAACAAATCGGCCGTTGCGATGGCTGTCCTGTGCGTCCTCTTAATCTGCGGACAGCAGGCCGCGCTCTTGCCGCTCTACAGCTGAGAGCAGTACTTACCCCGCTGTCCACCCCGTCACGATTCCGCTACTCACCGTCATTCAGCTCGATCACAGTGGCAGAATGCAGTAACTGCTGCCGATCGAAGGGGACCGCGTGGCCATCAAGGACAAACTGGCAGGCGCACGGCGCAAGCTGAAACGGATTGCCGCGCGCGCGGGCCAGTTTCGCGTGCGCGAGAGTGACTCCGGGCCGACGGCCAGTGCGCAGACCGCGCGGGTGGCCGTGGTGATCCCGGTATTCAACGCGTTGCCCTACCTGACGGAGCTGCTGGAATCGCTGGTTGCACAGGACCTGAACCCGGCGCTCTTCGAGGTGATCGCCGTGGACGACGGCTCCACCGACGGCGGAGGCAAGCTGCTGGACGAGTACGCCGCGCGGCATCCGAACTGGCGGGTCATCCACCAACAGAACAGCGGCTGGCCGGGGAAGCCCCGCAACGTAGGGATCGCCGCCAGCAGTTCCGATTACGTCTTCTTCTGCGATGCGGACGACAGGCTGGGGCCCGAAGCACTGCGCCGGATGGTTGACTTTGCCGACAAGCACCAGGTCGACGTGCTGGCCCCGCGGATGGTCGGAATCGGCGGCCGGCGCGTGCAGTCTTCGCTGTTCACCGAGACCGTGCCGGACGTTCCCGTGCGCAAGATCCTGGGCACGCTCTCACCGCAAAAGCTGATCCGGCGTGAGCTGCTGGACACACACGGCATCCGCTTCCCGGAGGGCAAAGTCCGGCTGGAAGACGGCATGATGCTCACCCGCTGCTATCTGGCCTCCCGGAGGAACGCGATCGCGGCCGACTACGACTATTACTTCATCCGCACCCGCGACGACGGAACCAACATCAGCTCCGAGCGCGCCATCCCTGAGGGGTACACCGGATCCGTCGCCGAAATCGCGCGGATCATCAGGGAGAACCATCCGGACCCAGAACAGGCCGAGCTGCTGGTGCTGGACCTGTACCGGCGCAAACTCCTTCGCTTCTACGTGCCCGACCGCTACCGGTCGATGGCGCCGGGCACGCGGCAGCGGTGGGTGGCGGCCCATGCCGCCTTCGTGGACCAACACATTCCGGAACGGCTGGAGGAGCAGCTGTCATTTCCTTACCGGCAGCGCTCGCAGCTGGTCCGGGCACGGGATGTGGAAGGCCTGCTCAAGCTGGCCACCACCGAGGAAGCGCTGAAACCGACGCCGCGGGCCCTGCAGCCCCGGCTCGACGGGGAGTCCGTGTCGTTCGGGTTGGCGTTCGAACCGGCGGCGGAGTACGAATCGGTCCGGCTCGTGGCACGCGCCCGCGGGACAGACGCCGAGCTCGGCTTTGACGTCAGGGACGACGGCGGCGGCTACCGTGCCGTACTGCCCCGGAGTGAACTGGCAGGGCTGGGCCCGGTGCTGGTGGACCTGTTCGTGCAGCTCCGGTTGGACGGCATGGACGGTCCGGCCCGCAGGATCCTGGCACCGGAGCAGGGGTTGCCGCTCATTGCCGCAGGCCTGCGCGCCTACGCCACGGTGCATGGGAACCTCAGCTTGGACCAGCGCAAACAGCCCGCGGCGTAGGGCGTGGCCTAGGGGAGGCGCCGGGGCGGCCCGGACCTCAGGCCGCGATCTCCCGGGCCGTTGCCTCCAGGACTGCCCGGAACGCCAGGATGGCCGGTCGGTTGGCAGAGCCGCGGCGGACCGAGGTGAAGACCGTGCGCCGCGGCAGGCCCGGCAGGTCCAGCAGCAGGCAGGTGGTGTCCCGGCCGGTCCAGACCAGGTCCGGCATGAACGCCACCGCGTTGCCGGATTCGATCAGCCGGATCTGCGCCTGCAGGTCGGCCGTCTCATACCGCACATCCGGCTCGAATCCGGCCTGGCGGCACGCCTGTTCCGCCCAATGCCGGGAAGCTGCGCCATGCGGCTCCATCACCCACGGCAGCCTCCGGGCGTCGTCGACCGAGGTGACGGCGGTTCCGGCCACGGCGGCGGGCGGTACCGCGAGCCGGATGGCGTCGCTGGTCAGTTTCTGGCGGTCCAGCTCCGGATGGTGCGGCGCCGCGTGGCCGGGGTACTGCTCGGCGATGACCAGGTCGAAGTCGCGCGCCCAGGTCTCGTACAGCGCCGTCTCGGGTTCACGCTGGACCATCTCGATCCGCACGTCCGGGTGCCGCTGCCGCATGGCTGTGAGGGCCTCCGGCAGCAGCGCCAGCGCCGCCGATTGGAACGCCGCCAGCCGGACGGTTCCGGTCACCGCGGTCAGCGACGCCGCCAAGTCCGTTTCGGCCTGCTCGAGGGTGGACAGCAGCGACTCGGTGTGCACCACGAGGATCTCGGCCTGCGGCGTGAGCTGCACCCGGCGTCCGGCCTTTCGCAGCAGCGCCACCCCGGCCTCCTTTTCCAGCAAGGCCAGCTGCTGGGAAACGGATGACGGGCTCAGGCTCAGCGCGGCGGCCGCCTCCGCCAAGGTGCCGCGGACTTTGACCTCGCGCAGCAAGCGCAGTCTCCGGACATCCAGCACGGCATCTCCATTCATCAGTAAAACCGATGATTATCGGTCGGAAAAGATCGCTTTTGCTTCACGAAGTCTAGTTCCATACTGGTCTGAGGGAACATTGCAATTTCGTTGAAGGGACAGATACTGCCGTGAACGATGCCCTGAAGGAGGCTCCGGTGCAGACCACTAACCTGCCCGATGAGCAGATGGCCGACCTCGCCGCCGACTCCATCAAACTGGTCCGCCACTGGCTGACCGAGGCCGAGAAAGTCCCCGCCGACGCCTCCGCCCGCCAGCTGGCCGGCGTCCTGAATGATCCGAACGGGCTGGATTTCACCGTTGGATTCGTCGACGGCGTGATCCGCCCCGAGGACCTGCGCGTTGCCGCCCGCAACCTGGCCGCACTGGCACCGAAGGTTCCGGCCTTCCTGCCCTGGTACATGCGGGCCGCGGTGCGCGTGGGAGGCACCATGGCCCCGGTCCTCCCGCACGTGGTCATTCCGGCGGCCCGGCGGGTGCTGCGCGAAATGGTGGGCCACCTGATCGTGGACGCGACGGATGCCAAGCTGGGCCCGGCCATCGCCAGGATCCGCCGGGAAGACGTTCGGCTGAACATCAACCTGCTGGGCGAGGCCGTCCTGGGGAGCCGCGAGGCGGAACGCCGGCTCGAAGGCACCAAACGCCTGCTGGCCCGCGACGACGTCGACTACGTTTCCATCAAGGTCTCCTCTACCGTGGCCCCGCACTCGCACTGGGCCTTCGACGAGGCGGTGGAGCACGTCGTCGACAGCCTGACTCCGCTGTACCGGCAGGCGGCCAACTCCCCGAAGCCTAAGTTCATCAACCTGGACATGGAGGAGTACAAGGACCTGGAGATGACCATGGCGGTCTTCACCAGGATCCTGGACAAGCCGGAGTTCGAACAGCTGGAGGCCGGCATTGTGCTGCAGGCCTATCTGCCGGACGCACTGAAGGCCATGATCCGGCTGCAGGAGTGGGCCGCGGCCCGCCGTGCCCGCGGCGGCGCCGCGATCAAGGTGCGCGTGGTCAAGGGAGCCAACCTGCCCATGGAACAGGTGGAGGCGTCGCTGCACGGCTGGCCGCTGGCCACCTGGGGAACCAAGCAGGACTCGGACACCAACTACAAGCGCGTGATCAACTACGCCCTGCACCCGGACCGGATCGGCAACGTGCGGATCGGCGTCGCCGGGCACAACCTATTCGACGTCGCCTTCGCCTGGCTGCTGGCCAAGCAGCGCGGCATCGCACACCTGGCGGGGGCCATCGACTTCGAGATGCTGCTGGGCATGGCCCAGGGCCAGGCCGAGGCGGTGAAGAAGGACGTCGGGTCGCTGCTGCTCTACACCCCGGTGGTCCACCCCGGCGAGTTCGACGTGGCCATCGCCTACCTGATCCGCCGGCTCGAAGAGGGCGCCAGCAGCGAGAACTTCATGTCCGCAGTCTTCGAGCTGAGCAAGAACGAGCACCTCTTCGAGCGCGAGAAGCAGCGCTTCCTCGCCTCGCTCGATAACCTCGACGACGACGTCCCGGAACCGAACCGGCAGCAAGACCGCACCAAGCCCGAACCGGCCCGGCCCGTCGATTCCTTCGACAACATCCCGGACACCGATCCGTCCCTGCCCGCCAACCTGGCCTGGGGCCGGGAGATCCTGTCCCGCGTCCCCGGTTCAAGGCTTGGCATCGATACCGTTGCCGGCGCCGAGGTCAAGGATGAGGCGCAGCTGGAGCAGGTGATCGCCACGGCCGTCGAGCAGTCCAAGAGCTGGGGCGCGATGAGCGGCGCCGAACGAGCCGAGGTGCTGCACAAGGCCGGCGACAAACTGAATGCCCACCGCGCCCGGCTGCTGGAGGTCATGGCCGCCGAGGCCGGCAAGACCCTTGACCAGGGCGACCCGGAAGTATCCGAGGCCGCCGACTTCGCGCACTTCTACGCCGAGCTGGCGCGCATGCTGGACACGGTGGACGGCGCCGAATTCGTTCCGTCCAGGCTGACCGTTGTCACCCCGCCGTGGAACTTCCCGACGGCGATCCCCGCCGGAGGCGCCCTTGCGGCGCTGGCCGCGGGCTCCGCCGTCGTGATCAAGCCTGCCAAGCAGGCGGCGCGGACCGGCGCCGTGATGGTGGAAGCGCTGTGGGAGGCGTTCGACGAAGCCGGGGTGCCGCGCGATGTGCTGCAGCTGGTGCAGCTGGGCGAGCGCGAACTGGGCCGGCAGCTGATCTCGCACCCGGAGGTGGACCGCGTGATCCTCACCGGCGCCTACGAGACCGCCGAGCTGTTCCGCTCCTTCCGCCCGGACCTGCCGCTGCTGGCCGAGACCTCGGGCAAGAACGCCATCATCGTCACGCCCAGCGCCGACTTCGACCTGGCCGCCAGGGACGTCGCCTACTCCGCGTTCGGCCATGCCGGGCAGAAGTGCTCCGCGGCCTCGCTGGTGATCCTGGTGGGATCCGCCGCCACGTCGCCGCGCTTCCGCAACCAGTTGGTGGACGCGGTCACCTCTATGAAGGTGGGCTATCCGCAGGATCCGGCCACCCAGATGGGCCCGGTCATCGCCCCGGCCGACGGCAAGCTGCTGGACGGGCTGACCACGCTGGGCGCCGGCGAGAGCTGGCTCATCCGGCCCGAACGGCTGGACGAGACCGGCAAGCTCTGGAGCCCGGGCGTGCGCACCGGGGTGAAGCGCGGCTCGCGCTACCACCTGACCGAGTTCTTCGGCCCGATCCTCGGGGTAATGACCGCCGAAACGCTCGAAGAGGCTGTCGCCATCACCAACGACATCGAGTACGGCCTGACCTCGGGCCTGCATTCACTGGATCGGGACGAGCTGGATTACTGGCTGCAGAACATCCAGGCCGGCAACCTCTACGTGAACCGGGGCATCACCGGCGCCATCGTGCGGCGCCAGCCCTTCGGCGGCTGGAAGAAGTCCTCGGTGGGAGCCGGAACCAAGGCCGGCGGACCGAACTACCTGATCGGGCTCGGCGACTGGGAGACCGCCCCGTCGACGGCCACCGCCGAGATCACGGGAGCGGCCGCGAAGCTGTTGGAGGCGGCCCGGCGCGCGAACCAGGCGCTGCCCGCGGACGAGCTCGCCGGGCTGGAACGCTCGCTGCACTCGGACGCGGCCGCCTGGGCCGCGGAGTTCGGCGCGGCCAAGGACGTGTCCGGCCTGACCGCCGAGCGCAACGTGTTCCGCTACCTGCCCGTGCCGGTCACGGTCCGGCTGTCCGACGGCGAGCCGCTGGCCAAGCTGGTCCGCGTGCTGGCCGCCGCCGTGCGGGCCGGATCCGAGGTCACGGTGTCCACCGCCGTCGAGCTCCCCGCGGCACTGCGGGCCGTGGCCACGGAGCTGGACCTTGCCGTGACGGTGGAGGACGACGCCGACTGGCTGGCCCGGGTGCCACGGCTCGGAGCCGGGCGGATCCGGCTGATTGGCGGCGACGCCAAGGCGCTTGCCGTCGCCACCGGCGGACGCCCGGATGTTGCGGTCTACGCCCACGACGTGACCGAAGCCGGCCGGGTGGAAATGCTGCCGTTCCTGCACGAGCAGGCCGTCAGCATCACCGCGCACCGCTTCGGCACACCCAACCACCTGTCCGACGGCCTGATCTAGCCGGCGGCAGCCGATGCGGGCGGCGGTGTATTTGCACCGCCGCCCGCGCGTGTCAGGCTCGGGCTATGGCTGACGACCTCTCTTTCCGACTGAACGAGGACCTCAGGCGCTACGAGGTGCTGGCCGCCGGATCCCTGGCCGGGTACACCGAGATTCAGGCGCACGGCGGGACCGTGGCTTTCACCCATACGCGCGTGTTCGATGACTTTGCCGGCCAGGGCCTGGCCGGCAGGTTGGTCGGCCATGCGCTGGACGACGTGGTCGCCGGCGGGAGGAAGATTGTGCCGTACTGCGAGTACGTCGCGGGCTGGCTGCACCGGCACCCGGAGTACGAGCCGCACGTCGAGTGGCCCGAAAGCCCAGAATAGGATCCTGCGCGCGTAGGATCCTCCGCGCGCACGGGCGGGTTGCCGCCGCCGGCTGTGCGGTGGGGTCAGGGATGCCGGCGCATCCAGCTCACGGCGTGCAAGGTCAAGGCGCAGACCACGGTGAGCAGCCCGGCGATCAGGATCATGGGCGCCACGGACGTAAAGATGAAAATCCACGGCGGCCCGTAGACGCCGGTGGGCCCGAGCATGGCGTCCAACTCGATGAAGTGCGGTGCAATCGAACCCCAGACCCCGAACCCGGCCAGCCCCACGCCCAGCACCCACATCGCCGCGAGGAACGGATTGACCTTCCGGCGGAGCGGCGCACCTGCCGGCCCCGCCATCACGACGGCGTCGGGCGGAATGACCTCGGCGATGCCGGTCGCCTGGGCTGTGTTGTGGTCGGCGCCCCGGTCCGCGGGCGCCGCATGCGCCGCGGCCGTAGGGAATGCCGGGTTCAACCGGGTGTCCGGCGGGGTGACGGGCCGGGGGAGCTGGGCGGCCGGCCGGGCCGCCGCGGTCCGCGGGGTGCCGGTCGTTGGGATGCCAGCCGTTTCGCCGCCGCGCTGGTAGATCGAGTCGTACCGCTGGTCGAACTGTGATGCGGACATGGTCCCCCTTCTCGCCGGCCTTTGCTTGAATCTACCGGATGCCCGGCGGCGCTGTTAGGCTGTGCGCCATGGGAATTCTGATTTTCGAGTAACCAGGTCTTGGACCGGTCAAGCCGACAACCAAACAAGGCTTGCTGAGGCTGTACCTCGCGAGTGGTTCCCTGATCCCACCCCCGCTCACGCCCGGATGATGCTCCGGGTGTTGTGGCGTCCCGTCTTGACGACCGGTGCGGCGGACCAGTTCCCGGCAGGCTCCTGAAAATACCGAAGGAGAGCCATGACTGACATCGATCCGCGGGCCACACTACCCGCCGAATCCCGTGAACCAACCATCCACCTCGCTCCGGCCGCCGCGGCCAAACTGACCGAGGACCAACAGGCGAGGCTGGCTTCCCGTCGTGCGGTCAACGCCGGCGACCTGGCCGGCTGGCACAGCATCGGCAACAGCCACAAGCCGAAGCACGCCAGCGGCCCGGCAGGGTCCGCCCGAGAAAAAGGTCCGCTGGTAACACCTGCCCGCGAGGGCGCCGGCCGGTGCCCCGGTGGAAGTTTCCGCCGGGGCACTGCCCTGTCCAACCGGGCCACCGTGTATGCGGCAGGCCGGTCCTGAAGGCGACGCCCGCTGGGCGGCGCGCCCTGGGCCTGATATCGCCCTGTGCCTTATATAGGGTGGCAGGAGAGGGCGCCCCGAGCGGGCGGAGCAACGGGAGGAAAACGGCATGAGGCCCGACGTGCGGCGGATGTTGCTGATCCAGGCCGGCAACATCCTGCAGTTCGCCATCGCCGCGGGCGTCATCGTCGTGGCCATCGACACCATGACGGCCTTCTCGCAGGGCTCGCGGCACGACCCGGAGGGCGGCGGCACCTTGGCGGGCTTCGCCCTGGCCGGAGCCATCGCCGTCGTCGTCCTCGCGGTTTTTGCCTACCGCTGGACGGCGCGCGGCGAGCGGTATGCGCCGCTGTTCGCGGTGCTCGGCTGGGCCGTGCTCTGGCTGCCGCTCAGCCTGACGCTGGGCATGGGCGGCGAGGACGGCGTGGGCCTGGCCTACCTGGCCACGCTGGTGTGCGGTGCGGGCATTGTCCTGTCGCTCGTGGCGCTGGGCAGCAAAAAACCGCGCTGACCGTCGAGGCAGGGCCGGCACGCGGGCCGTGGAGGCCCGCGTGCAGCGGCTGCCTCAGCCTGTGGGCCTAGAGGCCGCGGGTTTCGTCCCGCCGGATGGTTTCGCCCGTGTTCGGGTCCTCGATGCGGCGGCTTTCCGTCACGCGGTGCTCGCGGCGCGGCATGGCCATGATGATGGAGATGATCAGGCCGAGCACGCCTACACCCATCAGGATCCAGCCGATCAGCGTCAGGTCGATGAAATCCACGACGTCGGCAACGGCGAAGGCCAGGATTGCGCCGATGGCAATCAAGGCAATTGATGATCCGATTCTCATAGCCAGCAACTCCTTTAGGTTGGGCGGCCGGCGCAGCAGTCGCTGCGTCCGGCCGTCGTACAGGAAGTACGCGGTGCTTTGTCAGCATACTTGGTGTTTTGGGGAACGTCCCGCAACCCGTGACTTACGCTTAAGGCCGGAACACCATCACGGTGCTGATTGCTCCAGGAGGGTTTGTGGCCAGAGGACGAAAGATTAACCCAGCCATGCGCGTCGCCGCCGATGCGGCTTTCGACAAGCACGGCAACCCAAAGCCCGGCGTGACGACCGGCATCATGAAGGCGCTGGACGTCCAGCGGCCGCTGGTGCTGGCCAACTTGGACCGGCTGCGGCGCAAGAACCCGGACGCGACGCCGGCCGAGCTGGCCGCGAAGTTGGAAAAGAAATACCTGGCGGCGGTGACCACCGGCGGTGCGGCGGTGGGGGCATCCGCCGTCGTGCCGGGCGTGGGCACGGTGGCGGCACTCGGCCTCTCCGCGGCGGCTACCGTGGGCTTCCTGGAAGCCACCGCCCTGTTCGCCCAGTCCATCGCCGAACTGCATGGCATCGATACCGAGAACCCCGAACGCTCCCAGGCCATGGTGATGGCCATCCTGATGGGCGACGAGGGCAGCTCCCTGATCAAGGAGTTCGCCGGGCAGGCCGGCGGGCGCGGCGGAAACCCGTCGCGGGCCTGGGGAAACGCAGTCGGCAGCAGCATGCCCTCCGGCATGGTCAGCTCGCTGGTGGACAGCCTGAAGAAGCGCTTCCTGACCAAACTGCTGGCCAAGCAGGGGACGGCGATGCTCGGCCGCGCGGTCCCGTTCGGCATCGGCGCGGCCGTCGGTGGTGCCGGCAACCACGTGATGGGCCGGCGCGTCATCGACGCCACCAGGACAGCCTTCGGGGAACCGCCGCTGGTGCTGCCGATGTCCTTGGTGGAGGACCTGACCGACAACCGGTACCGGCTGGGCGAGCTGCCCGCGGTGCCCGGCCGGGTCGCCGCCCGGATGCTGGAGAGGCTGCCCGGCCGCAGGCGGACGGCGCCGCCGGCCCTCGAGGCGTCCGGGGACCAGGACGGCGATGCCCGCAGCCGCTCCACCGGTGGACCCGACGACGGGACCGGGCCGTGACGGTATCCGGCACCGGACCTGCCGGCCACGGCGATGTGGTCCGAGCTGAATCGGGGGGCCGGCCGGGGATCGACCTGAACAGCGATCTCGGAGAATCGGTCGACGGTCGGCTGATGGGCGATGACGCCGCGATGTTTCCGCTGATCACCAGCGCGAACATCGCCTGCGGCTACCACGCCGGCGACGACGGGACGATGCTGGCCGCCTGCCGCCGCGCCGTGGAGCACGGGGTGGCGGTGGGCGCGCACGTTTCCTACCGGGACCGGGCCGGGTTTGGCCGCCGAAGCCTGGAGGTCGCCGCGGCCGACCTGAACGCCGATGTCGCTGACCAACTGGCAGCCCTCGACCGGATCGCCAGGCGTGCGGGGGCGCGGGTGGCCTACGTGAAACCGCACGGCGCGCTCTATAACCGGATAGTCCACGACCGCAGCCAGGCCGCGGCGGTGGTCGAAGCCATCGGCGCCTTCGAGCCGCGGCTTCCCCTCCTCGGGCTGCCCGGATCCGCGGCGCTCGAACTGGCGGCCGCCGCCGGACTGCCGGTGTTCCGGGAGGCTTTCGTGGACCGCGGCTACCGGGCGGACGGAACGCTCATTCCGCGCGGCGAGCCCGGCGCCCTGCTGGAAGACCTGGAGGAGATCGCCGACCGGGCCGTAAACTTCGCCCGCGCCGCGGCAGCGGATTCGCTGTGCGTCCACGGCGATACCCCTGGCGCGGTGGCGATGGCACGGCTGGTCCGGGAACGGCTGGCCGCGGCCGGAATTCCGCTGCGTCCCTTCACGGGTGCGGCCGGCAACGCTGCCGGCCACCGCCCGCCCGCCGCCGGGGATCCCCGCGCCGCCGGCGCGGCAGCCGTTCCCTCTCCGTCCGGGCCCCGCACCACAGGACGGTAGGGTGCGGATCCTGCCCTTCGGCGCGGGCGCCCTGCTCGCCGAATTCGACACCCTCGACGACGTCCTGGCGCACTACAGCGCACTCTCGGTTGCGCCGCTGCCAGGCGTGACGGAGCTGGTTCCCGCGGCCCGCACCATCCTGGCGACCTTCGACGACCCGGCGGCCGCCGCCGTCGTCCGCCGCTGGCTGGAACAGACCCCGCCGCACGACGGCGGCGCACGCACCACCGGGGACCAGGTCACGGTCGAGGTGGACTACTCGGGGGAGGACCTGCCGGCGGTGGCACGGATCCTGGGCGTGAGCGAGGCGGACGTCGTGCGGCTCCACCAGCAGTGCGAATGGACTGCCGCCTTCACCGGCTTCGCGCCGGGCTTCGCCTACCTAGTGGCACCCGGGAACCCGCTGCAGGTACCGCGGCTGGCCGAACCCCGGACGCGGGTGCCCGCCGGATCGGTGGGTTTGGCGGGCGAGTTCACCGGCATCTACCCCTCCGCGTCACCCGGCGGCTGGCAGCTGATCGGCAGGACCGATGAGCGGCTGTGGGACGCCGCGCGGGAGCGGCCGGCACTGATTGCGCCGGGAACGCGCGTGCGGTTCAGGGCGGTGTAGCCGGTGATCACCGTAGTCACGGCGGGGCCGCAACTCCTGGTGCAGGACCTCGGCCGGCCGGGGCACGCCGCGATCGGGCTGAGCCCGTCCGGCGCACTGGACGCCCGGGCACTGCGCATGGCCAACCGCCTGGTCGGTAACCCTGACACCGCGGCGGGGCTGGAGTTGCTGCTGGGCGGCGCTGTGCTGCGGTTCGACGCCGACACGGTGGTGGCGGTGGCCGGGGCCTCCGGCAAACTCTCGGTGACGGGCCCGGGAAACGCGGCGGCTGAGCCTGCGTCCGCGGGCCGGCAGCGGATGGACCAACCGGATCTTTACCGGCCCATCCGCGTCCGTGCCGGCCAGCGGCTGGAGATCGCCCCCGCCGCGTCCGGGCTCAGGTATTACTTGGCGGTGGCCGGCGGCATCGTGGCCGAGACCCTGATGGGATCGGCGGCCACGGACCTGCTCTCCGGCATGGGACCGGCTCCGCTGCGGGACGGGGACATGGTGGAGACCGGGGTTGTTCCACCGGCCGGACGGACCGGCTCGAACCCCGCCGCCGCGCTCGCCGGCCGGGGCCGAGGACCCGCCACCCACCGACGGCCCGCCGCCGATTCCCGTTGGACGCCGGTGCCGCTGCCGCCCGCCAGTGTTGTGACCGTGCGGCTCCGCCCCGGACCGCGGCTGGACTGGTTTACCGCCGACGCCCGCCAGCGCCTGGTGCTGGGCCATTGGGCGGTCAGCCCCGAGAGCAACCGGATCGGACTGCGCCTGCTGGGCCGGCCGCTGCAGCGTGCGGTCGACCGGGAACTGCCCAGCGAAGGCATGGTTACCGGCGCGGTGCAGGTGCCGCCGTCGGGCTTGCCCACCGTGTTCCTGGCCGACCATCCGGTGACCGGCGGCTATCCGGTGCCGGCCGTGGTGGAAGCGGCCGACCTCCCGGCGCTGGCCCAGGCCCGGCCCGGCCAACGAATCCGCTTCCTCTGGGCGGGCTAGGCCCGACGTAGTCCTTGCGCTCCGTTTCGTGACTGGAGCGGATGCTCCATAGGGCGGCACCCAGCCGCGCGGCTAACCGAAGGCGGCGGTGGCCACCGTGAAGATCGCCAGCCCGGCCAGGGAGCCGACCACGGTGCCGTTGATCCGGATGAACTGCAGGTCCCTGCCCACCTGGAGTTCGATCTTCCGCGACGTCTCCTGAGCATCCCAGCGCTCCACCGTTTCGGTGATGACGGCGGCAATCTGGGAGCGATAGGTGCGGACCAGATACCCGGCGGCCTCCTCGATCCAGCCGTCGATCTTGGCCGCCAGCTCCGCATCGGTGGCCAGCCGGTGGCCGAAGTCTCCGACCGCCCGCTTGAACGTCAGGCTCAACCCGCTCTGGGGGTCCTCCACCGCCTCCAGCAGGGCGGTTTTCAGCGTCTCCCATGTGCGGGCCGCCAGGGAACGCACTTCGGGGTCGCCCAAGGCGTTGTGTTTGATGGCCTCCACCCGGGCCATCATCTCGGGATCGTGCTGCAGGTCCTGCGCCAGGGAGTTCAGGTACCCGTCCAACTGCTGGCGCATCGGATGATCCGGGTCGGCCTGCACCGCGATGATGAACTTGTACAGCTCCAGATGCACCTTGTCGCCAACCAGCGAATCCAGGAACTGCGGGACCCAGGTCGGTGAGCGGTCGGACACCAGCCGCGCCACCGTGTCCTGGTTGTCCAGTACCCAGTCGGCGGCGCGGTCCAGCAGCAGATCCACCAGCTTCAGGTGGTGGCCGTCGCGCAGCACGTGCTCGGCCAGCCGGCCCAGCGGCGGTCCCCACTGCGGGTCGATCAGATGCCGGCGGGCCAGCGACTCAATCAGTTCCTGCACGTCCTCGTCATTGAGGACCGTCAGGGCTCCGCGGATGGCCGTGGCGCCCTCGCGGGCAATCCGTTCGGTGTTTTCCGGCCGTTCCAGCCAGAGGCCGGCCTTGGCAGTGATCCCAAGGGACCCGATCTTGGCCTTGACCACGTCCTCGGCCAGGAAATTCTCTTCCACGAACTGGCCCAGGCTGGCGCCGATCTGATCCTTGCGGCGCGGGATGATCGCGGTGTGCGGAATCTTCAGCCCCATCGGGTGTTTGAAGAGTGCGGTCACGGCGAACCAGTCCGCAAGCGCACCCACCATTCCGCCCTCGGCCGCGGCCCGGACATAGCTCAGCCACGGGTAGCGGTCCTGCAGCGCGAACGACACCACGAAGACCACCGCCAGAACCAGCAGCAACCCCGTGGCGAGCAGTTTCATCCGCCGCAGTCCTGCGGCACGGACGCTGTCGGGCAGCACGGCAAGCCGGCTAGTTCCGCCACCGGGGAGGTTTTCGGGGGCGTTGTGCGCCGCGTAGCCGACCGTCCGCCCTTCCGCCGTGTCAGGTGCGACGCCGCCGCCCGTCTGAGTGCCCATGTTGCCTCCGAAACCGAATTGCTGAACGATCATCGTTCGTTCACCCACCAGTCAACCCTACGGCGGGTCCGTATGTCCGGTCATCGCGTACGGTGAATTCATGCACCAGAGGATCTACGCCCACCGTGGTTCCAGTGAGCAGTATGCGGAGAATACGCGGGCCGCTTACCTGCAGGCGATCGCCGACGGCGCCGATGGGATCGAGTGCGATCTCCACCTGACCAAAGACCGCCGGCTGGTCTGTTTCCACGACTTCACGCTGGACCGCACCTCCACCGGCACCGGCAACGTGTCCGATCACACGCTGGACGAACTGCTGCAACTGGACGTCAGTTCGTGGAAGGGCACGCCGATTCCGGTCGAGTACGGCGGCACCGCCGACCAACTGGTGACGCTGGACGATCTGGTGGATCTTATGCGCGACGCCGGCCGGCCGCTGGGCCTGGCCGTGGAGCTCAAGCACCCCAGCCCGTACGGGCAGGAGCTGGAGGACGAGGTGCTCAGGTACCTGATGGCGGAGGGCTGGGACCCGGAAACCTCCCGGCTGGACAACATCCAGCTGTCCTTCATGAGCTTCCACCCGGACGCCGTGAACTACTTGGCCGACCACATACCGGGCCAGTATCTCTGCCAACTCCTGGATGACATCGACGCCGAAGAACTCAAAGCCAGCCTCCTGATGGGCGAGTTGACCGTCGGCGCGGTTGCGGTACTGCTGCGACGGGCACTGTCTGAAGGCGAAGGCTTGATCGAATCGCACCGCGTAGGCTGGGCCGGACCCGGCATCGATTACGTGCGCTCGCATCTGCCGCTCGTCCGGCGCTGGCTCGACGCCGGCACGCAGTTCCGCGTCTGGACGGTGGACGATCCGCAGGACGTGGAACTGTGCCGCGAGTTGGGTTTCGGCGAAATCACTACCAACCGGCCGGCCGCGGTCCGCCGGCAGCTGCAGGCTGCACCGGCCTGAACAGCCGCTGCCGTAACCGGGTCCGTTGTGATTGAGTGGAGAGATGGCATCTCCAATTGAGGACTACGCACTCATATCGGATCTGCATACGGGGGCGCTGGTGTCCCGGTCCGGGAGCATGGACTGGCTCTGCCTTCCCCGCTTCGACTCGCCCAGCGTCTTCAGCGCGCTTCTCGGGCACCCCGGACACGGCCGCTGGCTGCTGGCGCCGGACGGTGCGCATCCGCAGAGCGGGGAAGCGATGGGGACGGGTGTGCACGGCGGCCTGAGCAACGACCCGTTGGAAGTCCAGCGCAGCCAGCCGCCGGTCTCGACGCGCGAACAAGATGAAGCAGTCTCGGCGGCCCCGGAGAACCCCGGGCGGTCTGCGACGGACGAGGCGAAAAAGACTGCCGGAGTGCAGCCGGGGGCCGGGGAAGCCGGACAGTTTGGCGACGCGGCCGGCACCGCCGAAGCCGGCGCATCCCCGGCCGCCACCGGTGCAACCGAGGCGGGCGTATCCGTGGCTGCCACCGGCGTACGCGTGCCTTCCAGCGGCGGTCCGACGTCCGCCGAGTCGACGTCCGCGCGCTCCACCCTTACGGACACCCTGCCCCGCGGCGACCTTGAGCCGGCGCCGGCCGGAACCGAGACTGCAGGGGTCCGCACCGGCACCCCGCCGGCAGTAGAGGCAGCAGGGGCGGCAGAAGCAACGGAGGCGCCGTCCGCCGTCGTCGTTGAACGCTCTTATGTTCCGTCGACGTTTGTGCTGCAGACCCGCTGGAAGAGCGAAACAGGCGAGGCACTGGTGACGGAGTTCATGCCGGTGGGCGACCGCCGGGCGTCACTTGTCCGCCGCGTCGAGGGCCTTTCCGGCGACATGACCATCCGGCAGGAACTGATCATGCGGTTCCACTACGGGGACGTGGTGCCGTGGGTGAACCGCGTGCACGACGAAGCCACCGGCCGGGAATCGATCGTCGCCATCGCCGGCCCGGACGCGCTGGTGCTGCACGGTGAGCGCCTGCCGCGCGCCGCGAACCGCCGGCACGAAGGCGAATTCACGGTTAAGGCCGGCGAGACGGTTGATTTCGAATTGTGCTGGTTCCCGTCCCACCGGACGGTGCCGCCGGCGATCGACGTCGACACCGCGCTGACGGAAACGGTGCACTACTGGCAGACCTGGTGCTCACGGTTCCCTCCCCAGGGGGATTACCACGGCATCGTCAAGCGTTCCCTGCTGGTGCTGCGCGCCATGACGCACGAGACCACCGGCGGGATCGTCGCCGCGCCGACTACCTCGCTGCCGGAGTCCTTCGGCGGGGAACGGAACTGGGACTACCGCTACGTCTGGCTCCGCGATGCCGCGCTGACGCTCGAATCGATGATGACCCACGGCTACGAAGACGAGGCGCTGCAGTGGCGCAACTGGCTGCTGCGCGCGGTGGCCGGAGACCCGGAAGACCTGCAGATCATGTACGGGGTGGCCGGCGAACGCGACCTGGAGGAACGGATCATCCCGCACCTTCCCGGGTATGAAGGGTCGGCGCCGGTGCGGGTGGGAAACGGCGCGGTGGGCCAGTACCAGGCGGACGTGATCGGCGAGGTCATGGTCGCGCTGGAGAAGCTGCGCAACATGGGCGGCACCGAGGACCACTTCTCCTGGCCGCTGCAGAAGGCCATGCTGCACTACATCGAGAAGCACTTCGACCAGAAGGACCAGGGCATCTGGGAGATGCGGGGCGAACGGAAGTACTTCACCCACTCGCGGGTGATGATGTGGGCGGCGTTCGACCGCGGCGTGCGGGCGGTGCAGGAGCACGGCTTGGACGGCGAAGCCGAGCACTGGGCGCAGCTGCGGGACAAGCTGCGCGAAGAGATCATGGAGCACGGCTTCAATCGGGAGATCAACTCCTTCACCCAGAGCTACGACACTACCGAGGTGGACGCATCGCTGCTGGTGCTGCCGCAGGTGGGCTTCGTGAAGTACGACGACGACCTGATGCTGGGTACCGTCGCCCGCCTGGAGCGGGAACTCGTGGATGCGGACGGACTGATCCTGCGCTACCGGACCGAGTCGGGGGTGGACGGTCTGGCTCCGGGCGAGCACCCGTTCCTGGCCTGTTGCTTCTGGCTGGTGGAACAGTATGCCCGCTCCGGGCGCATCGGCGACGCCCGCGACCTGATGGACCGGCTGGTCGGTTACGCGAACGACCTGGGGCTGATGGCCGAGGAGTACGACACCGCGAACAAACGCATGGCCGGCAACTTCCCGCAGGCGTTCTCGCACCTGGCGCTGATCCGTGCGGCGGACGCGATCAACGGCCACGCTCAGGAAGCGGTGTAGCCGCAGCCGCTTCCCGCAGCCGTTTCCCAGGACCGTTTCCACAGTTTCCACAGCGATATCCACGGTTGGGGCGGCGGCGGGGCGGCTGCCTTCCCGGCTACTGTAGACGGGTGAAGTTTCTCCAGTCCCCGGCCGTGAAAGTGGGGCTGTCCATCTCCATCGCCACCGGGCTGTACGGGGTGTCGTTCGGCGCATTGTCGGTGGCATCGGGGCTCGACCTCTGGCAGACCATGGCGCTGAGCCTGCTGCTGTTCAGCGGCGGCTCCCAGTTCGCGTTCATCGGGGTGATCGGCGGCGGCGGCACCGGCCTGGCCGCGATGACCGCTTCCGCCCTGTTGGGTATCCGCAACGGCATCTATGGCATGCAGATGAATGCGCTCGTCTCCCCGTCCCGCTGGTGGCGGCCGCTGGCCGCCCACGTGACCATTGACGAATCCACCGCGACGGCGTCCGGCCAGGACAACCCCGGCGAGCAGCGGCGTGGATTTTGGACTGCCGGCGTGGGTATATTCCTGCTCTGGAATCTATTCACGCTGGTGGGGGCGTTGGCCGGCAACGCGTTGGGCGATCCGAGGCAGTGGGGGCTGGACGGGGCCGCCGTCGCCGCGTTCCTGGCGCTGCTGTGGCCGAGGCTGAAAGGCAAGGAACCGGCCGCCATTGCGGTTGCCTGCGCCCTGGCCACGCTGCTGGCCGTGCCGTTCGTGCCCAGCGGAGTGCCCATCCTGGTGGCGGCGGCTGTCGCGGCCGCCATCGGCTGGTTCACCCACCAACCCATTCCCGCCGGGATGGCGCCGGACATCGAGCCCTATGACGAGCCGTATTCCGAGCACGACGGGTCCCACACGCTCGCCGCGTCCGAGCGCCGGGCGGCGGGCCGCGACGATCCGGCCGGCAGCGGGGACGGACGGGAGGCGCCATGAGCCTGTGGATCTGGATAGTGGCCGCCTGCGCCATCTCCTACCTCACCAAGCTGGCCGGCTATCTGGTGCCCGCCAGGTGGATGAAGAACCAGCGCATGTCCCGGGTCGCCGCCACCATGACCATCGGCCTGCTCGCGTCGCTGACCGTCGTCAACGCCTTCTCCACCGGCCAGCACCTGGCGTTCGACGCCCGGGTCGGGGCGCTGCTGGCCGCCGCGGTCGCGCTGCTGCTGCGCGCCCCGTTCCTGGTGGTGGTCATCGCCGGTGCCGCCGCGGCCGCACTGCTCCGTTTGGCCGGCTGGGGGTAACCGCAAGCTGGGGGACGGCGGCCGGCTGGGTAACGGCGCCCGATGTTGTGCTTGCGGGCGGCGCACCACCGCGGTGCGGCTTAAGGCAGGTTGACGACGGCGGTTCGCACCGCCGTCGTCAATCATCCGGTGAGGGGTCAGTCAGCGATCTTGGCGACCAGCCGGCCGACGACTTCGCCCCTCTTCAGCTTCTCCAGGCCCTCGGGGATGTCCTCGAAGGTGATCTCGGTGATGGTCGGAGTGAGCTTGCCGGTGGCGAAGTAATCGTAGACGCCCTGCACGTCGTCGCGGGTGCCGCCCTGCGAGCCGACCAGGGTGACCTCGGAGAGAATCAGGGCCTTGGTGCTGATGGTCGACTCCAGCCGGCCCATGCCAACCTGGACCACGCGGCCGCCGCGGCGGACCGTCTCGATGGCCTCGGCGGTGGTTGTGCCGAAGCCGGCAAAATCGACGACGACGTCCAGGCCGATCTCCTTGAACTCGGCGATGGACTTCGCCACGTCCTTGGCGCCGATCTCCTTGGCCTGGTCCCAGATCTTCTCGTTGACCTCGGCGACGTAGACCTCCGCGCCGGCCAGCACGGCCACGCGGGCGCCAATGGAGCCCAGGCCGCCGAAGCCGATGATGCCGACCTTGTCGCCGGCCTTGACCTGGCCGTTGGCGATGACGGCGTGGTGGCTGGTCATGCCGGCATCGGTGCCGGCCGCACCCTGGGCGAAGCTGACGTTGTCCGGAATGCGGACCAGAGCCTGCTGGTCGATGGCAGTCTTAAAGGAGAAGCCGCCGTCGAAGGCGTAGCCGGGAGCGCCGGCCGGAGTCGTGGGGCAGCAGCCCACGCGGTCGCCGACCTTCCAGTCGGTGACGCCTTCCCCGACCTCGGTGATGACCCCGGCCACCTCATGGCCGAGGGTGATGGGGCGCTTGGCCAGCGTCGAGAGCCAGCCCTCGTCCTCAAGCATGCCTACATCCGAGTGGCACAACCCGGCCGACTTGATGTCGATGACGACGCCGCCGGGTGCGGCGGTCGGCTCCTCGACCTCATTCAGTTCAAGCGGCTCGTGGGTGTTGGTAAATTGCCAGGCTTTCATGGGGTCTCCTGTGGCTCGGCGCGGATGGTGGCATTCCGCGGGCGACCGGTGGAACGGACCGGCGGAACGGTGCGGGTGCGAAACCCGCATGTCCAGCCTAGCTCCGAAACCCGGCAATTTTTATGCAAATGCATGTAAAGTCCGTCACGTCCGGTGCTGCAGAAGGCCCCGTGGTTGCGGCAGGTGACACCGAACCTGTGCGCCGGCACGGGTGCTGTGGAAGACTGAAGCCATGCTTGTAGCCTTCTCTGTTGCACCCTCCGGGGTACCCGTCGCCGGTCCCGCACCCCACGATGCCTCGGTCCATGACGCGGTTGCCGAGGCCGTCCGGATCGTCCGCGAATCCGGGCTGCCGAACCACACGGACGCGATGTTCACCACCATCGAGGGCGAGTGGGACGAGGTAATGGACGTGATCAAGCGCGCCACCGAGGCCGTAGGCCGTCACGGATCGCGCGTGTCCCTGGTGCTCAAGGCGGACATACGTCCGGGATACTACGGCGAGCTCAGCGGCAAGGTGGACCGCCTGGAGGCTGCCATCGCCGAGCAGGAGCAGCAGTGACCGTCCAGCCGGGCCTGCCGGACGTCGATCCGGAAGCGGCGTGGACCGCCGTCGAAGATTACCTGACCGTCACCTTGGTGGGGGAGGGCCAGTCCCAGGTCGCAGCCAGGGAGGGTGCCGCGCAAGAAGGCCTGCCGGCAATCGAGGTGAGCGCAACCCAAGGCAAGCTGCTGATGCTGCTGGCCCGGCTGCGCGGTGCGCGCAAGGTGCTGGAGATCGGCACGCTGGGCGGGTACAGCACCATCTGGTTGGCCCGCGGACTGCCGGACGACGGCGAAGTGGTCAGCTGCGAGTACGAACCGCGGCACGCCGAGGTGGCGCAGCGGAACCTGGAGGCAGCCGGCGTCGCGGACAAGGTCAGCATCCGGGTGGGCGCGGCACTGGATACCCTGCCGCGGCTGGCCGAAGCGGGCGTCGGGCCGTTCGACCTCGTGTTTATCGACGCGGACAAGGAAAACAACCGGAACTACGTGGAGTGGGCCCTGCGGCTGACTCGTCCCGGCAGCCTTATCGTGGTGGACAACGTCGTCCGGTCGGGCAAGGTGCTGACCGACGGCGGCGACGCCGGCGCGGAGGACCGCGACATCCGCGGCACCCGGGATGCGCTGGCGCTGCTGGGCTCCGACCCGCGCCTGGACGCCACGGCGATCCAGACCGTGGGCGGCAAGGGCTGGGACGGCTTCGCGCTGGCGCTGGTCAAGTAGCCGATGGCGCGGCGAAGCACCCGTGCCGAGGCGGCACGGGAGCCGGAGGCGTCCGGCGGGCCGGCCGAGGGACGCTATGAGATTTCCTCCGGGACAGCCGAGCTGGTCCGCGAGCCCGACTCGGCGGACAGCTGGCTGCTCAAGATCAACGGCGTCCAGTCCTCCCACGTGGTGGTCGGCGATCCGCTGCGGCTGGACTTCGAATACATGCGCTGGATGGCGGCGCTGATCGCATCCCGCTGGGGACCCGGGGCCAAGCTTCGGGCCCTGCATTTGGGCGGCGGGGCGTGCTCGATGGCCCGCTACCTGGCGGCCGCGTACCCGGAGGCGCGCCAGGTAGTGGTCGAGATCGACGCGAAGCTGGCCGACCTCGTGCGCCAGTGGTTCGACATCCCGCGTGCGCCGTTGGTGCGCATCCGGGTGGGTGAAGCAAGGGAGGTCACCGAATCACTGAGCGAGGACAGCCGGGACCTGGTGGTCCGCGACGTCTTCTCCGGCAGCGAGACCCCGTACGGACTGACCACGCTGGAATTCACCCGGGCGGTGCGGCGAGTCCTCTCACCCGGCGGGGTCTACCTGGTGAACTGCGGCGACACGCCACGGCTGATCGGTGCTCGCGAGGAGGCGGCGACCATCGGCGAGGTTTTCGAGCACCGGGTGATCATCGCCGACCCGCCGATGCTCAAGGGCCGCCGGCACGGAAACGTGGTCATCGCTGCCAGCGACCAGCCGCTGGAAACCGGTCCCGGACTCGTCCGGGAGTTGCTGCACGGTGCCATGCCGGCACAGCTGTGGGACGGGCCGAGAGTGGAGAAGTTTTGCAGAGGATCGGCGATCCGGCAAGACCGGCCGGCCAATTAGGACCTTTCCCGGAACGTTATGACTTCGGCCGGAATTTGTTTGTAAGATGGACAAGAACGGCCGTGCAGCGGCCGTACCAGGCCCGGGAGCGAGCCGCTTGCGGCTGGCTCTCCGGAGGCAGGCATGGAAAGAACGGCTTCGACACTATGGATGGTGGCTGGAGCGCTATGTCTGCTCAGCCGGATTTGATCCGGCGCCGGATGCCGGGTGCTGAGAACCTAATCCCCCCAAGTTAGGTCCAGTGCCCGGCATCTCGGTCATTAATCCTTTCACCGGATGCCGGTTCCCTTCCCCATCAGCTCGGCTTCCCTGCTGCGGGTCTCGCGCCTGAGCGCATCGACGACCGCCGCCACCGCCGGTTGCCGCAGCGACTCAGGCCGCGCCACCAGCCAGTAGCCGAGCCGCTCCTCCAGTTCCCCCGGCAGGATCCGGACCAGGTCCGGATGGCGGTTGGCCATGAAGCACGGCAGCAGGCCGAGGCCGGCACCGGCACGGGTTGCCTCGACGTGGACGAACACGTTGGTGGAGCCCAGGGCCGTGGCCATCGCCGGCAGCAAACGGCGCGGGGCGTCGAGGTCGTCAACCTGCAGCATGGAGTCGACGAAATACACCAACGGGTGGTTCATGGCCGCGCGCACGCTGTCCGGTACTCCGTGTTCGGCCAGATAATCACGGGAGCCGTAGAGACCCAGGACATAGTTGCCCAGCCGGATGGATCGCGCACGGATCACCTGCGGCCGCCCGACGACGACTTCGAAGTCCAAGCCCGGCCGGTGTTGCGTGGCCCGGCGGGCGGCGGTAACGATCTCCAAGCTGAGCCTGGGATGGCGCTGCTGCAGGCGGGCGATCGCCGGGGCGGCGACGAACGCGCTGAAACCGTCGGTGGCCGACATCCGCACCACCCCGGCCAGCCGGTCCGCCTGATCCGGTGTGCGGCCAAGCTCCGTGAGTGATTCTTCGATCCGCTCGGCGACCGCTGCCGCCTTGCGGCCGAGGTCGGTCAACTCCCAGCCGCCCGGCGCCCCGGAGAACACGCGGCCGCCCAGGGCCTTTTCGACGGCGGCGATGCGGCGCGAGACGGTGGTGTGGTTCAGGCCCAGGTTCTCGGCCGCCACGGTATACCGGCCGGTGCGGGCGACGGCGAGGAGGATGATCAGGTCGTCCGGCTTGGCGGACTGCGGCGCGGGAGGCACATCTGCATCTTTGCAGACCATGCCTGCAAAGTTTGTCATTGATGCACATGCGGGAGCGGGGAATACTCGGCTACGTCTGATTGTGACCACACTCACAGCGTGCGGGGGGAGTCCCGGCGGCGAACGCCGCATTAACCGCACGCCATGCAAGGAGAATGATGAGCGCCCACGCTACCCCCACCGGACCCGGATCCGGCGCGACGCACGAGTCGCCGCCGTCGGTCCTGCGCAAGGTCGTCACCGCTTCCATGGCCGGCACGGTCGTGGAATGGTACGAGTTCTTCCTCTATGCCACCGCGGCCACGCTGGTGTTCGGCGCCCTGTTCTTCCCGAATGCGGGCACCGAACTGGACGCGATCATCGCCGCCTTCGTCACGTTCGCCGTCGGCTTCATTGCCCGGCCGCTGGGCGGGATCGTGTTCGGCCACTTCGGTGACAAGCTGGGCCGGAAGAAGCTGCTGCAGGTGAGCATCATCCTGATCGGTGCCGCCACGTTCCTGATGGGCTGCCTGCCAGGGTTCGACCAGATCGGGTATTGGGCGCCGGGCCTGCTGGTGGTGCTGCGGTTCGTCCAGGGCTTTGCCATCGGCGGCGAATGGGGCGGCGCGGTCCTCCTGGTGGCCGAGCACAGCCCGGCAGCCAAGCGCGGCTTCTGGGCGTCCTGGCCGCAGGCGGGTGTGCCGATGGGCAACATGCTGGCCACGGTAGTGCTGTGGGTGATGTCCGGCATCCTCTCCGAGGCCGAGTTCCAGGCCTGGGGCTGGCGCGTCGCCTTCTGGCTCTCTGCGGTCATCGTGCTCGTCGGCTACTACATCCGCACCAAGGTCACCGAGGCGCCGATCTTCCTGGAAGCCCAGGCCGAGTCCGCCAAGGTGAAGTCCACGTCCTACGGCGTCGTGGAAGTGATAAAGAAGTACCCGCGCGGCGTGTTCACCGCCATGGGTCTGCGCGTGGCGGAGAACATCATCTACTACATCGTGGTGGCCTTCTCCATCACGTACCTGAAGACCGTTCACGACTTCGACGTCACCACGGTGCTAGGCCTGCTGATTTTGGCGCACGCCTTCCACTTCGTCGTGATCCCGTTTTACGGGCGCCTGTCGGACAACATCGGCCGCCGCCCGGTCTACATGGCCGGCGCCGTGCTGTCGGGGGTCTGGGCCTTCGTCGCCTTCCCGATGTTCGACACGCAGAACCCGATCATCATCCTGGCCGCGATCTTCCTGGGCCTTGCCGTGCACGGGCTGATGTATGCGGGGCAGCCGGCCATCATGGCCGAGATGTTCCCGACCCGGATGCGCTACTCGGGTGTCTCGCTGGGCTACCAGGTGACCTCGATCTTCGCCGGTTCGCTCGCCCCCATCATCGCTTCCACGCTGCTGAAGGACTTCGAGCACTGGCTGCCGGTTGCCCTGTACCTGGTGGTCGCGTCGGCCATCACCGTCGTGGCGGTGATCTTCACCCGCGAAACGAAGGGCGCCTCCCTGCGCGACCTGGACCGGGCCGACCTGGCACGCACGGAAGCAGAAGTGCGGTCCCAGGCCTAGGCGCGACGGCGCAAGCCAAGCGAGTAAAACCGAAGGGACCGGTACCACCCGTCGCGGGCGGTACCGGTCCCTTTCGCCTCGGCGGACCTGGGGTCAGCGGAAGCCGATGAGCTGCTCGACCGGGCCCATGCCGAAGAAGAGCACGAAGGCCGCGGCCACCGCCCACATCAGCGGGTGGATGTCCTTGGCCCGGCCCTGGAACGTGCGCACCAGCACGTAGGCGATAAAGCCCGCGCCCAGGCCGTTGGCGATGGAATACGTGAAGGGCATGAGCGTGAAGGTCAGGAAGGCGGGGATGGCCACGCCCCAGTCGGACCAGTCGATCTTGCCCACCTGCGACACCATCATGAAACCGACGACGACGAGCGCCGGCGCCACCGCCTCGAACGGAACCAGCGAAATCAGCGGCGTGAAGAACATGGCGATCAGGAACAGCAGGCCGGTGACAACGTTGGCCAGGCCGGTGCGCGCGCCCTCGCCGATCCCGGCGCCGGACTCGACGTAGATCTGGTTGGACGAGACGGATCCCGCGCCGCCGGCGATGGCGCCCACGGCGTCGACCATCAGGACGCGGTCGACGTTCGGGATGTTGCCCTCTTTGTCCGTCAGCCCGGCCTCGTTGGCCAGGCCGACCATGGTGCCCATGGCGTCGAAGAAGATGCTCAGCAGGATCGCAAACGCCAGCAGGGAAGCGGCGGTGACGCCCAGCGTCCCGAAGGCGCCGAAGAGGCTGGCCTGGCCGATCAGGCTGAGGTCGGGCAGCCCCACCCAGCTGCCGCTCGGCAGCTCGGGCACCACCAGGGACCATCCCAGCGGATTGGGGCCGTCGGGACCCATCGACGGCCCGACGTCGGCCACCGCTTCGATGACCACCGCGAGCACGGTGGCGGCGATGACGCCGATCAGGATGCCGCCCTTGACCTTCTTGACCACCAGGGCGATCGTCAGGATGAGGCCGACGACGAAGACGAGGATCGGCCAGCCCAGCAGCACGCCGTCGAACCCGAGCCCCACCGGAACGGTGGTGCCCGCCGCGTCCGGAATGCGGCGGATGAAGCCGGCATTGACCAGGCCGATCAGGGCAATGAACATGCCGATTCCCACCACGATGGCGGTCTTGAGGCTTTGCGGCACGGCATTGAACACCGCGGTCCGGAAACCGGTCAGGACCAGGATCAGCATGGTGATTCCGGAGAGGATCACCAGGCCCATCACGTCTGGCCAGGTCAGGCCCGGGTTGGTCGCAACGGTGATGGCGATGAAGGCGTTGACGCCCAGGCCCGTGGCCAGGGCGAACGGGTACTTGGCCCACGCCCCCATCACGATCGTCAGCACTCCGGCCACGAGGGCCGTGACCGCCGCGACGCGTTCGGCGCCGAGCATGGCGCCGGTTGAATCGGCGCCGCCCAGGACCAGCGGGTTCAGCACCACGATGTAGCTCATCGCGAAGAACGTGGCCAGGCCGCCGCGGATTTCGCGCGAATAGTTGGAGCCGCGCTTGGTGATCTCGAAATAGCGGTCGAGCACCGAAGTCTTGGCGGCTACTGCTCCCTTTTGGGGCATGGGGGATGTCCTCCACAGGTAAGTGGTATGGTCAGGGATTTCCCCAAAATTCTAGCCCCTGCGGCACGCGGCGGCGTACGGTGCCGCTGTTTCCCGCCCGCCCGGGGTCTGGCGACGAGCGTGCGACGCCGCAGTTTCCCGCCCGCTCAGCCTCTAGCGGCGAGCGTACGGTGCCGCTGTTTCCCGCCCGCCCGGCGTCAGGCGACGGCCGGCCGCGAGGTGGAAGCGATGGCGCTGCAGGCCACCTTCGCCTGCCGGATGATGTCCCGTGTGCTCGGCGCCAGCAGATCCGCCACGCCGACCAGGTAGAGGCCGATCGCTTTCAGGACGGAGGCAAGGTTCTCGCCGGCCGCGATGCCGAGGCTCCGGAGCAGCCGGCGCATCTGGTTCTGCGCGCAGCCCGTCAGCACGACGGAATCGGCGACCAGCAAGCCGTTTTCGGTGCGGATGACCCACTTCTGGTTCTTGTCCCTGCTCATCGCGGGCGCGTGGGTCAGGGACGCAGCCGTCGGCCTGGACGCCTCCGCCGGTGCTGTCGACGCTGTTTTTTCCGACGTCTTGGTGACGCCGCAGACATGGGTGCTGTGGCGGATGTCCAGCGCATGGCTGGCGGCGTACGCCTGCAGCAACCGCAGCAGGTCGTTGCGCTCGCTCCGGTGCGCCGAGTCTGCCAGCGGGGACCTGCGTCCCTGGTCGGCCGGCTGGGGGAGCAACCCCTCCACGACGATCGACGACACGCCCTGGCGGCTGAGCTCGCTCGCCACGGCCAGTCCGGGCAGCCCGGAACCGATGACCACCGTGGTGGTGTATTCGGTAGGCACTTCTGGTACGGAAACGCCACTCACTGCACGGACTCCTTGTACGGTAGCGAGAACCTCGGGCGGCGAACGGGCCGCCCGCACACGCATTGTGAAACTGTTATTTAACACAATTTTCATCGAAGCCTACATAACTTTTCGGCCACTGAGAAGCGCTTTGTTGCAGAGTAAGCTGAGGGTAGCGGGCGAGGATGCCCGTGCGACGTTGAGGGAGGCGGAACGAATGACAGAAGCCACAGGTTCAGACGCCGGACAGGGCGCGGCACCCCGCGGCATTGTCGTCGGAGTTGACGGCTCCGATCAGAGCATCTGCGCGTTGGTTTGGGCTGCGGAGGAGGCGCAACGGCGCAGAACCCCGCTGCACGTCGTGACCGCCTACACCGTTCCGGTCTTCGCTGCCTCCAGCATGGACGCCGGCTATGCCACCCTGGACGATTCGGTGATCCGCGAAGGCGCCGAAGCCGTGCTCGAGCAGGCGGTGTCCAAAGTTACCGGTTACGGCCTGGACATCGATGCGCGGGTGGAAACCGGCGACGCCGCCGGGGTGCTGCTGGAGCTCTCGGAACAGGCCGAGCTGGTCGTGGTCGGTACGCGCGGCCGCGGTGGTTTCATGGGCCGGTTGCTGGGCTCCGTGAGCAGCGCCGTCCCGGCCCACGCTTCCTGTCCGACGGTGACGATTCCGCTGGCCTGCGCGCCGCGCCTCGGCGACCTGGACATCGAGCTTCCCCGGTCCAAGGACCAGGCGATCCGCCCCGAGGACGTCCAGAAGGTCGTCGTGGTCGGGGTCGATGGTTCCGAGCAGGCCCGCAACGCCACCCTGGTCGCCGCGGAGCAGGCCGAGCGGCTCGGCTATCCGCTGAAGGTCATCTGCGCCATGCCGCCGTTCACCGGCTCGCTGGCGTGGGTGCCGGCACCGCTCGACCGTGAGGCGCTCTATGCGGATATCCGTGAGCAGCTCGACGCCGGCGTGGCGTGGCTCAAGAGCCACTTCCCCGATCTGCGCGTCACCGGTGAAGTGCAGGACGGCTCCCCGGTAGAACTGTTGATCGAGGCGTCACGCACCGCCGAACTGCTGGTGGTTGGTACCCGCGGCCGCGGCGGCTTCGCCGGCATGCTGCTCGGCTCCACCAGCCAGGGCGTGCTGCACCATGCCAAGGGCCCCGTCATGGTGGTGCCGGACAAGCATGACCCTCGCCTGGACGACCGCCGCAACTTCGGCCCCCTGCCCGACGCCGAATAACCGCAGGTAGCAGAAGGGCGGGCCCGGAACCTCAAAGGTTCCGGGCCCGCCCCTTTTAAGCAGTGCAGGCTAGACGGCCCAGCGGGCGCCGACCGTGTGCAGCTTGCCGTACATGTGGCTGATATTCGTGACGGTCAAGCCGACGTCCGGGTTCAGTGCGTGGACTACCTGCCAGTTGCCGATGTAGATCGCCACGTGCCAGATGGCATTCGGCTCGCCCCAGAAGACCAGGTCGCCGGGCTGAAGTTGGGCGAGCGGCACCTTGTGCGGCGCGGAGTCGAGCTGGTCCTGCGCAACGCGGGGGAGGCTGCGTCCGGCATTGGCGAACGCCTGCTGCGTCAGCCCCGAGCAATCGAACCCGACCGGACCGTTGCCGCCCCAGACATACTTTGCTTTCGGGTCGGCCTGCCGGGCCATCGCATAGTTGATCGCAGCGTTGGCGATGCCCGCGTTGCTGCCTGGAGCCGGTGCCGGTGCCGGCGGTGCCGGATTCGGCTTGGGCTTCGGGGCCGGTTGGGGGGCCGGCGGCGGGGGCGGGGCCGGGGCGGGCGTCGAGGGTCGGGACGGCGCAGGCGTCGAGGGCCGTGACGCCGGTGGCGGGGTTGACGGGGTTGCCGGCCGGGAGGTTGCCGGCGGGGTCGACGGGGATGCCGGCCGGGAGGTTGCCGGCGGGGTCGACGGGGATGCCGGGCGGGAGGTTGCCGGCGGCGTCGCCGGGCGGGCCGGCGTGATGTCTTCACTGGCGGCTGCAACCGTGGAGCCCTGCGGGTTTGAACTGCCGCCGGCGGGCCGCTGGGCGGCAGCGGCCTCCTGTGCCGACTGCTCGACCAGGGCCTGGAGCTGTCGATCCTGCTCGGCGCGCTCCAGCGCGGTGATGCGTGCGTCCTCTTCACCGGTGCTGGTTCCGCGCAGTTCGGCCAGATGTTCCAGCAGCGCCTGCCGCTGTTCCTCGTAACGGACCACCAACTGCTCCTGCGCGGCGCTGGCGGCCTTCGCGTCCGACTCCGCCGCCTCCGCGGCTACTGCCGCGTCCCGGGCGGCCTCTTCGGCCTGGGTGACATAGAGCTCCCAGGCTGCCCACAGCTGGGCGGCCTGCTGGGATTCGCTCAGGGTTTGCGAGCGGTTGGCCGTCAGCGCATCGAGCGTGGAGGCCTTGTACAGCACGTCGCCGGCGTCGTTGCTGTCCAGCAGCGAACTGAGGCCGGGGTTGACGCCGCCGTTCCGGTAGAGTTCACCGGCCAGCTGTCCCACCTGGTTCTTGACCGACTCGAAGTACTGCGCGGCCTGCGACGCCTTGGCCTTGGCGTCGGCGAGTTCAGCGGTCCGCTCCTGCTGCTTCAGAAGGGACTCGCTGTAGGCGTTCTGGGAACGCATGGAATCGAACTGCGCGTTGGCAAGGTTTCCCGAAGCCGCCTTGAGCTGCTCCTCGATCCGGTCCACCAGGGCCTGGGTGGCCGCTGCATCGCCCTTGGCGTCGTCGATCTCCTCGCCGGAAGGCAGCGTGGGCGCCGCCGGCAGGATGATCCGCTGCGATGTCACCTGCGGCAACTGTCCGGCCGGTGCGGCGACAGCCGGCGCCAGGGCCGGAACGCAGATTAACAGGGCGGTAGCCGAGAAGAGCGCGACGGTGCGCCTCGGCGTCGTCGATCGATGCGGGGCGGGACGCCCCGAGGGAAGCAGCCTCATCCGAACGGGTCCTTACTAGGAGCGCGGTAAATGCACGCGCCCTTTCGGGACGGCCGGCCTTGGGGCCGGAACGGTCAAATGTGCGAACGGGTGGCACCCCAACTAGACCGAACTGCATTCACACAGCACGTTGAGGATATGCAACATCAGTCACAGTTGCAACATTTGTCCCACCCATAACATAAACAACATCAGTGTCATTTGAACAGCATTGGCGAGGAACCGGCGTGTCACGAGGTGGTTCAGGGCACTTGTAGCGTGCGGCCGGGAGCCGTGCCGGCGTGGGCCCGCTGTGCCGACTTCAGCCAACGGGCCTGCTGTCCCGCGGCCAATGGGTCCTGCTTTATGTGGCCGCCGAGTGTGTCCCGAAGGGGCGCGGCGGGGGTCAGCCCCAGCCCAGTTCGTGCAGGCGGGCGTCGTCGATGCCGAAGTGGTGGGCGACCTCGTGGATCACGGTCACCAGGACCTCGTGGACCAATTCTTCGCGGGAGGAGCACATCCTTTGGAGGGGGCCGCGGAAGACGACGATGCGGTCCGGCATGGACCCGGCGGCCCACCAGTGGTCCCTCTCGGTGAGCGGCGTGCCTTCGTAGACGCCCAGCAGTTCCGTCTCGGGGTCTTCCCAGGGCTGCGGGGTGTATTCCTCTTCGACGAAGATGCCCACGTTGGTCATCTCGCGCATGATGTCTTCCGGGATCTGGTCGATCGCGTCGTTTACCGCGTCCTCGAATTCCGGCAGGGACATCTCCATCGGCATACAGCCGACTTTACCCGCGGGCTGCGGCCTCGAAAGCGCCCGGGTGGAGGCCGTGGCAGGCCGCGTTGGCCGGTTTTGGTTTTTCCCGAGACAGGCCCTATAGTTTTATAGGTCCACAGCGGGGAAATGAATCCCAAGTGGTCCTGGCCCCCATCGTCTAGCGGCCTAGGACACCGCCCTTTCACGGCGGCGGCACGGGTTCGAATCCCGTTGGGGGTACGCGAGACGTCATGAATGGCAGCCCGCTGGAGTGGTCAGAACCGCTTCGAAAGGCTGGTAGGATTGAGTCTCGTAAAAAATGCAAGGCCCTGTAGCGCAGTTGGTTAGCGCGCCGCCCTGTCACGGCGGAGGTCGCGGGTTCAAGTCCCGTCAGGGTCGCTTTGGTTTCCGGAGCGATTTCGGAACGCCATCGGTGATCATCGCAAGATGTTGCCACGGCTCTGTAGCTCAGTTGGTAGAGCGTTCGACTGAAAATCGAAAGGTCACCGGATCGACGCCGGTCGGAGCCACCAGCAAAACGAAGCCCCGCAGTCCTGGTTCAGGGTGCGGGGCTTCGTCGTGTCCGCCCGCTCTGTCCCCCTCCGGCTTCGTCGGGCACCATGGGTGCATGAGCGAAACCGCAATCACCCACATTGGCGGTCCGACGGCCTTGCTGGAGTTCGGTGGCTGGATGTTCCTGACCGACCCCACCTTTGATGAACCCGGCGAGTACCCGGCAACAGCCGGAACGCTGGTGAAAACCTCCGGGCCCGCCGTCCAAGCCGCAGACCTGCCGGTGGTGGACGCCATCCTCCTCTCGCATGACCAGCACGCGGACAACCTGGATAGATCCGGCCGGCGCCTGGTGGAATCCGGCGACGCCAAGGTGCTCGGCACGCTGGAGGCAGCGGACCGGCTCGCGACGGTTACCGGGATGGCCCCGTGGGAGCGGACAGTCCTCGAGGCCGCCGACCGGCCCACTGTCACGGTCACCGCCGTCCCGGCCCGGCACGGACCCGAAGGATGCGAACCGGTGACCGGCACCGTGACCGGATTCGTCCTGACAGGGTTCGACCTCCCGACTGTTTACATCAGCGGCGACAACGCCTCGCTGGACGTGGTAGACGCCGTGGCGGCACGTTTCGCGCCGATCGCCACGGCGGTGCTCTTCGCCGGAGCCGCCCGCGTGGGGGCCTTCGACAACGCCCCGCTCACCCTCACCGCCGACGCCGCGGTCGAGGCGGCGCGCACACTGGACGCGGCCGCCGTCGTGCCGGTCCACGCAGAGGGCTGGCAGCACTTCAGCGAAGGCCACGAAGAACTCCGCGCCCGGTTCTCCGCCGCCGGACTCGAAGACCGGCTCCGCATCCCCACACCGGGGCGGAAACTGGCCCTGTAGGCTGACGCGCCGGCGGACCGCCCGCCGTCCAGATGGACGCTCCCGCCGAACTGGTCGCCGAACTCATCGAGTCGACCACCGACAAGCCGGTCCACGTCCCGCGGCAGCCGCTCCCGGCTCCCAGTTTCCACTCAGGCTCACTGGCCTACCATGGAAGGGATTTCCCGTGCCGCCTGCACCTGATGAGGCACCGGACCAGGGGGACGATTGGAGCGAGGAGCATCGTGCAGGCCCTTTTAAAGGCGACGGCCGTCGGCATGGCAACCGCCGTCCTGCTAACGTCCTGCAGCGACGCGGGCCCAACGCCGGAATCGGCGACGACGGCGCCCGCCCCCGTCGCTGTGGACGACACCGAAGCGACGGCGCCCGCGGAAACACCCCCCGCATCTGTCCCCGCCACCGACCGACCGGCCGCGTCGCCGCCCGGCCAGGCGCCGACGTCGGACTGGGCTGGTCCCGCCGACGGGAGCGGGGGAGCCGGAGGAGACGCCGCTGACTGGGGCAGCTATAAGAGCCGGGACCACGCCTGCGCCGCCGTGGCCGCAAACGTCGCCTCCCTGCTGCTGGTCCCGCTCGGCTTCATGACCGGCGTGGAGGACTCCGACCTGGAGGCGCTGCAGGATGAGCTGGACGAATTCAGCCGCGACGTTCCGCCGCGGCTGGGGGACCACCTGGACAGGGTGGAGGACCAACTGGATCACGCGTCCGCAACCGGCCGCTTCGACGCTGCCGGGTTTGCCCGGGCCCTGCAACCGGTGAAGGACTGGCTGTCCGAACACTGCGGGGAATGAGGCGTTAGGCTTGCCCTGAGAGTCATCACAGCGTCAGGGGAGAACAGATGCACAACGAGGATCGGCCGGCTGCCCCGTCCGCGGGCGAATCGCCCGGGGCACACCCGGTGACCGCCCCTGTCGGCGTCCCGGGCGCGCCGGCGCCGGCCCCGGCAGCGGTTGACCCGCATCAGCCTGCAGGCCTTGGCATCCCGGACGCCCCCGGACGCACCACCATCTCCGAAGCCGCCGTGGCAAAGGTCGCGGCCGTCGCCGCCCGCTCCGTCCCGGGGGTCTACGCGCTGGGCAGCGGCACGGCAAGGGCGCTGAGTGCGCTGCGGGATGTCGTGGGCGGCAGCGACGCCGGCCAGGGCGTACACGTGGAGGTCGGCCAGACGCAGGTTGCCGTGGACATCAGCCTCGTGGCCGTTTACGGCAAGCCGCTGCAGGAGTTGGCGGGCGCCGTCCGCGCGGCCGTGTACACCGCCGTCGGGCAATTGGTGGGGCTGGACGTGATCGAGGTGAACGTGGAGATCAACGACGTCCACGTGCCCGGCCTGGACGCCAAGGCTCCGGCGGAGAAGCCGGTGCGGCAGGCGGCCCAGTAACCGGATGTTCGTGACGGCGAGAGGAACAAGGATGAGCTACACGGTAGTCGGCATGGGCGTCGGTGCGGTGCTGGCGTGGGCCGCGCTGGTGTTTAACTTCTGGGGCTTCCTGCTGATGGCGGTCTTCCTGATGGTGGGGGCGTTGCTGGGCCGCGCCGCGGAGGGCAAGCTTGACTGGCGCAGCATCCGGGATGCGCTGACCGGACGCCGCTCGTCTTCATGACGGAACCCGTTGTGGACGCGGACGAATTGCCTCCCCGCCCGGAAGGACCGCCGCCGGCCGGGCGGCCGGACGGACCGCCCCCGGCGTCGCTCCCCGCCGGGCCGCCCGGGCAACACTATGCCGGACATACCCGGGTCAGCACGCAGGCGTTGACCAGCACTGCGCAGGGGGTTGCGGCGGAGGTGCTGGGCATTTCACCTTCCCTCGTTCGTGCGACGTGGCGGGACGATGCCGGTTCCCTCGCGTTGTACCTGGCCCTTCCCGTCGGCATTCCCTCGCTGAACCGGGTAGTGCGGGACCCGCACCTGGTGGACGGC
Organism: Arthrobacter senegalensis; assembly: GCF_059091765.1. NCBI lineage: Bacteria > Bacillati > Actinomycetota > Actinomycetes > Micrococcales > Micrococcaceae > Arthrobacter > Arthrobacter senegalensis. Next base: position 424,063 of record NZ_JBNHGZ010000002.1, on the reverse strand, counting down.
TTTGGCGGATCGGTCTGGGACCGGGCGCACGCCGCCAAGGGAGCCATCCTAGAGAGGATCTCCTGGATCAGCGGTTCGAGGTTGAGCCGGGTGGACATCAGGGTCACCGGCATCCGCGTGCAGGAAGGAGGCCGGGTCCGGTGAGCACCGACGTCAAAACCGGCGGGGGGCCGGCTGACTTGCGCCCGGGCGACGAGCGCCTGGCGAGCCGGGAACTGCGCAGTTCCCGCGCCATCGCCGCGGTGATCGCCGCCGTCCTCGTCGGGCTGGCCTGCCTCTACCTGCTGCTCGAAGCGGCGCTGAAGGCGATCGGGCAGCGCCCGTGGCTGGCCACACCGGAAGAGATGGCGGGCTGGATCCACCAACTGCCGGGAAACGTCGCGCCGACCGTCCTGGGCGCCTCCGGAGCGCTGATCCTGTTCCTCGGTCTGCTCTTCTTCCTGCAGGGCGTGCTCCCCGGACACCTGCACCGGCACCGCATTCCCGGCCGCCGCGGCGTCGTGGTGGTGGACGATGAGGTCATCGCCGCCTCGTTGGCGCGACGCGCGCGCATCGAGGCGCAGGTGACGCGCGAGCAGGTGCTGGTGGTCGTCTCGCGCGGGCTGGTGGATGTCCGGCTCCGGCCAACCTCCGGCCAGCCGGTGGATGCCGACGCCGTCCAGGCCGCGGTGGAAGACGAGGTCCGCAGGGCGCGCATCAGTCCGATTCCGCAGGTGCGCGTGTTCGTTTCCAGCTCGGGGGTGGTGGGACAGTGAATCAGACGCCCCGCACATTGAACCGCATCCTGATCACCCTTTTGGGGCTGCTGCTCATGCTGGCCGGCGGCACCGCGCTGGCGCTGGCGCTGGTTCCCGCGCTCGCCGGCCGGTGGCAGGCCGCCACGGAGCAGGCCGGCGCCAACCTGGGGACGGTTTTGGACGCCACCACCCTTCCCGGCCAGCGGGACAGCTGGCTGTGGATCGTGGTGGCGCTGGTGCTGCTCCTGATGGTGCTGCTGATGATCGCGTGGGCCGCTCAGCAGGGCAAGGGCCGCACCGGTACCATCGCCGCGGATTACGACGGCGCGGGCGACCCCGGCGCCGTCTGGCTCAGTGCCGCCGTGGCCGAGCAGGCGCTGCGCGATGCGCTGCGGGAACGCGACAGCATCCTGCAGGCAACGGTCACCGCCTACGACTACGAGGGCGGCGGCGGCCTGCGCGTCCGGGTGGCTCCGCGCCTCGGGGTGTCCCCGCAGGCCGTGGCGGACGAAGTCTCCGACCTCGTGGAGGCGCTGGACCTGACCGTCGGGTTCAGCTTCCCGGTGGTCATCCACCTGGTGGCCGGCGCGCGCTCGCGGCTGGTCCGCGCCGACCGCGTCCGCTAGCCGGACTGCCCGTCGGCGGCAGTGGCAAGCCAGACGGCCCCGTTGGGCTGCAGCATCCCGTCGGAGACTGCTCCCTCCTGCGACTCCAGCACCAGGGAGGCGCCGTCGGGCAGCCGGGTGGCGGACCTGCCCATGTTGGCCAGGACCTGCAGGGTCCCGTTGCGGTAGCTCAGGATCCCAGATCCCGGATTATGCTCTGCGGCCCATTCCAGGCTGCCGTGGCCCAGCTTCTGTTCCGCCCGCAGGCGCAGCGCCGCCCGATACAGCTCGTAGGTGGAAGCTGCTACTCCCACCTGCCGATCCACCGCATAGCGCGCAAAGCTTTCGGGCTGCGGCAGCCACGGTTCATGCTGGGTGGAGCCCCACCCGTAGCCGTGCGCCTCCGCGCGCCAGGGGATCGGCACCCGGCAGCCGTCGCGGCCACGCTCTTCGCCGCCGGTGCGGAAGAACGCGGGGTCCTGGCGCACTTCGGCCGGCAGGGCGGTGTGCTCCGGAAGGCCCAGCTCATCGCCTTGGTAGAGGTAGGCGGAGCCGGGCAGCGCCAGCATCACCAGCGCCGCGGCACGGCCGCGCGCGTGGCCGAGTTCCTCATCGGGCTGTTCGTCGCCGGGGCCAATGCCCTTGGGGTAGGTGGTGGGATCCGCCAACCCGTACCGGGAGCTGTGGCGGACGGTGTCGTGATTGGACAGCACCCAGGTGCTTGGCGCACCCACCGATGCCGCAGCGGCGAGCGAATCGTCGATGCTGCGGGCCATCCGTCGGGCATCCCAGCCGGCGAGCAGGAAGTCGAAGTTGAAGGCCTGCTGCATCTCGTCGGGCCGGACGTAGGCAAAGAGCCGCTCGGCGGGCTCGACCCAGGCCTCGGCGACCAGCATGCGGTCGCCGTCGTACTCGGCCAGGACCTTGTGCCATTCCCGGTAGATCTCGTGCACGCCGTCCTGGTCGAAGTAGGGCGGGGTCTCCGGATGGAGGCGCTCCTCCTCCCGGGCAACTGCCTGCTGTGCCGCCGCTTCGCGGGCATCTGCCGCGGCGGGTTCCAGCACCTGTTCCTCGGACGCACGTGCATCGGGGGTGGGCGAGGCGCCCGCGGGCCGGCCGACCGCCGTTTCGTCGCCGTCTGGCAGTGCGTCGTCGCCCGGGAGCCGCTCGCTGCCGGCCACCATGGAGGTCTTGGCCGCCCAATCCGGCAGGCCCTCGGCCTTGACCAGGCCATGGGCCACGTCGATCCGGAAGCCGTCCACGCCGCGGTCCAGCCAGAACCGCAGGACGGAGACCATTTCGGCCCGGACTTCGGGGTTCTCCCAGTTCAGGTCCGGCTGCGAGGAGTCGAACAGGTGCAGGTACCACTGCCCGGGGGTGCCGTCGGGTTCGGTGATCCGGGTCCAGGCATCGCCGCCGAACACCGACTGCCAGTTGTTGGGCGGCTCGTCACCGTCCGGGCCCTTGCCGTCCCGGAAAATGTAGCGGGCACGTTCGGGCGATCCGGCCTCGGAGGCCAGCGCGCCCACGAACCATTCGTGCCGGTCGGACGTGTGGTTCGGCACCAGATCGACAATCACCCGCAGGCCCAACTCGTGGGCGCGTGCCAGCAACGAGTCAAAGTCGTCCAGGCTGCCGAACAGCGGGTCGACGTCGCGGTAGTCCGCCACGTCGTAGCCGGCATCGTTTTGCGGGGAGACATAGAAGGGCGAAAGCCAGATGGCGTCCACCCCCAGGTTCTTTAGGTAAGGGATCTTGGCGCTGATTCCGGCCAGGTCGCCCATTCCGTCGCCGTTGTGGTCGGCGAAGGAGCGCGGATAGATCTGGTAGATGACGGCGTCGCGCCACCAGGGAGCGTTTGCTGCGGTCATTGGCTCTCCTCGATTCGGGGGGTCAGGACCACTTCCAGCCTAATGATCTTTGAGGCCGAACAGACAGCGCGGGCCGCGGATGCGGCGCACATCACGATTCGGCATCGAACGCCACCGCCTCGAAAATGTGCCTTGCGACACACTGTGTAAGCGTTTACGTTACGAGTTATCAGATGGGTACTTGGTGGGTTCTTCCTGACCAGCTCAGCTCTGTCGGGGCCACCGGACAAAGGAGTCACAACATGCACTATGCACGCTCCAGAAAGGCCGCCCTGCCGGTGGCCGCGCTCGGCGCCATGGCACTGACACTGTCCGCCTGCGGGGGAGGAACAGAATCCGAAGAGTCGCCGGCGCCCGCCGCAGACTGCGCCGCCTATGAGGCCTACGGCACCTTCGACGGCGCCGAGGTCAGCGTCTACTCGACCATCACCGATGCCGAGCAGGATCTGCTGGAGAATTCCTGGGTGGACTTTGAGGAGTGCACCGGGATCGACGTGGTGTACGAGGGGTCCAACGAGTTCGAGACGCAGATCGGTGTCCGCGCCCAGGCGGGCAATCCGCCGGACGTGGCGATCTTCCCGCAGCCCGGACTGCTGGCCGCCCAGGCCCAGGCCGGCTACCTGAAGCCTGCGCCCCAGGAGGTGTCCGACCTGGTCGACGAGAACTGGTCCGAGGACTGGAAGACCTACGGCACCGTGGACGGCACCTTCTACGCCGCCCCCATGCTGGCCAGCGTGAAGGGCTACGTCTGGTACGTTCCGGCCACGTTCAAGGAGAAGGGCTGGGAAGTTCCGAAGACCTGGGACGAGATGATGGAACTCACGCAGACCATCGCCGACGAGGGCACCATGAAGCCGTGGTGCGCAGGGTTCGAGTCCGGCGAGGCCACGGGCTGGCCGGGCACCGACTGGATCGAGGACGCGCTGCTGCGCCAGGCCGGACCGGATGTTTACGACCAGTGGGTCATCCACGAGATCCCGTTCAACGATCCGCAGGTGGCCGAGGCCTTCGACGCCGTCGGCGACATCCTGAAGAACGAGGACTACGTCAACGGCGGCATCGGCGACGTCCGCTCGATCATCTCCACCTCGGTGGACGACGGCGGCATCCCGGTGATCGACGGCACCTGCGCCATGCACCACCAGGCCACGTTCCAGGCGGCCAACTGGCCGGAAGGCACCAACGTGGCCGAGGACGGCGACGTCTGGGCGTTCATCACTCCCGGCCAGGAGGCCGGCGCCAGCGCCATCACCGGTGGCGGCGAGTTCGTGGCAGCCTACACCGAAAGCGATGAGGTCTCGGCCTACCTGCAGTTCATGGCCTCGGCCGAGTTCGCCAACAACCGCGTGAAGCAGGGCGCCGCGATCAGCGCCAACAAGGGCCTCGACCCGGCGCTGGCCGCCAGCGACCTGGACCGCCAGTCCATCGAACTGCTGCAGTCGGAGGACACCACCTTCCGGTTCGACGGATCGGACCTGATGCCGGGCGCGGTCGGCGCCAACTCCTTCTGGAGCGGCATCGTGGAGTGGATCAACGGCAAGTCGACGCAAGAGGTCGTGGATTCCATCGAGGCCAGCTGGCCCAAGGACTAGGCAGCCGCCGGCAGCCCGGCCGCACCGCCTGCGACCCGATGCAGGCGGTGTGGCCGGGCACGGCCTGTCCCTTCCACGCACCAAGGAGGTAAGTGCCATGGAGGACGTTGGCGAGAAGCTCGTGCAGGTGGCGATCGCATTGGCGGTCTTCGCCGCGATCATCGCCCTGATCATGCTGTTGGTGGACCGGGCGCCGAAGTCGTTCCGCGATAAGGCGACGATCATCGGGTTCCTGGCCCCCGCCGTCGTGCTCCTCACCATTGGGTTGGTGTGGCCGGCCATCCAGACCACGTACCTGGCGTTCACGGACCGCACCGGAACGCCGAACGGCCTGGACAACTTTGTGTGGATGTTCACCCAGCCCGAAGCGCTGGTTACGCTGCGCAACACGCTGCTGTGGGTGGTCCTGGTGCCGCTGCTGTCGACCGGCATCGGCCTGGCTTACGCGGTGTTCATCGACCGGGCGCGCGGCGAGAAGGCGCTCAAGGCGCTGGTGTTCATGCCGATGGCCATCTCCATGGTGGGCGCCGGCGTGATCTGGAAATTCATGTACACGTACCGCGGCGGCGAACGCGAACAGATTGGCCTGCTGAACCAGGTGTTGGTGTGGTTTGGCGGCGAACCCAAGCAGTTCCTGCTGGACGCGCCGGAGAACACGTTCTTCCTGATCGCGGTCATGGTCTGGATCCAGACCGGCTTCGCCATGGTGATCCTCTCCGCGGCGATCAAGGGCATCCCCACCGAAATCGTCGAGGCCGCCCGGCTGGACGGGGCCAGCGCCTGGCAGCAGTTCCGTTCCATCACCATCCCGTCCATCCGGGGGGCACTGATCGTGGTGGTCACCACCATCACGATCGGCACGCTGAAGGTCTTCGACATCGTGCGGACCATGACCGCCGGAAACTTCGAAACCTCGGTGGTGGCCAACGAGATGTACACCCAGGCGTTCCGCGCCAACGAACCCGGACGCGGCGCCGCGCTGGCCTTGATTCTGTTCCTGATGGTGCTGCCGATCGTCGTCTACAACGCCCGGCAGCTGAAGAAGCAGAGGGAAATCCGATGAGCGCAACGCCTGCCATCCCCACCGCTCCCGACGCCGTCCTGGCCAGCACCACCGAACAGCAGATCCCGATCACCCGGCGGGTCAAGCAGCGCCTGACCTCGCGCGGAGCCACCGCGGCAGCGATCATCATCGCCGTCATCTGGACCGTGCCGACCTTCGGCCTGTTCATTTCCTCGCTGCGCCCGGAAGACAACATCCAGGCCAACGGCTGGTGGAACATCCTGGGCGACCTGCAGTTCACCACCGAGAACTACACCGACGTGCTGGCCTCCAAGGGCGGATCCGCGTCCAACCTGGGGCAGTACTTCATCAACTCGCTGGCGATCGTCATCCCGGGAACTTTGATCCCCCTGGTGATCGCCTCGATGGCGGCCTACGTTTTCGCCTGGGGCAGGTTCCGCGGCAAGGACACCTTGTTCATTGTGGTGTTCGCGCTGCAGATCGTGCCGCTGCAGATGGCGCTGATCCCGCTGCTCTCGCTGTTCATCAACCTCAAGATCGGCGAGTTCCAGCTGCTGCCGGCCGGAACCTACGCCCAGCTGTGGATCGCGCACACCATCTTCGCGCTGCCATTGGCCATCTTCCTGCTGCACAACTTCATCTCGGAGATCCCCGGGGAGGTCATCGAGGCGGCTCGGGTGGACGGCGCCGGGCACGCGACAATCTTCTGGCGGATCATCCTGCCGCTGTCCGTGCCGGCGATCGCCTCCTTCGGCATTTTCCAGTTCCTGTGGGTCTGGAACGACCTGCTGGTGGCCCTGGTGTTCTCCGGAGGCACCGCCGACGTCGCGCCGATCACCCAGCGGCTGGCCGAACTGACGGGCACCCGCGGCGACGAGTGGCACCGGTTGACCGCCGGCGCGTTCGTTTCCATGATCGTGCCGCTGGCGGTGTTCTTCGGCCTGCAGCGCTACTTTGTCCGCGGCCTGCTGGCTGGTGGCCTTAAGGGGTGAGCGCGCCGTGACCGGGATCGATGACGTCGCGCGGGCCGCCGGCGTCTCGACCGCAACGGTTTCCCGTGCCCTGCGCGGATTGTCCGGGGTCTCCACGGCTACCCGCGACCGCGTGCTGGCGACCGCCGACTCGCTGGGCTACGTGCCGTCGTCGTCGGCGGCCCACCTGGCCTCGGGCCGCACGAGGGCCATGGGCGTGCTGCTGCCGGTGATCGACCGGTGGTACTTCGCGTCCGCGCTGGAAGGCGTGGACCGGGTGTTGCGGGCGGCCGGCTACGACCTGGTCGTGTTCAGTCTGGGCGGCACCGGCACCAACCGTGAACGGGTGTTCCACCGGTCCATGCTGCGCAAGCGGATCGACGCGCTGTTGGTGATGTGCATGGAGCTGACCGCGGACGAACTGACGGCGCTGCAGGCGCTGGAGTATCCGAACGTGATCGTCGGCGGGCAGGTGGACGGTTTGCGCAGCGTGAGCGTGGATGACACCGCCGCGGCCGCCGAGGCCGTCGAGCATCTCATCGGGCTCGGGCACACGCGGATCGCGCACCTGCAGGGCGGCGGCGCCTACGGGATCGACTTTGACGTACCGCGCCGCCGCGAGCTGGCCTTCCGGGACACGATGGCCCGACACGGGCTGCGGGTACGGCCGGAATGGCTGGCCATGGGCGACTTCCGGTTCTCCGGCGGCAGGACTGCCGCCGGCGCGCTCCTCGATACACCCGGGGAACGGCCGACGGCGATCTTCGCCTCCGCGGACGAGATGGCCTTCGGCGCCCTGAGGGCCGCGCAGGAGCGCGGGCTGCGGGTGCCCGAGGACGTCTCCGTCGTGGGCATCGACGACCACGAGTTCGCCGAGCCGATGGGGCTGACGACCGTCCGGCAACGGCCGGACCAACAGGGGGCCTACGCGGCCCGGCTGCTGCTGGCCGAACTGCAGGGGAAGGCGCGGCTGGACGTGCCGCGGGTCCAGCCCCACGAACTGGTGATCCGGGCCTCGACCGCCCCGCCGTCGTCGTGATTGCCGGGAGGCTCCGGGCCGGCGGTCAGGACGCGCGGGCGAGCTGGCGGATCTTGATCCAGCGGCCGGCGAGGCGGCGGTAGGCGGCGGCGGCGCCGGTCATGTCTCCGTCGGCCAGCGATTCGATGCCGGCGTGCACGTCCGAGGGTGATTCGTCCGGGTAGACCAGCTCGGCCACGCGGCCGTAATCCAGCTCCACGATGCCGTCCGCGGTGAAGGTTTCCAGCCACTCGGTCAGCTCGGTCAGTTCTTCCAGCAGGTCCAGGCCCGGGGCGGCGAGGGCCAGGGAAGCCGCCGCGTAGCGGGCCCGGTCGATGCACTGCGGGACCGGGGCGGCCAGGCGGACCGTCTGCAGCGTGTGGTCGCTCTCCACCTTTTCGGTGTGGTCGTCCTCGCGGAACAGCACGAACCAGCCGAACGGGATGCCCCAGGTGGAGCTGCGCGTATGCAGCTTGGCCAGGGCGTCCACAAAGTTGTCCGGGTCCAGCCGGGACTGCTGGGCGTCCCTCGCCGCTTCGGGCACCAGCAGCCCCAGCAGTGGATCGCGCAGGCTGCTGGAGAGCGATTCGGCGGCCAGGGTGCTGCGGACGGCCAGCTGGTTGGGGCAGTACCGCGGCGTGGTGATGCCCTCGGGCGTCGGATAGTGGAGGACCCGAATCAGGTCGTCGCTGGAGTGCGGAAACGGGTCCGACACGGTGCGGGTGATCCGGCGCAGCGAGTCACCGCGGTCCAGGTCCTCCGTGACGTCCCTGCCCCGGCCGCGCTGGCTCATGATGAGCAGCTGCTGGTCGTCGTCGAACACATCCAGTGGTTCGAAGACCCGCAGGTAGGAGACGTACGGGAACTTCATCTCAGTCCAGCTCCGCGATGACCGGCGCGTGGTCCGAGGCGCCCTTGCCCTTGCGCTCTTCGCGGTCGATCATCGCCCCGGTGACGCGGGAGGCCAGCGCGGGGGAGCCGAGGATGAAGTCGATGCGCATGCCTTCCTTCTTGGGGAAGCGCAGCTGCGTGTAGTCCCAGTAGGTGTAGACGCCGGGCCCGGGGGTGTGCGGGCGGACGACGTCGACGAATCCGGCCTCTTCGAACGCGCGGAAGGCGGCGCGCTCGGGTTCGGTCACGTGGGTGGCGTTCTGCGCCCGGAACCAATCGATGTCCCAGACGTCGTCGTCGGTGGGAGCGATGTTCCAGTCGCCCATCAGCGCGACGGGGAGCGCCGGGTCCGCCTGGATCCAGCCGGCGGCCTCTTCCTTGAGGGCCTTGAGCCAGTTCAACTTGTAGGGCATGTGGGGATCGTCGACCGTGCGGCCGTTGGGGACATACAGGCTCCACACGCGCACGCCGCCGCAGGTCGCCCCGATGGCACGGGCCTCGGCGGCAGTGGTGTCCTCGGTCTTGCCGAAGTGCGGCTGCCCGTCGAACGTCCGTTCCACGTCATCCAGGCCCACCCGCGAGGCGATGGCCACGCCGTTCCACTGGTTCAGGCCAAAGTGCGCCACCTCGTAGCCGTTCTTCTCGAACAGGTCCCACGGGAAGTTCTCATCCTTGGCCTTGGTCTCCTGGATGGCCAGCACATCCACGTCGGAGCGCTGCAGCCAGGACTCAACGCGGTCGGCGCGGGCACGGATCGAGTTCACATTCCAGGTAGCAATCTTCACAACAGCTACGTTACCCAACGGCGGCAGGCTGTGCTCGCCGCTCGGGCGGCTGGGCCCGTCGTCAGCTCAGGCTGTGCTCGCCCCTCGGGCGGCTCGCCCCGCCGTCGGGGGCGGCGGGGCTCGCGGCTCGGGGAGGCTGGCTGTGCTGGCCCCCGGGCGGCTCCCCCCGCCGTCGGATCCCTCACGGCCCCATGGCTTGAGGGGTATGTTGGTTAAATGTTTGCTGATAAGCCGCAGTCTTTAGCAGATCCACTCGAACGGCAGCGGCGGCAAGCCATGCTGTCATCCGAGCCGGCCATACAGAAGCTTGAGGAATGGCGGGACGCCTACGCGCGGACCCGCACGGAGCCCGTCCCGCATTTTGATCCGGCGGATGCGGGCGTTGAGGCGCGGGTGCTCTTTCTGCTCGATAGCCCGGGCAGCCAGACGGTCACCGCTGAGGGGCCGGGATTCGTCTCGGTAGACAACCCCGACCAGGCGGCCGAGCGGTGCTGGAACGAACGCCAGGAAGCGGAGCTGCACGAGGGCGTTCTCCTCTGGAATACGGTGCCGTTTTTCCTTAACGGCGCCGAGCCGACTCCGGTCCAGACAATAGCCGGCGTCAAGGCGCTCAAGTCCGTCCTGGGGCTGCTGCCTCGGCTCCAAGCCGTCGTGCTGTGCGGGACGTTCACCAAAACTCAATGGGCGAAACACATGGGTGCGTTCACCCGCCCGACCGTCATCAGGGCGCCCAGCCCCGGTGGCAGGGCGATGATCAGCCGGAAAAACCAGGATGAGTTCCGCAAGGCAGTGATGCGGGCGAAGAGCCTGGTCGGCTGACGCTTCAGCCGCCCGAGCGGGTGGCAGATCCTCAGGCGGGCTGTGCTTCACTCGGCCAGATGGCGGTCAGCGGGAGTCCCGCCGGGCGTGCCTCGCCTGCTCGGCTGACGGTTCCGCCTAGCCCTGCCACCACTTGTCGAGGATGGACACCGGGGTGGTCCGCTTGTGCCGGGTCATCAGGTAGCGCTGCTCGATCTTTTCTGCGACCTCGTCGGGGATGGCGCGGCCCTCAAGGTAGTCGTCGATGTGGTCGTAGCTGATCCCCAGTTCGTCCTCGTCGGTGCGGCCGGGCGTGGTGTCCAACAGGTCTGCCGTCGGCACCTTGTGTGCCACCTGGTCGCTGGCACCAAGGTGCACCAACAGTTGCCGGTTCTGCCGCTTGTTGAGTCCGAACAGGGGCAGCACGTCGGCGGCGCCGTCGCCGAATTTCGTGAAGAAGCCGGTCACCGACTCGGCGCCGTGGTCTGTGCCCAGCACCAGGTAGTTGTGCTGGCCGGCCAGCGCGTACTGGGCCATCATCCGTGCCCGGGCCTTGATGTTGCCCTTGTTGAAGTCGGTGATCTCTTCGCCGGTCGTCGTCGTGAATTCGGACTCGAAGCCGTCCACGGCCGACTTGATGTTGAACGTCCACGACGTTTTCGGCCGGATGAAATCCATGGCTGCCTGCGCGTCGGCTTCATCGTGCTGGACGCCGTACGGGAGGCGCACGGCCACGAAGGTGGCTTCGACGCCTTCTGCCTCGAGTTCGTCGACCGCCAGCTGGGCCAGCTTGCCGGCGAGGCTGGAGTCGACGCCGCCGCTGATGCCCAGCACAAAACCTTTGCTGCCGGTGGTCTTGAGGTACTCCTTGAGGAATCCGACGCGCCGTGCGACTTCCTGCGACGGGTCGATGGAGGGCTGGACACCCATTTCGTCAATGATCGTGGCCTGGAGTTCGCGCATGGCCACAGCCTACTAAAGGTCCTGGCCAGCTGCAGGAGTTCGGCGGGCAGGTCCGCACGGCGCAGGCCAGAGGCCCCGGTTGTCCTTGTTTTGGGCGGCCGTTCGGCATCGCCGCAGGTCAGGGCCGTATCGGTTTCCAGAACGTGGACAATTCCTGCCGAACTTGGACAGCCGGCGTGTTTCGGGCAGGCAGGACAGCCAGCGTGCTCGGGAGGCAGGACTGGCAGCAGGCAGGGAGCACTTTCGCTCCCACGTCTTGGATGGACCTCCTGCATCACCGCAGGTCAGGGGCTTAAGACCTCCCGAAACGTGGGAAGTTAGGCCCATACATGGGAGCGTACGTGGGAGCGAACGGGTCTGCCACGGTGCCACCTGCGCCCGCCAGCCCCTACTGCTTGAACGCGGCGTCGAAGGAGGCCTGCGGCGGATCGAAGTCGAACCCCTTGAGGAACCGGAGGGCTTCGGGCGCCCCCTGCAGCCGGTCCATTCCGGCGTCTTCCCACTCCACCGAGATCGGCCCGTCGTAGCCGATCGCCGCCAGCGCCCGGAAGCTGGCCTCCCAGGGCACGTCGCCGCGACCGGTGGAGACGAAGTCCCAGCCGCGCCGCGGGTCGCCCCACGGCAGATGCGATCCCAGCCGCGTGTTGCGCCCGGTGATCCGCAGCTTCGTGTCCTTGCAGTCCACGTGGTAAATCCGGTCCTTGAAGTCCCAGATCAACGAGACCGGGTCGATGTCCTGCCACATCATGTGGCTGGGGTCCCAGTTAATGCCGAACGCCTCACGGTGCCCCAAGGCCTCCAGCGCCCGCACGGTCGACCAGTAGTCGTAGGCGATCTCGGAGGGGTGGATCTCGTGCGCGAACCGGACCCCGCACTCGTCGAACACGTCCAGGATCGGGTTCCACCGGTCGGCGAAGTCCCGGTAGCCGCCCTCGATCACGTCCGCGGGCACCGGCGGAAACATCGCCACGTACTGCCAGATCGAAGACCCGGTGAATCCCACCACCGTCTTCACGCCGAGCCGCTGCGCCAGCCGCGCCGTGTGCTTCATCTCCTCGGCCGCCCGCGCCCGCACGCCCTCCGGCTCGCCGTCGCCCCACACGCGCTCGCCGACTATTGCCTGATGCCGGAAGTCGATCGGGTCGTCGCACACCGCCTGGCCCTTCAGGTGGTTGGAGATCGCCCATACCCGCAGGCCGTTGCGCTCCAGGATGCCGAGCCGGTCGGCGATGTAGTCGTCGTCGTCCCAGCGCCACGCATCGAGATGGTCGCCGGACACCGCGATCTCCAGGCCGTCGTAGCCCCAGCCCGCGGCCAGTTCGGCCACCTTCTCCAAGGGCAGGTCCGCCCACTGGCCGGTGAACAGCGTGAAATTACGGGCCATCGGTTGCTCCTGCGTAGTCGGCGCGGGTGTCGGTTTCGGCAAGGACGACGGCGGTGCCCGCCTGCCCGGCGCTGCGCACCATCGCGTCCAGCACCTTCTGCACGGCCAGGCCGTCCTCGAAGCTTGGGCTCGGTGCCCGGCCGGTTGCCACCGCGGCCAGGAAATCGGCGGCCTGGCTGGTGAACGTGTGGTCCCAGCCGAGCACGTGCCCGGGCGGCCACCAGGCCTGCACGTACGGGTGCGTCTCCTCGGTGACCAGGATCCTCGCCGCACCCGCGAGCCCCGGCGGGGCCCCGGCGTCGTAATAGGAGAGCTCGTTAAGCCGCTCCAGGTCGAAGCCCAGATGCCCGGCGGACCCGTAGACCTCGATCCGCAGCGCGTTCTTGCGGCCCGCGGCCATCCGGCTGACTTCCAGGCTGGCCACGGCGCCGGAATCGAGCCGCAGGGTCGCCCACGCGGCGTCGTCCACCGTCACAGGTTCGGGGCCGCCCGGACCCTGCCGGGTTTCGACGAACGTGTTGAGCGTGGCGGAGACCGACGTGACCCGCGCGCCGAGCAGGAAATGGATCTGATCCACCGCGTGCGAAGCCAGGTCGCCGAGCGCCCCGGAGCCGGCGGTCTCGCGGCGCAGCCGCCAGGTCATGGGGGCGGTGTCGTCGGCCAGCCAGTCCTGAAGGTAGGCGACCCGCATCTGCCGCACGGCGCCGATCCTGCCCTCGGCGATCAATTGGCGCGCCAGGGCCAGCGCCGGCACCCGCCGGTAGTTGAAGCCGACCATCGACTGGACGCCGGCCGCCCCGGCGGCGCGGGCCGCGGCGGCCATGCGCTCGGCTTCGGCCACCGAGTTGGCCAGCGGCTTCTCCACCATCACGTGCTTGCCCGCCTGAAGCGCGGCGACGGCCAGGTCGGCATGCAGGTGGCCGGGGGTGCAGATGTCCACGATCTGCACATCGTCGCGCTCGAGCACGGCCCGCCAGTCCGTGGAGCCCTCCGCCCAGCCGTACCGGGCCGCGTCCGTGGCCACGCCGTCCGCATTCCGGCCGACCAGCACCCGCCGGGCCACCGCGGGCCCGCCGGGATAGAAGGCGGACACGTTGCGCCAGGCATTGGAGTGGGCCTTGCCCATGAAGGCATGCCCCAGCACCGCCACCCCCAGCGGCGGCGACTCCGGATTGGCGGTCATCGTCTTCTCCTTCGTGCTCGTCGGTCGGTGGTGCGGCGGATGGGCTGCCCTCCGGGCCCGGGCTGCACCTCGACGCGGGAACGGGCTAGAGGCTGCGCAGGAATGCCAGCCCGTCCTCTGCCAGTTGATCCTGGCTCGGCGCCAGCGGCCGCCAGATCGATGCGGCCGTCGCGATGGCCGCGTTCTCCGCGGTGAAACTCTCGATGTTCAACGGGCCGGCGTAGCCCACGTCGTCCAACGCCTTGACCAGCGCCGGCCAGTCGGTCTGGTCGCCGCCCGGCGCGCCGCGGTCGTTGCCGCACACCTGCAGGTGGACCAAGTGTTCGCCGGCCGCACGGATGGCGGCCGCGCTGGAGCGTTCTTCGATGTTCAGGTGGTAGCTGTCCAGCGCCAGCCCCACCCCGTGGCCGAGCAGCGGTCCCAGCGCGTCGAGCGCTTGTTCCACGGTGTTGACCAGCGAGGTCTCGTACCGGTTGAGCGGCTCGATTCCCAGTACGACGCCGGCCGCCTCGGCTTGGGCGGCCAGCGGCGCCAGGTTCTCCCGGAGCTGGCGGTACGCTTCGGCGCGGTCTTCGGCGTCGATCCGCCACACCCGCCCCGTGCTGGCGTAGAACGGACCGCACACCGCCGGCGCGCCGACGTCGTGCGCCAGGTCGATGCAGGCCGCCAGATAGTCCTGGGTTGCCTGCACCGACCCGGCGTCGGCCAGGACCAATACGCGGCCGGGTGCCATGGCGCCCACGATGTAGGGCAACAGGTGCGTGGCCGCGAGGGCGTCCCGGGCGGTGCCGGCGGTAAAGTCGCCGACGTTTTCCAGCGGCAGTTCGACGCCGTCAAAGCCCATGCCGGCGATCTTCGCCAGCAGTCCGGGCAACTCGGTGTCGCGCAGCGGCGACTGCCACACCCAGGTGTTGACGCCGATCGGCCGGTCCATTGATCCTTCTCCTTTGTCTGCCGCTGCTGGTGGCAGCTCGTCCGGTCCGCGGCTGCTGGTGGCAGCTCGCTCGTCCGGTTGCCGCCGGACGCCGCGCCGCGGTCCCGCCCGGCTGACCGCCGGGGGGGCCGGCGGTCACCTGTCCCCGCCGGAGTTGGCGGGCCGGCCGGGCACCCTCCCCGGGCCCGGCCGGCCCGCACGTTCTACGGAATCTGGCGTTCCTGCCAGACCTCCGGATAGCCGGGCAGGTCTTCCCCGCCGAACTTCGCGTAGTGGCCGTCCGGCATGCCGTCGTTGCGTTTCAGCCAGTCGTCCAGCTCGTCGGCAGGGATCGGAACCTGAGGCAGCACCCACTCGGCCGGGATTTCCTCCCCGGCGAAGATCTTCTGCACGGCCAGCAGCGGCGTGCGCCACTGGAAGTTGGAGTAGACCGGAGCCAACGCGTCGATGCCCGTGTCCTTCCATTTGCGCAGGAAGCTCAGCTCGTCTTCGCCGGTCATGACCGGCAGGTCCTTGCCGGCGTCCTCGAACGCTTCGATCGCGGCGACCGCGCCGTCCCCGGCGTCCATCCAGACACCCTGGACATCGCCGGTGGCGAGCTCGTCGGAGATGATCTTCTTGATCTCGGTCGGGTCGGCGCCGGTGAAGTAGTCGGTGGCTTCGATGCCGTTCTCCTTGAAGATCTTCTCCGCCGCCGCCCAGCGCTGTTCCAGCACATCCACGCCGGGCAGGATGCGCAGCGCCACCACCTTGTCGCCTTCCTGCAGCCGTTCGGAGAGGAAGTTGGCGGTGTCGATGCCCCAGGCGAAACCGCCGATCGGGTGGATGAACGTGGTGGCGCAGTCGGTCTCCACGCCGCGGTCGAACACCACCACGGGCTTGCCCGTGTCGCAGGCCCGCTCCACCGCAGGCGTCAGCGCCGCAGTGGCGTTCGGCGAGATGACAAACGCGTCGCATTCGCCTTCGCTGATGAAGTAGTCGATGTCGGCGATCTGCGTGTTCGAGTCGTCCTGCGCGTCGCGGGTCTCCATTTCGGAGATGACCCCCTCGTCCTGCAACACCTTCAACTGCTGGTTCATGGTGATCCAGCCAGTCTGCCGCCACGGGTTGGAGATCGACGCGTTGGCGAAGCAGACCTTCTTGGCGCCCTCGGAGGCGAACTTCTTGGTGTCGGTCATCTTGCCGTCGATGTACTGAAGCCACGGCTGCTCCGGGTCGCCCTCGAATTCGGCGGTCCGCTGTTCGAACTGCTCGTCGTAGACGGCCTGGTCGAACCATTCCGTGGAGGCCTCCGCACTTTCCGCCGGTGACGGGCTGGCCGCGCCGCCGGGGCCGCCGGTCTCCTCGGTGATCGACGGATCGGTGGTACAGCCGGTCATGGCCATTAACGACGCGGCCGCTGTGAGCGCGACCGCGGTACTTAGACGTTTCCTCGTCATGTCAGTTCCCTCCCTTGTCGGTGCCCTCAGCGGGCTCTGGTGCCGCGATGATGTGTTGTTCGGACTGCGCGGCCGCAGAGCCCCCGCGCCGCTTGCGCTGCCACGACTGCGCGGCGGCAGCAACAGCGACGATGATGATGGCGCCCTGCACGGTGTCCCGCCAGGTGGATGCCACGCCCAGGAAATTCAGCAGCGTGAACAGCAACTCCAGGGCGAACGCTCCCGCCGCCGCAGAGAGCACCCAGCCGCGGCCGCCACCGAGCACCACCCCACCCAGTACGACGGCGGTGATTGCCGTGAACTCGTAGCCTTGACCCACCGACGGATGGACCCCGGCATACCCGACCAGCAGGATCCCCGAGACGGTGGCGGCCAGCGACGACAGCATGAAGGCCCGCGTGCGCACCCACCAGACCCGGGCGCCGGTCAGGGCTGCGGCCACGTCGTTGTCGCCGACGGCGACCAGCGTGCGCCCGTAGGGCCGGCGCATCATCCAGACGGCGAGCACGGCGACGGCAGCCAGGATGATGACCGGGTAGGGGATGACCTCCAGCACCGGCACGTTTTCGATGCCGCCGCGGCCTATCTGCCGGAAGCTGTCCGCCGGGTTGCCCTGGGCGGCGCCGCCGGTCCAGTTGAGCACCAGGCCCAGCAGCGCCAGCATCATGCCCAGGGTGACAATGAAGCTGGGGACCTTGAGCAGCGTGGTGATCAGCCCGTTGATCAGCCCGATGACCGCCCCGAGGACGAACATCAGCGCCAGCACGGGGATGACCTTGGCGTCGTCCTGGCCGATCAGGTTGCCGGCCACGATCACCTGCATGGTCACGACAGATCCCATGGACAGGTCGAACTCGCCGGAAACGATCACGAAGTACTGCCCGATGGCGGCGATCGCAATCGGGGCGGTCCGGCCTATGAAGCGAATGAAGGACCCGGGCTCGCCGAACGACGGGTTCAGGGCGATGATGGCCACCAGCAGCGCGGCCAGGAGCACGAAGATGCCGCCGCCGGGAGTCCGCAGGCTGCGCAGGAAGCGCTGGCCGCGTCCGGCCCGGTTCTGCTGCAGCACCCTGCCGCCGGCCTCCGAATCCAGAACTGTGCTCATGCCTGCACCTCCTGCTGTTGTCCGCCGTGCCCGTAGCGCGGCGGCCGGGCGACGATGGTGCGGCGGGCATAGACGGCGACGGCGACCACGATCACCACGCCGCGGACCACGTCCTTCAGGAACGGGTTGACCTGGAGCACGGACATGATGTTGTCCAGCATCGCGAAGATCAGGACGCCGCCCAGGGTGCCGGTGACGGATCCCTTGCCGCCGGCCAGCAGCGTCCCGCCCAGGACGACGGCGGCGATCGAGAGCAGGTCGTAGCCGCCCTGCGAGCCCACGGTGGGGCTGCCGACGCCAAGCCGGCTGGCCAGCAGCAGCCCGGCCATGCCGGAGAGGGTGGAGCAAATGACGTGGGCGGTGATCACGGCGCCCGGGACGCGGATGCCGGACATCCGTGCCACGTTGCTGTCGCCGCCGACGGCATAGATGTGGTGCCCCATGCGGGTGCGGTGCAGCATCAGCAGCACGAGGGCGGCGCAGGCGAGCATGATGAGCGTGGAAATCGGCACCGGCCCTATCCCGGTGGCGCCGATCAGCCGGAAGGAGAACGGGGTCTGGCCGAAACTGCCCTTGTAGTTGGTGCCCAGGTAGCCGCTGATCACCAGGCCCATGCCGAGCGTGGCGATGAACCCGTGCACCTTGAGGCCGGCAACAATCAGTCCGTTGACCAGACCGATGACGGCGGAGAGACCCAGTGCCAGCAGCACGGCGGCCGGCACGTTTTCGCTCCGGTTGGCCATCACCCCGGCCGCTATCAGGCTGGCCAGGCTGGTCACGTAGGGCACCGAGAGGTCCAGGCTGCCGACCAGGATCACCAGCGTCTGGCCGATGGCGATGAAGCCCAGCACGCTCGTACCGGTCAGGATGGCGGAGATGTTGCCCGGGCTGAAGAAGTTCCGGCCGGCGGTGGCCACCAGGATGCTGCCGGCGATCAGGGTCAGCAAGGCCACCAGGTAGACGATCTGGGTGGAGGTCAGCCGCGCGAAGAATCCGCCGCCGGCCCGTGCCCGCCGGGTGGGGACCGGGGTTTGCGTGGTCGTCATGGTGTCCCTCCCGTGGTGCCGCGGTCCTCCGCCACATGTGACCCGCCGCCGCGCCCTGCGTCCCCAAGGCGGGCGCCGCCGTCGTGCCCCGCGTCCCCAACGCGCCCCGCGTCCGCGAGGTGCCCCGCGTCCGCGAGGCGGGCACCGCCGTCGTAGTCCGGAGCCGGCGGCGTGCCATCGGAGGCCGCGCCCGGTACCCGCGCGCCGGTGGCCAGCCGCAGAATTTCCTCCTCCGTGGCGCCGGCCGACAGCTCGCCGGCAATCTGCCCGTCGCGCATCACCAGGATCCGGTCGGACATCCCGATCACCTCGGGCAGCTCGCTGGAAACCATCAGGACGCCCTTCCCCTCGGCCGCCAGCTGGCGCATCAGCCGGTACACCGCGACCTTGGCCCCGACGTCGATGCCCCGGGTCGGTTCGTCCAGCAGCACCACGCCCGGGGACACCGCCAGCCACTTGGCCAGCACGATCTTTTGCTGGTTCCCGCCGGAGAGGTACTGCACCTCCTGGTCCAGGTCCCGGGCGACGACTTCCAGCGCGCTGAAGGAGCCGGCGACGGCCCGGCGTACGGTCGCGGTGCGCTTGGGGAACACGGCGCGGACCACGCCCAGCGCGTTGTCCAGCAGGGATTGGTTCAGGCTCAGGCCCTGCGCCTTGCGGTCCTCGGTGATCAGCGCGATGCCGTGCCGCACCGCCTGGCGGGGAGAATGCGGACGGACCGGACGGCCTGCCAGCTGCATGCTGCCGCGGTTGAACGGCGCGGCGCCGAAGATCGCCTGCAGCAGTTCGGTGCGGCCCGACCCCTGCAGGCCGGCGACGCCGACGATCTCGCCGGGCATCAGGCGCAGGCTGATGCCGTCCAGCTGGTCGTTGCCGGCGTCGGCGAGTTCGAGCAGCGGGGCATTGCGGTCGGTGCTCTGTGCCGCGGGCGCGGGCGGGAGCTTGTCCGGGAAGTACGCGGAGATGGGGCGGCCGACCATCATCCGGACCAGCGAGGCATCATCGAGTTCGGTGGCCGGTTTGGTACCCACGACCCGCCCGTCTTTGAGCACGGTGATGGTTTGGCAGAGGTCGAAGACCTCGCGCAGCCGGTGCGAGACGTAGAGGATGCCGGTGCCGCGTTCGGCCAGTCTCCCCACGATCCCGTACAACAGGGACACTTCCGGCCCGGACAACGCGGCGGTCGGCTCGTCCATGGAGATGATCCGGGCCTCGTAGCTGACGGCCTTGGCGATCTCGACGATCTGCTGCTCGGCCACGGAGAGCGACCGGACCAGCGCCGTGGGCCGGATGGAGCCGATGCCCAGCGACTCCAGCAGTTCCGCGGTGGCGGCGTTCATCTTGGCCCGGTTGACCAGCAGGCCCTTGCGGGGCTCGCGGCCCAGGTAGATGTTCTCCGCCACCGTGCGGTCCGGCAGCAGGTTGAATTCCTGAAAGACGGTGGACAGCCCGGCTTCGTGTGCCTGGGTGGGATGGCTGAACTGGACGCTTTCGCCGTCCAGGAGCACAGTTCCCGAGTCCCGCTGGTACACGCCCGCCAAAATCTTCATCAGCGTCGACTTTCCTGCGCCGTTCTCCCCGACGACGCCGTGGACCTCGCCGGCGTGCAGCGTCAGTGACGCGTCCTGCAGCACGGGATTGCCGAAGAAGCTCTTGGTCAGGCCGCGGACCTCGAGAACGGGTTTCCCCCGTCCGGCGCCGCTGTCGGCCACAGTGTTGCTCGTCTGCTCCACTCACTCACTGTGGCACGCGTCACATAGTTTTGTCGAGGGTCAGGCAAAAGTTGTTTGGCCATGAATTGTTAGTTTCGGTAGAGACAAACAGAAGTGGTGCGTGCTGTACTGAAAGCGTGTTGAAGTCCGATGTCGCCCCGCCGCAGCGCCTGGCCGCCCAGCCGGCTGCCGGAGCAAGCGAGGTATTCCAACTGCTGCGCGACGGCCAGCCGCGCACCCGGGCGGAGCTGGCGCAGTTGACCGGCTTGGCGCGGTCCACGGTGACCGCCCGGGTGGATTCGTTGATGCGGCTGGGGCTGATTGCCCCCATTGGGGGAGCGACCTCGACCGGCGGAAGGCCGCCGTCGTTATTTGCGCTCAACCCGGCCGCACGCCTGGTGGTCGGCGCAGACCTCGGCGCCACGCACGCCCGGGTCGTCGTGGCCGACCTCTCCGGCGACGTCCTGGCCGAGGAGCGCGCCGAGCTGAGCATCGCCAGCGGCCCGGACATCGTGCTCAGTTGGCTGACCGACGCCGTGGCGCGGTTGCTGAAGGACGCGGGGCGGAGCGCGGCGGATCTGGGCGCGTTCGGCATCGGGCTTCCCGGACCGGTCGAACATGACACGGGGCGGCCGATCAATCCGCCGATCATGCCCGGTTGGGACCGGGTGGACGTCCCGGCGCTGGTGCAGCAGCATTTCGACGTGCCGGTGCTGGTGGACAACGACGTCAACATCATGGCGCTGGGCGAGCAGGCGATGGCCTGGCCCGACACCGCCGACCTGATGCTGATCAAGGTGGCCACGGGGATCGGGGCCGGCATCATTTCCTCGGGGCAGCTGCAACGCGGCGCCCAGGGTACCGCCGGGGACTTGGGGCATGTGCGGGTGCCCCGGGGCGACGACGTGGTGTGCCGGTGCGGGAACACCGGCTGCCTGGAGGCGCTCGCCGGCGGGCCCGCCCTGGCGGCCGTGCTTTCGGCCGGGGGGAAAAAGGCCGAAAGCAGCCAGGACGTGATCGAACTGGTCCGCGCCGGCGACCCGCAGGCGATCCAGGCGGTGCGCCAGGCAGGCCGGGACATCGGCGACGTGCTGGCCACCTGCGTGAACCTGATCAACCCGTCGGTCATCGTAATCGGCGGGCTGCTGGCGCAGGCGGGCGAGCACCTCTTGGCCGGGATCCGGGAAGTGGTCTACCGGCGCTCGCTGCCGCTGGCGACCGAGCATCTGCGGATCGCCCCGTCCGTAGCAGGGCAGCGCGCCGGCGTGCTGGGAGCGGTGGCGCTGGCGATCGGTCACGTCCTCTCGCCCGAAGCGATCGAAGCGGCCGCGTCGGCCTGACTGCGAAGTTATCGCTTCGTAATGGAGCGGGCGTCCCGTCCATATGCTTCCACGGCTAGCGTGGGACAAACGTAATTGGGGAGAGGCAGGGCGTCATGCGCACATTGACCACACTGGCAGCCGGCGCCGTCGTCCTGCTGGCGCTCGCCGGTTGCGCCGGGGCGACGTCTGGGATCGGCGCGCTGGAGGCGCCGGCCGGCCCGGACGACAAGCTAGTGGGCGGAGCCGAGGTCCTGCGCGTGGCACCAGGCAGCGTCCGGTCCTTGGCGGAAACGAGCGACTTCGCCTTCTATGCCGCAGTCCCGGACAACCCGGCCGACCACGGCGTGTGCGTGATCATCGTGGAGGTGGGAGCCTCCGGGGCATCCAGCGGTTGCGGCGGTACTGGGCGCGAGCCGGTCGAACTCGGCACGTCCGGGGTGTGGGCCAAGCTGGTCCAGGATCACTACGACGCGGGCAAGGACCTGGCCGAGGGCTGGGAGCAGCTGCACCCGAACCTGCTGGTCCGCGGACTCTGACTGGTACACGCGCTTTCAGATGGCGTCCGGCGGCGCCTGACTGTGTCGGGTCTGGGGGTCGGCGGCGTCCGGCGGCGCCTGACGGTGTCAGATCTGGGGGTCGGCGGCGTCCCGCGGCGTTCGGTTTGAGGGCTCCGGTGGGGCCGCGAGGCCTGTCATGGATTCCCGGTGCGGCGGGGGCAACCCCATAGACTAAGAGCCATGACCCAGACTCCCGTGGCCGATCCAACGGCCGACCGCGCCCGCCTGCTCGAACTGATTAAGGAACTGGCCGTGGTGCGCGGCAGGGTCACCCTCTCCAGCGGCGCCGAAGCCGACTACTACATCGACCTGCGCCGGGTCACCCTGCACCATGAGGCGTCCCGGCTGGTCGGCAGTGTCATGCTGGCCATGCTCGACGAGGCCGGCATCGAATTCCAGGCAGCAGGCGGCCTGACCATGGGGGCCGATCCGGTGGGGACGGCGCTGATGCACGCGGCCGGAGACGACGGACGAGCCGTCGACGCGTTTGTGGTGCGCAAGGCGCAGAAGTCCTACGGCATGGGCCGCCAGGTGGAGGGTCCCGAGGTGAAGGATCGCCCCGTCGTCGTGCTGGAGGATACTTCCACGACCGGCGGATCCGCGCTGACCGCGGTCGAAGGCGTGCGCCAGGCCGGCGGGCAGGTTCAGGCCGTGGCAGTCATTGTGGACCGCGACACCGGAGCGAAGGAACGCATCGAGGCCGAAGCCGGCGTGCCCTATTTGTTCGCTTTCGGCAAGGACGAACTGGAGCTGGACTAGCCGCCGGTGGCCGGCCAGCTCGAATGATGGATCTCCGCAGGAACCACGCCTTCCGCCAGCTGCGCCTGGCCAGCAACCTGCACCGGGTTTCGCGCCGCTCGTTCCTGATCGGTGCCGCCTTCGGGCTGGGCACCGCCGCCGACCTGGCGGCCACCCGGGCCATCCAGGAGATGCGCAACGAAGCGCAGATCCTCACGCTGGACGACGAACGCGCGGACCGGCGCTTCCCCCGCAGCAGCTGGGTGCTCTTCCCCGGGTACAAGACCAGCTGGGAAGAGGGGCTGTGGATTTTGAACTCGTTGCGCGACGGCCTGGTGGATCGTGGCCGGCTGGCGGTGGCGGGTTATTCGAACCGCGGCCTGGACCTGGCCGAATTGACCGAGGTGCTGCAGAAGCACATCCAGGACAACGACCTGCAGCGGCTCTACTTCTACGGGCACAGCTTCGGCGGCATGGTGGCCGTGGAAATGACCGCGCGGCTGCGCGCCAAGGGCTTCCCGGTGGAACTGATCCTGATGGATTCGTCGCCGTACAGCCGCTTTGACGTGCTGGACAAGACCATGTTCGAAGGCGTGGTCTTCCTCTACGAGGCCGGCTACCGGGTGCCCAGCTACTTGCGGGGCGGATACGAGCTGGGCGAGCGCATTGTGCACAAGGACGAGCGCACCTGGCGGCAGATCGTAGAGCAGACCATGGAGCAGCTGTCGCCGCTGGCCGTGTCCAGCACGCTGATCCAGTCGCAGTCCTCGTACATCTATCACTTCGACGCGTATCGCTTCCGCCACAGCATCGGCGACACCCGCATCGCCTGGATGGGCAACCCCGGGGACCAGACGGTTAACTACGCAACGGCCCGGCGCAGCTGGCTCGTGAACTATGAGGCGAACTTCCTCACCAACAACCTGGTCACCGAAGGCGCCCGGCCGGCCCACGCCAGCCCGCAGTGGAATTCAGCGATCTACGTGCCGATCGTCCAGCAGGTGGCGGACGAATTCTTCCCGCTGCCGGTGGTCGGCGGGCGCAAAACCTACTACTAGTAAGGGGACCGTCGGCAGGTTACTTCCGCTGCGCGCGACGGGAAGCGGAGCGGCAGGCGCGCGAGTCGGAGTGGGGCCGCCGGCAGCGAAAGGGAGCGGCAGAACGCACAGCGGAGCGGCAGGCACGCGAAAGGGAGCGGGGCCGCCCACGCAGCTCCGCTCCCTTTCGCTGTTTGCCCCGTGCGCCGGCCAGACCATCGCGCCGGCCGGCCGCGCTCCGCCGCGCTACTTGGCGGCGGCTTCCTGGGCGAGCTTCCGGCCGAACTCGATCAGCTTGTCCCGAGTGCTTTCTTCCTGGCCCAGGATCTGCTGAAGCAGCTCCACGACTTCGGTCTGGCCCTGGGCCTCCGCCGAGGTGATCAGCGTGGTGTAGCAGGCGACCTCATGATGTTCCGTGTCCAGAGCCCCGGCCACGATGACCATGTCCACCAGGCTGGGATCCACCTTGTCCAAGGCGGCCTGCGCTTCCTCCGCCAAACCCTTGCTCACCGGGGAGCGCTGCTCCTTGGCCTCCAAGCCCAGGACCTTGAAGCATTTTTCGATATACGTAATCTGTTCACGCGTCTCGTCCTGATGGTGGCTGAGCATGTCCTTCAGCTCTTGGCTCCGTGCAACCTTCTGGTTCTCTTCGAGCATCTTGAGCACGTCATGTTCCGACCGCAGCGCGACGCCCAGCTTGAAAGCGAAAAGTTCCTCGGGGGTGGTCAATTCAGCCATTGAAACTCCTTTTCTTGAGGGTGGTTATCAGTATGCTTATCATCCTCGTTAATCGTGCACAACCCGCTGCAGCTCCGTCGGCGGACTCCCGCCGCCGTCCTTCCGCATCCCTGCGGCGGCCCTTCCCCGCAACGGTGCCTGACGCTGTGGTCTGTCCCCTAGGCTTGTGGGGTGGAAGAAAAAGCAGGTGAAACCGGGGCCGGACCGAGGTTGACCGATGGGGTCAGCCACCGGCCGGACGCCCAGGCGGCGACCCCGAACGGATCCGAAACCTCGGTGCGGGGGGCTGCCCCGAACGGCTCCGAGACCGCAGGGCCGGAGACGTCCTCGAGTGGCTCCGAAACCCGCCCCCCGGAAGCTGCCCCGAACGGCTCGGAAACCGGCGTGCGGGAAGCTGCCCCGAACGGCTCCGAGGCGGACGGACCGGAGCCGGCCATCGGCGTCGGACCGTGGGAGGGTCCGTTGCCCGACGGTGACCATTGGGACCCGCAGCTGCTGGCCGACGGCGACCGACGCAACGTGACCGACCAGTACCGCTACTGGAAGCACGAGGCGATCGTCGCGGACCTGGACACCCGCCGGCACAACTTCCACGTGGCCATCGAGAACTGGCAGCACGACCTCAACATCGGCTCGGTGGTGCGGTGCGCCAACGCCTTCCTAGCCAAGGAAGTGCACATCATCGGACGACGGCGGTGGAACCGGCGCGGGGCGATGGTCACCGACCGCTACCAGCACGTCCGGCACCATCCCACCGTGGAGGACTTCGTGGCGTGGGCGCAGGGCGAGGGCCTGCGGATCATCGGGATAGACAACTTCCCCGACTCGGTGCCGCTGGAGACCTACGACCTGCCGGAGAACGCCGTGCTGGTGTTCGGGCAGGAGGGGCCCGGGCTGACGCCGGAGGTGCACGCCGCAGCCGATGCCACGCTGTCCATCGCGCAGTTCGGCTCGACCCGGTCCATCAACGCTTCCGCCGCCGCGGCCATCGCGATGCACGCATGGATCCGGCGCCACGTTTTCGCCCAGCCGGTCTAGCGGCAAGGACCGGCCGTGCGGTGCGCCGTTGTCCCGCCGCTGTCCCGCCGCGCCTAACTTCCCAGCTTTAGCTGTAACTTCCCACGTTTCGTTTGTCCACAGGCCCCTGACCTGCGGCGATGCTTCAGGCCCCGTCGAAACGTGGGAAGTTAGTGCGCCGGTAGGGCCCGGGAAAGGCGCCCATTATGGAATGGCGCCCAATATGTCGATGGGCCGGGCCGGTCGGTCGGCGTCGACCGTCGGTTTCAGGAGTGGACCGGCAGCTGGAGCCAGCAGTCAGCCGATCAAGTCCAGCAACGCTCCGGCGCCGACCGTCCGGGCGCCGAGGGCTTCAACCCGCTCGCGCAGCCCACGGTCGGAGCTGACCACGGTCACCGGCGCCTCCGGGTCCGTGCCGAAGGTTTTCTCCACCTGGGCCACAATCTCGTCGTCGCCCGACCCCGCAGCATGCGCCACTTCCAGCTCCACCCCTCGGCGACGCGCGGCCGAGGCTTGGGCTGCTGTTTCGCCGTCCTGCGCCGTCGCCGGGGAGCTCGGGGAGTCCGTGCCGACGCCGGCCCGTGCCCGGTTCGCCCCGCCGTCGTGGCCGTCCGGGTTTGCCATATCCACGTGGCGTGCCTGCCCGTCCGGGCTCCCCGCGACTGCCGGGCCTGCCAGCCCAGCGGGGACGGCCTCCTTCGCGGCGCCTTCCAGGACGACGACGGTGCGCGGCCACACGGTGCCGGCGGGCACTTCCAGCAGGCCTGCGGGAAGCCCCGCTGCCAGGCTGGCATGCAGCGAGGCCAGCAGCCGGCGGGCGGCGCCGGGGCGGTCCTTCCACCAGCCGTCCGGCCGGGAGCCGACCACGTTCGCCGCGTCGACCACAAGCACCGGCGGGTGCTCCAGCAGCGTGCGCAGCCGCGGCCAGGCGTCGCCGAAGTGCGGATGCAGCGGCAACTGGTCCACCTCGTCCAGCGGGACCCAGGCCAGGGCCAAACTCTCGGCGTCGGTGATTTCCGGTTCGAACGGGCGAACAGTCCTGGCGGCGGCGGTTGTGTAGGACCAGAAGCCCAGGTCCAGGACGGTAGTGAACAGCGGCGCCAGCGCGTCGAGCGGGACGTCGGCTTCCTCGTTGGCCTCGCGCAGGGCGGCATCGACGGCCGGTTCGCCCTGATGCCTCGCCCCGCCGGGAATTCCCCAGGTGCCGCCGAAATGGCTCCACTTTGCGCGGTGCTGGAGCAGGATGCCGCGCTCGCGGTCCACCGCCAGCAGCCCGGCCGAGCCGAACCGGCCCCACATCCGGGTACCGTCCGGCCCCTCCACCCAAGCGTCGCCGGGATCGCGCGGACCGTGGAATGGCGGAGGGGTTTCAGTCATGATTCCAGCTTGCCACGGTCGGCGGGCGGGGTCAGGTGGGGGCGAGCGAGGGCCCGGTGGCTCCGCCGGCCGCCGGGGGTAACCCGGCTTCACAGTCGTCGCGGCAACTGCTGCCCGGACACGAGTCGATAGGATGGGCTCAGAGGCAACGCCTTCGAATCCGTATCGCTAGCCAAGGAGTCAGCATGCCCGTTGCAACCCCTGAGATCTACGCCGACATGATCGACCGCGCCAAGGCGGGCGGCTTCGCCTACCCTGCGATCAACGTGACCTCCTCGCAGACCCTCAACGCTGCCCTGCAGGGCTTTGCCGACGCCGGGTCCGACGGCATCATCCAGGTGTCCACCGGCGGCGCCGCCTACTGGTCCGGTGCCGGGGTCAAGGACATGGTTGCCGGCTCGCTGGGCTTCGCCGCCTTCGCCCGCGAAGTGGCCAAGAAGTACCCGGTCAACGTGGCGCTGCACACCGACCACTGCCCGAAGGACAAGCTGGACGGCTTTGTGCTGCCGCTGCTGGCCGAGTCCGAGGCCGCCGTGAAGCGCGGCGAGGACCCCATCTTCCAGTCGCACATGTGGGACGGCTCGGCCGAGACGCTGGAGGAGAACCTGCGCATCGCCGAGGACCTGCTGGCCCGCACCGCCGCGGCCAAGATCATCCTGGAAGTGGAAATCGGCACCGTCGGCGGCGAGGAAGACGGCGTCGAAAACGAGATCAACGAAAAGCTCTACACCACGGTCGACGACGGCCTGAAGACCATCGAGGCGCTCGGCGCGGGGGAGAAGGGCCGCTACATCACCGCCCTGACCTTCGGCAACGTGCACGGCGTGTACAAGCCGGGCGGCGTGAAGCTGCGCCCCGAGTTGCTCA
The DNA here is from genome assembly GCF_059091765.1 of Arthrobacter senegalensis. Taxonomy (NCBI): domain Bacteria; kingdom Bacillati; phylum Actinomycetota; class Actinomycetes; order Micrococcales; family Micrococcaceae; genus Arthrobacter; species Arthrobacter senegalensis. The sequence continues at coordinate 396,349 of NZ_JBNHGZ010000002.1, read as the reverse complement.
AGCAGATCCAGGCCGAGGTCGGAGCCAAGATCGGCAAGACCAATCCGTTTGACCTGGTCTTCCACGGCGGCTCCGGCTCCTCCGAGCAGGAGATCGCCGACGCCGTTGCGTACGGCGTCATCAAGATGAACGTCGACACCGATACCCAGTACGCCTTCACCCGCCCGGTCGCCGGCCACATGTTCAGCAATTACGACGGCGTGCTGAAGGTGGACGGCGAGGTCGGCAACAAGAAGGCCTACGACCCGCGTGTCTGGGGCGCCGCCGCCGAGAAGTCAATGGCCGCCCGGGTCGTCGAGGCCGCAGAGCGCCTGGGCTCGGCCGGAAAGTCGGTGAAGTAATGACCGAGCCCTTCCGCACCAACCTGCTGGGCCCCGAGCCGACCTATCTGCCGGAGGAGACCGACGTCCTGGCCCGGCTGGAGGCCGGCGACGAGGCCTTGGACCTGGCCGCGAAGTTCCCCACCTCCTCGCTGGTCTGGGCGATCCTCGCCGACGAGGCGTACTCCGAGGGCCGGACCATCGACTCGTACGCCTACGCCCGCGTGGGCTACCACCGCGGCCTGGACGCGCTGCGCCGGTCCGGCTGGCGCGGAGCCGGCCCCATCCCCTGGGAGCATGAGCCCAACCGCGGATTCCTGCGCGCGCTCTACGCCCTGGGCCGCGCCGCCGGAGCGATCGGCGAGGCGGAAGAAGTGGACCGGATCGGCAAGTTCCTGGCCGACTCCGACCCGAACGCCCGGGCGGCCATCGAAGGCGCCTGATCTGCAATAAATCCCTCGGTGGAAACGGGAGCTCGCCGCACGGCAGCTCCCGTTTTCAGTGCCCGGGTGGTGGCTGTCCTGCCTCCTCCAGCCCGTCGGGCACTTTCCTGCCGACCCGTTGTTGGGCATGATGCAGACATGGGAGCAGGCAGCGGCGGCACGGCCGCAGGGTCCACGGAAGGGGCCGGAGCATGAGCGGATCGGAGACCATCGACGAGTACCTGGGACGGCTCGGTTCCAACCAGCCGACGCCCGGCGCCGGAGCGGTCGGAGCAATCCACGCGGCGCAGGCGGCGGCGCTGATCGGCATGGTGACGCGGTTTACCGAGCGGAGCGCGGCGAAGAACAACGACGACGGCGGTGCCTCCGCGGGTGCAGCGCGCGACGACGACGGTGCCTCCGCGGGTTCGGCGCATAACGACGGCGGTGCCTCCTCAGCCACGGACCGCAGCGGCCGCTCCACAGGCTCAGCCCGCAACGACGGCGGTGCCTCCGCCGGCTCCGGCGCGGATCCGGACCTGAAGGCCATACTGGCCGAGGCCGGCGACCTGACCCGGGCGGCGGTGCACGCGGCGGTGTCCGACGAGGAGAAATTCCGCAGGGTCGTTGACTGCTACAAGCTCCCCAACTCAACAGACGACGAGCGCAGCCGTCGCAGCGCGGCCATCCGGGAGTCGCTCGTGGAGGCGACACTCCCGGCGAGGGCCCAACTGGACCTGGCCTCCGCCGTCGTGCGTCTGGGCACAGAGCTGGTGGGCGTGTGCAATCCAAACGTGCTGAGCGACATTGCCGTGGCCGCCGAAGCGGCGCGGGCCGCCGCGGCGACGGCGCGGATTACGGTCGAGGCCAATCTGACGTCCATCCGGGAGGAATCCATCCAGGAGTCGCTGCAAGACCACACGCAGAAGGCGGACGACGTGGTGCGCCGTGCCGAGGAGTTGTCAGCGTCGGTCCGGCGCCGCGTCCTGGACTGAACGAGCGCCATCGACAGGGCACGGCCCCGCCGCGCATGACGGAGCGAGGCCCCGGCTACGCCTCCTTCATGCTGGCGATTTGAATGAGGTTGCCGCAGGTGTCGTCGAACACGGCCGTGACGACCGGTCCCATGTCGGCGGGCTCCTGAACGAACTGCACCCCCAGCGCTAACAGGCGCGCGTACTCGGCGTGCACGTCGTCCACCCCGAAGCTGTTGAAGGGGATACCATCGGCGACCAGGGCTTCCTTGAACGGCTTCACCGCCGGATGGCCGGAAGGTTCCAGGAGCAGTTCCACGCCGTCCGGGGCCGAGGGTGAGACAACGGTCAGCCATCGGTCGTCACCTACGGGCACATCGTTCTTGAGCTGGAACCCCAGCTTCTCGGTGTAGAACTCAAGGGCCTTCTGCTGGTCGTCAACAAAGACGCTGGTGGTGGTGATGATCATGGTGTCTCCTTCGAAGACGGCGGGAGATTGGCTAGCCATTCCCTCGCGGGGGTGAGCGGGGCAGTATTCAGATGGTGGACGGTAGTGCGTCCACGATTGCTGGCGGTCACCAAGCCGGCCTCGCGCAGGATCGCGAGGTGCTTGGTGACAGCCTGACGGGTGATCGCGAGATGGTGGTTGTTGATCAGGCGCACGGTCAGCTCGAACAGCGTCTGGTCGTTGTGCGCGGCCAGTTCGTCCAGCAGAATCCGCCTAGTCGGATGACTTATGGCTTGGAAGACCGTGTCCACCCGTCCATCATAGGCAACCCGTAGGTTGCCAATCAAGGGAGCGGGTTTCTTAGCGCTCGGCCGCGTGGTCTTTCGCCGCCGCAGCCGGGCAGGCATGATGCAGGTATGGGTGCGACCACGGCATTCACGGTCTCCGAGCAGGTCTTTGTGCCGCCGGCGCGGGCCTGGGCGCTGTTGACGGATTGGGCCGCGGCCCCCGCATGGATGCCCGGCGTGAACGAGATGCACGCCGAGGGACCGCTGGCGGTCGGCCAATCCATCAGCTTCCGCTCCCAGGGCCACGACCGCAGCAGCACGGTGACCGAGCTCGACGTCGGCCGCAGCATCACCATCACGTCCTCGCAGGGGGACGTGCGGGCGGACTACCGCTACGAGTTGGACGGCGACGGCGGCGCGACCCGGCTGACGCTGACCGCCGACGTCGTGGTCAGCGAGGAATTGGCCGCCATGGCAGAACAGATCCGGCGGGCCATCGCGGAGGCCGATTCCGGCCAGCTGGCCCGCTTCAAGCGATTTGCGGAAGCTGCGCCGTGATCCCGGTCGTGTCCTTCGCGGGAGCCACGCTTACTCCGGTCGTGCGCTGCGATGAAGCTGCACCGCGATCCACCCCGGAGCGCTGTGGGGGAGCCGCGCGGCGACCCTGCTGCCGTCCATCCGGCGTCCGGCTCAGTAGAATCGACTGCTGGGACCGCTTGAAAGGACTGCGTTGGCCAAGCTCTACTTCCGCTACGGGGCGATGAACTCCGGCAAATCCACCGGACTGCTCCAAGTAGCCTTCAACTACGAGGAGCGCGGGCAGCGCGTACTGCTGGCCAAGCCGCAGATGGACACCAAGGGGGACAGCAAGATCGTCTCACGACTGGGCATGGCCCGGGACGTGGACTTCCTGATCCGTCCGGGTGAATCCGTGCGCGAACACTTCGGCCGGGTGGCCGCGGGCGAGGACCCCGAAGCCCTCCTGGAACATGTGGATATGCAGCCGGTGGCGTGCCTGCTGGTGGACGAGGCCCAATTCCTGGAACCGGAACAGATCGACGACCTGTTCCGCATCGCGGTGATGGACAACGTGCCGGTGCTGGCCTACGGCATCCGCACCGACTTCCGCACCCAGGCCTTCCCGGGGGCCCGGAGGCTCCTGGAAATCTCGCACTCCCTCGAGGAGCTGAAGACCATATGCCGCTGCGGGCGCAAGGCAGTCTTCAATACGCGCCGCGTGGGCGGGGAGATTGTGTTCGACGGCGAGCAGGTCGCCATCGACGGCGAGGACGTCTGGTACGAATCGCTCTGCGGCACCTGCTACCTCGAGGCCTCCGGCGGCGCGCTCTAGCGTTTGACGGCGGCCGGCCGCAGTCCATGTGCAGACCCGGGCAGCGGAGGATCTCCGTGAGCGGGCACGTGTCGGCGCAGCCCCGGGTCACCTGCCGGCTGGAATACCCAGCCGTTCGGCCAGCCCGATCGCGTTGAACGGTGCGTGGACCTTGACGTCGTTGTCGAAGTACACGTAGGCATCCCGGCCCGCGCCGTCGGGGCAGCCCGACCCGTCCAGCCATCCGGTGACCGTCGAGGCCAGCCGGTCCAGATCTGCGTCCCGGTAGCCGCTGACGTAGAGTTCGTCCTTTCCGTGCAGCCGGACGTAGGCGAAGTCGGCCGTGATCTCGTCCAGCATCGGCCACTTTCCGGCGCTGTCGGCCAGCACCAGGGCCGTGTTGTGCCGGCGCAGCTGGTCGTAGAACTCCTCGTTGATGAACGTGGTGCTGCGGATCTCGAGGGCGTGGCGCAGCGGCCGGTCGGCGCCGTCGTCGGGGATCCAGGTCCTGTCCTTCATCAGGTCGGTGTGCCCGGCGGCCAAGGCGGCGGCCGCGTGCGTGCTGCGCGGCAGCTGGGCCAGGAACTTCTCCATCACCTCGGCGTCGTAGTTGGCGCGTTCGGGCAGCTGCCACAGGAACGGTCCGAGCTTTTCGCCCAGGCCCAGGACCCCCGATGCGTAGAAATTCGCCAAGGCGTCCCGGACGTCCTTCAGGCCCTTCATGTGGGTGATGTACCGCCCGCCCTTGACCGCGAACACGAAGTCCGGAGGCGTCTCGGCGTGCCACTGCCGGAAGCTGGAGGGGCGCTGCAGCGAATAGAACGTGCCGTTGATTTCGACTGAATTCAGGTGGCCGGAGGCATATTCCAGCTCGCGGCGCTGGGGCAGGCCCTTCGGGTAGAACGTGCCGCGCCAGCGCGGGTATCGCCAGCCGGAGATGCCGATCCGTGCCATCGGTTGAGAGGCGGCCATGTCTCGCACGCTACCCGGCCCCGGCGGCGCAAGCCAGAGCAAGCCGCGCTCCGCCGTCGTGCCGTGGGGCGTTGCGCATCCTTGAAGCGCTGCCGCAACCGGGCACGAGAGCCTTTGCCTCATCGAGTGGCGAGAAGATGCAGCCAAACGGCCGGTTTCGCTGCATCTTCTCACCACTCGAATCTGGCGTCCCGGTTTCGACCCCGGCGCGACGCCGAGCGACGTCGGGGTCCCGGGAGTTGGAGGGGCTGCGGCCGCGTTCCGGGCGCGACCGGTCTGGCGATGTCGGGTCCGGGGAGTTGGAGGGCTGCGGCCGCGTCCCGGTTTCGACCGCCGAGCGACATCCCGCTCCCAGGAGCAGCAGGCCCGCCACCACCCACCCGTTTCGGCCCCAAAATCGCATCCGACCGCGCGGATTCCGGTCGACTGAGGCCCATCGGCTAAACTTGGCGGGTAAGAGCCCCAAATACTCCGTTCGGAGTGAGGGGCGTTCTCATGCGCGGCAGCAGCTCCTTGATGTGCAGTCTGTCCGGGGCTTCCGCCGCATCGAATGGGGGAGGATCCCATGCCAGCAATTGTGATCGTCGGAGCCCAGTGGGGCGACGAAGGAAAAGGCAAGGCTACCGACCTGCTCGGCGGCCGCGTGGATTACGTGGTTAAGCCGAACGGCGGCAACAACGCCGGGCACACCGTCGTCGTCGGCGGGGAGAAGTACGAGCTGAAGCTGTTGCCGGCCGGCATTCTGTCCCCCAACGCCACCCCGATCATCGGCAACGGCTGCGTGGTCAACCTGGAAGCCCTCTTCGAGGAGATCGACGGGCTCGAGGCCCGCGGCGCGGACACCTCGCGGCTGCGCGTCTCCGCCAACGCCCACCTGGTGGCCCCGTTCCACCAGACCATGGACAAGGTGACCGAACGCTTCCTGGGCAAGCGCGCGATCGGCACCACCGGCCGCGGCATTGGCCCCGCCTACATGGACAAGGTGGCCCGGCTGGGCATCCGCGTCCAGGACGTCTTCGACGAATCGATCCTGCGGCAGAAGGTCGAAGGCTCGCTGCGGCAGAAGAACGAACTGCTGGTCAAGGTGTACAACCGCCGGGACGTGCACGTTGAGGAGGTCGTCGAGTACTTCCTCTCCTTCGCCGAGCGGCTGCGCCCGATGGTTATCGACTCCACCTACGTGCTGAACAAGGCGCTGGACGAGGGCAAGGTCGTGCTGATGGAGGGCGGCCAGGCCACCTTCCTGGACGTGGACCACGGCACCTACCCGTTCGTGACCTCCTCCAACCCGACGGCCGGCGGCGCGTCCGTGGGCTCGGGCATCGGCCCCACCCGGATCAACCGTGCCGTGGGCATCATCAAGGCGTACACCACCCGCGTGGGCGCCGGGCCGTTCCCCACCGAGCTGTTCGACGACATGGGCGAGTACCTGCAGAAAAAGGGCGGGGAGTTCGGCGTGAACACCGGCCGGCCGCGGCGCTGCGGCTGGTACGACGCCGTGCTGGCCCGCCACGCCGCCCGGGTCAACGGCTTCACGGACTACTTCGTGACCAAGCTGGACGTCCTCACCGGCATCGAACAGATCCCGGTCTGCGTCGCCTACGACGTGGACGGCATCCGGCACGACGAAATGCCGATGACCCAGACCGAGTTCCACCACGCCAAGCCGATCTTCGAGTACTTCGAGGGCTGGACCGAGGACATCACCGGCGCCAGGACCCTGGAAGACCTGCCGGAGAATGCCCGCAACTATGTGCTGGCGCTCGAAAAGCTCTCCGGCACCCGGTTCTCCGCCATCGGCGTTGGCCCGGACCGCGACCAGACCATCGTGGTGCGGGACCTGATCAGCGAATAGCAGGACCAACGACGGCGGTGCGTCCGGTGCGCCGACGGGCCGTCACCGCTGGATGACGACGGCGGGGGCGCGGGGCTAAAGCCTCAAAGGACACCATTAGCTGACGACGGCGGGGCGCGGGGCTAAGGCCTCAACGGGCACCAATAGATGACGACGGCGGGGGCGCGGGCAGCGATGTTCGCGCCCCTTTCTGCGCCCGCTCGGGCCGCGGATCGCCGACGCCATCCCGGCCGACTCGTGAGTGCCGGGACCTGCCCTGCTTGCTGCGGGATGTCCCCGCGGCAAGCGTGTTCCTGCCCCCGCCTGTCGCAGGGCATGGCCGCGGCGTATCATGCTCGTCATGGCGGACGACGAACTGCTCCACCGCACGGCCGAGCTGGCGGCAAAATACCTGCAATCCCTGCCCGGACGACCGGTGAAATCGGGGCTGGACGTGGCTGCCCTGCGCCGCGAGCTGGCGGGAAAACTGCCGCGGCAGGGAGAAGATCCGCAGGCGGTCATTGAGCACCTGGCCGACGTCGGCGGGCGGGCCGCCGTGGCAATGGCAGGTCCGCGTTACTTCGGCTTCGTGATCGGCGGCGCCCAGCCCGCAGCGCTCGCCGCCGACTGGCTGACCTCCACCTGGGACCAAAACGCCGGGCTGTATGTGGCCGGCCCGGCCGCCTCCGTGGTGGAAGAGGCAGTGGGCGCTTGGCTGCTGGACCTGTTCGGGCTGCCCGCGGATTCCGGCTTCGGCCTGGTGACCGGCTGCCAGATGGCCCACTTCACCTGCCTGGCTGCGGCACGGACGGCAGTGCTGGAACGGATGGGCTGGGACGTGGTGGGCGACGGCCTGTTTGGCGCGCCGGAAATCGCCGTCGTCGTAGGGGAAGAAGCCCACAGCACCGTGCTGACCGCGCTGCAGTACCTGGGCTTGGGTCGCCGCAGGGTCTACTCGGTGGCCACCGACGCGCAGGGCCGCATCACGCTGGACTCGCTCGACGCGGTGCTGGACCGGGTTCCCGCCGACATGCCGCTGATCGTCAACCTGCAGGCCGGCAATGTGAACACCGGGTCCTTCGATCCCATCCGGCCGGCGGTGGACCGTGTACGACGCCGGGACGGCGCCTGGATCCATGTCGACGGCGCGTTCGGGCTGTGGGCAGCCGCCAGCCCGGAGCACCGGCACCTGCTCGACGGCGTGGACCTGGCCGACTCGTGGGCGACTGACGCGCACAAGTGGCTCAACGTCCCGTACGACTCCGGCGTGGCCATTGTCCGCGACGCCGAGGTGCACCAGCGCACCATGTCCCCGCCGCATGCCGCGTACCTGGAGTACGGGGCCGAACGGGACGAGGTGGCGTGGGTGCCGGAGTTCTCCCGCCGCGCCCGCGGCTTCCCGGCCTACGCCGCGCTGCGGACGCTCGGCCGCGAGGGGGTGGCGGACCTCGTGTGGCGCTGCTGTTCGCTGGCATCGCGGATGGCCGGGCGGCTGGCCCAGGCGGACGGCGTGCAGATCCTCAACGAGGTGGTGCTCAACCAGGTGCTGGTCCGGTTCACGCCGGAGGACGGCTCAGACCCGGACGACTTCACCCGCGAGGTAGTCCGCCGGGTGCAGGAGGACGGAACGCTTTGGCTCTCGGGGACCACGTGGCACGGCAAGGCCGCCATGCGGATCAGCGTCTGCAACTGGTCCACCACGGAAGAAGACGCCGACCGCTCCGTCGAGGCGATCCTGCGCTGCGCCGGTAGCCGCTGACGCCGACCGGAGTGCCGGATAACACGGCAAGCCGCCGGCATTGCAGGGCAGGCCCGGATTGCCGGGGCACTCCGCGAGTCAGCAAAAGGGGTGGCGCCGGTACCCACTGAGCCGGTACGCCGCCGTCGTGCGGTGAATCCGCTGAGTCTGCGGAAGCGCCCGGCGAGTTGGTCTTAGGTAGGCTGGAAGGACATACACCGCCATCAAGACGGGAGCGCATCATGAAGATCAGCGTCGGACAGCTTAACCCCAGCGGGGACGTGACCGAGAACCTCCAGACGGTGCGCTCGCTCGCGGAAGAAGCCAAGGCCGACGGCGCCGAGCTGGTCGTGTTTCCCGAGGAATCGATGTTCACCGTTCGCCACGTCGAGGGCGACCTGGCCGCGGCCGTGGACGCCAACTGGACCAAGTTCGTGCAGCAGCTGTCCTTCATCGCCGCCGAAGTCGGCATCGCGATCATCGCCGGCGGCTACGAATCCAGCGGGGAGGAACGGCCGTACAACACGCTGGTGATCGTCGACGCCACCGGCCGGATTGTCGACACTTACCGCAAGCTTCACCTCTACGACGCGTTCTCGTATCAGGAGTCCAAGCGGATCAAGCCCGGTGACGGCGGCCTGAAGATTGTGCAGCTGGGCGACCTGAACTTCGGGGTGCTTACGTGCTACGACCTCCGCTTCCCCGAGCTCGCCCGCGCGCTGGCATCGGAGGGCGCCGACGTACTGTGTGTGCCGGCCGCCTGGTTCAAGGGCGACCACAAGATCGACCATTGGGAAACGCTGCTGCGCGCCCGTGCCATCGAGAACACCTGCTGGGTGGCCGCGGCCGGCACGTCGAGCACCAACACCGTGGGCCATTCGGCGATCCTGGACCCGATGGGCATCCCGAAGGGCTTCCTGGACGACGAACTCCGCGGCGTGGTCACCGTTGACGTGACCAGGCGCCGGATCGACGAGGTGCGCGAGTTTTTGCCGGTGCTCAAAAACCGGCGGCTCACCAGCACGGTGGAGATCGTCTCGGCGCACTGATGCTGCGGGCCGTTGGGCGGCGGCCGAAGGGGCGGCCGGGGGCGGTCAAAAATATTTTCGAGAAAGTTTCACCCAACCCGTAACTTCTCCGTGTCCGGCCGCGATTACGTAGATGAGGAAGCCGCGCCAAAGCTTAACCCCCCAACAAGCTGTGGCGCGGCTTCTGTCATCCCGGTGGTCGGGGATGTGTTGACGCCGGTGGGCCTCCGGGGTCCGGGGCCGGACAGAGTCCAGGCCCCGGATTACTCCGAAGCCTGGACTCTATTGGTTGAGGCGGTTATTTACCGTCCGGTCCGAAAGGACCAGCTGGTGGCCGACAGCCGGTTGCCCGAGGCATCCTTGATGCTGCTGCTCAGCTGAACCTTGTAGCTGGCATTGGCCTTCAGGTTGCTCGACGGGTTCAGGGTTGCCGTCTTGGTGCTCGAGTTGTAGCTGACCTTGGCCGAAACGGTCTTGCCCTTGCTGTCGACCAGCTTGAAGCTGGACCCGCTGACTCCGGAGACAGCCTCGCTGAACTTCACGTACACGTTGCCGCTCCGGCTGACCGACGTGGCTCCGGCTGCCGGCGTCCGCTTGGACACCGTGGGGCGGCTTTCCGTCGTGAAGCTCCAGCTGGAGGCCGCCAGGCGGTTGCCGTTGACGTCCGTGATGCCGTTGCTGAGGCTCACCGTGAAGCGGGTGCTGCTCGGCAAAATCGCCTTGGGAGTCACGGTGACCGTGCGCTTCGCAGAGTTGTAGCTGACCGTCGCCGGCACAACCGTGCCTGCGGCGGTCTTCAGCGTCACCGTGCTGGCGCTGACGCCTCGGACCGGTTCGCTGAACGTCACCGTCAGGTTCCCATTGGTGGCCACGTTGGTGCCGTTCACCGCCGGGGTCCGTCCGGCGATGGCCGGCGCGGCTTCGGTGGTGAAGCTCCACGTGGTGGCCGTGATCGGGTTACCCGAAAGGTCCCGGATGCCGCCGGTCAGCTGCACCGTGTAGGTGCGGCTGGCCAGCAGGTTGGCGGGGTCGAGGGTAGCCGTCCGGGTCGCGTCGTCGTAGCTGACGGTTGCCGTCACTGCCGTGCCGGCCGCGTTGGTGACCCGGAAGGTGGTGCCGTTGACTCCGGTGACCGGTTTGCTGAACGTGGCGGTGATGTTGCTGTTGGTGGCCACGTTGGTGGCGTTCACCGCCGGGGTCCGTTCGGTGATGACCGGTGCGGCCTCGGTGGTGAAGCTCCACGTGGTGGCCGTGATCGGGTTACCCGAAAGGTCCCGGATGCCGCCGGTCAGCTGCACCGTGTAGGTGCGGCTGGCCAGCAGATTGGCGGGGTCGAGGGTAGCCGTCCGGGTTGCGTCGTCGTAGCTGACGGTTGCGGTCACTGCCGTGCCGGCCGCGTTGGTGACCCGGAAGGTGGTGCCGTCGACTCCGGTGACCGGTTTGCTGAACGTGGCGGTGATGTTGCTGTTGGTGGCCACGTCGGTGGCGTTCGCCGCCGGCGTCCGTTCGGTGATAACCGGTGCGGCCTCGGTGGAGAAGTTCCACGTAGTGGCCGGCAGGGCATTGCCCTGCAGATCCCGGATGCCGCCGGTCAGCTGCACGGTATAGGTGCGGTTGGCCAGCAGATTTGCGGGGTCGAAGGTAGCCGTGCGGGTCGCGTCGTCGTAGCTGACGGTTGCGGTCACTGCCGTGCCGGCCGCGTTGGTGACCCGGAAGGTGGTGCCGTCGACTCCGGTCACCGGTTCGCTGAAGGTGGCGGTGATGTTGCTGTTGGTGGCCACGTTCGTGGCGTCCGCGTCCGGGCTGCGCCCGGTCACCGATGGAGCCGGTCCGGCAGTGGTGAACGACCAGCTGGTGGCAGCGAGTGGGTTGCCCGCCGCGTCCCGGATGCCGCTGGTGAGCGCAACGGTGTAGACCGTGTCGATCGCCAGGTCGGCCACCGGGTCGAGCGTCGCCGTTCGGGTCACCGGATCGTAGGTCACGGTGGCGGCGGTCGGTGCCGTTGCTTCCGCGGCCGTCAGCGTGGCCGTCGTCCCGGAGATGCCCTGGACGTCCTCGCTGAAGGTCGCCGTGATGTCGACCCCGACGGCCACGCCGGTTGCCCCGTCAGCAGGAGCGCGGTCCGTCACCGAGGGGGCTTCGGTATCCGTCAGCTCGATGGTCTGGTCGGCAAACCGGAGGCGCTCCACATTGGTGATGGTGTCGGTGCCGTCGTCCCCGCCGCCGCGGACGTGCGCGACGGTCGTGACTCCGTCGACGGTGGTGATGTCGTATTCATCGAGCGCGCCGGAGAAGTTGGCGGTGTCGACGTCGGTCGAAGCCGCACTGTTGAGGATTTCCCGCACGATGACGACGTCGCCCGGGTCGATCCGGCCGGCCATAATATCGGCCTGGATGGTCTTCAGGCTGGTGACTGACCGCAGTTCAGCGCCCTGAGCGTCGCGTACGCTCAGCCGCACGTTCAGCCACTTGTCGCCGTCGATGACGTCATCCGCGCCGTTGCCCCAGATCTGGTCGCTCCCGGAGCCGCCGATGATGATGTTGCCGGCGCCGAACTCGGTGGCACCGGCGGGCAGCAGCTCGGCCAGGCCGGCAATCCGCTTGATGCCCTCGGCGTCCAGCACATTGCTGAGGCCGGGCACCGCCACCTCGTTGTCGGGATCGGCCGGAATCACGTCATCGCCGCGCAAGACGTCGTCCTTGTCCCAGCCGGAGAGGGCCTCGACCAGCAGGAACCGGTCCTTGAGCGCGTTCGGGCCCTCCACGATGATCATGCGCATATCGGAATCGGCTGCCTCGACCGACCGGGCGTGGGTCACCCAGTCGAAGCCGTAGACGCCGTGATTGCGCTCGATCCCTGGACCGGCGACCATGACGTCGTCACCGCCCTCGGCGTCGTAGTCGTCCTCGCCGCTGTCGCCGATGAGGACGTCGTGGCCGGGGTTGTTGATGTCGTCGAAGAACGGGGCACCGCTGTCGCCCTGGAGCAGGTCGTTCGCGTTGCCGCCTTCTTGCCAGTCATCGCCGCCGCCGCCGAACACCGTGTCCGGTCCGTCGCCGGCTATCACGAGGTCATTGCCCTCGCCGGCGAAGGTCTGGTTGCCGTTGAGTCCGCCGTTGGAGAAGTCGTCTCCGTCGCCGGACATGATCACGTCGAGTCCGGGACCGGCGTCCATCGCGTCGTTGCCCGGCCCGCCCTTGATCACGTCGTCCCCGTGGGAGTCGGTGATCCGATCGTTGCCGGCGCCGCCCAGGAGGGTGTCGGCGCCGTCGTTGCCTTCGATGATGTCACTGCCGCCGTTGCCCCAGACGGTGTCGTTGTCGACGCCGGCCCAGATCCGGTCCGTCCCGTCTGCGCCGCCGGCATCGTCCTTGCCGTTGTAGGTCGCCTGGGCGTTGAGGCCCGGGCGGTCCACGCTGTTGGAGACGCGGTAGCGGATGGTGCCGTCCGCCATGCGGAGCAGCAGTGCTGACTCGTCGCAGGCCGAGGCGGGATCATCGGCCACATTGTTGCCCGTGGTGCCGGTGATGTTGCCCATCTCGAACTCACAGTCGGCGACGCCGAAGACGTCGGCCTTGAGCGCGGAAGCGTCGGTATTGCGCATCACCAGCTCGGCCATGGAGTTGCCTTCGAGCTGGGCCCGCAGGTTCAGGCCCGAGGTGCGGGACAGGTAGTAGAGACGGTCACCGTCCTGCAGGTCCGTCATCTGGCGTTCGAAGATGTAGTTGAAGGTGGAGCCGAGCAGCCCGCCGAAGAGATTCTGGGCTTCGGCCAGGCCCCCCACCCACAGATCGACCGTGTCCAAACCGGTCCTGGAGGCGGCGCCGTCGTTCTCCCACTCCCCGGTGCTGTTGACGAAATCGTAGGCATCGGCCGGAGTTTCGGCCGCCGGGTCGGGGCTCATGTCGAAGAGTTTCTGCGCCGCCGCGCGCTTGGCCTCGATGCTCGTCGCCCCGGTGATGCTGGGATGCGTGCCGTAAGCGGCCATAAAGTTGACCACCGAATCCGGATGCTTCAGCGCCTGCCCGAAGTCCACCCAGCTGCTGTAGGGCTTCAGGGACGACTCGCTGGTCTTCGCGTAGAGGTCCTTGCGGAAATTGTTCAGCGACGGGACGCCGGTCTCCCGGCCGCGGGCGATGTTGAGCGCGGCCAGGTCCAGGGGCAGCCCGAGCACGCTGTTGCGCAGCGTGTCGGTGACGAACTCGTCGAGCTCTGCGCCCACCTGGTCGGTCATGCCCATCGCGATCGCGCCTGCCGCCTGCTCGGGCGTCATCGTGCTGTCTCCGTTGGCGTAGTAGGCCGGTGGATTCAGGAACGCATCCAGCAGCGGGAGGCCGATGTCGGCTCCGCTGTTGGTCTTCCGATCCACGGTGTCCGTCAGCATGGAGTGACCGAACCGGTAGGTCGCGTGGGCAAACTCCGCCTCGATCGCCGGGTCGATCGCCGTGTCCGACTGGGTGAAGACGTTGAACGGATTGATGCCCGGCTGGATCTTGCGAGCGAAGTCCTCGAAGACGATGTGCTGGTACTCCATCTCCGTCACGAACCGTGCGGCCTGGAAGAGGCGCTCCCCGTTCCATTCGCCGTTGGGCAGCTTCCACTCGTTCAGGTCCAGGTTCAGGGACGTCAGCAGTTCTTCCATGTAGGTGACCAGCCGGTTGTGCTCCGAGTGGAAGACCTGGTGGACGGCGGTGAGGCCGATGTTCTCGTTCAGGCGGCCGTCGCCGCCAACGAAGTGCGCGTCGAGCATTTCGTCGTCGTAGGTGCCCGGGTCCTGCCGGCCGCTGGTGGGCGTGATGCCGCCGTCCCCGTCGGGTGTCAGGGCCGCGCCCCGCGAGTCGAACGGTGCCGCGAAGTGGGAGATGTCGTCCAGGAACGCGATGCCGATCCGCTGGACATCCGCCGGCGGCGCGACGGGGTTCTCCAGGTTCCCTTCCACGAACTGCTTGTCCTGCGTGATGTACTGCGGCAGCCCGTTGGGGCCGCGCAGGAAGCGCCCGTACTGGTCGGTGGCCAGCATCGGGATGTTCACGACGTCGGCGTCGGAGAGCTTCAGGCCGAGCATGGACTCGGCCTGTGCCTTGATGTCCGCCCAGGTGGCCATGCCGCCGGGTTCGCCTTCGGCCAGTTCGCCGGTCGAGACCGGGTCGCCGTCCTCGTTGAGCTCGTACTCCCGGAGGAAGACGTGATGGGACGGATTCGACGAGTAGGTCTGGCTCTGGTCGACCCACGGAGAGTCCGTGTTCGTGGCGTCCTGGACGTCGTCGTCTGTGCCGAGCTTGCCGTCGGGGCCGGGCTGGTTCTCCGCCCGGTTGAGCAGCATGAAGTTTGTGGGCGATCCCTCCACGTACAGCGGATCGTCCGTGGCCAGCGGCATCATGACGACGTTGCTGGTCTTCTTGGTGAAGTCGATGCCGTGGTCGAAAAACTGGCCGAAGAGGGCAAAGAAGCCGTTGTATGGCGGCGAGAGCCCGAAGTCGGTGGTGACATTCGGGATGTCGAGTGTCTCGCCGTCGGGAACGCAGTTCAGGGGCAACCCCTCGTCGTCGCAGGGGACCGCCGTGGGGCCGTCGTTCACCGTCCGGTGTGCCTTGCCCGCCGCGGCAATCGCGGCCGGATTGGTGGAGGTCTGGTCCACGATGACGTTGCTGACGAAGCGCGGGTCCGCGTCCCGGATCATCGGAACGTTGACCGACTTGTACGACTGCCCGCCGGCGGTGGTCCGCCATTCCGGTTCTGCCAGCCGCGGGAAGGGCAGGCTGGCGGCGCCGAAGTGCCCTTGGTTGGGCACCAGGTTGTTGTCGGACCCGTCCACCGTGCGCAGCCCGTAGGGCAGCAGCGGATTGGCTATTTGGTTGGGGCCGGGGCCCAGGAGCGGCTGGCCCGGCACGGGTTTGCCCTCGGCGTCTTCCTTGGTGGCGTGGTTTTCCGCGATCTTGATTTGCTTCAGGATGAACCGCATGTCCCCGGCATTGAGGGTCAGGCCTTGGCCTACCGGCGCTGCCAACGCCGCGGGGGCGAGGGCGGAGGGCAGCACGCCCGCGCCCAGCACCAGCGCGGCGAGCCCGGCCGTAACTTTCCGGGGGAAGGATGGCCTCCCCTTGTCGGCACGTTCGGTGCCCCTCCTCGGTTGCGGATCGGTTGGTGCAGTAAACACGGTGACTCCCCCTAGTCGAGTGATGTGTGGCTGGCCACAGCATCCGACGAGGACCTTGGGGAAATCCTTGAAGGCTCTTTCCGTCTACTTCCGGGCACGAAAAAACCCGCCCCTTGCCCCTGCCTTCGAAGCGGAAGGCCGGGGGACAAGGGGCGGGGCGGCAGGCGCTCGAGGCGGCAGGCCGGCGGGGCGCCCGCCTAGGCGGTCAGCTGCCGCTTGGAGGAAATCACGCCGGTGTCGAAGCCGGCCAGGTGCAGGCCGCCGTGGAAGCGGGCGTGCTCGATCTTCACGCAGCGGTCCATCACCACGTTCAAGCCGGCGGCCTCGGCCCGGGCCGCGACCTCTTCGTGCCAGGAGCCCAGCTGCAGCCAGAGCGTCTTGGCGCCGACGGCCAGGGTTTCCTCCAAAACGGTGGGCAGGTCGTCGTGCCTGCGGAAGACGTCTACCAGGTCCGGCACCTCGGGCAGGTCCGCCAGCGACTTGTACACCGGCTGGCCCAGGATCTCCTTCGCCACCGGGTTCACGAAATACACCTTGTACGGCGAGCTGGACAGCAGGTACGTGGCCACGAAGTAGCTGGCCCGGCTCGGCTTGTCCGAGGCGCCGACAATGGCGATGGATTTGGTGTTGCGCAGGATGTTTAGACGCTCCGCGGCGGACGGGCCGATCCAGGTGCGTTCCGGTGTCGCGGTCACTTGGCGGCTCCTTCTTCGGCTTCGATCAGTTCTTCGACGGACTCGACCACGCGCGTTCCGGGCTCTGTCCGGGGGGAGCGCTCCGCCGGGATCGCGCACGACTCGCCGGCATAGCTGGGCGAGGCGAACTCGGAGCTGTCGAACGCGGCGTCCTCATGGTCGCGGCTGGGGCCGTGCTCGGCGCCGGCCTGCTGGGAGGCGGCCAGCGCCTGGTCCAAATCCCAGAGAATGTCGTCCACGTCTTCCAGACCCACGGAGATGCGGATCAGGTCCTCGGGCACGCCGGCAGCCACCAGCTGGTCGGCGGTGAGCTGCTGGTGGGTGGTCGATCCCGGGTGCAGCACCAGGGTGCGGGCGTCGCCGATGTTGGCCAGGTGGCTGGCCAGCTGCAGCGATTCGATGAACTTCTGGCCTGCGGTGCGGCCGCCCTTGACGCCGAAGCTGAACACGGAGCCCACGCCCTTGGGCAGGTACTTCCGGCCCCGCTCGTAATGCGGGTGCGCGGGCAGGCCGGCGTAGCTGACCCAGGAGACGCGCTCGTCGGCTTCCAGCCACTCGGCCACGGTGCGGGCATTGGCCAGGTGCTCGTCCATCCGCTGCGCCAGCGTCTCCACGCCCTGCAGCAGCTGGAACGCGGACTGCGCGGACAGCGACGGGCCGATGTCGCGCAGCTGCTCGGACCGGAGCTTGGTGAGGAAGCCGTACTCGCCGAAGTTGCCCCACCAGGACACGTTGCCGTAGCTGGGCACCGGCTCGGTCATCTGCGGAAACTTGCCGTTGCCCCAGTTGAAACGGCCGGATTCGACGACGACGCCGCCCAGGGTGGTGCCGTGGCCGCCCAGGAACTTGGTGGCGGAGTGGATCACGATGTCCGCGCCGTGCTCGATCGGGCGGATCAGGTAGGGCGTGCTCAGGGTGGCGTCCACGACCAGGGGGAGCCCGGCGTCGTGCGCCACCGCGGCCAGGCCGGCGAGGTCCGCGATGTCGCCGGACGGGTTGGCCACGATCTCGGTGTAGACGGCCTTGGTGTTCTCCCCGATGGCCGCGGCGAAGTCGGCCGGGTCGTTGGAGTCGACGAACGTGGTTTCCACGCCGAACCGGCGCAGCGTCACGTCCAGCTGGGTGATGGTGCCGCCGTAGAGCTTGGACGAGGCCACGATGTGGTCGCCCGCCCCGGCCAGGGCCGCGAAGGTGATGAACTCGGCGGCCATGCCCGACGACGTGGCCACCGCGCCGATGCCGCCCTCGAGCGAGGCGATGCGCTCCTCGAACGCGGCGACCGTGGGGTTGCCGATGCGCGAGTAGATGTTGCCGTACTTCTGCAGCGCGAAGAGGTTCGCGGCGTCGTCGGTGTCTTTGAACACGAACGAGGTGCTCTGGTAGATCGGTACGGCCCGGGCACCGTGCTCGGCGTCGGGCGTGCCGCCGGCGTGCAGGGCACGGGTGCGGAAACCGAATGTGCGTTCAGCCATCAGGCGGTTGCTCCTTCAAAACTTGGGTTCCCGGAATGACGGTCCTGGCGGTACCGTGCAGGCACCGTCCGGATCAAAGATTGCTTGCGCTCTCTCCATCGCTTCTGGCGGTAGCACCTTTCCGGTGGCGTCCGGATGGTTGCTGCGGTGTCAAAGAGCCAGATCTCTCAACCGCTCGGGATGGTCCCGTCCATTCTCGCAACCAACGGCCGCGGCACCAAAAAATGTTTAGCCGCGTTGCGTCCGGGCTGTGGGCGCCCGGGCCCTGAGGCGGCACGCCGTGCGGTTGCCCGGGCTTGCGGCGGCCCGGCACGACGGCGGTGCCCGCCTTCGCCCGCACGCCGCGCAATGCCCGGCTTGCGAATGCCCGGCACGACGGCGGTGCTTCGCCTCTCGCGGCCACTATCTTCTCAGGGCCGGCCGAGGAGGGACGTTCCCGCGTCCGGACAGTTCACCGTAGATTGGGTCTATGGCTGAACTTTCGGCGCTGCAGCGCCTCGCGGGGAAACATGGCGTTGGCATTACCTTCCGCGGCTGGGATGGCGGCGAGAAAACAGTCAGTGAGGCAACGCTGGTTTCCGTCCTCACCGCGCTCGACGTCCCCTGTGCCACCGACGACGATGTGACGGCTTCCCTCCGGGCCGCTGAACTGGCACCGGTGCAGCGCACGCTGCCGCCCGCCGTTGTCGTCCGCCAAGGCAGTGCCACCGAGGTTCCGGTCAATGCGCGGCCCGGCATCCGTCCGCGGGTCCGGATCCTGCTGGAGGACGGCTCCCGGCGCGACGTCGAGGTGCTGGCCGGCGGGCGGGAGGAGTCGGAAGATGCCTCGCCTGTTCGTTTCACTGCGGTGGTGCCCGCGGACATCCCGCTGGGCTGGCACACGCTGGAAGTAGCGGAATGGTCGGAGTCGATGGAGGCCGGAACCGGCGCGACCCCGGACCGGTCGGAGGCGGTGGAGGCCGGGACCGGCGCGGCGCCGGAAATGCCGGAGTCGATGGAGCCCGGAACCGGCGCGGCCCCGGAGCCATCCGACAGCGAGGCACGGTGTGCCCTCGTGGTCACCCCGCGGCGCCTGACCACCGCCGACCGCCTTCCCCGGACATGGGGGTTGATGGCACAGCTGTACTCCGTGCGCTCGCGGTCCTCCTGGGGCATCGGCGACCTGCATGACCTGGCCAGCCTCGCCGAGACGGCCGCGGCCAAGGGTGCGGGGTTCGTCCTGATCAACCCGCTGCACGCGGCGCAGCCGAAACCGCCGGTGGAGCCCTCGCCCTACCTGCCCTCCACGCGCCGGTTCGTCAATCCCCTGTACCTGCGGGTCGAGGACGTGCCCGAAGCCAGCGGCGTCCCGCTGGCCAACAACTTCCACGACGCGAACCTGGACGCCGTCATCCTGGACCGCGACCCGGTTTTTGCGGCCAAGCTGCAGGCTCTGGAAACGGTCTTCGCGGTGCCCCGGTCCACGGAACGGCAGCAGCGGTTCGAAGCCTTCCGCGCGCAGGAAGGCGAGGGGCTGGAGCGCTTTGCCCTGTGGTGTGCCATGGCCGAAACTGTTCCGGCCGGGGCACCGGAGTGGTCCGATGCCGCTTTCGTCGAAGCACAGCGGAGCGAGCTGAAGGACCGCAGCGAGTTCCATCAATGGCTGCAGTGGCTGTGCGACGAGCAGCTCGAGGCGGCGCAAGCCAGCGCCCTCGATGCGGGAATGAACATCGGGATAGTGCACGATCTCGCCGTCGGCGTCCATCCAACCGGCGCCGATGCCTGGACGTTGCAGGATGTGCTGACGCCCGGCATCTCCGTGGGCGCGCCGCCGGACATGTTCAACCAACAGGGCCAAGACTGGTCACAGCCGCCGTGGCATCCGCACCGCCTGGCCGAATCCGGCTATGTTGCCTACCGGGATATGCTGCGGACCATCCTGCGGCACGCCGGCGGCATCCGGGTGGACCATATCCTCGGGCTGTTCCGGCTCTGGTGGATCCCCGCCGGCAGCCCTCCCGGCGAAGGCGCCTACGTTTACTACGATCACGAGGCCTTGATCGGCATCCTCGCCCTGGAAGCGGAACGGGCCGGCGTCGTCGTTATTGGTGAAGACCTCGGGGTGTTCGAGCCGGGCGTGCAGGACTACCTGGCCGAGCGCGGCATCCTGGGGACCTCCATCCTGTGGTTTGAGTACGAGGACGGCAGCCCCCGCGCACCCGAGCGCTACCGCCGATCCTGCCTGACCAGCGTCACCACGCACGACCTGCCGCCTACCGCCGGCTACCTGGCGGGCAAGCACGTGGAGTTGCGTGAATCGCTGGGCCTGCTGAACCGGCCCGTGGAGGAGGAACGGGCTTTGGACCAGGCAGCCCAAGAGGCAGTGCTCTCCACGGTGCGCTCGCGGGTGCCGGCCGCGCCACAGCACGACGACGGCGCCGGCCCCGCCGCCGAACAACGCACCGTCGAGGCGCTGCACGCGTTCATCACGCAGACCCCGTCGGTACTGCTGGGCGTTGCGCTCACGGACGCTGTGGGGGAGCTTCGGACCCAGAACCAGCCGGGCACCGCCGACGAATACCCGAACTGGCGGATCCCGCTGGCCGGGCCGGACGGGGCGTCGGTCCTGATCGAGGACCTGGCCGCCAACGAGCGGTTCAACTCGCTGGTGCGCGCCCTGCGTCAGGATTAGGCGGGTCCACGCCGAGCCGGGAAGCCCCTCGCGGCCCCGCCGGAGGACTGGCAGGTTCAACTGGGCCGGGAAGTCTTCGGCGCCGGCGATGCAGTCCGTTCGCAGGTGTTCGGCGGCCGCTACTCATTGCTGGTCATCCGATGTCCACAATTTCGGGCCGGCAGTGGTGGCGGCCGAAGGGTGCGGTCATCCTCGATTACATGCAGACTCCCGAAATGATCGCCGGCTGGGTGGCGAAAAGAGGAGGAACAGCCCTCGTTAGGGACCTGCGCCGGGCGGGCATCGGACCGGATGCGATCAAGGTGGCCGTCGCGTCGGGCGCCGTGACGTCCCTTCGACGGGGGCTAGTAGGCACTGCCAATGCGGATGCCGATCTGCGCATCGCGATGATGGCTGGCGGGCTCATCACCTGCGTCTCGGCCGCCGGGGAGCTGGGACTCTGGACAGTGAAAGACCCGCCCCAATTGCATCTCTGGGCGGACCATGGCAGACAACCTGAGACCGTGATCAAGCACCGTGGCAGGCTCGCAGCCGAGGGGAGGTGGGGTTACGTAGGGACCCTGGATTGTGTGCTGCACGCAATCCGCTGCCGGCCGCGCTTGGAGGCGCTGGTTATAGCCGAGTCAGCGGTACGCCTCAGACGGGTTTCGAAGGCAGAGCTTATGGATCGTCTGCCGGGAACACGAAACAGCTTGCGGCGGCAGTTGGTGCAGGGCATAGGCCATGACGCCGACTCGCCGTTGGAGGTCATTGCCCGGGAACTCTTTCGCGCTGCCGGGCTCCACGTGGAAACACAGGTGCTGATCCGGGGGCTCGGGCGGGTGGACATGCTGGTGGAAGGCCGCCTCATCATTGAGTTGGACGGATTCGACTTCCACTGGGATCGCGCGACCTTCCTCAAAGACCGGAGACGGAACAACGCGGGCATGCTCAGAGGGCTGCCTACCCTTAGATACGTTTACGAAGACTTGGTCTTCGCGCCGGAACGCGTGGTCGCGGAGGTCCTGACGATGCTGCGGAGGTCGGCCTGACGGACCAGCCTGGGTTCGCTCCCACGTATAGGACAAACTTCCCTCGTTTCGGAAGGGTCATATCGCCCTGACTAGGAGAAACGTCGTGAGCCTCCGCTGAGACGTGGGAGCGAACGGCCGGTGACGCCAAGCGGCCGGCCAAAACTTGGGGAGTTTTGGCCGGCCTCGGGTGGCACGGCCGGTGAAGGCGGAGAAGTTTAGCGTGCGTCGCAGATGGCCTTAATCTGGGCGATGCACGGCTCGTTCTGCAGGCTGGTCGTGTCGCCCAGCTCCGTCCCCTCGAACAACTGGGTCAGCAGCCGGCGCATGATCTTGCCGCTGCGGGTCTTGGGCACGTCGGGGACGAACACCACGTCGCGGGGCTTGGCGATAGGCCCGATCTGCGTGGCAACGTGGTCCCGCAAGGCCGCAATTGCCGCGGCCTGCTTCGTAGTTTCCGCGGCCTGCGCGGCCGTCGCCGTTCCGGAGGCCGGACCGGCCTCCGGCTGCTCAGGGGCCTGCGCTGCGGCCGTCAGCCCCGCAACCCTCGTCCCGATCAGCGACTTGTCGCGCGGCACCACGAAAGCCGTGGCCGCGTGTCCCGTTTTGGCGTCGTAGGTCGGGCAGACGCCGGCCTCAACCACCGCCGGATGTGAGACCAGCGCGGACTCGATCTCGATCGTGGACAGCCGGTGCCCCGAGATGTTGATGACGTCGTCGGTCCGGCCCAGGATCCAGGTGTCGCCGTCGGCGTCGAAGCGGGCGCCGTCGCCGGCCAGGAACCAGCCCTGCGCCGCGTACTTTTCCCAGTAGGACGTGAAGTAGCGCTCCGGGTTGCCCCACACGGTCCGCGCCATCGCCGGCCCGGTCCTGGTGACCACAATGTTGCCCTGCTCGCCGGCACCCACCCGGGCGCCGCCGTCGTCCACGATATCCGTGGCCAGCCCCGGCAGGGCGCGGGTGGCGCAGCCGGGCTTGAAGGACGCATCGGTCTGGCGCGGCGAGAGCACAGTGGCCCCGGTCTCCGACTGCCACCAGGTATCCACCATCGGCACGCCCGACGAGGGGTCCCCGGCGACCAGCGAATCCCGCCCCACTTGGGTGCGCAGCCAGCGCCAGGCCTCCGGGTTCACGGCCTCGCCCACCGTGCCGCACAGGCGGATGGAACTGAGGTCGTACTCGGCCGGAATGCCGTCGGGGAACCAGCCCATCAGCGACCGGACCAGCGTGGGCGCCGTGTAGTAACTGGTCACGCCGTAGCGCTCGATGACCTCGAAGTGCCGGCCGGGGTGCGGGGCGTTCGGCACGCCCTCGTAGATCACCTGCGTGACGCCGTTGCTCAGCGGCCCGTAGATCTCGTAGGTGTGCGCGGTGACCCAGGCCAGGTCAGCGGTGCACCAGTGCACGTCGTCCTCGCGCGCGTCCGGGTCCGGGTTGCTGAACAGGTACGAGTGGCTGAACGAGGCCTGGGTCAGGTAGCCGCCGGTCGTGTGGACCAGGCCCTTGGGCTGGCCGGTGGTGCCCGAGGTGTACATGATGAACAGCGGCGTCTCGGCGTCGAACGCCTCGGCCTCGTGGACGCGCGGCTGGGTCTCGACGACGTCGTGCCACCACACGTCGCGGCCTTCCACCCAGTTGATGTCCGTGTGGCCGGTGCGGTTGATCACCAGCACGTGTTCGATCGCGTTCTCGCCGGAAACCGCCGCATCCGCGTTGGCCTTGACCGGGACGGCGGTGCCCCGGCGGTACTGGCCGTCGGTGGTGACCAGGAGTTTGGCGCGGGTGTCCTCCACCCGGAACTTCAGGGCCTCCGCGGAAAAGCCGCCGAAGACCAGCGAATGCACCGCCCCGATCCGCGCGCAGGCCAGCGTGATCACGACGGTTTCCACCAGCACCGGCAGGTAGATGACCACGCGGTCGCCCTTGCCGACGCCCAGCGCCAGCAGCGCGTTGGCGGCCTGCGAGACCAGCTCCTGAAGCTCGCGGTAGGTCACCGTCCGGCGGTCGCCGGGCTCGCCCTCGAAGTGCAGCGCTACCTTGTCGCCCAAGCCGGCTTCGACGTGACGGTCGGCGCAGTTGACCGCGGCGTTCAGCGTGCCGCCGTCGAACCAGCGCAGCTCGGGTCC
The DNA here is from genome assembly GCF_059091765.1 of Arthrobacter senegalensis. NCBI lineage: Bacteria > Bacillati > Actinomycetota > Actinomycetes > Micrococcales > Micrococcaceae > Arthrobacter > Arthrobacter senegalensis. Next base: position 372,864 of record NZ_JBNHGZ010000002.1, on the reverse strand, counting down.
CCGCCGCGCGGCGCTGTCCGCCGGGGTCACGGAGTGCGCAGTGTGCCACGGCTCGGCCCACAGAAGCCGGGCCGCCGCGCGCTCCCAGAACTCAATCCGCTCGGCCTCGGTCTGCGGCTCCGGCCATTCGGTTACCCGGTCGAGGTACGGCGCCGGCCCTTCCTGACCGACGACGGCGGTGCTCCCGGCGGCGCGGCGGCCGCCGGCGGTTTCGGCTACTTCTATGCCCATCTCTTGACTGCCCATTTCTCCGCGACTCCTAGGAGCGCGTCGGTGATCTTGCCGATGATGGCCAACAGGACGATGGCCAGCAGCAGCCGGTCGGTGCGGCCGTTGTTCTGCGAATCCGTGAGCAGGAAGCCCAGGCCCATGGAGGAGGCGATCAGTTCCGCCGCCACCAGGAACAGCCAGGCCTGGGCCAAGGCCAGCCGCAGCCCGGAGAACACGGCGGGCACCACGGCCGGCAGCTGCACGGTGGTCAGCAGCTTCACGCCCTTGAGCCCGAACGCGCGGCCGGCCTCCACCAGGTTCTTGTCCACGTGGCGCAGCGCCAGCGAGACGGTGGTGAACACGGGGAAGAACGCGCCGATCAGGATCAGCGTGACCTTGGAGTCCTCGCCGATCTTCATCCACAGGATGAGCAACGGCACCCACGCCAGCGACGGCACCGCGCGCAGCGCCCCGATGGTAGGGGAGAGCAGCACATCGGCAACCCTGGACAGCCCGATCAGCGCGCCGAAGACCAGGCCGAGGGCGGCGCCAAAAGCGAAGCCGAGCAGCACGCGCTGCGTGGAGATGGCCACGTGCTGCGCCAGTTCGCCGCGCTGGATCAGGTCGACGGCGGCCTCGACGACCGCCGCAGGGGCGGGCAGCTGGACCGAGCTGAACAGGCCGGCGGAGGTGCTCCACTGCCAGGCGGCGAGCAGGGCGGCGGGCAGCAGCAGGCCAAGGAGCAGGCGGGCCCAGCCGTTGCCGAGCACCCCGGTCGGGGACCATCCGTGGGCGGGGAAGCGCTCGGTTGAGGGGCCGTCCTGTTCCGGCCGGGGCGCGCCCGCGGTTTTGAGGACGCCGGTGGCCGCGAGGCCTTCCTGGCCGGTGGCGTAAACGCTGGCGCCGGAGGCGCCGGGATTACCGAGGTGCGTCATCAGGATTCCTTGATGGCCGACGGATCGGCCTGCTTCACCAGCGAATCGTCGAGCAGGGTGGCGAGGGCCTCGTCGATGTCGGCCTGGCTCTTCACGTCGCCGGTCTCGACGAATGCCGGACCGACCTTCGCCAGCACGGCGCGCTGCTTCTCGCCCGGGGCCGCCTCAACGTCCAGGTTGCTGCGCTCGGTGATCACCTTGGTGGCGACCTCGAGGTCCAAGCCGGCGACGTCGGCGAGGATCTGTGCCGTTTCCTCGGGATTTTCGGCGGCCCAGGCGCGGGCCTTCTCGTACGCGTTCACTACGGCCTGCGCGAGTTCCGGCTCCTCCTGCAGGAAGGACTCAGTGGCGTTCAGGAAGCCGTAGGTGTTGAAGTCCAGGTTCCGGTAGAACAGTTCGGCGCCGTCCTGTTCGGCGCCGGCCATGATCGGATCCAGGCCGGACCAGGCATCGACCGAGCCCTGCTTCAGCGCGGTCAGGCCGTCGGCGTGCTGCAGGTTTTCCACGGTGACGTCGTCGGCGGAGAGGCCGGCCTCTTCCAGCGACTGGAGCAGGAAGAAGTAGGGGTCGGTGCCCTTGGTGGCGGCCACGGACTTGCCCTTGAGGTCCTCGACGGACTCGATGCCGGAGTCGGGCAGCGCCACGAGGGCGGCCCATTCCGGCTGCGAGTAGAGGCTGATGGTCTTGATCGGCGAGCCGTTGGCACGGGCCAGCAGCGCCGCGGAACCGGCGGTGGAGCCGACGTCGACCGCTCCGGAGCGCAGCGCCTCGTTGGCCTTGTTGGAACCGGCCGACTGCACCCAGTTCACCTCGACGCCGTCGTCGGCCAAGGTGGCCTCCAGCCAGCCCTTTTCCTTGATGACCAGGCTCAGCGGGTTGTAGGTGGCGAAGTCGATGTTGAGCACGCCATCGCCGCCGCCTTGGGCCGCGGTGGCTTCGGAATCCTCACCGGCAACGCAGCCGGTCAGGGCCAGCGAGGCGGTGGCGGCAACGGCGGCAGCGCCGAGGAGCGGGCGGCGGGAGAATCGGCTGGCAAGAGCAAGAGACATGGTGGTTCCTTTGGATGGGGTGCGGAACAGGAGAAATTCCGCTACGGATGACTTTCGGGCGCGAACGGCCCGGGCATTGCGTGATTTGTGGGTGGCGAGGGCGGCCCTAATGGCCGTCGACGCCGAGGCTTTCGAGGAGCGAGCGGCGCATTCGGGCCAACTCGACCGAACCGCGGTCCCGCGGGCGGCTGCCGGGAACGTCGACGGTGCGCACGATCGTGGCGCCGTCGTCCTCGCGGCCCTCTTCCGTGCCAAGCACGATGATCCTGTCCGCCAGTTGCAGGGCCTCGTCCACGTCGTGGGTCACCAGCAACACGGTGGTGGGTTCCGCCGCGTGGATATCGAGCAGCAGGTCCTGCATCTTGATCCGGGTCAGCGCGTCCAGCGCGCCGAACGGTTCGTCCAGCAGCAGCACGCCCGGATTGCGGGCCAGGGCCCGGGCCAGGGATGCCCGCTGGGCCATGCCGCCGGAGACCTCGCGCGGCCGGTGCTTGGCGAAGGTGGCCAGCCCGACCAGGTCCAGCAGCCGGGCGACCTTGGACTTGCCCTGCTTGGCGCTGGAGCTCTTGGGCAGGCCGATGGCCACGTTGGCCTGCAGGGTGTGCCACGGCAGCAGCCGGGGTTCCTGGAACGCGACGGCGCAGCGGGAGTCGATGCCCTGGACCGGCGTTCCGTCGATTTCCACCGCGCCGGCGCTGGGCGCGTCGAGGCCGGCGGCGGCGCGGAGCAAGGTGGACTTGCCGCAGCCTGACGGGCCCAGGATGGCCAGCACCTCGCCGGGACGGACCTCGAAGTTCACGTCGCGCAGCACGGTGTGGGCCTGTGCTCCCGTGCCGAAGGTGCGGTTCAGGGCGCGAAAGGAAACAGCAAGCGCGGAGTCGGAACGGGCCGCGGGTGCAGCGGCAACGGGAGCCGCGTGGCGGGACGACGACAGTACTGCAGTCATGGGATCACTCCATCGATCCTGGCAGTAGCACCCTACGGATCAAGCCGTGCGGCCCGGCAATCGCCGGCCGTACCCGTGGCTTGTCACCTCGTTATCACCGGCAGCCTGGGTGGGCTTCCGATGACCAGGGTTGCTGCGGCGTCGTCGATCCAGGTCTCTCGGCCGCTCGGGATGGTCACCACCAACTAAACGGCACGGGCGGGGCTCCCGGCAAACTGCCCGTAATAATGACCCGTAACAAAGGCGGAATGACCATCCGCCGTAACAAAGACGCGAACCACTCGTCGGGGAACCCGCCGGGGAAACAGGCGCATCCCCGCTAACCATGGACGCAACTCCGGCGCGGTGGCAGGATGACCGCATGAAAATCAGCAGACAAATCATCGTGTTCGACGCCGCCGACCTCGCGGCGGAGAGCACGTTCTGGGCCGGCCTCCTCGACGGAACGGTCGAGGCCGAAGACGACTGGCACACGGTGATGGTGGACGGCGAATCGCGGCTGGGATTCCAGTTTGCACCCAACCACACTCCGCCCGGCTGGCCGGACGGGACGCCGCAGCAAATCCACCTGGACCTCTACATAGACGATCTCGCGGCCGCACATGAACAGGCGACGTCCTTGGGCGCCAAGCTGCTGAAGCCGGCCGATGACCCGGCGGCCGCCTCGGGGTTCCAGGTGTACGCCGACCCCGCCGGACACCCCTTCTGCCTCTGTTGGGACGCGTAACGCCCCGCCCTCTCGGGTCATCACGACGGCGATGCCTCCGTTCGTGAGGGAGTCGCCGGCGTCGCTGCCTCCCTTCATAACCAGTCGCCGGCGTCGCCGCCTCCTCCCGCCCATGGGCCGCCGATGTGGACGTTGCTCCCGGCGCGGGCCCGGCGGGGCGGTCAGTCAGGCGGGCGGATCCGCCGGGATGAGGACCGTGGAGAACAAGCGGCGGTGCCGCCCCTCTTCCGGGCCGTTGGCCGCCACCTTCTCTGCGGCAGCCCTGATGGCGGAGGTGAAATCCTCGAACTCTTCGTCCGTCATCCAGAGGGCGGTCTGCCGGTAACCGGCCCCGTCGCGCACGAAGTCCGGATTCCCCCCGGAGATGTATTGGTCGAAGGCACCCAGCAGCCCGGCCGCAAAGGCCATGAAGCCGCGCCGGTGGTCATCTGCCGTCATGGACGCCAGATCGTCCTCGGCCACTGAACTCCTGGCTACGTCCAGTCGAAAGGTACGTTCGGTGGTGCCGCGAACCGGTCTCTCCTGGGCCACCGCCAGCACGCCGGCCTTGGAGAGCGCGCCGATGTGCCGGTAAAGCGTCGCGGTGGGAATGTCGGGGAGTTCGGCGGAGATCTCCGCCGTGGTCAGCTCACGGTTGCCCAGCAGCGTCTGGACGATCCGCAGGCGTACGGGGTGCAGGATCAGATCGGCGCTCTGTGAGGAGGACATGGCTCAACGTTCTCACAATTGACATTGTTCCTACAACTGATAATAATCGTACTGTCCGGTAACCAAGTGGGCGACCAAACGACCAAGACACGAGCAATAAACGACCCGAAGGGAGGCGCGGTGGCGGCGATAGTGGTGGAGAACAAGGAGGTTCTGCTGGAGCTGGATCGATTCGAGAAAGTTGCGGGGCTGCTCGGCGACCAGCGATTCCCGCTGTCCGCGGTGACCTCCGTCCGGGTGCTCGCGGATGCGTTCGACGGCGTCCACGGCCTGCGGGCTCCCGGGCTTGCGATCCCGGGACGGACTCGGGTGGGAACGTGGCGCGGCCGCGGCAAGACCCTCGCCGTCGCCCGCCGCGGCACCCCGGCAGTTCAGCTTGACCTGGACGGGCAAAAGTACGCCCGGGTGGTCGTGTCGCTTCCCGATGCCGAGGATGTTGCGGCCCGGATCCGGAAGGCCGCCGGCCTGCCCGCCGGTCAGGCGTTCACCGAAGAAGTGGTCAGCTTCCCGTCCGGGACCGTTCAGCTGACGGGAACCTGGGCTGAACCGGCCGGAACGGTCCGCGGCGCCGCGCTGATCCTGCCGGGCTCGGGACCGATCGACCGCAATGCCGACCACAAACGGATGCCGTTGGGCATCAGCCGTGACCTGGCGATGGCGCTTGCCAACCACGGCATCGCGTCGCTGCGCTACGACAAGCGCGGTACCGGCGACTCGGAAGGATCCTTCTGGGCGGCCGGCTTCCGTCAGAACAGCGACGACGCCGCGGCCGCCCTCCGCTGGATGGCCGCCCGGAAGGCCGCGGGCCTCCCGGTATTCCTGGTCGGCCACAGCGAAGGCAGCTACCACGCGGCGGCCGTGGCGGCAGAGCCCGGTACCCGGGTGGACGGGGCTGTGCTGCTTTCAGCCTCGGCGCAGACAGGCTTTGAGACAGGCAGGTGGCAGACGGCCCAGATCAGCGACTCGCTGCCCGCCTTCCCGCGCTTGCTGCTGAAGCTTTTCCGCCAGGACCTGGTTAAGGTGCAGGCGAAGTCGGTGGAAAAACTTCGGGCCACCACCGAGGACGTGGTGCGCATGCAGGGCCGTAAGATCAATGCGCTCTGGCATCGGGAGTTCCTCGACTTCGACCCCGTTCCGAACTTGGAGCGCCTGCACATGCCGGTGCTGGCCATCACGGGCACCAAGGACGTACAGGTGGACCCGGCCGACCTGGACATCATCGCGGCCACCGTCCCCGGCCCGGTGACCACGAGGAAGATCGAGGACCTGTCGCACCTGCTGCGCCGCGACCCGAAGGTTCCGACCCTCTCCGACTACAAGCGCCAGATCCGCGAGCCCGTGGACGCTGAAGTGCTGGAACTGGTGGGGAACTGGGTGGCGGAGCACGCCGACGCAGCGGCGGCCCGGTTGGCCGGCTAGCCCCAAACCATCGACTGTTCAGCTGACGCCCTTAAACCGACGGTTTGAGGGCGCCTGCCGACTCCTCGATGAGGGCGGCTGAGGGGGAGAGGGCCAGCGGCGGTTCCGGTGCCGAAGAGTCGCGGGTAGGGTCGAGCCATGGCACACCAGAATGACCCTGAAGTCGTCCGGCGGCTGCTGGAAACCCCCGGCCGCTGGGCCGTCGTCGGCCTGTCCACGAACCCGCACCGGGTGGCCATGCGCATCTCCCGGTACCTGATGGACCAGCTGGACATGGAAGTCGTCCCCGTCAACCTGCAGGGCGACGACGTCCTCGGCCTGACCGGTTACCAAAAGCTCGGGGACATTCCCGGCGAGATCGACGTGGTGGACTGCTTCGTGAACTCGCAGAAGGTCGGCCCGGTGGTGGACCAGGCCATCGAAGTCGGTGCCAAGGCGGTGTGGCTCCAGCTGGGCGTGATCGACGAAGCCGCCGCGGAAAAGGCCAAGGCGGCCGGGCTGGACGTCGTCATGGATACCTGCCCGGCCATCGAGGCCCCGCGCTTCGGTTTATAACAGCCGCTCACGGGCTGCGGTCAGCCCTGCCCCGCCTTCGGACGGCCGCCTCGAGTCCCCGCATCACTCGTACACAGCAATGAAGCGGCCGACGACACCTCCCTCGCGAAGCTTGTCGATTGCGCCGGGAATGTCGGCATGCTTGATGTGGTTCATGGGTGGTTTGAGCTGGCCACTCTTCATAAGCTCGTAGATGCCGGCAAGATCCTCCTTGGTACCGGACTTTGAGCCCCTGATGGAGAGCTGGTTGATGATGATCGGGTAGGTATTGATGGTCGATTCCAACCGGCCCATGCCCACCTGAACCAAGGTGCCGAACTCAGCGAGGGTTTCGATGGCGGCCGAGGTCGTGGTGCCGAAGCCGGCGTAGTCCACGATCAGCTCCAGGTTCTTGTCCTTGAACTCTTCGATCGAGGCGCCGACGCCAGCCAATCCGATCTCGTCGGCCAGTTTCTGGGTTTCCGGATTGACCTCGGCGCCGTACACCTCGGCGCCGACCAACGCGGCACAGCGTGCACCGATGTAGCCCAGTCCGCCCAGGCCGATGACACCGACCTTCATGCCGTTCTTCGCCCCGCCGACCGCCATCATGGCATGGTAGGCGGTCAAGCCGGCGTCGGTCGCCATCGCGCCGAGGTCGAACGGCACTTCGTCGGGCAGGGCGACGAGATTGTCGTCGGTCGCGCGAAGCTTGGCGGCGAAGCCTCCATCCCACTTCCCGTAACCCAATGCGTCCCCGTCCGACATCACCGGAGAGAGGCCTACGCGGTCGCCAATCTTCCAATGGTCCATGCCCTCGCCGACCTCGCTGATAACGCCAGCGGATTCATGGCCCATGGTGCGGGGCAGGCCGTGCTGGAACAGCGCCATCCATCCCGGATCATCGAGCGTCGAGACGTCCGAGTGACAGACCCCCGACGCCTTGACGTCGACGACCACTTCACCGGGGCCAGCGTGGGGTTCCTGAACCTCATTAAGCTCCAGCGGCTTCTTCGTGCCGACAAATTGCCATGCCTTCATGATGAACCTCCCGTACGACGGCCAGCGGACGGTGCCCGTCCCGGCCCGGCCATATTGGCAGTGCACCTCCACGGTAGTCCCCTCGTAACCAGGCCAGTAGGGGACAGCCGCGCAGAGGAATGCGCACGGCTCAATGCGCCGGGCGGAAGCCTGCCGGCCCCAGCCCCCGGAGCCGGCTGGGGCGACGGGCCCTCGTCGTCATCAGAAGCGGTTTCCGTAACAAACGGCAGCAGAATGTCATGGCCTGTCATGTGCTTCCCTGCGCCGGAGCGGCCCCGGCATACTCGACTCCGAGATCAAGAGTCCCAACGACAAGCTCTGGCTGGTTGGGCGGCAACCCTCTCCCGTAGCGGGGTGCCCCAGATGAGGATCCGGCCGCGCACAACACCGTGCCCGGCAAGTACGGCCCCCTCCGGGCTGCGCCCCAACCGTGACGGTTGCTGCGCCGCCGGATGGGAGCCCCGCCGTGAGGAGCCAACATGACCGCCGTCGTGACCGCCAACAACCCGCAAACCCGCCGAGCCCCGTGGGCCGGACAGGCTACCGCCGAGGAACTGGCCCGATGGCAGCAAGTAGCCGAAGGCGTTGCCGCCGCGCTGGCCGCGGACGTGCTGGAGCGCGACCGACGCAACGCCGACCCGCACGCCGAGGTGGAGCTGCTGCGCAACTCGGGCCTGCTCAACCTGATTATCCCGGCCGAATGGGGCGGCGAGGGCGGGCACTGGGAGAGCGCGCTGCACGCCGTGCGCATCCTGGCCCGCACGGACGCGTCGATTGCGCAAATACTCGGTTACCACTACGCCAACCTGGGCGCCGTCGTGTTCTACGGTGATGCGCAGGTCCAGGAACGACTGCTCCGCCGCTCCGCGCGGGGCCGCTGGTCCTGGGGCGACTCCGTGAACCCGGTGGACCCGAATCTGGAACTGGTTCCCGACGGCGACGGCTTCCGGCTGAACGGCACCAAGCACTTCTCCACCGGCGCTTCCGTCGGCGACGCCATTCTGGTCAATGCCGTGATCGCGGCCGGACCCGAGCGGGGCAAGTTCCTGGCCCTCGCGCTGGAGCATGACCGAACGGGCATCGGATACCTCGGGGACTGGGATGCGCTCGGCCAGCGGCTCTCGGCCAGTGGTTCGGTGAAGTACGACGGCGTGCAGGTCACCGAAGCGGACATCATCGGCGAGGTAGGGGAGGAGCCTTTCTCCACGCTGGTTACCCCGTACATCCAGCTTGCCTTCGGCAACCTCTACCTGGGCATCGCGCAGGGGGCGCTGGACCGCGGACGCCGGATCACGCTGGCGCGCCGGAACTCCTGGTTCCTCAGCACGCAGGAGACGTATGCCCAGGACCCGCTGACCCAGCGGGTCTACGGCGAGCTGGTGTCGCGGGTTGCCGCGGTGGAGGCCCTGGCCGACCGGACGAACGCCAGGTTCGACGCTGTTATCGCCGCCGGCGCGCAGCTGAGCGCGGAAGCCCGGGCGGACCTCGCGCTCGAGATTGCGAGGCTCAAGGTCGTGTCCACCGAGGTGGGGGTGGACGTGGCGAACCGCATCTTCGAGACCACCGGCTCGTCCTCCGCGAAAACCGAGGTCGGGCTGGACATTTTCTGGCGCAACATCCGCACGCACACCCTGCACGACCCGGTCGACTACAAGAAGGTCGAGGTCGGCGCCAACTACCTGCTCGGCGACGTCCAGCCGATTTCGCTCTACACCTGAGCGGAGCAGGACGCCGCCCACCCTGCCCGCAGCCCGCGGGTCGCCTCATGACTGCCCGCCATCCGCGGGCCCATCACCGCTGCCCCCAACCCGGGCGCCCCATCTGACGCCCTCACGGCCGGACCTCCAGGAGAACCACCATGACTGAAACACTCGACAACCTCGCCACGGCCTTCGACGCCGCGGCCGCCAAATACCGTCCGATCTTCGCGCGCATCGCCGCCGGGGCGTTAAGCCGCGAGCTCACCCGCGAGCTGCCGTTTGAACAGATCGGCTGGCTGAAGGACGCCGGCTTCGGCGCCGCCCGGATTCCGGCCGAGTTCGGCGGCGACGGGCTGGACTGGGAAGAGTTCACCCGGCTCCTGATCGAGCTCGCCGCCGCGGACAGCAACATTCCGCAGGCGCTGCGCTCGCACATCGCCTTGGTGGAGGAGAACCTGTACCACCACGGCCGCACCTCGGACCGCGGCGCCTGGCTGCGGCGCTTCGCGTCCGGCCAACTGGCCGGCAACGCCTGGACCGAACCTGGCGCCGGGGGAACCGCCACCGTGCTGTCCGAGACCGGCGGCAAGCTGCTGCTGAACGGCCGCAAGTTCTACACCACCGGCACCATCTTCGCGGACTGGATCGATGTCACCGCCAAGCGCCCGGACGGCTCCGATGTCTCGGTGATCATCTCTACCAAGACGCCGGGCGTGGAAACCTTCGACGACTGGGACGGTTTCGGCCAGCGGCTCACCGGCAGCGGCACCACCGTGTTTACCGACGCGGTGGTGGACCCGGCCAACGTGTCCGCCTTCGCCGACCGCTTCCCGTACCAGACGGCGCTCTACCAGCACATCCTGCTGGTGACCCTGGCCGGCGTCGCCCAGGCCGTCACCAGCGAAGCCGCAGAGAACGTGCGGGACCGCAAGCGGGTGTTCGGCCACGGAAACGCCCCGCTGGTCCGGCACGACGCGCAGGTCCTCCAAGTGGTCGGCGAAATCAGCGCCACTTCCTATGCCGCGAAGGCAACCACCCTCGGCGTTGCCCGCAGCCTGGACCGCGTCTTCGCCTCGCGGCAGTCAGGCGCCGATGCCGAGAAGGCGGCCAACATCGCCGTCGAACTGGACTCTGGCCGGGCGCAGATTGGGCTCAGCGCCTTGGTCCCGGACGCCGCGGGCGCCCTCTTCAACGCGCTCGGCGCCTCCTCCACCAGCACCGGCAAGGCACTGGACCGGCACTGGCGCAACGCCCGCACGGTCGCCACCCACAACCCGTTCATCTACAAGGCGCGGATCGTCGGCGACTGGGAAGTCAACGGCGCCGAGCCCCCGTACGTCTGGACGATTGGCGAGGCCAATGCCGACGCCGCGCGTCAGCCACAGAGCGACGGCGCCAGCCAGTCACACATCGACGTCACGCGTCAGCCACAGAGCGACGGCGCCCGTCCAAACAGCCAAGCCACCCGCTCCGCGGCCCTCTAGGAAGAAGCCAACTATGTCCGTATCCGTCAATAACCCAACCCTCGCCGCACCCGAGACCGCCGCGGCCGCCAATGCCGGTGCTCCACGGCTCTCCGGCCGGCTGGGCGTCGCCAGCATCGTGCTCATCGTGCTGGCCGCCGCGTCGCCACTGGGCGTCATCGGCGGAACCGTCCCGCTGGCCATCGTCAGCGGCAACGGCGCCGGCCTTCCCTTCATCTACCTGCTGGCCATGGCCATCCTGCTGTTGTTTGCCGTCGGCTTCACCACCATGACACCGCACGTGCCAACGGCCGGCGCGTTCTTCAGCTACGTCGACAAAGGCCTCGGCCGCAGGGCGGGCCTGGGGGCGGCCTTCGTGGCCCTGCTCTCCTACCTCGCGCTGGAAGCCGGCGTCTACGGCCTGCTGGCGCCGGCCGTCGACGAAGTGGTGCGCGCCTACGGCGGGCCGGCACTGCCATGGTGGGCATGGGCCGCTGCCGCCCTGGCCGCCGTCGCCTGGCTGGGCCACCGCAACATCGAGCTCTCCGGCAAGGTGCTGGGGGTACTGCTGGTCGCCGAGGTGCTGATCGTGCTGGTTTTGGACGCTGCCGTAATTTTTGGCGGCGGCGGTCGCGAGGGCCTGTCCACCGGGTTCGTCACTCCGTCGACCGTGCTGTCCGGGGCGCCCGGCATCGCGCTGTTGTTCGCCATCCTGAGTTTCATTGGCTTCGAGGCCACCGCCGTGTTTCGCGACGAGGCACGGGACCCGGACAAGACGATTCCGCGCGCCACCTATGTAGCCCTCATCGTGGTGGGCGGCTTCTACGCGCTCTCCAGCTGGCTGCTGATCAGCGTGTGGGGCGACGAGGGCATCGTCCAAAAGGCCACGGACGCGCCCGGCACCTTGCTCTCGGAGACTACCGCGCTCTACCTCGGAACCGCGGGCAGCCACGTCATCCAGGTACTGCTGGCCAGCAGCCTGTTCGCCTGCATTCTGTCCCTGCACAACATCAGCTCACGCTATTTCTTCCAGATCGCCGGGCAAGGCATTTTCCCCGCCAAGCTGGCCGGCACGCACACGCGGCACCACTCGCCACATCTGGCGTCGGCCGCTGCGACCGGAGTGGTGGCCCTGTTCCTGCTGGCCGCGGTGGTGGCCGGCTGGGACCCCATCGTGCAGTTCTACACCTGGTTTGCCGGTTTCGCCTCCCTGGGCGTGGTGGTGCTGATGACGGTCACCAGCATCGCGGTGCTGGTTTTCTTCCGCCGGCAGGGCGCACCGGCCCGCGACTGGAAGCGCTCGGTCGCCCCGGCTCTCGGACTCCTCGGGCTGCTGGCCATCCTGGGCCTGATCCTGCAGAACCTGCCCACCCTGGTCGGCAACAGTGTGCCGCTGGCCATCGCCGTCGTCGTCCTGATTCTTGTCTGCCTGGGGGCCGGAGCGGTGGCGGGATGGAAGCGTCCGCAGGCCAAAGCCGGCTCCGCCCCGGCGTCGTAATTCCTACCCCGCGTGAGGGAGGGCGCCCCGGCGTCGTGATTTATACCCGGCGTAACGCGTCGTAATTCTTACCCCGCGTGACGCGGGACATTTCCCTCCCGGGCGCCGCGGGTGTCCAATGGAGGGGTACCCATCCAGAGCGGCCGAGAGACCTGGCTTGTTGACGCCGCAGCAACCCCCTCCCTGAGGAAGGTGCTACCGCCAGGACCGATGGAGAAGCTCGATCTCTCGTTGGTCTTCCGTTGGCAGCCGCATGCCCGACGGAGGGCCGGCGCGGGCTCTTCTCATCAGAAAAGGAGCCTGACATGACCGTAAACAACCCCCAGCCCAACCCCCGGCGCCAAGTTCGCTTCAACGCCTTCGACATGAACTGCGTGGGCCATCAGTCGCCCGGACTGTGGCGCCACCCGCAGGACAAGTCCGCCAACTACAACACCATCGGCTACTGGACCCACCTGGCCAAGGTGCTGGAGAAGGGCCTGTTCGATGGCCTGTTCATCGCCGACGTGCTCGGCACCTACGACGTCTTCGGGTCCTCCAACGAGACCACGCTGCGCGCCGGCACGCAGGTCCCGGTGAACGATCCGTTCATGCTGGTCTCGGCGATGGCCGCGGTGACCGAAAACCTCGGCTTCGGCGTCACCGCCGGCACCGCCTACGAGCACCCCTACCCGTTCGCCCGCCGCCTGGCCACGCTGGACCACCTGACCAACGGGCGGGTCGGCTGGAACGTGGTTACCGGTTACCTGCCCTCGGCGGCGCGCAACATGGGCCAGGAAGACCAGCTGGAGCACGACGAGCGCTACAACCACGCGGACGAATACCTCGAGGTCATCTACAAGCTGCTCGAGGGCTCGTGGGAGGACGACGCCGTGGTCAAGGACGTGGAGACCGGCGTCTTCACCGACCCGGCGAAGGTCCACGAGATCCAGCACGAGGGCAAGTACTTCAAGGTTCCCGGCATCGCGATCACCGAGCCGAGCCCGCAGCGCACCCCGGTCATCTTCCAGGCCGGGGCCTCCAAGCGCGGCACCGAGTTCGCCGCCGGGAACGCCGAGGCGGTGTTCGTGACCTGCCCGACCAAGGAGATGCTGGCCGCATCGGTGAAGAAGATCCGCGACGCCGTGGAGGCGGCCGGACGCGACCGCTACGACGTCCGCATCTACGCGATGCAGACCGTGGTGACCGGACCGGACGCCGCCGCCGCGCAGGCCAAATTCGAGGACTACAAGTCCTACGCAGACATCAACGGGGCGCTGGCGCTGATCTCCGGCTGGATGGGCGTGGATCTTTCCACCTACGGCCCGGATGACGTGATTGGCGAAAACGTGAAGTCCAACGCCATCCAGTCCTCCGTGGAGACCTTCCAGAAGGCCTCCGGCGACAGCGGCAAGCCGTGGACCATCCGCCAGCTCGCCGAATGGGTCGGCGTCGGCGGTTTCGGCCCGATCACCGTCGGCTCCGGCGAAGAGGTAGCCGCCAAGCTCGTGGAGTGGGTCGACGAGACCGACGTGGACGGGTTCAACCTGGCCTACGCGATCACCCCGGGCACCTTCGAGGACATCGTGGAATTCGTCGTGCCGGAACTGCAGAAGCTGGGCGCCTACCCCACGGAGTACGCGCCGGGGACCCTGCGCAACAAGCTCTTCGGCCGCGGCGACAAGCTGCCGGAGAACCACCGGGCCGCCGGCTTCCGCCTGCAGAACGCGCTGGCCCACCGGGCGTAGGCCCCGGCAGAACCATCTGAACAACGACGGCGGTGCGTCTCCCCTTCAGAGGGCGGGCACCGCCGTCGGCAAGAACCATCTAGAGCGGCCGAGAGATCTGGCTCGATGACGCCGCAGCAACCCCGGCAACTGCCGCACGGTGCTAACGCCAGAACCGATGGAGAACCCGGGCCGGGCCCGAACCGGCCGCGCCATGCCTGCGCGCCGTGATCGGCTGTGCCCGGGGCTCCCTGACCTTCAGGAGCAGCATGAAAAGATATGCCGCGGACGGCCCGCAATGATTGAAATCCGCAATCTGCACAAGAGCTACGACACTCGCCACGGGACGGTCGAGGTGCTCAAGGGCATCGACCTGACCATCGAGCAGGGGGCGATCACCGCCGTCGTCGGCCCTTCCGGCGCCGGCAAGACGACTCTCTCCCACTGCATTTCCCTGTTGGAAAAACCGACCTCCGGCCAGGTGCTGGTGGACGGCCGCGACCTCTCCGCCCTGTCCGGGCAGGCATTGCGCGGCGAACGCCGCGCCATCGGCACGATCTTCCAACACTCGGCCCTGCTGCGCCGGATGACGGTGGCGGAGAACGTGGCGCTGCCGCTGCGAAACCTCGGCGTGGTGCACGCTCAGATGGAGGACCGCGTGGCCGAACTGCTGGACCGGGTGGGCCTGCTGCACAAGGCCAACGCCTACCCGGGCCAACTGTCCGGCGGCCAAAAGCAACGGGTCGGCATTGCCCGGGCGCTGGCACTTCGCCCCCGGATCCTGCTCTCCGACGAATCGACGTCGGGCCTGGACCCGGAGTCCACCCAGCAGATCCTGGACCTGCTGGACGACGTGCGCAACGAACTGGGGTTGTCGGTCATCCTGATCACCCATGAGATGGACGTGGTGCGCCACGTCGCCGATCAGGTGGCCGTTCTCTCCGGCGGCCGCGTCGCGGAATACGGGCCGATCGGCGCCCTGGTGGCCGACCCGGCCTCCGCGGCCGGCCGCCAACTGCTGCCAATCCGGGCCCTCCCGCTGCCGGCCGGCTTCGACTACGCGCTGTCCGTTTCCTATCGGCACGGGCCGGTGGACCCGGAGTGGATGACCCGCCTGTCCACCGGCCTGGGCGTGCGCGTGGCGCTGCTCGGCGGTTCGGTGGAAGCCCATGGTGAAGCGGTGCTGGGCCGCGCCGACATCGGTCTTGCTGGTCGCCCGGAGGCCGAGGTCCGCGCCTACTTGGCCGGCCTGGGCTTGACCGCAGAGGCACGCCACCGTGCCGATTCCGCGGCGGAAACGCCGCCGACGGACGCGGATGGATATGCAAGGAACGAGAAAATCGAGGTGCGCGCATGAGGCCCGCAGAAACCGCCGCCGTCGGACTGGACACGCCCTGGGCGGACCTGCCCGCGCTGCTGCTGCCGGCCTACGGCGAAACCTGGGCGATGGTCGGCATCGTGATGGTCATGGTGATCCTGGTCGGCGGCGCCACGGGCGTGCTGCTGTACAACACGGACAGCCGCGGGCTGTTCCCCCGGCCGCGCCTGCACGGAACGCTCAGCTGGCTCGTCAACATGGGCCGCTCGCTCCCGTTCCTGGTGCTGATGGCCGCCATCATCCCGCTGACCAAGTGGGTCACCGGAACGACCATCGGCATCGCGGCGGCCGTGGTCCCGATGACTCTGGCCGGCATTCCGTTTTTCGCCCGGCTGGTGCAGAACGCACTCAACGATCTGCCGCGCGAGAACATGGCCGTCGGGCTGGTCACGGGCAGTTCCACCGGGCAGATCATCCGGCAGACGCAGCTGCGCGAGGCCCTGCCGGGCCTTACGTCTGCGGTCACGCTCAACACCATTTCGATGATCGAATACTCGGCCATCGCAGGGACCATCGGCGCCGGCGGCATCGGCTACCTGGCCGTCACCTACGGCTACCAACGGTTCGACACCCACGTCATGGCGGCCACCATCGTTGTCCTGATCATCACGGTGCAGCTGGTGCAGTTTGCCGGCGACCGAATCTCCCGCGCGCTGCTGCGCCCTTAGCAACCGACCAACAGGAGCATCACATCATGAGCACCTCTTCCGCCGGGTCCGGCCACGACCACGGCTTCACTCTGCGCAAACGGACCACCGCCCTGCCGTGGAGCATTGCCGCCCTTGCCGCCGTCGTCGCACTGGTCCTGGGGCTGCTGCTGGTGCAGCAGCAGTCCCGGCCGGCCGTCGCGGCATCCGGCAGCGAGGTCACCTCGCCGCTGAAAGTCCACTTTGAACCGGCGATGGCGGGCGAGGAGAAGATCCTGAAGTTCGTCGCCGAGGAAATCGCCCCCGACTACGGCGTGGAGATCGAGGCAGTGGGCCTCCAGGATCCGGTTCAGGCCAATCGTGCGGTGGCCGATGGGCAGTTCCACGCCACCATCTTCGCGCACCAGTGGTACATGCAGCAGTCCGCCGACGCCAACGGGTTGGAATTGACGCCGACGGTGGAGCTGTACCAGTGGGGCTTTGGCCTCTACTCAACCCGCTACGGCTCGGTGGAAGACCTGCCGCGCGGAGCCGTGCTGCTGCTGCCCAACGACGCCGCCAACCAGGGCCAGGCGCTGTGGCTGCTGCAGCGCGAGGGACTGCTGGAGCTGGATCCGGCGGTGGAGCCGCGAACAGCAAAGATCCGCGACGTTACCGGCAACCCGCGCGGCTTCCAGTTAAAGGAAGCCGACCTGCTGGCGATGCCGCGGATGCTCGACTCAGTCGATGCCGCGATCGGCTACGTATCCCAGTTCGACGCCGGCAAGATCGGCCGCGACAAGGGCATCCTGTTCCCTGCGGCGCCGAAGACCTTCGCCTCTCGCCTGGTGATCGGCACCCAGTTCAAGGACAGCGCGGAGAGCAAGAAGCTGACCGAGATCTTCTCGGATCCGCGGCTGGAGGAGTACCTGCGCACCACGGAGGATCCGCTGGTCAAGGACGTGCTGACGCCGGTCTCCGCGGAGT
The DNA here is from genome assembly GCF_059091765.1 of Arthrobacter senegalensis. Classification (NCBI taxonomy): domain Bacteria; kingdom Bacillati; phylum Actinomycetota; class Actinomycetes; order Micrococcales; family Micrococcaceae; genus Arthrobacter; species Arthrobacter senegalensis. The sequence continues at coordinate 355,937 of NZ_JBNHGZ010000002.1, read as the reverse complement.
AGGGCCGACACCCTGGCCTCGGGCGCGCTACATCTTCGCGTAGCGCGCCCGGGCGCCCATGTAGAGGCCGTAACAGATCAGGCCAACGGCGACGACGGCGAGTGCGGCCGGGCCGAAGGCCTGATCACGCAGCGCCTTGAGCGCCCCGTCCAACCCCTTGACCTCCTGCGGGTCGTGCTGCACCGCGGCCACCGCCAACAGCAGCCCCAGCACGAACAGTGCCAGCCCCTTGCCCGCATAACCCACGACGCCGGTCCACGTCACGGCGGTGCCGGTGCTGCCCCTGGGGAGCCGTTTGAGGTCGTCCAGGAACTTCTTCTTCAGGCCCTTGTACACGTAAAAGACGCCGGCGCCCATGATGACGGCGCCAATCAGGAACAGGACAACGGCACCGCCGGGCCACTGCATCAGCCTTGTGCTGGCGTCCTGGGAGCTCTGGCTGCTGTCGGCGCCGGAACCCAGCGCGAAGCTGCCGAACGATACCGCCACCACCGTGTACGCGATGGCCAGTCCCACGGACTTCGCCCGGTAGCCCCACCTCTTCTTTGCCTCCCGGCCGCGGCCGCCGAACACCGCCTCGCTGATCTGCCACAAGGCCAGGGCGGCGGCGGCAAGCATGCCCGCCCAGAGCAGGAACATCCCGCCCGGAGTCTTCGCCAGGCTTGAGGCGGCCCCGGTCTGGTCCGCCTCGCCGCCTCCGCCGAAGGCGAGCCGGAGCGCGATAGCGCCGATCAGCACGTGCAGCAGGCCGCTGGCCACGTAACCGAACCGCGCCACCCGCTCGAACGCCTTGGAATTGGCGGCGACCTCGGTCTTGTCCTTGGCCCTGCCGGCCGCCCGCTTCGCTTCCCTGCCGGTGTCTGACATGGGTCTCCTCTCCAGAGCCGTCGCCCGTTCCGAAACCCGCCGGCGGCACCGAAGCCCGCCGTCGTTCCCAGTGAAACAACTGTGAAACCATCCTGCCACCGAAGTTGCCGCCGCGCACCGGGCGGAACTAGGGCGGGATGCGGTCCAGGGGGCGTCGGGCCAGGCTCGGGTGGGGCGGGGCACGGAGGCCGGGTGGGCACGTCGATCCAGCAGAACCGTGACCGGCGCGGGAGAGGCTCGCGTGGGGCACGGAGGCCGGGTGGGCACGTCGACCTCCGCAGAACCGTGACCGGCGCGGGCCGGGAGCAGTAGGCTCGTGCCCATGGACGCAACCGCCCTGCGCGCATTCTGCCTGTCCCTGCCCGGGGCGTTCGAGGACTTCCCGTTTGGGCCCGAGTCGTCGGTGTTCAAGGTCCGGGCGGCAGGCCGAGCGGCGAAGATGTTCGCGCTCTCGGACCTGCAGGCGCCGCGGCTGAGCATCAGCCTCAAGTGCGAACCGGTGCTGGCGCAGCAGCTCCGCGCGGCGCATCCGGAGATCACGGGTGCCTATCACATGAACAAAACGCACTGGAACGGCGTGCGCTGCGACGGCGGGCTGCCCGACGACATGCTGCGGGACATGATCGAGGACTCCTACGACCTGGTGGTGGCGTCGCTGCCGCGCCGCGACCGCGAGATGCTGGGCTGGATGGGCCTGGCCAGGGGCGACGATGCGCGGCAGGGCTGAGCGGTGAGGGCCGAGGACCTGGGCGGGGTTCCGCTGACGTACGACGGCGTGGGGTTGAGCCGGGAGCGCACCTCGCCGCCGGGATACCGGGTCGTCGACGAGCGGGTCGGTGTCGGTGAGGGGGAAGACGCTTTTCACCGGCTGGCCGAGGGGCTGATGGGGTGGGAAGTGCATCGGCTGGCCGGGCTGCGGGTCGATGCCACGGGGCCGGTGGCCGCCGAAGGCGCGGAGGTGGTGTGCGGGTTCGGCGTCGGGCCGCTGCGGCTCGCCATCCCGTGCCGCGTGGTGTGGACGGAACGGACGCCGACCCGGACGGGCTTCGGCTACGGCACCCTGCCTGGACATCCGGAGTCGGGGGAGGAAGGCTTTGTGGCTGTGCTGGAGGGGAGCGGGCGGGTGGTCTTCGAGGTGTTCGCGTTCAGCCGGCATGCCAACTGGTTCTACCGGGCAGGAGCACCGGTGGCGGAGGCCGCACAGCGGCTGGTCACGCGGCGCTATATTGCCGCGGCCAAGGCGCTCGCCGGCGGGCAGGCCGGGCACCGCCGCTAACTGATTGGCCGCACCTGACCTGACGGACCGCGCGGTACATGACAGGATGAAAAGACACCCCCAACAGAAGAAAGGCTGATGCCGCGTGATTTTCATTGTGGTCAAGTTCAAGGTCAAGGACGAGTACGCCGATAACTTCCCCGAACTCGTCCGCGAATTCACCGAGGCGACGCGTGCCGAGCCGGGCAACCTGTGGTTCGACTGGTCGCGCAGCGTGGAGGACCCCAATGAGTACGTGCTGGTCGAGGCCTTCCGGGACGACGCGGCCGAAGCACATGTGAAGAGCGACCACTTCAAGAAGGCCATGCAGGAGCAGCCGCAGTACCTGCAGGAAACGCCGCGGATCATCAGCCGCCAGGTCGAGGGCGACGACTGGGACCTGATGGGCGAAATGACCGTCGCGTAGCGGCCCGCGCGGCCGGTGGGGCTGGCAAGCGGCCGGTTCTTCGCCACAATAGGCCCATGGAAAATTTCACGCCGCGCACCGCCATCGTCACCGGTTCCGACTCCGGGATCGGCCGGGCGACCGCCGTCGCGCTCGCCCGGGCAGGGCTGGACGTGGGGATCACCTGGCACTCGGACGAAAGCGGGGCTGAAGAGACCGCGCAGGAGGTGCGCGCGCTCGGCCGCAGCGCCGCCGTCGCCCAATTGGACACCACGGACCTGCCCGGCTGCGGCGACGTGGTCGATTCGCTCGCGGAGCAGCTCGGCGGACTGGACGTGTTCGTCAACAACTCCGGCACGGGCGCCTCGGAGCCGTTCCTGGAGCTGGACTACGAGACCTGGCGCCGGGTGGTCGCCACCGACCTGGACGGCGCGTTCGTGTGCATGCAGCGGGCAGCCCGGCGGATGGCGGATGCCGGCCGCGGCGGCCGGATCATCGCCGTGACCAGCGTGCACGAGCACCAGCCGATGATCGGGGCCGCCCCGTACGACGCCGCGAAGCACGGCCTCGGCGGCCTGGTGAAGAACATGGCGCTGGAGCTCGGCCGGCACGGCATCACGGTCAACTCCGTCGCGCCGGGAGAGATCGCCACCGCCATGACCGGCAACGAGGACGAAGACCCGCACCGCATCGACCGGCCGGGCATTCCGCTGGCAAGGCCCGGCGACGCCCGCGAGGTCGCAGCCGTGATCGCCTTCCTCGCGTCGGCCGAAGCCGGCTACGTCACCGGGGCGTCGTGGGTGGTGGACGGCGGCATGCTGCAGATGGGGCCGCAGGCCGGGGCGGCCGTGACCGGGCACGACTGGCGCAAGGTGTAGCCGCGACGGCCCGGACCGCGCCGTCGTTGTTAGTTGGCGGCGATCCGATCCGTGGAGCCGCGCACAATCAGCGAGGCCTCCAAGGTGAGCTGGGGTTGCTCGAGGTCGCGGCCTTCGATCAGGCCGCGCAGCTGTTCGCCGGCCTTGAGGCCCAGCCGGGCGGCGGGAAGGTGGACGGTGGTGAGGCCGGGGTTGCTGGTGGCGGAGTAGGGCAGGTCGTCAAAGCCGGCGATGGCGAGTTCGTCCGGGATCCGCACGCCGGCAACGCGCGCTTGCTGCAGCACGCCGTACGCGTGGGTATCGGTGGCGCAGACGATGGCGGTGACACCCGCTTGCTGCCACTGGGGCCAGGCGGCGGCAAACGCGTCGGCTGCCGCGCCGACGTCGATCGTGGTGCTGATCAGGTGGGCCGGGTCTGCGGTCATCCCGCGAGTGGCCGCTTCCTCCAGGAAGGCCGTCCGGCGAATGGTGAAGGTGGCTGTGCCGGTCACGCTGTCCAGGTACGCCACCCGCTGGTGGCCGGAGGCGGCCAGGTGCGCCGCGAGTTCGCGGGCGCCGTGGGCCACGTCGAGGTTGACGGACGGCGCATAAGCCTCCAGCCCGGGCGCGTCGAGCAGCACCAAGGGGCCCGTGGGGGAGAGGTCCTCGAGGAACGCGGCATCGGGGGCATCCACCAGCAGGCCTGCCGGGCGCAGGGCGAGGAGCCGGCGGATGTCATCCGCGCGGGGGAATTCGCCGGCTTCGGTGACGGAGAGCAGCAGCTGGAAGTCCGCGCCGAGGGATTCGCGCACGCCGGTAACGACCTTGGCGAAGAACGGGTTGGAAATGTCCGGCGCCACCAGCACCACAATGGAGCTGACGCCCTTGGCCAGCGAACTGCCCACGCTGTCCACCACGTATCCGAGTTCGGCGATTGCCTGGCTGACCCGGGAGATGTTGTCGGCGGACACCCGCCCGCGCGTTTTGCCGTTCGCCACCAACGAAACCGTCGCGGGGGAGACGCCGGCGCGTGCCGCCACCATCGCCGCGGTCACTCGCCGACCGACGCGCGGCGGGTGTTGGGGAGGGCGGGCGGAATCCATGAGCCCCATGATAGGCGTAATCAAGCGCAACAAGGCATCAAGCGCTTGACGCGTGCCACGTCAAGCGTTTGACGTGGACCGGAAGGGGATGTCAAACTCGCTGTGACAATTTCCCCGCTGCGGGGCCCCGATGACGTGGAGAGAAAACATGGACGCCACTTCCGCGACGCCCGGACCGAAGAAGATCATCCTGGACTGCGATCCGGGGCACGACGACGCCGTGGCGCTGCTCCTGGCCCACGGCAACCCGAACATCGAACTGCTCGCCGTGACCACCGTTGTCGGCAACCAGACCCTGGCAAAGGTCACCAAGAACGCCCTGGCAGTAGGGACGATCGCCGGCATCACCGGTGTCCCGTTCGCCGCCGGCTGCGACCGCCCGCTGGTGCGCACCATCGAAACCGCGCCGGATATCCACGGCGAGTCCGGCATGGACGGCCCCGCGCAGCCGGAGTCCGCCATCGAACTGGACCCGCGGCACGCCGTTGATCTCATTATCGACACGATCATGGCGCACGAACCCGGCACCGTAACCCTGGTGCCGACCGGCGGCCTGACCAACATCGCGATGGCCGCCCGCAAGGAGCCGCGCATCGTCGAGCGGGTCAAGGAAGTCGTGCTGATGGGCGGCGGCTACCACGTGGGCAACTGGTCCGCCGTGGCGGAATTCAACATCATGATCGACCCCGAGGCCGCCCACATCGTCTTCAACGAGAAGTGGCCCCTGGTCATGGTGGGACTGGACCTCACGCACCAGGCGCTGGCCACCCCCGACGTGGTCGAGCAAATCGAAGCCGTCGGCACCGGCCCGGCCCGCTTTGTCCGCGAACTGATGGACTTCTTCGCCCAGACGTACAAGGATGCACAGGGCTTCGACTACCCGCCGGTCCACGATCCGTGCGCCGTCGCCTACGTCATCGACCCCACGGTGATGACCACCCGCAAGGTCCCGGTCGACATCGAACTGCAGGGCAAGCTGACCCTCGGCATGACCGTCGCCGACTTCCGCGCCCCCGCGCCGGCCGACTGCCACACCTCCGTGGCCGTGGACCTGGACCGCACCAAGTTCTGGAACCTGGTGACCGATGCGCTGGTCCGCATCGGCGAGGTAGAAATGGGAACCGCCACCACAACGACGACGGCGGCGCCTGCCTCCGCGGCGTCGGTCACCACCGGGGAGGCAGCGAAATGAGCGCAGTTCTCCACGACACCAAGGCCACCCGCGGCGGCACCACCGCCCTGATGGTCGCCCTGCTGACGGCCTGCGTGGCCTTCCAGCTCAATGCCTCCATGCTCAGCCCCGCCCTGGTCACCATGGGCGAGGAACTGCAGACGGACCAGGCCTCGATCGGCCTGTCCCAGACCTGGTTCTTCACCACCGCCGCGCTGTTCTCCCTGTTCCTGCCCCGCCTGAGCGATATTGTCGGCCGCAAGCGGATCCTCGTCGGCATGATGCTGCTGACGGCCGTCGGCTCCGTGATCGCGGCGCTGGCCCCGGACGTTACGTGGCTCTTCGTGGGCCGGATCATCCAGGGCGTCAGCGGCCCCACCGTGCCGCTGTGCCTCATCATGCTGCGCACCGCAGTGCCGAACCCGCGCACGTACGGCACGCTGATGGGCGTTATCCTCGCGGTCAACGGCGGCGTGGCCGGCGTCGATGCCTTCCTCGGCGGCTACATGGCCGAGCATTACGGCTTCCGCAGCATCTTCTGGTTCATGGTGGTGCTCGCCGTGCTCGCCGCGATCCTTGTCGCCGTCCTGACGCCCGAGAGCAAACCGCAGGCCGGGACGCGGATGGACTGGACCGGCGTCGTCTTTATTGTTGTCGCAGTCGGTGCCCTGCTCACCGCGCTGAACGAGGCCGCCAAGCTCGTCGGCGCGTTCTCCACGGGAACCCTGATCCTCTCGCTGGTGTTGATCGCCGTCGCCGCCGCCGCGTTCGCCGCCTTCTGGGTCACCGAAAAGCGTACGAGGGAGCCGATGGTCGAGATTGTCCATCTGCGCCAGCGCTCCACGTGGGCGCCGCTGCTGACCACAATCCTGACCATGACCGGCATCTTCGCGGTGATCAACGGGATTGTCCCCGCCTACGTACAGGCCGCCGCACCCGGCTTCGGCCTCGGCCCCACCGAAACGGCGTTGCTCATCCTGACCCCCTACGCGCTGCTGGGCTGGGTCTTCGGCCCGATCAGCGGGCGGCTTGCCCCGGTCCTGGGCTACACCAATGTGCTGCGCATCGGCATGATCGGCAGCATCGTCTCCCTGGTGATCATTGCGCTGTTCGGCTTGAACAGCCTGCCGGTGATGGTCGCCGCCACTGCGCTGCTCGGCATCATGTACGCCGGCACCGCGAACATCATGCTCAACGGGCTCGGCGTGGTGCTCTCGCCCCCGGGCAACCCCGGCTTCCTGCCGGGCATGAACGCCGGAGCCTTCAACCTCGGCGCCGGGCTGAGCTTCCTGGTGCTGCCAGCAGTGCTCGTGGGCACCTCGGCGCTGGGCGACCGCGGCTCTTACCTTACGGTGATTGTGGTCGGCCTGGTCATCACGGTCGCGGCCTTCGCCGCCTCGCTGCTGATCCCCAAGCCCGTTGAGGCCGAGGTGGAAAAGTGAGTCCGCAGGCCGGACGCATCGTCGTCGTTGGTTCACTGAATGCGGACCTGACCATCTACACCGAGCGGCTGCCCAACCCGGGCGAAACCCTCCGTGGCGAAGGCTTCACCGTGAACCCGGGCGGCAAGAGCGCCAACCAAGCCGTGGCCGCTGGTCGGCTCGGCGGCAAAGTCGCCCTGATCGGCGCCGTGGGCGAGGACTCCAACGGAGACATGCTGCTGGCCTCCGTGGCAGGGGCCGGCGTCGACGTTTCCCGCGTGCGCCGCGCCGCCGGCGTCGAGACCGGCGTCGCGGTCATCACCGTTGACGCAGCGGGGGAAAACAGCATCGTCATTTCCCCCGGCGCCAACGGCACCGTAGTTCCGGATGATGTCGCCGCAGCCGGCGACGTTTTCGATGGCGCCGCCGTCGTTTGCCTCTGCCTCGAGGTCGGCCTGGACGTCGTGGAGGCGACAGCACGAGCAGGGCACGACGCCGGAGCAACAGTGCTGCTCAACCTCTCGCCTTATGCGCCCGTGCCCAGAAGCCTGGCCGAACTCACCGACGTCCTGCTGGTCAACGCGCACGAGGCTTCGCTGTTCCTCGGCGGCGGCGAAATGCCCTGCGCCGATGCCGCCGTTGCCGACTGGGAGCAGGTGCGCTTGCAGTTTGCGGCGCAAGGGCTGGACCGCGTCGTGGTCACCCTGGGCGCCGAAGGCTCCATCGTGCTGGATGGGCATGCCGAGGAGGGGCGCCGTTTCACCCGGATCGCCCCCACCAAGGTTGACGCCGTGGACACCACCGGCGCCGGCGACGCCTTCACCGGGTCCCTCGCGGCACGGCTAGCCGCAGGGGAGGACCTGGCCGAGGCGGCGGCGTTCGCTTCGGTCGCTGCTGCCCTGGCCGCCACGAAGAAGGGAACCCAGGCCGCGTATCCGCGGCTGGCGGACGTGGAGCGTCTGCGGGCCGGCGCCTGACGCCTAGAAGCCGTATACAACGACGAACGGCGCCGTGCACCGGAAGGTGCGCGGCGCCGTCGTCGTTGGTGGGCGCCGCCTGCTGCTTTCCCCATGGCCCCGCCTTAGACGACCCCTTTAAGTCCCGGGTGTGGACAACCACGGCGGCCGGCTGGCGGTGCCCCAAGAATGGAGGCATGAATCCCCGGGAACTTCCGGCAGCGTTGTCAGGTTCCTCTTTTGTTTGGCGGGAAGGACTCAAGGCGGGACTCAGCGAGAAACAGCTTTGGAGCGCGAGGGTGCTGCGGCCGAGCCGCGGCATCAGGATCCCGTGCCGCGAGGACCTCATCTTTGCGCAGCGGGTCCGGGCCTTCCAACTGGTCACTCCCGGGTCGGTCTTGTCCCACATCACAGCGGCCAGGCTGTGGGACTTCCCCCTTCCGCCGTCGGCTGCAGCGGACGATTCCATTCACGTAACACGGCCTGAGCACCTCAACGCGCCGCGCCGTATCGGAGTTGTGGGGCATCGGGCCAGACTTGGTCCCCAGGAAATCGTTGAGCTGGACGGGATGGCGGTGACATCCCGGCTCAAGACCTGGCTCGACCTCGCACCCGCACTCACCGTCCCCGAGCTGGTGGTCATCGGAGACCATTTGGTCCGTATTCCCCGCCCAAGGTACGAAAACAGGAAAGAACCATTCGCGACGGTGGCTGACCTGCTGGACGTCATAAGGCGCCACAAGGGCAAGCGCGGTGTGGTCAAAACGGCTGAGGCTGCCTCGCTTGTTCGGGTCGGAGCGGACTCCGCACCGGAGACCAGGCTGCGGCTTGCCCTGGTTGATGCAGGGCTGCCGGAACCAAGCCTCAACGAACCTATCGTGGATGGATGGGGAAGACGCTGGCACTCGCCGGACATGCAGTACAAGGAATATAAGCTCGCGATCGAATACGAAGGCGGCCACCACCGGACGGCCGAGCAGCTGGCCCGCGACATCAGGCGAGGCGAGAATACGGCCGCTCTGGGGTGGCTGGAGCGTCGGGTTTCCCAGGCTGATATGTACGACGGCGCGCGTGCCGCCGTGGCGAAGATACGCAGGGCCCTGCTGGCTCAAGGGTGGCGGCCGGGAGCCAGCCGAGGAACCACCGTGGGAACGGAAACGACTATTCCGTAAGTGCCCTTTTCGCAAGCGAAGAGGGCACCTGCTGAATAGTCGATGGAGCGGGGGTATGGGAGGGGCGCGGCTAACCCAGTTCCTTGCGGCTTATCTGGTGCCCGGCTTGCGGCTTATCCGGCTCGCGCCCTCGCGTCCGGTGCCCCGAGCGGCGCTTCGCTCACGGCGCCGGTTCGTAGCCGACGAGCCAGTGGAGTCCGTAACGATCGATCACCTGGCCATCGGAGGCGCCCCACGGCTTCGGGGCAAGGGGATCGACGACCCGGCCGCCAACGGCGAGCTTGTCGAACCACTCGTGCAGCACCTCGGGCTCGGCCGTCCCCAGCAACGAGAGCATGACGCCCTCGAGCCGGACGGTCTTCTCGCCGGGTGCCGCATCCGATCCGGCCAGGGCGACCACGCCGTTCAGCATTCCGTGGGCTATCTGCCCCGGCGGTCCCGCACTGTTGCCGAAGTCGTCATTGGTGTGCAGGGAAAGCTCTCCGCCAAAGATTTCTGCATAGAAACCGAGAGCTTCGCGGGCAGTGCCGGGGAAGCTGATATAGATCTGCGGTGCCGTCATGGGCACAGCATACAGACACGGATTGCCCGCACCGGCGGGTTCCGGTCCTCGGAGATAAGACGAAGAGGGATGTTCCCCGCACCGCGGTGCAGGGAACATCCCTCTTTCGCTCGCCCCGTGGGCGGCGGAACCTACCCGAAGTACTTCGGCAGGGTGCCCTCGTGGGCTTCCTTCAGTTCAGCCAGCGGCACGGAGAACTCGCTCTGGAAGTCCAGCGCGCCGTTCTCGGTGTCCACCACGCCGATGCGCATGAACGGGAAGCCCCGCGCGCCGCACATGTCCTTGAAGCGGACCTCTTCGCTGCGCGCCACGGACACGACGGCGCGGGCCTGGGACTCGCTGAACAGCAGCGTGAACAGGTCGACGCCGTCACGTTCGCAGACCTCGCCCAGGCCGATCCGGGCACCGACGCCGAAGCGCAGCGCCATCTCGGACAGGGCAGCGGCCAGGCCGCCTTCGGAGAGATCGTGGGCGGCGTCGATCATGCCGTCCCGGGAGGCGTTGATCAGCAACTCGCCCAGCAGCTTCTCGGCCGCCAGGTCCACGGCCGGGGGCTTGCCGCCCAGGTGTCCGCGCAGGTTGGCCCATTCGGAGCCGTCCAGCTCGTCGCGGGTGGTGCCCATCAGGTAGATGGCCTGGCCGTCCTCGCGCCAGCCCGACGGAGTGCGGCGGCCGACGTCGTCGAGTTTGCCGAGCATCGCCACGACCGGGGTCGGGTGGATCGGGGTGTTGCCGGTCTGGTTGTACAGCGAGACGTTGCCGCCGGTGACCGGGACGCCCAGTTCCATGCAGCCGTCGGAGAGGCCGCGGATCGCTTCGGCCAGCTGCCACATGACGTCCGGGTCCTCCGGCGAACCGAAGTTCAGGCAGTCGGACACCGCCATCGGGATGGCACCCACGGTTGCGACGTTCCGGTAGGCCTCGGCCAGGGCCAGTTGCGCACCCTGGTAGGGATCCAGGTAGGTGTAGCGGCCGTTGGCGTCGGTGGCCAGGGCAACCCCGAGACCGGTTTCCTCGTCCACCCGGACCACTCCGGCGTCGTCGGGCATGGCCAGTGCGGTATTGCCGCCCACGTAGCGGTCGTACTGGTTGGTCACCCAGTCCTTCGAGCACATGTTCGGGGACGCCATCAGTTCCAGCACGGCCGACTTGAGGTCCTCGGCGCTGGCCGGGGGGTTGGCGCCGGCGGCGGAGGCGCGGAAGCCGTCGGCCTGGACCCCGTCCTGCCATTCCGGGCGGGCGTAGGGCCGGTTGTAGACCGGGCCGTCGTGGGCGACGGTGCGCGGGTCGACGTCGACGATGGTCTCGCCGTCCCACTTGATGACCAGGCGGCCGGTGTCGGTGACCTCGCCCAGCCAGGAGTATTCCACGGCCCACTTGGCCATGACGGCCTCGAACGCCTCGACGTTCTCGGGCGAGACCACGGCCATCATGCGTTCCTGCGACTCGGACATCAGGATTTCGCCCGGCGTCAGGGTCGGATCGCGCAGCAGCACGGAGGTCAGCTCGACGTCCATGCCGCCGTCGCCGTTGGAGGCCAGTTCCGAGGTGGCGCAGGAGATGCCGGCGGCCCCCAGGTCCTGGATGCCCTCGACCAGCGAGCCCTTGAACAGTTCCAGGCAGCACTCGATGAGCACCTTCTCCGAAAACGGGTCGCCGACCTGGACCGCGGGACGCTTGGAGGGCTTGGTGTCGTCGAAGGACTCCGAGGACAGGATGGACGCACCGCCGATGCCGTCGCCGCCGGTGCGCGCGCCGAACAGCACCACCTTGTTGCCCTTGCCGGAGGCGTTGGCCAGCCGGATGTCCTCGTGGCGCATGACGCCCACGGCCAGGGCGTTTACCAGCGGGTTGCCCTGGTAAACGGAGTCGAAGACGACCTCGCCGCCGATATTCGGCAGGCCCAGCGAGTTGCCGTAGCCGCCGATGCCGGCGACCGCACCGTGGACGACGCGGGCGGTGTCCGGGTGATCGATCGCGCCGAAGCGCAGCGGGTCCATCACGGCCACCGGGCGCGCGCCCATGGAGATGATGTCGCGCACGATGCCGCCGATGCCGGTCGCGGCGCCCTGGTACGGCTCGACCATGGTGGGGGAGTTGTGTGACTCGATCTTGAAGGTTACGGCCCAGCCGTCACCCAGGTCCGTCACGCCGGCGTTCTCGCCGATGCCCACCAGCATGTGCTTCTTCATGTCCTCGGTGACCTTGTCGCCGAACTGGCGCAGGTGGACCTTGGAAGACTTGTAGGAGCAGTGCTCGGACCACATCACCGAATACATGGCCAGCTCGGCGGCGGTGGGGCGTCGGCCCAGCACCTTGACTACCTCGTCGAACTCGTTGCGCTTCAATCCCAGCTCGGCCCAGGGCAACTCGGTGTCCGGGGTCTGCGCGGCATGCTCCACGGTGTCGATGTTGAACTGACGCCCTTCGGCGCGTTCGACGGCGTCGGCCGCCCCGCCGTAGCTCTGCACGTGCTCATTGCGTGCCTCGGCCTCGGTTTCCAGCCGGGTATCCACTGATGTGCTGGTCGGATTGGTCTCGGTCATTTACTTGGCACCTGCCACAATCTTCGTCAAAACGGAGGTGAAAATTCCCAGGCCGTCGGTGCCGCCGCGCAGCTCGACGTCGCCGAAGGCAGAAGAGTCCGGACCGAAGCCGGCTTCCACGGCGTGTTCGGGGTGCGGCATCAGGCCCACCACGTTGCCCGCGGCGTTGCTGATTCCGGCGATGTCGCGGCGCGACCCGTTCGGGTTGCCGTCCGAGTAGCGGAACACCACGCGGTTCTCGGCTTCCAGCTCGTCCAGGGTCTTTTCGTCGGCGACGTACTGGCCGTCCTGGTTCTTCAGCGGCACCACGATTTCCGCGCCGGCTTTGTACTGGCTGGTCCAGGCCGTGGTGTTGTTCTCCACGCGCAGCCTCTGGTCGCGGCAGAGGAAGTGCAGGTGGTTGTTCTTGATCATGGAGCCGGGCAGCAGGTGTGCCTCGGTCAGCACCTGGAAGCCGTTGCAGATGCCCAGCACCGGCAGCGGATCGTGCTGCGCGTTGGCGGCGTCGGCAATTTGCTCCATCAGCGGGGCAAAGCGGGAGATCGCGCCGGCGCGCAGGTAGTCGCCGTAGGAGAAGCCGCCGGGGATGATCACGCCGTCCACGCCCTGCAGGTCATGGTCGCCGTGCCACAGGCTGACCGCGGTGCCGCCGGCAATCCGGACGGCACGGGCCGCGTCGCGGTCGTCGAGCGTGCCGGGGAAGGTAACGACGCCGATGCGCGCGCCGGAGAGGCCTGCGTCCGGTGCGGGCGAGAAGTCGCCGATCAGGGGTGTCTCAGTCATTATTCGCCGGCCCCGATGGTCGCCTCGGTGATGACCTCCACCCGGGTGACGTCTTCGATCACGGGGTTGGAGAGCAGCGTGGCGGCGGCATGCCGGGCCTGTTCCAGGAGTTCCTCGGTCACCTCGCCGTCAACCGTCAGTTCGAAGCGCTTGCCCTGGCGGACTTCGCTGAAGCCGGCCAGGCCCAGGCGGTTCAGCGCGCCGGCAATGGCTTTGCCCTGCGGATCAAGGATTTCGGGCTTGGGCATGACATCAACAACGATCCGGGGCATCCGGCCACTCCTGTGCTTGGATTGTGCTCTTCAAACGAAGCGAGGCGCGCGGAACTCAGTGCAGTGTCAATCCAACAATTGGTGCCGTCTCACGCTGACCCAGCGCTCCGCGAGCTTGCATGACTATTCTACCGGCATCGCGGGGCGCTGATTTTACGGGACGACGACGGCGGATCCCGGCAAAACCGTGCCGTCGGCCAGCGGGGCTCGTAGCATGGCTTCATGACGGAGAAGCCGCAGTCCATGCTGCTGCCCATCTTGGCCGCCGTCGTGCTGGGCGGCCTCGGGCGGATGGTCATTCGGAAGAAGCGCGACGACCGGCGGACCGCCCGTGCCGCACGCCGGGATCTTGACCGCCGGGTGAGCGAAGTCATGCGCGACGGCCGGCGCTGACCCGGTAGGTCACGGCGACTCCGACCAGGACGGCACTAAACTTCGCCGGCGCGGCCGCCCAGCAACGCGGCCATAGCGTTCCACTCGGAGATCTTGCACCCGTCGGTGAGGGAGAAGCGCTTGTTAACCTCGCGGCCGTTGAAGGTGCCGGTGACGTGGGCCTGCTGCGGACCGCCGTATTGCTGGGTGCAGAGGCGGTTGGGATCGGGCAGCTCGAAGAAAACCTTGTCCCCGTGCTTGGCCAGCGCCGCGCAAGCGCCCTCCGGGTCCCTGACCGTGGAGCCTTCGGCGGGACGGGAATCCCGGCACACCAGCAGTTGCTCAAGCCGGGCGGTGCTGTCGGCGGAGGTCAGCATGATGGACAGTTCGGCATCCACGGCCACACCTTTCTGATTGTCCGTCGGGGGTCCCGAGGGAGCGGGTTCCGATGGGGAAGGGGTCCCGCCGTCGCCCGGGGAAGCGGGAACGGCGATGCCGGGGGAAGGCTGCGGCTGGTCGCCCTGGCCGCAGGCCGCCAGCCATGGCAGGAAGAGCAGGCAGGAAAGGAGCACCGCCGCTTGGCGACAACGGGCCCGCCGCCGCCCTGGACGCTCCGCCTCAACGGCCATGGTCAGTCCTCCGTTCGGATCTTTCCCGGAGCGGAGTGACGCGCGCCCGCACGGTGCGACGACGAGTTCCCCTCCGTCCCGCGGTCCGGCACATTAGGCCCCTCGAGCACATCCAGTGCCTCCAGCACGTCCAGTACTTCCAAAAGCCGGAGGCGCAGCGACTGCGCCTCCGCGGCAAACGCCCGCTGGGCCGCCACGTACTGCGCGCGGCCCTCGGGGGTCTCGATCCGGACCGGTTCGTAGCCCCAGCCCGAGAGGTCGTAGGGCGAGGCCCGCATGTCCAGCTCGCGGATCCGCCAGGACAGCTCGAAGCAGTCCATCACCAGTTCGCTGGGCAGCGCCGGGGCCAGCTTGTACGCCCACTTGTACAGGTCCATGTTGGCGTGCAGGCAGCCGGGCTGTTCCATCTGCCGCTGGTTTTCCCGGGTGGGCTGCAGCGTGTTCAGCGGTACGGCCTGCGGCGTGTAAAACCGGAAGGCGTCGAAGTGCGAGCAGTTGATCCGGCTGCCCTCCACCACCTGGTCCGTTCCCTCCGCGCCGAGCCGCAGCTCCAGGTAGTCGTGCCGGACGCCGTTGAGCCGTGACTTGTAGGCCATGGCCCACTCGTGCAGCCCGAAGCAGCCGAACCGGGCCGGCCGCGACGCGGCGCCGGCCAGGATTTCCCGCGAAAACGCCACCGCCGTTCCCCGCGCCGCCAGGAAGGCTTCGGCGTCGAAGGTGACGGCATCGGCGTCGTGCCCCACGCCCGCAGTGCCGCACTCGGCGGCGGTCAGCGCCCGGTAGAACTTCCACCCGCGGCGCTCGCCGGCGTCGTCGCCGGTTAACACCACGCCAGCGCCGGGATGCCAGCGCGCCAGCTGCCCCGGCTTCAGGCTGTAATACGTGAAGAGGAAGTCTTCCACCGGGTGTTTCAGCCCGGCCGAGCGGCGTTGCAGGTAGGGCTGGGTGAAGCGCTCGGCGCGCTCGCCGTGGGCCCGGGCGCGCGGCAGCCACTGCTCCGGTTCGAGCACCCGGAGCCGGTCGAGGAGAACCTGCGGCGCCATGGTTCCATTGTCCCAGCCGCCGCGTCAGATTGGCACCCGGCTTATAGCACTGCTGGCCCCGGCAGGGAAGTACGCGCAGGGTATTTCCGCGGCGGCGCACCCAAGAAGGGTGAAACGGTTCTTTCAGACCTTCCGGTGCGGTACTTTGATCCCACAGACGCACCAATGTGGCTGTTGTCACAGATGGGGATGGGGCCGGCCTCGCACGCCGGGGAAATCCAATACCCTGCGGCCGCACGGCCTGCAGGATATGCATTCGGCTGCGTCTGCGGGCCGACCAAAGCGGTCGCGCCCACCGGATGAAAGGCATTTCCTTCTCATGACACAGCAAAGCAGCAGCTTTGTGCACCGGCAGGGATTGCGCTCTGCCGCGGCACTCGCACTGGGGATACCGCTGATCCTCTCCGGGCTCGCCGGCCCGGCGGCGGCCGCACCCGCCGACCTCGCCCGCACCATCACCTCGAATCCGGACGGGCAGCAGGCCGTCTACGAGGACGGCCGCTACATCGTGATGCTCTCCGGCGATCCGCTGGCCACCTATGAGGGCGGCGTGTCCGGCATCGCGGCAACGAAGCCCGCGCCCGGCGAAAAGCTGGACGGAAACAGCGCCAACGCCAAGAAGTACCGGGCACACCTGCAGGAGCAGCAGAACGACGTCGCCGCCTCCCAGGGCGTCAAGATCGGGAAGAGCTTCACGACGGCGGTGAACGGCTTCGCGGCGGAGCTGACCGGGCTGCAGGCAGCCGAGCTGGCCAAGAAGCCGGGCGTAGCGGCGGTAGCTCCGGACGAGCAGCACCACCCGGACTACTCCAGCACCGATTTCCTGGACCTGCCGGGCGGCAACGGCGTCTGGGCCGAACAGTATGGCGGCGCACAGAACGCCGGCAAGGGAACCGTGGTCGGCGTGATCGACACCGGCTACTACCCGGACAGCGACTTCCTGGCCGGCGAAGAGGTCAAGCCGCTGACCGGCAAGGCCAAGGTCGGCGAACCGTACCTGACGCAGGATGGCAAGATCGCCATGCTCAAGGCAGACGGCAGCACGTTCCTGGGCGAATGCCAGCCGGGCCAGGAAGGCTCCGGCTTCGACGGCACCGAATGCAACTCCAAGGTGCTCAGCGCCCGCTACTACGCCGACGACTTCCTGGCCTACGTGCCGCCGGAAGACAGGCACCCGCAGGAGTCCATTTCCCCGCTGGACATCGCCAGCCACGGCACCCACACCGCCACCACGGCCGCCGGCAACAGCGGGGTGACGCAGACCGTTGACGGCCGCGACTTCGGCACGGGCAACGGCGTGGCGCCGGCCGCCAAGGTCGCCGTCTACAAGATCTGCTGGGAGGACAACGACGACGCCACCGGCGGCTGCTACACCTCGGCCTCCGTGTCCGCGATCGAGCAGGCCATCCTCGACGGCGTCGACGTGCTGAACTACTCCGTCTCCGGCAACAACAACTCGGTGCTGGACCCGGTGTCCGTGGCGTTCCTGAGCGCGGCCGAGGTGGGCGTTTTCGTTTCCGCCTCCGCTGGCAACTCGGGCCCGGCTCCCGCCACCGTCAACCACAGCGCGCCCTGGGTGACCACGGTGGCGGCCAGCACGTTCTCCAACGAACTGCAGGGCACCGTGGAACTCTCGGACGGCACCAAGTACCGCGGCACGTCCATCATGAACCGCGAGGTTCCGCAGACGGCGCTGATCCTTTCCGCGCAGGCCGGTGCGGCCGGCGCCACCGGTGACGAGGCACGCTTGTGCTACCCCGGCAAGCTCGATCCGGCCAAGGTCGAAGGCAAGATCGTCATCTGCGACCGCGGCGTGATCGCCCGCGCGGACAAGTCGGTGGCCGTCGAGCAGGCCGGCGGTGTCGGCATGGTGCTCGTCAACGTGACCCCCGGGTCGCTCGACCTGGACCTGCATGCCGTCCCCACCGTGCACATCGACGACCCGTCCATCAAGGACAAGGTCGCCGCGGACCCGTCGCTGACCGCGGCGCTGCGCGACCGTGACACCACGGGGCTGCCGCAGAGTCCGGTCCCGCAGGTCGCCGAGTTCTCCTCGCGCGGTCCGTCCACGGCGGTGGACTCGAACCTGCTGAAGCCGGACGTCACGGCCCCCGGCGTGAACGTGCTCGCCGGAGTTTCCCCGGTAGTTGGCGGCGAGACCAGCGGCTTTATGTCCGGCACCTCGATGGCCGCGCCGCACGTAGCCGGCCTCGGCGCGCTGCTGCTGGCCAAGAACCCCAAGTGGTCCCCGGCCACCGTGAAGTCGGCGATGATGACCACCGCCGGCGACCTGGTCACGGAAGACGGCTCGGTGAACGAAGACCGCTTCGCCACCGGCGCCGGCCACGTGGATACCGCCCGGATGGGCGATCCCGGCCTGGCCTACGATGCCGATATCAACGACTGGCTCGGCTTCATCCAGGGCACAGGCCTGGACCTGGGCCTGAAGAAGCGGGACACCGTCGAGTCCAAGGACATCAACGTGCCGTCGTTCGCCCTCGGGAAGCTGGCCGGAAAGGTCACCGTGGAGCGCACGCTCACAGCCCTGAAGCCCGGCACCTACACGGCGGCCGTGGACCTGCCGGGCGTGAACGTGAAGGTCTCGCCCGCGAAGTTGACCTTCAAGAAGGCCGGCCAGGAACGCACGTTCAAGGTCACCTTCGAGAATGCGGATGCGCCGCTGGATCAGTTCACCATGGGTGAGCTGGTCTGGACGGAAGAGGCCAAGGGCTCCGGCCAGCACGCGGTCGTCTCGCCGATCGCCGTCCGGCCGGTCACCGCGGTGGCTCCCGCCAGCGTCGCGTTCGCTTCCGACGGCGGCGACGGCTCGGGCACGATCGAGGTCACCTCGGGCACCAACTCGCCGATCGACCTCGCGGTCGAGGGCCTGGCCAAGGCCAACGCCACCGCAGTGGAGAAGGTCCCTGGCCAGCCCGCCGTGATCGGTTCCAACGGCAGCACCGGATTCGCCCCGCAGGCGGTGCCGGCGGGTGCCACGCTGGCGCAGTTCTCCATCACCGCGGCCGACCCGGGGGCAGACTGGGATCTGTATGTCTACACCCCAGCCGGTACCGTGATCTCCGCGGCCACGGCGTCGGCGAGCGAGTCCCTGGCCATCAACAATCCGGCCCCGGGCACGTACTATGCCATCGCGCACCTGTACAGCAGCCCGGACGGCAAGGCCAGCAAGGGGACCATCGACACGGTGGCGCTGAGCGGTGACGCCGGCAACCTGGCGGTCAGCCCGGATCCGCTGCAGTTGGCCAACGGCGAGACCGGCACGGTGACCGCCGCCTGGTCCGGCCTGGCGGCCGGCAGCTGGGTAGGTCTGGTCAAGTTCGGCGACGGCGCGGCCACGGCGGTGACGGTCAATGTCTCCGGCAACGGCGCCACGGCGCAGGCGCCGGCAGCTGAAGGTACGGCCGTGATAGTCGACGGCAGTGCCTCGGAGCAGCCCGGGCAGCGCTCCGGCCGCTAACGGCGCCGGCGGCCCCGGCCGCTGACAGCATCTGAACAAGCGGGAGGGTGGCCGGTGGATACAACCACCGGCCACCCTCCCGCCGCATCTTCCGGCGGCTCCGTGCGTTGTCGCTAGTCCTTGGCTTCCCGTGCGGCCTTGATCAGCGCATGCATCGAGGCGTTCAGTTCGCGCAACTGCTCGCGTTCAAGCCCCAGGCGCGCCAGCATGGTTCCAGGCACGGCCAGTGCCTCCTCCCGCAGCGCCTGGCCGGCAGCGGTCAGCCCCACGGCCAGCGCCCGCTCGTTGCCTTCCACCCGCTCCCGGGTCACCAGGCCGGCCTGCTCCAGCCGCTTGAGCATGGGGGACAGGGTGGCGGGTTCCTGCTGCAGCGCCTCGGACAGGTCCTTAACCATCCGCGGGCTCTGCTCCCAGAGGGCGAGCATCATCAGGTATTGCGGATGCGTGAGGCCCAGCTTCTCCAGCACCGGCTTGTAGGAGGCCACCACGCTGCGCGACGCCACCGACAGCGCGAAGCACAACTGGTGCTCCAGCAGCAGATCGTCCGTCGTCCCCGCTGTGGCTGTCACGGCCATCACCATCCATCAGTTCGTGCGCTAATTGTTCGTGCCTTATTATGGGGTTGCATGCCCACCAGAGTCCACCGGGCACCGGAAGAAGGATCACGCCCATGACCGAGAAGAAGTCCCGCGTCAACGCGTTCATGCGGGCGACCGGCAAGTTCCGCATCGTCTTCGGCCCGGCCCAGAAAAGCGGCGTCGACCATCCCATGACCGAGGAGAACAAGGCGCTGCTCCAGCAGCGCGAGGCCGAAGCGTCGCAGTGGGAAACGGTCACCCGGGCGGACGGCAGCACCTACATCGTGCCGAAGAAGCCGGCCTAGCCCCGCCCTGTTCTTCCGTACCGGGCCTCGTTAAACTGATGCCACGGATTCTTCTGAGCAAGAAGGTGATTCAGATGGCTGGAAATCGGCGTTTTATGGACCGCTTCATGCGAGCCACGGAGAAGGCGGCGAAGGTCTGGGGCCCTGCCGATCGCATCGAAGCCGACACCCCGGTGGTGCACCGGCACGACGCGGCGGAGAAAGCGGCGGAGGAACAACTGGCCGAGATCGAAGTGGAGCGCGGTCCCGGCCACGCCTACGCCTACCGCAAGCCGCGCAAGGCCTGACACGCGACGAGGCCGCGCAAGGCCCGGCACATGACCAGGCCGCGCAAGGCTGGTACGCGATGAGGCCGCGCAAGGTACGCCTACCGCAAGCCGCGCAAGGCCTGACACACGAAGAGGGGCTGCCAGCCAACTGCTGACAGCCCCTCTCCGGTTCCGCCCCGCGGCGTCAGCGGCCGGTGCCGCCGTAGACCGTGGCTTCCTCATCGGTGTCCAGGTCGAATGCCGCGTGGACAGCGCGGACCGCGGTGTCCAGCAGATCGGCGTGTGTGACAATCGAGATGCGGATCTCGGAGGTGGAGATCATGTCCACGTTCACGCCGGCCTTGTGCAGGGCTTCGAAGAACTTGTAGGAGACGCCGGGGTTGGAGCGCATGCCCGCGCCGATCAGCGAGAGCTTGCCGACATTTTCGTTGTAGAGAATGCCCTCGAAGCCCACCACGTCCTGGGCCGCGTTGAGTGCCTCCAGGGCTTCCTTGCCCTCCACCATGGGCAGCGTGAAGGAGATGTCCGTCTTGCCGGTCCCGCGGGTGGAGATGTTCTGCACGATCATGTCGATGTTCGAGTGCGCGCCGGCGACGATACCGAAGATTTCCGCGGCCTTGCCGGGGATGTCGGGCACGCCCAGGATGGTGACCTTGGCTTCGGAGCGGTCGTGGGCAACGCCGGAGATGATGGGCTGTTCCAAGGGTTCTCCCTCTTGAATCTTGATCTTGTCGTCGGGGTTGGGCAGTACCCAGGTTCCCTCGTTCGTGCTGAAGGACGAGCGCACGTGCAGCTTCACGCCGAAGCGGCGGGCGTACTCGACGCAGCGCAGGTGCAGGATCTTGGAGCCGGAGGCCGCCATTTCCAGCATCTCCTCGCTGGAGATGGCGTCGATCTTGCGGGCGGTGTGCACCACCCGCGGATCGGCGGTGTAGATGCCGTCCACGTCAGTGTAGATCTCGCAGACGTCGGCGCCCAGGGCCGCCGCCAGCGCCACCGCGGTGGTGTCCGAACCGCCGCGGCCCAGCGTGGTGATGTCGTTGCTCTCCCGGCTGATGCCTTGGAAGCCGGCGACAATGGCGATCTCGCCCTTTTCGATGGTCGTCATCACCCGGTGCGGCGAGACGTCGATAATCCGCGCCCTGCCGTGGATGGCGTCGGTGACCATGCCGGCCTGGCTGCCGGTGAAGGACTGGGCCCTGGAGCCGAATTCCTGGATGGCCATGGCCAGCAGCGACATCGAGATGCGTTCGCCGGCGGACAACAGCATGTCCATTTCGCGGGCACTGCTGCTGCTGGAGGAGACCTGGTTGGCCAGATCCAGCAGTTCGTCGGTGGTGTCTCCCATGGCGGACACGACGACGACAACCTGGTTGCCGGCGGCCTGGGTGTCGACCACGCGTTGTGCCACGCGTTTGATCCCCTCCGCGTCCGATACTGAGGAACCGCCAAACTTCTGCACTATCAGGCTCATGTGTTCTCTAAACAACTCCTGGGTTGGGGCCCGGACCGCGGCCGCCAGGGCGCGCATGCGGGCTCATGGATTTGCTGCCACGCATCCCGGCTGCGCACCGCGCGGCAACCGCCATTCTAGCGCCGTAGTGGTTAGGGCGGAGAATGGGGCGGGCAGTATGACCGGCCAGGGTAATAACGACGACGGTGCCTGGCCTGCGTCCGACTCGCGCGACGCACCGCGTGGCTGGGCCGCCGCTTTGCTACGTGAGCATGCGGCGGCCTTCGAAGGCGCGGCCCAGTGTAACTTCGTCCGCGTACTCGAGGTCGCCTCCCACCGGCAGGCCGGACGCCAATCGGCTGACGGGAATGCCGATGGTCTTGAGCATGCGGCCCAGATAGGTCGCCGTCGCCTCGCCTTCAAGGTTCGGATCGGTGGCGATGATGATTTCCTCGATCTGTCCGTCCGAGAGGCGGCCGAGCAACTCGCGGATGCGTAGTTGCTCCGGACCCACGCCGCCAATTGGATTGATGGCGCCGCCGAGCACGTGGTAGCGGCCCTTGAAGGACCGGGTGCGCTCAATCGCGATGACGTCCTTGGACTCTTCCACCACGCAGATGGCCGTCGGATCCCGGCGCGGGTCGCGGCAGATGTTGCAGGTGTCCTGTTCGGAGACGTTCCCGCAGATGGAGCAGAACTTCACCCGCTCCTTGACGTGGGTGACGGCGTCAACGAGCCGCTTCATGTCGGCCGGATCGGACTCCAAGATGTGGAACGCGATGCGTTGGGCGGACTTCGGGCCGATTCCAGGCAAGCGGCCGAGCTCGTCGATCAGCTCCTGGACAGCACCTTCGTACACTGAACCTTCAATCTCCGCGGGCGGTTAGGAACCGTCGAGGCTTCGTTCCTCGATCAGGCGTCCGCCGAGGAGCCTTTCAATGGCAGCGCGGCCCACCAGTCCGGAATCTTCGATGGCCTCGTCGTCTTCGCTGGGGATGTCCTCGACGTACTTCAAGTTTAGGTCACGGGCTGCCGGGGACGGCGCCGCGGCGGCCGATGTCGCCCGTGTGGCCTTCGCCTGGTCCAGCAACTGCTGGTAGCGGCTGCGCTTTTGCCCAGGCATCTGCCGGTCCGGCGTCGTTTCCCATTCCTCGGCGGGTGGTTCGTCGTTCGCGTACGGGATGTCGTCGTACGGAGAAGCCTGTGCCGGGGCGGAGGGGGCGGGAGTGCTTGGTGGTGCCGACAGGGCGCCGGCGGGCTGGCTGTTCGGTGGGGCGGCAGCCCCGGCGACCTCCCCTGCTGGAGAGCCAGGAGCTGCTGGACCTTTGGGAGCTGCGGGGGCGGGGAAGCCGGCCAGCGCCGAGCCGGAGTGGTTCGAGGCCGCTGGCGCACCGGCTGCCACGGGGACAGCGGTGGGAGCCCCCGGGGCCGCCATCCGCTCGGCCAGCTTCGCGAACACCGGCTTCTCCCCGGGCAGGGCAGGCGGCCGCTGGCCGTTGCCGGAGGCGCTGTTCGGCGATTCGGCCGACGGCGCTGACGCCGCGGTGGCCCCGGAGAAACCGCTGGGGGCTGATGCCCCTGACGCGGCGGAGGTAGCGCTGGGTGCGGAGGCGGCGGTGGGCGCCGAGAGGCTTGAGCCCGCGGACATGCCGCTGGGGGCGGAGGCGGCTGTGGGCGCCGAGAGGCTTGAGCCCGCGGACATGCCGCTGGGGGCTGAAGCGGCTGTGGGTGCCGACATCCCGCTCGCGGCCGAAAGGCCACTGGACGCGGAGACCCCGCTGGGGGCAGACGGACCGGAAACAGCCGAGGCAGGGGATACGCCAAATCCCCCCGGCATCGCAGGACCACCGGAGAAGCCGGACGTTGCGGAGCCGGTCGACATCGCCGAGCCGGACGGTTCGGCCGGGGCAGCCGGCATCGCCGGTTCTGCCGAAGACGGAGAAGGCGCCGAGCCGGAGTTGGCCGTGGAGTCGGCCATCCGGGCAGCGGCCGGTGCCGGCTGCTGATGGATAGCTTGCCCAGCCGGTTCCGAAACCGGCGCGGGCGCACCTACCGTGGCGGTGTTGGCGGACCAACCTCCGTCTGCCGGCTGCGGCCGGCTAGTAGGTACTTTTGGGTTTGACTCACCCGCTGTCACCGACGCGTCTTCAACGGTTTGAATCTGCAGGTCGATCCCGAGCACTTGCTGGATGGCCTGGCGCACGTTGTCCGCGTGGTCGCCGTTGTTGAAGTTGGTGGCGGACCCCTGGTTTTTGAAACCGAGCGTCAGCGCCGTGCCGTCGAGGCTGAGCGGCGAGGCATTGGTGCTGACGTTCATCCACGTCACCTTGCGGATGCCGCTGAGCGTGCTCAGGATCTCCGGCCAGGCGCGGCGGATCATCTCGATCTGCCCGGACGCCTGCGGGCTCGACTGGCCCTGGCGCGCAGCCTGCGCCGGTGGTGCGGCCTGTTCCGGGCGCGCCGGAGACTGTTGTGCCGGGGCCGGTGCCTGTGGTGCAACCGGTTCCGGTCGGGCCGGCGGCTGGGCCGGGGCCTGCGCCTGTGGTGCAACTGGATCCGGGCGCCCCGGAGCCTGCGGGGCAACCGGTTCCGGGCGTGCCGGAGCCTGCGGTGCTGCCGGTGCCTGCCGCTGCGGTCCGCGCTGCTGCGCCGGGGGCTGGCCCTGTGCCTGCGGCCGCTCGTTGGCTGCCGCTGCCGGCGCCGCCGTGTTCCGGGGAGATTGAGCCGGCTGGCCCGATCCACGGGCCTGGTCTACGGCCGGCTGAGCGGGGCGCGGTGCTTCGGTTGCCGGAGCCGGCTCCGGCATGGCGCCCCAGGTGCCACCCCAGTCGGCCGCGCTTTCGCCGGAGGAGCCGGCAGCAGCGTTCTGCTGGCCGGCCGCATCGGAGGGGACCTGCACGCCGGCGTCCTGCCTGCCGCCGTCCCGCGGATTCCCGAACACCGACGACGGGACGGTCGGACGGCTGGAATCCTTGGCGGATGCCGGAGCGGAAGGCGGCGGGGCGGAAGACGCCTGGGCCTCGGCTGCGGCCGCGGCGCCGTTCCCATCCGGAGATCCGGAGGTTTCCGCCGTCGCAGGTGCCGTACCCGCGGAAGCAGCGGGAGCTCCGCCGTCGTGCTGTTGGGCAGGCTGGCCTGAAGTTTGGGAGTTGTTGGCGGCGGGGGCGGCGGGACCCTGCTGGTCTTCGCGGGGCCAGTCGGTGGTGCTAACCCGCGGGGGAGTGAGGCGCTCGGCGTCCGGGCGGGCGGGCTCGGCCTTCTGCGCGTTGGCTCCCCGGAGCGCGGCGCGCGCGGCTTCGGGCCCGGAGAGCGGGGGCTCCGCGGCGGCGTGCACGGCGGGCGCCTGCGGCTGGCCGGCTGCCGGTGATGAAACCGGGGCCCCGCCGTAGCTGAGCCGGCGCTCGATCCGGTCCACCCGAGCCGCGACGCCCTGCTCGCCCTGGTCGGCGGCGGGCAGCAGGATCCGCGCGCACAGCAGTTCGAGGTGCAGGCGCGGGGAGGTGGCGCCGGTCATCTCGGTCAGCGCCTGGTTGGTGATGTCCGCGGCCCGGGAAAGCTCGGACGCGCCCAGCTGGTTGGCCTGGGTCTGCATCCGGGCGATCTGGTCTTCCGGAACGCCGCGCAGGATCGCGTGGGCGCTTTCCGGCATGGCGCGCACGATGATCAGGTCGCGGAAGCGCTCGAGCAGGTCCTCGACGAAGCGGCGCGGATCGTGGCCGGTCTGCACCACGCGGTCCACGGCGCTGAACACGGTGGACGCGTCGCCCGCGGCGAAGGCGTCGACGACGTCGTCCAGCAGGGAGGCGTGCGTGTAGCCGAGCAGGGAAACGGCCAGTTCGTAGTCCAGCCCGTCGGGTCCGGCGCCGGCCATCAACTGGTCCAGCACGGAGAGCGAGTCGCGGACCGAGCCGCCGCCGGCCCGGATCACCAGCGAGAGGACGCCCGGGGCCACCGAAACGTTCTCCTGCCGGCACAGCAATTCGAGGTACTGCATCAGCGGTTCCGGTGGGACCAGCCGGAAAGGATAGTGGTGGGTCCGGGAGCGAATGGTGCCGATGACCTTGTCCGGCTCCGTGGTGGCGAAGATGAACTTGATGTGTTCCGGCGGCTCTTCGACGATCTTGAGCAGGGCGTTGAAGCCGGCCGACGTGACCATGTGGGCCTCGTCGATGATGAAGATCTTGTAGCGGTCGCGCACCGGGGCGAAGGTGGCCCGCTCGCGCAGGTCGCGGGCGTCGTCCACGCCGCCGTGGGATGCGGCGTCGATCTCGATGACGTCGAGGCTGCCCGGTCCGCCGCGGCCGAGCTCGACGCAGGAGTCGCAGGTGCCGCAAGGGGTGGGGGTGGGGCCCTCCGCGCAGTTCAGGCAGCGGGCCAGGATGCGGGCCGAGGTGGTCTTGCCGCAGCCGCGCGGGCCGGAGAACAGGTACGCGTGGTTGACGCGGTTCTTCTGCAGCGCCGCCATCAGCGGATGGGTGACGTGTTCCTGCCCGATAACGTCCGCGAAAGTGTCCGGGCGGTAGCGACGGTAAAGGGCTGTACTCACGATCAAACCCTATCGGTTGAAACTGGGCCGGTGCACGCCGGAGCGGCCGGGCTGGGGATAGGCAGCATGGGGGTAAGTAAAGACCCCTCATGCACCTGACAGAGCCCGCTTACCCTTGCTACCTTCCGGTCCTGGGGGAGTTCACAGGATGACACCGCATGAGGGGCCGACGAACAGTCTACCTGACGTCGGACGGCGGCCCGAAATCAGGCGCCCGTCACCCGCCGGGGGTCGTCGGGGAGCCGGCGGCGGCGTCGGGAATGGCGTCGGGAGCATCCCACCAGCGCAGCACGCGGGAGCACCGCAGTGTGGCCCAGCGGCCGATGTCCTCTGCCGTCCAGCGGAACCACATCCGCCCCGGATACGGGCGGTACCCGCCCCAGTTGCCCGGGCTGCGCCGTCCGTGGGCCACTACCTTGATGGCGGGCGACATCCGGTCATCGTGCGGGCAGCCCTCGGCGCGAAAGTACTCGAGGCCGCGCAGGATGTCGTAGTGCCACTGCGGCGGGAACCGGAACTGGGACAGCGAAGGATGCGCCACGGCCCCGGTCCGGTGTGACCGGTAAAGCGAATGCATCAGCAGGAATTCGCGGCCGCGTGCCTCGGCGACCTCCACCTTGATCGCACCGCCGCCGTGCCGGTAGGCAGCCAGCGCCTCCAACGTGCTGATGGTGGTGTGGAACGAGGCGTGCTTGGTCGGTGAGCTGTGGGGCTCGCAGTTCCAACCGCCGTCGTCCAGTTCCTCGGCCAGCAGCCACGACACTGCCTTGTCGATCCGTGGATCGCCGCCGAGTCGCTGGCCCAGCTCGGAGCCGACCAGCACAGCCATGGCCGTGACGCAGTTCTCGGCCCGGTCCTGGTGCCGGCCGTAGGTCAGCCCGCCGTCGAAGTACTCTGCCCCGTCCAGCAGCCTCCGACAGCCGGCCACGGCCTGAGGGTGCCCCGGGGCGAGTCCGAGCCAATGCAGCAGCAGCAGGGTGAACATGGTGGAGGTCCATTTGGGGTTGTAGAGGCCGCCGCCCCAGCTGCCGTCCGGATCCTGCGCCTGCAGCAGCAAGGCGCCCCAGCCGGAGCCGGCAATTTGGGCTTGCGCGGCCGCCACTTCGCCTTCGGGCGCGTCGCAGAGATCACGCAGGGTTTGGAACCGGATTGACGCATCCCCGGCCAGCAGCCAGTCCACAATGCGTGCCGGTGGCACGCTGCCTACCGCTGACTCTGTACCGGTGGCCATGTTGTTTTGTCCCCTTAGAAAAGGGGCTGCCCCCAGCCCCTCACCTCACCCATGGCGTAAGTTTGCCACTGCCGGTCGCAGCCTTCCAGAGCTAAACGGCGGTCGTACCCGCACGGTCTCGGATTCGATTTTTGGGCCCGTGCTGAAGGGGTGGCGGCCGTCTCCAGAGGAGGCCAGGTCGCCCAACCTCAGGCCCCTTAGAGGCCTGGGTTGAGGTACATGGACTCCCGAATTCGGCTCCCTGGATTTCCGCGCCCCAGCCCCCTTGGAGTCCTCGGCCCCAGCTTTCTGGACTCCCGCGCCCAGTTCCCTGCACTCCTGCCCGATTCGGCACATGGGGCCGCTTTCGGGTACTCTGGTATCTGCTCTTGTGAGCAAGCATCTGGAGGATTCGCCTAGCGGCCTATGGCGCACGCCTGGAACGCGTGTTGGGTTCACGCCCTCGGGGGTTCAAATCCCCCATCCTCCGCCAGACCCAGCGGCCCCGATCTGCACTGCAGACCGGGGCCGCTGGCGTTAAAGCGCAAGGCCCGTTGCCGAGGCGCAGCGCAAGGTCGGTCGCGAAGGCGCAACGCAAGGCCGGACGAGGTGTTCATACCGACGAGCCAGCCGCGGATCGGTCAGCATCTGCCCATGTATAGCCCTAACTTCCCACGTTTCGGAGAACCAAAAAGCCCCTGACCTGCGGGTTTGTTCAAGGGCCCGTTTGAAACATGGGAAGTTATCACCAGGGTCCTTCGTCAAGCCTGCTGCCCGAGCCGGGCGAGGCGGCGGCGAGCGGCGGCTTCGCTGGGCCCGGTCTTGCTCAGCCCGAGCCGGACGACGCCTAGGACGAGCTGGGTGGCGGGCTTGATGAGGACCCGCAGCGGCAGGGGAGTGGTCGGGCGCAGCCCCAGCAGGCGGCGGTGCTCCTTGGGCAGCGTTTCGACGGCGGCGGCGAACAGGATGCGGTAACCCAGTCGTTGCGAGCGGGGCAGCGGCGGCCGCCTGACAAACGCGACCGTCTCCTCCATGGTGGGCGACGCGGCTAGCTCCGGGGCGAAGCCGGCCAGTTGAGCGCGCAGTTCCGCATAAGTGCGGGGCGGGTCCGAGACCTGCATGAGCTCGCCGGCCTTGGCCCATTCGGCCACATAGCGGTCCGGACCACCCGGCAACCGGCGGCCGTAGGCCAGGTGCGCGGTGACGAAGGCGTCGGTGAAGGTCAGATGCACCCACCGCAACAGGTGGGGGTCGTTGGCAAAGTACGGTTGCTGCCCGCCGGAGGAGTCGGTGTAGGTTCCGCGGACGCGTTCATGCAGGCGCAGGACGTGGTCGCAGGCGGACCGCGCCGCCGCGGTGTCGCCGTAAGTGACTGTGAAGATCCACCGGATGGTATTAGCCAGGCGCCGCAGCGGATCATCCCGGTAGGCGGAGAAGTCATGCACGCCGGCCAGCGCGCCGGGATGCAGCGTCTGGGTGAGCAGCGAACGGATGCCGGCGACCAGAGTATGCATCGAGCCGTGAACCGCCCAGACGGCCGAATCGGGCGCGAAGTAGCCCGCGTCGTCGCCGTTCTCCAGGTCCAGCTCCCACTGCGGGATTGTGTCGCTCTGCCCGGAAAACGTGCCCCGCAGTTCGTCGCGCCAGCGGGTCAGGATGTTGCCCACACAGCCATTATGGGCGAGCGGGAACGGCCGCGCACCGGGGTGGGCGGAGCCTGCACCGAGAAGAATGGTGTGTGCGACGCCGAGCGCCGCACACACCATGGGAGTCCCGGAGGCCAAAGGAAGCCCGGAGGCCAAAGGAGGCCAGGCGGCCCGGCGGCCCGAAACCGGCGGACCCGGCGCCCCGTCCGCCGGAACCCCCGGCGACCTGCCGCGCCTACTTCTTGGCGAGCAGCTCCGGATAGAACTTCTCGGTCACGTCCGGGTGGGCGCGCAGCCGTCCCTTGAGCATGTTGGCGCCGAAGCTTGAGAGCATCGGGTTGGTGGGGTCGTCGGTGCGACCGCGGGACTCGGCCTTGAGCTCGTCCGGCAGCGGGACCGGGTCGATCACGGCATCCAGGCGCGGCGACCAGAAGAACGGCACGGAGTAGCGGTCCACGCCGGGCGGCGGAGCCTGCACGCGGTGGACGGTGGCGGTGATGTAGCCGTCGGTGGCGACCTCCAGCATTTCGCCCAGGTTCACCACCAGGGCACCCTCGATCGGCTCGACCGGCAGCCACTCGTCGGACTCCGGCGGCCGCACCTCGAGCCCGCCCACCATGTCCTGCAGCAGCAGGGTGACGAAGCCGTAGTCGGCGTGCACGCCCACGCCCTGGTCGCCGGCTTCCTCCACCACGCCGCCCACGTAGTGCACCAGCTTGCCCATCCAGTGCGGGGTGCCGGCGAACGGTTCGTCGAAGTAGTCTTCCGGCAGGCCCAGCCCGACGCCGATGGCCGAGAGCAGGTCATGGCCCACCGTGGACATCAGCTCGGCCCAGGCCATGGCTTTCTCGCGCAGGTCCGGCTGCACGGCGTCCGGCCACTGGTTAGGGCCGCGGAGCAGCCAGTATTTCTGGTCCTCGGGGTAGTCGGTGACCGGCTCGCTCTCGGGCGAGTAGTCCAGCTGCTCGCGGGCATCGGCGCGGCCTTGGGTCCGTTCGGTGCCCATGCGGGTGTAGCCGCGGAAATGCGGGGAGTTTCGGTTGTCCAGCTTCAGCCGCTCTTCCAGCGGCAGGTCAAAGAAGCGCTTCATCGCGTCGAAGAGTTCCGCCACCTGGCCCTCGGCCGCGCCGTAGCCGGTGATTTGGAAGAACCCGACGCGGTGCGCGGCGTCGCGCAGCTGGTCGATGAAGACCGGGTTGAAGCTGCCGTCCGCAAGGCGGGCGGTGCTCATGTCGAGTACTGGAATGCTCCCCTGAAGTGCGTTCATGGAAGGCAGACTAGCACCGGGCCCGGAGTCAATTGTTACGGACGTTACGTTTTGCTGCGAAGGCAAAGTTTCGCTTGACTCGCGGAGGGAATCGGCGTGGAATGCGCCCCGTATTTCGCCGTGTTACGGCCCGACGGCGGGACCGCCAACGCGGGAAGCCCTACAACGTCTGCGCGATCGCCGCCCACGTCCGCAGGAACGCCGCGCCGGCTTCTTCGTGCACGGCCCTCGGGAAGCCCAGGTGGGCCGCGGTCAGCACCGGGTACGGCTTCTGCGGGACCCCGTCGTCGGGGCGGACGTCCACGTGCAGCACCGCGTGCCCGTTGTGGTGCAGCAGGTCGGACATCGCGTAGTCGGTGCGCGAATCGCCCATCGTCCGCCACGCGTGCGGCACCACGCCGTCCGCGGCCAGCATTTCCAGCGCCCGCTCGGCGCCCAGGTCCTTGCCCAGCTGCACCGACTCGATGTCGGTGGCGATGATGTTCGGGTCCACCCGATAGTCAATCTGGTCGTCGCTGTCCGGCAGGTGCTGGTCCAGGCGCGTGGCACCCATGCCGAACCTGGACATCAAAGCCAGCACCTCGGCGTCGAACTTTTCCTGCACCTGGCGGTACTCCCGGTTTTCCGTCCCCACCACCTGCTCCACGGAGACCATGGCCCGCTTGGTTTCGTCGAAGAACATGTGGCTTGAATAGCCGGAGCGGACCAGCTCGCGCACCTCGGCGGCGAACTCCTGCGGCGGAGCCAGCGCATGGTCCACATGGATCGTGCCCGGGCCGGCCGCCGTGAAGCTGAACCAGACGGCGCCCTTTTCGCACACCGCGTAGCAGCGCACCTCCGGCGGCATGCCGGCGGCCAGCATCGGCTCCATCACCTGCTCTTTGATGAACTGGTCCGACCGTCCGGTGTTGAACACGATCGGCCAGCCGCGTTTGGCCATCACGAGCAGCGAGTGGATGATCTCCGCCGGCACGGTTCGGGTCACCGTCGATGAAAGCGGGCCGTCGACGTCCAGCAGCAGGCCGATGGGCGGCTGCTCCGGGCGGGCAGGGAGACCGGCTGTGAGGCTCATGGTCCCAGTATGACGGGGCGGCAGGGCCGTTCGCATCCCACCAGTTTTTCCCAAGCCCGCCCGGCAAGGATGGGTGCCTACAGGTTTGGGGGAGCGGGAAAGCGGTAAGGCAATGACGACGCTCTATGGGGATAGCGCGGTCGTGCCGGGGCCGGACAGCAGCGCGAGCCTGCCGTCCGGTCTCTCGCGGCGTGTTTTTGGGGTACTTGTTGGGGCCGGCATCGCCGGCGTGGCGGGGGGCGCGGGCCTGCTCACGGCCAGCCACCTGCAGGCCGGCACGGTCGGGTCGGGAGGCGTGCAGACGTCGTTCGGGAGCGTGCGGCTGGTGTCCGCGGAGCGCCAGCATCGGTTGGCGTACGACGGCGGTGTCCCCGCCACGGGCGCGGAGACCTCCGCTGCTGCGGGGCCGCCTACGGGCGGCGGTGCGGAAGGCCGGGGGAGTGCCGCGGGTGGAGCCGGGCACGCCGGACACGGCCCCATCATGGCCGTGGCGCCACAGCCGGCGAACATGACGTGGGGTGACCACCTGCTGGTGGAGCTGGAGGTGCGGAACGCTTCGGAGGACGCGGTGCTGTTCGCTCCAGGGCAGCTGCGGCTGAGGGTCGGCGACGGCGGTCCGACGGTGACCAACCGGGACTCCGGGGAGGCCGTGGCGCTGGCAGCTTGGAGCACCGAGCGCTTCTGGATCAGCTTCCTGGTGCCGGCGGACACGCAGCGCTTGTCGGCGGAGTTTACGGATCCGTGGCTGCACGCGGCGCCGCTGCGGCTCGAACTGCCGCGGGTGGCGTTCAGACCCGGCTGGCTGGACGAAGGCGGACATCATGGTTGAGCACGTTCCGGAGCCGGACCACGGCCGCACGATGAGCGCAGCCTCGGGTAGTTCTGCGTCGGGCAGCGCTGCCTCGGATAGGACCGGCACCGAAGGCGCGGAGCCCCGGCGGCCAAAGGACTCCCAGGAGACACCCGGCGTGGGGCGCTGGAACTTCCTGAGATACGGGGCCGCCGCCGGGCTCGGCGCGCTGGCCCTGGGCGGACTGGGCGGCGCGGCATCGGCCCAGGCGACCGTGGCTGGGCGGAGGAGCCCCGCCCAGCCCGTCGCCACCGGAACCCGGCCCTCCGCCGTCGTGCCCGTTCCCGGCGTGCTGGACCTTTACATCAACGAGGGCTACCTGAAGATGGTGGACGACTCGCTGGTTTACCACCGCGGTTTCGGCGACCGGCCCACCGCCCTGCGGGACGCCTCGCCGAGCCTGGCCGTGGCGCCCAAGGTGTTTACCGCCGACGGGCGGCTGGTGGAGTCGCGGACCTATCCGCTGGGGGCGGCGCTGCCGCCGCGCGGCACCCCGCAGCCGTACGGCCCGGACCCGGCGAACCCCGGGCAGTACTTCATCCGCCGCAACTACTGGGCCAGCTACTTCCCCGCGCGCACGATCATCGCGGAGGTGGGTTCGACGCTCCGCTTCCGGGTGCACAACCGGCTGGCCAGGGACCATGAGTTTGTCCTGCACGACGTCGGGCCGGGCCACGAGGACGCCCGGACCGGTCCGATTGCGCCGGGCGGGAGCGCGCTGCTGGAGCTGCCGTGCCCGCCGGCCGGTTCGTACATCTACAGCGATCCGACCAACGCGCCGGTCGAGCGGACCCTCGGGCTCTTCGGCGCGCTCCTGGTGATGGATCCCGGGCACCAGTGGGACATCACGCCCGGCCGGGCCAGCTTCGAACGGCAGTGGGTGTGGATCTGCCACGCGGTGGAGTCGAACTGGGCGGCCATCGAGGCCGCCGGCGGCACCGTTGACCCGCTGCAGACCAAGGCGGTGCCGCGGTACTTCACGCTGAACGGGCGCAGCGGCTACGAGTCGCTTGCCATGACCAGGAACGAGGCGCTCAACCTGGCCAGCGACGAGGAAACCCTGGTCTCCGGGTATCCGCGGCAGCTCGACGTGCGCCAGTTCGGCGAAGGCACCACCGCCGGCACCCTCCGGGGCGGCCAGCTGGTGCGGCTGATCAACCCCGGAATCGTGTACCACCAGATCCACTTCCACGGGAACCACCTGTGGACCGTGCGGCGGAACAACTACCACTGGCCGCGGCGCGAGGGGTACGTGGACAAGCAGGGCCACGTGGTGCTGCAGCAGTGGGAGGACGTGGTGGAGCTGCAACCGATGGACCGGAAGGACTGCATCATCCCGGTCAAACGGCCGCCGGATGCCCTCGATCCGGTCTGGTACGCCCGGACCACCGACTGGGAGTACCCGATGCACTGCCACGCCGAGCCCTCGCAGACTGCCGCCGGCGGCTTGTACCCGGGCGGGCTGGTGGCTCACTGGAACCTGAAGGCACCGCTTCCCGGGGAGGGATGATGAGCAAACCGAGAGTGCCCCTGCGCTCCGGCAACGGCACGGCCGCGCAACGGGCCGAAGAGCAACGCAAGCGGGCCGAGGCCGAGCGGAAGCGGGAGGAAGCTGCCCGTCGGCGCGAGGAGGACCGGAAAAAGGGCAAGAAGAAGGACGACGACGACCGCAAGGGCGGGGGCGGGGCCAAGCCCACGGCGACGCCGAAGCCCACCTCCACGCCGAAGCCCACCGCGACCGCGGCGCCCACGGCTGAGCCGACCGCCTCGCCCACCGGCACTCCCACCGCCGCACCGACGCCGACGCCCACGGGCGAGCCCACGGAGGCACCGACGTCGTCCCCCACCGGGGAACCGACCCAACCCGCGCAGCCGGTGCCGAGCCCGAGCCCCACTGACGACGACGGCCGACCGCGCCACCGCTTTCGCAGCCAGGTGGACTTCAGCTCCGACCAGTTGGATCTGGACCGCCCGGTCACGGAATTCCGGCAGACGCCGCATTCGTCCGTCTACCTGGAGGTCTTCAACCGGGACCTGCGCTTCGACGACGGCGCAATGTTCGAGATGTGGAGCTTCGACTCGCGCGAATCCGGCCGCGGTTTTCCCGGCCCGTTGATCCGGCCGTTGGAAGGGCAGATCTTCCACGCCACCGTGCATCCCTCGATGGGCCCGCACACCATCCATTGGCACGGGCTGGAACCCGACCCGCGCAACGACGGCGTCGGCCATACGTCCTTCGAGATCGGCGGCACGTACACGTACCAGTGGGCGCCGGAGCCGGGCCGGCCCGGAGATCCCAACTACGGCGCGGCCGGCACCTACTTCTACCACTGCCACGTCAACACCGTGCTGCACGCGCAGATGGGGATGTTCGGCCCCGTGATCGTGGATCCGGTGGTGCACCCCGACTACCCGGTGACGCCGGGAGCGCGTCGGGCGTTCGTGGACGGGCCGGAGTACGACGTCGACACCGAGTCCATTCTGATCCCGTATTCGCTGGATCCGCGCTGGCACGAAATGCACCATGCGGCCGGGCTCTCCGGCGAAGACGTGGGGCTGAACCGGTTCGAACCCAAGCACTTCTACCTGATGGGCGGCGAGTTGGTTCGCCGGCGCTCCGGCGACAACCGGGTGTGGAGCCTGTCGGCGCTGCGGGCCAACGTGGCCGGCGGCGAGAAGAAGCCGACGCTGCTGCGCATCCTGAACGCCAACTACCTTCCCAACCGCATGTACTTCACGGCCATGGACGGGGAGCCGGTGCGGATGGCCGAGCTGATCGCGCACGACGGCCGGCCGTTCCGTGACACCTCCGTACCGGGGGCGCCCTCACCGACCTGCCGGGAGGCCGGATACCCGCTCATGACCGACGTGCTGGCCTTCGGCGCGGCCGAGCGGTACGACGTGATACTGCACCCGCCGGAACGGGGGGAGTACCGGCTGCGGGTCGAGTGGGAAGACTGGATTACCGGCGAGACCGTGGGCGTCCGCGAAGTGCCGATCACCGCGGCCTGACCGGCGGGATCGCCAGACACCCGCGGCCTCCCAAGCTGGAAGCGACAGACACTCCGACGCGTGCGGCAAACGGACCGTAACCTTTTGGCTACGGGTCCGCGGCACGCTGTGGCGCGCGTTTCCTTCGCGGGCCGACTTCCTTAGGCTGGGTTCGTGATCTTCAAAGCCGTGGGCGACAGCCGCCCCTACCCCGAACATGGCCACGTCAGCCCCAAGGATTGGGCCGAGGTGCCGCCGCGCCAAGTGCGCCTGGACGAGCTGATCACCACCAAGTCAACGCTCAACCTCGATGCCCTGCTGGCCGAAGACTCCACGTTCTTCGGGGATTTGTTCCCGCACGTGGTGCAGTGGCAGGGGAACCTTTATCTGGAAGACGGACTGCACCGCGCGGTCCGCACGGCGCTCCACCAGAGGGCCGTGCTGCATGCCCGGGTCCTGGTGGTCGATGACTGAACCCAGCATCCCGCCGCCACCCCGACGCAAGCCCAAGCAGATCCTGAGCTGGCAGGGCCAGCGCGTCATCACCGAAGAGGATCTGGACCGCGTCTTCGTCGAGGACGGCAATGTGGAGAAGCCGCACAGT
Source organism: Arthrobacter senegalensis (assembly GCF_059091765.1). Classification (NCBI taxonomy): domain Bacteria; kingdom Bacillati; phylum Actinomycetota; class Actinomycetes; order Micrococcales; family Micrococcaceae; genus Arthrobacter; species Arthrobacter senegalensis. The sequence continues at coordinate 320,253 of NZ_JBNHGZ010000002.1, read as the reverse complement.
TACCAGCGGCGGATCCTGCATGGGGTGGTGTTGGTGCTGCTGGTCGGCCTGGTCATCGCCGCGGCGCTCGCGGCCCTGGCCGTCGCCCGCGGCGACCTGAAGGTTCCCGGCTGGGGCCCGCCGCCGCCACCGGAAGCGGTCACCTGCCCGACCGGCACCTACGACTACCCGGACAACGGTTCGTTCCGGCTCAACGTCTACAACGGCACGCAGTTGGAGGGCCTGGGCAGCAAAGTGGCCGCGGCGTTGTCCGACCGGGGTTACGACATCGGTTCCGTCGGCAACAAGACCTTGAGCGTCTACGGGATGAGCGCCGTCGTCGTGTCCGGCAAGGCCGGCGAAGCCAACGCCTTCAACCTGCAGCGAAACATTCCTGACTCGGAATACGTGGCCGACGACCGCGGCGACGACAGCGTGGACGTGGTGGTCGGCGCCGGCTACAAGGAACTCGTGCCGGCCAACCGGGTGGACCAGACGCCGGGGACGCTGAGCTGCCCGCGGCTGTCGCCCACCCCCAGCGAACCTGCGGAGCCGGAGTAAGGCTTCCAGCACGACGGCGGTGCCTGGCCAAGGCGCGTACCGCACCGTCGGCGACACGCAGCTCCCGCCGTGCCGCCCGCCTCACCGCCGCGACGTCAGGCGCGGCACCGCTCTCGCCGTACCGCCGCCGCGCTGCGCCCCTAGGCGCCGACGGCGCCGGCGGCACCCTTCCGGCGGCCGTGCACGAAGAAGTAGAGCAGGGTGGTCAGCACCATCACCACGGCCAGCAGGGCATACATGCCCGGGTAGTCGAGAACCGGAACCAGCGTGCCCAGGATGATGGGGCCTAGCCCGGAACCGAGGTCGAGCGCCAGGAAGAAGGTGGACGTGGCCGTGCCGATGCGCATGGCCGGCGACACCTTCACCGCAATCGCCTGCGCGCCGGACATGATGGTGCCGAAGCCGATGCCGCTGAAGATCGCCGAGCCGATGATGGTCAGGAGGGTGGGGTCCGGGATCAGCAGCGCCAACCCCAGCACGAAGGAGATCAGGGTGGGGTACATGACGCTGTTGTCGCCGCGGCGGTCCTGGATCCGGCCGGCGAACAGGCGGGAGACCAGCACCGCCCCCGCATAGACCAGGAAGAAGACGCTGGCCGCGGAGGTGGAGCCCCGCGACTCCGCGTAGGAGGTCAGGAAGATCAGGATGCCGGAGTAGGAGGTCCCGGCCAGCAGGATGATGCAGGAGATGGGCAGGGCCGCTGTCTCGAAAATATCGCTCAGGCTCATCCGGAACCGACCGGATCGCTTCGGGGCCGGCAGTTCCGGCACCCGCAGGAACAGGGCCACCACGAGGGCAACCACGGAGGCGGCGGCGCAGAAGTAAAACATCGCATCGTAGTTGCGCAGCCCCGCCAGCAGCACGCCGACGAAGGGGCCCACCGCCGTCGAGAGCGTGGTGGACAGGCCGAAGTACCCGGTTCCCTCGCCGCGCCGGGTGTGGGGGATGAGGGTCTGGGCCGAGGCAGCCACCGCGGTGGTGCCCGCGCCGAAGGCCATGCCGTGCACGATGCGGAGCACCAGCAGCCAGGTCAGTGAACCGGTGGGAATGTACAGCAGCGAGGCGGCCACGAACACGGCCATGGTCGCCAGGATCATCTTCCGGCGGCCGACGACGTCCAGCAGCCGGCCGGCGAAGATCCGCGCAATGACCGAACCGAGCACGAACGCGCTGGACGTGAAACCGGCAGCGGTGTCGGAGGCCTGGAAGCGGTCCACGGCGTAGAGCGCCATCGTGGTCATCAGCATGTAGAAAACCAGGGAGATGAACAGGTTGACGACGATGGCCAGAATAAAGTTCTTGGTCCAGAGCCTCGTCGGTTGCTGATTCATCCCGCTATCGGTCCTCTCAATCGGGCCGAAGCGTCGGCCGGCCAATCAGTACATGCGCTGCACACGCCGATGGAACCGCAGTGTGCAGCCAGGGTGCTTCGCCGGTCGCCCAAGGGGACGGCGACCGCCACAGTTCAGGGAAGCGGACCTTCGCTCCGGGCGCTTGGGCGCCCGGAACACCCTCAACAACCTATCGCTTCGGGAGTAACATGTCGGCCAAGCGCCGGGCAGAGCGAGGAGCGTGCGATGGGCGAGACAACTGCGCAGGCGCGATCTGCGAACCTGATGGTGGACCTGATCATCTCGCTGGACGGCTATGCCTCGGCCGTGGGCTGGCCCGGCTGGTGGGGGCTGGAGGGCCCGGAGTATCTGGCCTGGCTCGAGCAGGAGGGGGAGAAGGACTACACCTTCCTCCTGGGCGCGAACACCTACCGGCTGATGTCGGGCATGTCCGAGCAGGCCGCGGCCGGGTCTTCGGAATTCTCCGAAGATGAGGGCGCCAGCCTGACCGGCCTCGCCGCCGTGCCCAAGGTCGTCTTCTCCTCCACGCTGCAGGCGCCGCTGACCTGGCCGAACTCGGAACTGGTCACCGGGAATGCCGTCGAGGCCGTGGCTGAGATGAAACGCACCGGGACCGGGCAGCTCAGCACCCTCGGCAGCCTCAGCCTGTGCCGGTCGCTGCTGACCGCGGGCCTCGTGGACCGGTTCCGGCTGGTCATCTTCCCTGTCATCACGGGCCGCACCGGCCGGGAACGGATCTACGACGGCTACCCGGACGTCGCGCTCGAGATGGTGGACAGCAGGACCTTCGACGGTCGGCTCCAGCTGCTCGAGTACGTCCCCACCGTGCTCGACGGCCCGCCCGGCAGCGCGCAAGGCACAAGATAAGGCATAGGACACAAGAAAACCGGCGGGCCGCTTCGGGAAGCAGCCCGCCGGTTCCGGTCCGGTTCGGTCAGTTGCAGCCGTCGGGGCCGCACACCGCGCCGTCGTCGGTCTTCGACTGCGGCAGCACGGTCAGCGGGCTGCGCTCGTTCCACGCCTGCCGAATCGCCTGCGCGAACGCCTCGGCCGGCTGCGCCCCGGAAATCCCGTACTTGCGGTCCAGCACGAAGAACGGCACCCCGTTCACGCCGAGCGCGCGGGCCTCGGCGATGTCGGCGCGCACCTCCGCGGCAAAGCGGTCGCCGGCCAGCGTCTCGCGGATCTCCGTCTCGGGAATGCCCAGTTCGACGCCCATGCCCACCAGATACTCCGCGTCGCCAATGTCTTTGCCCTGCTCGAAATGGCCGGACAGCAGGGCTTCCTTGGCCTGGTCCATCACGCCGTGCTCCTTGGCCAGATGCAGGAAGCGGTGCGCGGTGAAGCTGTTGGCCACCACCACGGAGTCGAAGTCGTAGTTCAACCCTTCGCCTTCAGCCTGCGCCGTGACGTGGGCGAACATCTGCTTGACCTGGTCCTGCGGCATGCCCTTCATCCGGGACAGGTACTCGGTCTCGGTGCCGTCATAGTGTTCCGGCAGGGTGGGGTCGAGCTGGTAGCTGCGCCATTCGACGTCGATCTGGTCCTTGTGTTCGAAGCCCTCCAGGGCCGTTTCGAAGCGGCGCTTGCCGATGAAGCACCAGGGGCAGGCAATGTCGGACCAGATCTCAATCTTCATGGACACGTCAACAAAGAGCGCGGGTCGGCTATTCCGCGCGGTCCAGCTCGCCGTGGCACAGGCGCCGGACCACGTCCGTGAGCATGTGCAGGCCTGCCACGATGTCCTCGTCCCTGGTGTACTCGTGCTCGTTGTGCGAGATGCCCTCGACCGAGGGCACGAAGAGCATGATCGTCGGGACGATGTCCTTCATGTTCGTCGAGTCATGCCCGGCCAGGGTCTTCACCTTCCGGTAGGAAAGGCCGAGGTCGACCGCGGCCTTTTCGGCCAGTTCCACGCCCTCAGGCTGGTACGGCGTCACGGGCCAGCAGTGGGAGCCGCCCTTGTCGATCCGCACGTTCGCGGCCCGCTCGATCTGAAGCATCCGCTCGTGCAGCATCTGGTCGGCCTCGGCCAGTACCGCCTCGTCGGCTGACCGCAGGTCAAGCAACAGGTTCACCCGGGACGGCACGACGACGGGGGAATTCGGATACACGTCGAGCTGGCCCACGGAGGTGTGCAGGACGCCGGGGAACCGGTCCGCGATTTCCCGCGCCGCCACCACCAGCATCGAGGCCCCCAGCAGGGCATCCTTCCGGTCCGCAATCACCGTGGAGCCGGTGTGCGACTGCTCGCCGTGCACCACGAACTCGTACTTGTTCGCCGCCCAGTTTGAATCCACCAGGCCGATCGTCACGCCGTCGCGCTCCATGCTCCGGCCCTGCTCGATATGGATCTCGGCGCAGTAGGCCGCCGCCGGCCCCGTGCCGGACCCGAGGCAGCCGATGGACTGCAGCGCTTCCGTGACCGTAATACCGGCCGGGTCCTCCACCGCCAACGCGGCAGCGGCGGTCATCTTTCCGGTGTAGACCGAGCTGCCCATCATCGAGGGCTTGAACCGTGCGCCCTCCTCGTTGAACCAGTTCACGACCGCCAGGTTGTGCCGCGGCACGGTGCCCGAGGAGCGCCATTCGGCCGCCAGCCGGAACGCGGCGTGCGCGGCGGCGAGGACCCCGTAGGCGCCGTCGTACTTACCCGCGGTCGGCTGGGAGTCCAGGTGCGAGCCCACCACCACATACGGCGCGTCCGGCACCAACTCCAGCAGGCCGAATTGGTTGCCTATCTGGTCGAACTCCACGCGGAAGCCCTCCGACTCCAGCAGTTCGGTGAACCAGCGCCGCTGTTCGCCGTCCGCCGCCGATCCGGCCAGCCGGTGTACCCCGCCGTTCTCCGTCGCCCCGAACCCGCTCAGCACCTCGAAGTCCCGCAAAAAGCGTGCGTCCTCGTGAGAATCCAGCCCGCTCATCGCGCGTCCTCCTGTTCTCCGGTCTTCGGTGACCGCACGGATGGATCCTGCAGCACGTGCAGCAGGGCGGGCTTGCCGCTGTCGACGGCGCGGCGGAAGGCATCCCGGAAATCAGCGGTCCGCTCCACCCGTTCGCCGTAGCCGCCGAAGGACTGCGCCCACTGCGCGAAGTCAGGGTTGGTGAGCTCCGTGCCCGACGGCCGGCCCGGATAACTGCGCTCCTGGTGCTCGCGGATGGTCGCGAAGCACCCGTTGTCCACCACGATGACCACCGGCGCGCTGCCGTACGCCGCGGCCGTCCCGAACTCCTGCCCATTCATGAGGAAGCAGCCGTCGCCGGCCACGGAGACCACCTGCCGGCCGGGGAAGATCAATCCGGCCGCCACGGCGGCCGGGATGCCGACCCCCATGGCGCCGTTGCGCGGTGCCACGAGCGAGTCGGCCGCCGAGTGCGGCAGGTAGCGTGCCGGCCACAGCGCGTGGTTTCCCGCGCCGTAGGTGATGACGGCGTCGTCGTTCAGTTCCTCGCGCAGCACCGCCATGCACTCGTTCAGGTCCACGCCGCGGCCGCCGTCGGCCGGCACCGGGGAGCTGAAGCGCTCGTACTCGGCGCGGGCATCCGGCAGCCAGGACGGCTCGGCGGCGCCGGCCTCCGGTAGCCCGGTCAGGGCCTCGGTGAACGCAATCGGATCGGCCACTATGTGCTGGTCGAGGCGCCCGAAGTGCCCCAGCGTATCGCCGGGCATCACCACCACGGTCTCGGCCTCCAGGCCGGCGGTGTACCCGTCGCTCAGGACGTCCGCGCGCGGGCAGCCGATGAACACCAGCAGATCCGACTTATCAAACCGCGCAGCCAGCGCGTCACTGCGGGCGTAGCCGAGCGACCCTACGTAGCTGTTGCCGCCCTCGAGCCGGTGCGGCACGGCATCGTAGGCGCGGAAGTCTGCGGCCACCGGGATTCCACGCCCGGCCGCCCACCTGGCCAGCGCCTCGCCGGACTCCTGCGTCCAGCTTTCGCCGCCCACCACGATCATCGGGCGGCTGGCCTGTGCCAGCCTCGTGCCGAATTCCTGCAGTGCCGACGACGACGGGGCCGAGCGGGCCAAGGCTCGCGGCGTCACCGGGACGCCGCCCGGGACCAGGTGGGTGAGAACGTCCTCGGGGAGGCCGATGACCACCGGGCCGGGCCGGCCGCTGAGGGAGGTGTGGATGGCGTCGTCCACGACTGCGGCTGCCGAGGCTGCATGGTCGAGGACCAGGACCTTCTTGGCGGTGCTGCCGAACCAAGCGTTGATGTCGAACTCCTGGAACGACTCACGTCCGCGGTCGGCCACGGGGATGAGTCCGACGAAGAGCACCAGGGGAGTGGCGTCCTGGTAGGCGGTGTGGACGGAGATGAACGCGTTCGCCGCGCCGGGCCCGCGGGTCACCATGGCGATCCCGGGAAGGCCGGTCAACCGGCCCTCGGCCAGCGCCATGAACCCGGCGCCTCCCTCATGGCGGGTGACGACGGTGGTGATCGAGGAATCGTGCAGGCCGTCCAGGACGTCGAGGAAGCTCTCGCCCGGGACGCCGTAGACGCGTTTCACCCCGGCGGCCTCGAGCTGTGCCACGATCAGATGTCCCGCGCTGATACCGGCGCCGGCGCTGCCTGCGCTGCCGGTCCTGCCGGCCTCCGGCATGGCTGTAATGCTCACGCTGTTCCCTTCCTTCGGTCTTTGTCTCGTTCCATGCTGGCAGCCGCCAACTGCGAAGTAACTAGCTGAAGCCAACCCCTTTGGCGCGTTTAGACTGTGCTCATGCACACAGTCTTTGGCGAGACGTCCGACCAGGCCTGGGCCAGTCTGGTTGCGCGGCTGCGGCAGCAGGCCGGGGCGTTGAAGGCGGATTTCGTCCGGCGGGTTCGGAGCATCCCAGGCTACGCGCAGGACCTGGTCGGCCACGACGATCTGGAGTCGACGGCGGCAGGTTCCCTCGAGCTGATCCTGGACTGCCTGGAGGAACCCGCTTCCTATCCAGGCCTGCTGAGGTTTGCTGAAGAACTGGGCGCCCGCCGGGCACGCCAGGGTGTGCCGCCGGAGGCGCTGATTTCCGCCGTGCGTCTCGACTTTCCGGTGGTCTGGGGCAGCCTGTTGGAGCTGTCGGGCCCCGAGGACGCCGCCATGCTGACAAGCCGGGTGGAAACCGTCTGGAAGGTGGTTGACGACTATGCCGCCGCCGCCCATTCCAGCTATCTCGCCGAGCGTATCCTCATGGCCCGGGAGGAAGCAGGCGTGCGGCACGAGTTCGTGGCCGCGCTGTTCGGGCCGGAGGGCCAGCTGCCGGAGACCCGGAACCGCTTCGCCACAGCGTTCGACGTGAACCCGGACGGCCGATTCGGGATAGCCGCCGCGCAGGGGAAGGCCGCCGCGGCGCTGCGGCAGCTCGCGTCCTACTCACACCGTGGGGCGCCGGCCTTCCTGCATCAGGCGGACAAGTATACGTACGTGTTCTGGCCCGAAACGCAGGGGATGCAGGACCTGGGCGGCGTGCGGGTCCCGGCACCGCTGGCATCCGTTGCCTGCGGGGTGCACGGACCCGTGCTCGGACTCGGGGAACTGACGCCGGCGGCGAGGATCGCCGCGGTGCTCAGCGATCTGGTCAACAGCAGTGACAAGCAACCGTTGACCGTGGGCGAGGACTGGACCCGCCTGACCCGCCTGCGGATGGCAGGGATCGGCATCGATGTCAGGGCCGGGCTCGAGGCACAACTGGCGGTTTGCCGGCCGGACGAACGCGACCGGCTGGAAGAAACCGTGCTCAGCTTCATGCGGAACGGGAGCGTCACCGAAACCGCCGAGCACCTCTATTGCCACCGCAACACCATCCTGAACCGGCTCAAGCGGTTCAAGGACCTGACCGGCATTGACCTGATGAAACCCTTGGAGGCGGCCCGCGCGGTTGTCGCCTGGGCCTGAGGCAAATCCCAAGGGCCTGTAGGGGGTGTGTCGGCGCGGGTGTGCAGATGCCCAGCCCCGGCGTCCGAAACGTGTGTGCTTAGCGATTGTGAGGCACACTACACGCCGGGATAGTGGGTAAACGATTCGAATGCGCTCAGCACGAGCATGCGGCCCTGCCGCCGACCCACCTCGCACCCCTATTGGAGATGCAATGTCCCAGCATGTGACACCCACCAGCGCGGCCGCGGCCCGCCTGGACCGCCGGAAGATGCGGAAGATATCTACGGCAAGCGTCATCGGCACCACCGTCGAGTGGTACGACCTGTTTCTTTTCGGCACCGCGTCCGCGCTGGTGTTCAACCGGATCTTCTTCCCCGAGCTCGACGGCGCCGTCGGCACCATCCTGTCGTTCCTGACCTTCGCGTCGGCCTACCTGGCCCGCATGGTGGGGGCCATCCTGTTCGGTCACTTCGGCGACCGGCTCGGCCGCAAGTCCATGCTGCTGATCTCACTCATGACCATGGGCGCGGCGACCTTCGCCATCGGCCTGGTGCCGGACTACTACACCATCGGCGTGGCAGCGCCGCTGCTGCTGCTGCTGCTCAGGCTCATCCAGGGGCTGGCGCTCGGCGGCGAATGGGGCGGCGCGGTGCTCATGACCGTCGAGCACGCACCGGAGAACCGGCGCGGCTTCTTCGGCTCCATGGTGCAGATCGGTGTTCCGATCGGAACCCTGCTGGCCAACGTCGCCTTCCTCATCGTGGCCTCCACCATGAGCGACGAGGCACTGCTCAGCTGGGGCTGGCGCGTCCCGTTCCTCCTCTCCGCCGTCCTGGTTGCGGTCGGAATCTACATCCGCCTCAACATCGAGGAGACCCCGTCCTTCCAGATGGTCCGCGAGACCGGGGCCAAGGCCAAGCTGCCGTTCGCCTACCTGATGAAGCGTTACTGGAAGCAGGTCATCCTGGGCGGCGTCGCCACCCTCTCCACGGGCAGCACCTTCACCCTCCTGGTGGCTTCCGGCGTCAACTACGGCACCGCGGAACTCGGCTACTCCAAGGACAAGATGCTCTGGGTGGTCATGTTCGCCTGCGCGTTGGCGTTCGTTGCCATCCCCTTCTTCGGGCGGCTCTCGGACCGCGTAGGCCGCAAGCCCATCATCTTCGCCGGCATCATCGCCGAGGCCCTCCTGGCCTTCCCGTTCTTCTGGCTGCTGAACTCCGGATCCGAGCCGCTGCTCTTCGTTGCCTACGGCCTGATGATGCTCGCCTTCTCCGCCAACTACGGACCGATCGCGACCTTCCTCGCCGAGCTCTTCGGGTCCAAGGTCCGTTACTCCGGCCTGTCCGTTTCCTACATGCTCTCCGGCCTGCTGGGCTCCGCGGCGACTCCCGCGATCACCGTGGCGTTGCTGGCGGCCACCGGCCAGAGTACCTCCATCGCCTGGTACATCATGGGCGCCGCAGTGCTCTCCCTCATCGCGCTGTACCTCCTGACGGAGACCCGCCACGGCGATATCGACGCCGTGGACAACACTGACACGGTGAAGGCATTTGCCAAGGCGGAATCGTGAGCATTCGCCGCATTACTGCAGCGCCGGGTGCGGTGGGGCCGGTGGGGCCCTACTCCCAGGCGGTGGTGGCGAACGGTTTTGTCTTCACCTCCGGGCAGATCCCGGCGGGGCCCGGCGGCCTGGCCGACCAGCCGGAGAACTTCTCCGACCAGGTGCGCCAGACCATCCGGAACCTCGAAGCGATCCTGATCGAGGCCGGCAGCGGCCTGCAGCATGTGGTCAAGGTGAACACCTACCTGACCAGTGCGGACCAGCTCGAGGAATACAACGCCGTGTACGACGAGTACTTCGGTCCGCACCGGCCGGCCCGCACGTCGGTGTGCGTCAGCCTGTGGGGCGTGTCCCTGGAGATCGAATGCGTGGCGGTGGTTCCAGGGGCCGACCATGGATGAGTTGCTGCGGAAACTGGGCCGGGTCAGCCTCCCCACGCTCGGCCACTTCCTGGAGGACGGCTTCTGCAGCGGGGACATCCGGAGCATGGTGCCGGGTGTCCGCATGATGGGGGTCGCCGCCACCGCGTTGATTCCCGACGCCGATGCCGTGGCCGTGAACCAGGCGCTGGTCCGGCTTCGTCCCGGCGAGGTCTTGGTTCTGGACCTGAACGGGGACCGGAGCCACGCCCCGGTGGGTGCGGTCACCTCTGCCGCGGCCAAGGCCCGCGGCGCCGCGGGCATCCTGGTGGACGGCCCGGTCACCGATCTCACGGATCTGCAGGCGGCGGACGACGGCGGGGCGTTGCCGGTCTTCGCGCGCGGCACCACCTGCCTGACCACGAAGCGGCACGGCTCCGGCCGGTCGCAGTTCGGTGTCGCGGTCACCATCGGCGGCGCCACGGTGAATCCCGGCGACATCGTCTTGGGTGATGAGAACGGAGTGGTGGTGCTGGCGCCCGAGGTGGCAGCCGCCGTCGTCGATTCCGCCCTTGCCTCGGACGATGCTGAGCCGGCGATCCTGAAGCGGATCGCCGCGGGGGAGCCGCTGGAGGACGTGCTCTACCTCGGCTAGCGAACAGTAATTCGCTCAAGGACCCGGGTGCGCTCTACACCCGGGTCCTTCCGTCCTCTGGCCTGCTCCAAGGGCTAGGGGGCGCACCTACCGGTGGTCGGGACGGGGGGATAAGGTGTGCTCACCGGCCCGAGTGCCCGCCCGCGGTTCCCGAAGGCAGCACCGACCCTGAAACAGGAGGGCGACATGGCAGCTGACGCACCCGGCAGCACCGGCCACGTCGTGCTGCTCGGCGACTCGGTGTTCGACAACGCTGCCTATGTTGCCGGCGGCCCCGACGTCGTGACGCACCTTCGCGGGCTGCTGCCGCGCGGCTGGCAGGCCACGCTCCTGGCCCTCGACGGCGCCGTCATCAGCGGGGTCGCCGGCCAGCTCCGCTCCCTCCCGCGGGACGCCACGCACCTGGTGATCAGCGTGGGCGGGAACGACGCCCTGGGCTTCGCCTACCTGCTCAATGAACCGGCCGTGTGGGCGGCCGAAGCCCTGGCCATGTTCGCCGATGCCCAGGATAAATTCGGCGCCGGTTATGTCGCGATGCTGGATGCGGTCGCGGCCACGGGGCTGCCGACGGCGGCCTGCACCATCTACGACACCCCGCCGTCGGGCCCCGACCAGCGGATCATCCGGTCGGCCGCCGCCCTGTTCAACGACCACATCACCCGGGCCGTCTTCGCCCGGGGGCTGGCGCTGGTGGACCTGAGGCTTATCTGTCCCGAAGACGCCGACTACGCGAATCCGATCGAGCCCTCCGTCCAGGGCGGTCGCAAGATCGCGCACGCCATCAGCGCCTACTTGTTCCCCGAGCAGGCCGCCCCTCGCTCCCTGGTCATCGGCGCCTGAGCGCCGGAAGATGCCGGACAACGAACGCCTTGAAGCCGGCACGGCCGGCGCGGCTGGCGCGGCTGGCGCGGCTGGCGCGGCTGGCGCGGCTGGCGCGGCCGGCGCCCGCAGGCTCCGGGAATTCCGGGACCGGCTGGGCTTCGAGCTGGACCCGTTCCAGCTAGAGGCCTGCTCGGCGCTCGATGCCGGCCGCGGGGTGCTGGTTGCGGCCCCCACCGGGGCCGGCAAGACGGTGGTGGGGGAGTTCGCCGCCTTCCTGTCCGTCGCCCAGGGCACCAGGACGTTCTACACCACGCCCCTCAAGGCGTTGAGCAACCAGAAGTTCGCCGAACTCTCCGCGGCCTACGGGAGCGCCCGGGTCGGCCTGCTCACGGGAGACAGCAGCGTCAATCCGGACGCCGACGTCGTCGTCATGACCACCGAGGTGCTGCGGAACATGCTCTATGCGGGATCCCCCGCCCTGGACCGCCTGGTGTATGTGGTGATGGACGAAGTGCATTACCTGGCGGACCGGACCAGGGGAGCGGCGTGGGAGGAGGTCATCATCCAGCTCCCGCAGACGGTGCGGCTGGTCAGCCTCAGCGCCACCATCTCCAATGCCGAAGATTTCGGGGCCTGGCTGGAAGCGGTCCGGGGCGACACCGCCGTGGTGGTGTCCGAACACCGTCCGGTGCCCCTGTTCCAACACGTCATGGCCGGAAACCAGCTGTTCGACCTGTTCGCCGAGCCCGTCGCCTTCGACGAGCTCGACCCGCAATCGCCGGCGGTGCTGGACGAACATCCACTCAACCCCCACCTGCTGGCGCTGTCCGACGCGGCCTCGATGCCACGACCTTCCGCCGGCGACGAGCAGGAGCGCGGCCGGACCCGGCAGTTCCACCGGTCACGCAGCCCGGCAGAAGGCGGCCGGGAGTCCAAGCCCTGGGCGCAGCTGCTCCAGCGGCTCGGCCGCGACGGGCTGCTGCCGGCGATCGTGTTTGTCTTCTCCCGGGCCGGGTGCGACGCCGCCGTCCGTTCCTGCACCGAATCGGGACTCTGGCTGACGGACCTGCGCGAACGCAGGGAGATCCTCCGCCGGGTCGAGGCCGCGGACCTTGGGCTGACCGGGGAGGAGGGCGAGGAGCTCGGAATCCCAGGGTGGCGGGAGGGCCTGCGCCGTGGCGTCGCCGCGCATCATGCCGGAATGCTTCCGGCGTGCAGGCAACTGGTGGAGCAGCTGTTCGCCGGGGGCCTGCTCAAGGCCGTCTTCGCCACGGAGACCCTGTCTCTGGGGATCAACATGCCCGCCCGCTCGGTGGTGCTCGAGCGGCTGGAGAAGTTCGACGGCGAGGCCATGGTTCCCTTGACCGCGGGCCAATATACGCAGCTGACCGGACGCGCGGGCCGGCGCGGCATCGACGCGGAGGGCCACGCCGTCGTGCTGTGGAGACCGGGAGTGGATCCGGCGGCCGTCGCTGCACTGGCCTCCCGGCGCACCTACCCGCTGCACTCCGGCTTCCGGCCCGGCTACAACATGGCCGCCAATCTCATCGCGCGGCACGGCCACGAGGGCGCGCGCGCACTGCTGGCGCGGTCGTTCGCCAGTTTCCAAGCGGGGAGGACCGGTCCGGACTCCGGAATCCATGAGGAAACCTTCGAGGGCCTGGTTCGGGTGCTCGCTCGGTACGGCTACCTGACGGTCGATGCCCAGGGGACGCTGATCGACGACGGCGGCGCGCGGCTGCGCGGGATCTACGGCGAGCGGGACCTGCTGGTCTGCCTGGGCCTGGACCGGGGCGCCGCGCGACGGCTCACCCCGGTTGAACTCGTCGGTTTTGCCGCCGCCCTGGTGTACCGCAGCGGCAGGAGCCCGGCGGGCCCGGTGAAAATGCCGACCAGCGGGCTGCAGTCCTCCTTCGACACCCTCACGGACGCCTGGGCGGAGCTGAGCGTGCTGGAGCGGCGCTACCGGCTGCCGGGGACCGCGGAACCGGAGACCGGGCTGGTCCGCCCGCTGTACGGCTGGGCGGCTGGCCGAAGCCTGGCCGACGTCCTGCCGGAGACGGGGCTGTCAGCCGGTGGTTTCGTGCTCTGGGCCAGGCGGTGCGCCGACCTGCTCGAGCAGGTGGCCGCCGTCCACCCGGAGTCGTCGTCCACCGCCGGCACGTGCCGCGAGGCCGTGCCGCTCATCCGGCGCGGAGCCGTCGCCCGGGCTGCGCTGGTCGACTGACCCGCCCGACGCCGGCTGCGGGCCCGCTACTGCTCCGCCGGCGTCCGGACTACTGTTCCGCCGGCGCCCGCGACGGTTCCGCGGCCACGTCCGCGCCGGTCTCGTCCACCAGTTCGGCGCGGCGCCGCCCGGCGCCCTTGATGCCGAAGCGGTAGGCCACGAACAGCAGGGCGATCCACGCACAGCCCACCAGCAGGGCAACTCGGGTGTCCGGCATGATGCCCAGCAGCACCACGATGAACACCATGAAGCCCAGCGCCAGGTAGGACGCCACCGGCCAGAACGGCACCGGGAATTCCGACGCCGGCAGCCCCTTCCGCGCAATCTCCCGCTTCATCGCGATGTGGGAGAGCAGGATCATCAGCCAGACCCAGACCGTGGCGAACGTCGCGATCGACGCAACAATCAGGAACAGGGACTCCGGCAGGAGCGCATTGAGCACGACGCCGGCCAGCAGCACCGCGGCCATCGTCGCCACCGTCATCCACGGCACCCCGTGCCGGGAAATCTTCGCGAAGGCCTTCGGCGCGTGGCCCTGCTCGGCCAGCCCGTACATCATCCGCCCGGCGCCGAACGTGTCGGAGTTGATGGCGGAAATGGCGGCTGTGATCACCACGGCGTTGAGGATGTGCGCGGCCGCCGGGATGCCCAGCATGTCGAAAATCTGCACGAACGGGCTGGTGGAACCGTCGATCCGATCCCACGGCGAGATCATCATCAGCACGGCCAGCGTGCAGACGTAGAAGAGCAGGATCCGCACCGGCACCGTGTTGATCGCACCCGGGATGGCCTTCTTCGGGTTCTCCGCCTCGCCGGCCGTGATCCCGATGGTCTCGATCCCGCCGAACGCAAACATCACGATGGAGAAGGAGGCCAGCAGCCCCCAGAACCCGTTGGCGAAGAAGCCGCCGGATCCCAGCATGGTCTCCAGCCCCGGGTTGGCTCCGTCCGGCAGCCCGAAGCCGAAGATGATGATCGCGGCGCCGCCGAGGATCATGGCGATGATCGCGGCGACCTTGACCAGCGACAACCAGAACTCGGTCTCGCCGAACACCTTGACCTTGACGAGGTTCAGGGCGGCGATGAAGAATACGACGGCGAGGATCCAGATCCAGCGCGGCACCTCGGGGAACCAGAAGCCCATGTAGATGCCGAACGCCGTCACGTCCGCGATCGCCACGATGGCCATCTCGAACGCGAAGGTCCAGCCCGTGATGAACCCGGCAAACGGGCCCAGGTAGCGGCTGGCGTACTGGCCGAACGATCCGGAGACCGGGTGCCGCACGGCCATCTCGCCCAGCGCCCGCATGACCAGGAAGACCGCGGCGCCGCCGATGGCGTAGGCCAGCAGCACGGCCGGGCCGGCGGCCTGGATGGCGGCGGCCGAGCCGTAGAACAGGCCGGTGCCGATCGCGGAGCCGAGGGCCATGAAACGGATGTGGCGGACAGTCAGGCCACGCGCGAGCGCGGACGCGAATTGCGGCATGGGAGAAACAACCTTGCTGGAGGGAGACGGCCGGTCAAAAAAGCGGCCAGTCAATTCTACGCCCCGCCCGGAACCTTATCTGCCGTAGTCGACGTGCGCGCGGACCCTGTGGCCGTCGTCGCTGAGCCAGCCGCGGCTCTGCGCAAAGCCGATCATGCCGTCGAACTCCTTGGCCCACGACGGAGGTTGGGCGGCGCCGCTGGCCCGTAGTTGCGCCACGTCCAGCCAGGCATAGCCTGCGTCCACGGTGCCCAACCCGGCCGCTGCCAGCGTCTGGGCAACCTCCTGTTCGCCTAAGCCATCGGCGCGCACGGCGAGTTCGCGCAGGTTCTCCGGATCCTTGACGGCGGCGCCGTCCTCCCGGTCCACGTCCACAAACATCAGGCGGGGTTTCCTTCCGTGACGGGTGCCGTGGCGGCCTGCTGGCGCTCGGCGATGGTTTGGTCGGCCTTCGACCAATGGGTGGTCGGGACCTCCCGGATGATCACGGTGGTGTTCTGCGGCAGCGCGCCCACGGATTCTTCCGCGGCGCGGTGCAGGGCGCTCACGAGGTCCCGCAGTTGCTGCGGCGTACGACCCTCGGCAATCGATACGTCAATCAACGGCATGTCGTCCTCCTAGCTTCGCATCACGAACGGGTCCGCCACCGGGCCCTCGTCGGTGTTGATCCAAACGCTCTTCAGCCGCGTGTACTCATGCATGGACTCCATGCCGTGCTCGATGCCCACCCCGCTGTTCTTGAAACCCTGCCGCGGCGACATGGGCGACATCGCGCGATACGTGTTGACCCAGACCGTTCCGGCCTCCAGCCGCCGGCTCATCCGATGGGCTCGGGCCAGGTTCTGCGTCCAGACACCGGCCGCGAGCCCGTACTGGGTGTCGTTGGCCAGTTGCAGCACTTCTTCTTCGGTCTCGAACGGCATGATCGCCGCCACCGGGCCGAAAATCTCCTCGCGGACCACCCGCATGGAATTGTCGACGTCGGTGAGCACCGTGGGTGCGTAGAAGTAGCCGGGCAGCTCGACGTCCGGCCGCCCGCCACCGGTCAAGACAGTGGCGCCCTCGGAGACGCCCAGCTCCACGTAGGAGCCCACCTTCTCCTGCTGCGCGGCAAACGCCAGCGGTCCCAGTTCAGTGCTGTCCTGCAGCGGGTCGCCGATCACGATGCTCCCGGCCCGCTCAGCCACCCGTTCCAGCAGCTCGTCATAGATGGAACGGTGCGCAAAGACCCGGCTGCCCGCGATGCAGGTCTGGCCGGCCGCGGCAAAAATCCCGGCCACCACGCCCATGGCCGCATTGGCCACGTTGGCGTCCTCGAACACGATGTTGGGGCTCTTGCCGCCGAGCTCCAGGGTGGTGCCGATGAACCGGGACGCGGCGGACGCGGCGATCGCCGAGCCGGTGGCGGTGGACCCGGTAAAGGAGATCTTGGCGATCCCGGGATGGTCCACCAGCGCGGCGCCGGCTTCAGCACCCATGCCGGTGACTACGTTGACCACGCCGTCGGGGAAACCGGCCTCGGCGGCCAGCTCGGCCAGCCGCAGGACGGTCCGCGAGGTGTACTCGGAGGGCTTGATGACGATCGTGTTGCCGGCCGCCAGCGCCGGGGCGAGCTTCGACGTCGTCAGGGTCAACGGGGAGTTCCACGGCGTGATGGCACCGACCACGCCCAGCGGTTCGCGCTGCGTGTAGTTGAGGATCGCCGGGTTGGTGGTGGGAATCTGGCTGCCCTGCACCTTGTCCGCCAGGCCGGCGTAGTAATAGAAGTACTCCGGCAACGTGGCCAGCTGCCCGCGCATCTCGCGCAGCAGCTTGCCGTTGTCCTCGGTCTCCATCCGTGCCAGTTCCTCGGCGTTCTCACCCACCAGGTCGCCAAGCCGCCGCAGCAGGTGCCCGCGTTTGGTCTGGCTCAGGTCGCGCCAGAGCGGGTTCTCGAAGGCCGCCCGTGCAGCAGCGACCGCGCGGTCGACGTCGGCCTTGCTGCCGCGGGCGGCGGAGTAGAGGACCTCGAGCGTGGCGGGGTTGGTGCTCTCGAAGTAGGCGCCGTCGGCGGGGGCGCTCCAGCGGCCGTCGATGAAGTGGTTGTAGTTCCTAGTCATGGGTATCGTGACTCGATTCGTTGATGAAGTCGGTGATGAGGCGCGCCAATTCGGCCCGGCGCTGCACCGGGAGCATGTGGCGGGCCCCGGGCACGACGGCGGT
Source organism: Arthrobacter senegalensis (assembly GCF_059091765.1). Lineage (NCBI taxonomy): Bacteria > Bacillati > Actinomycetota > Actinomycetes > Micrococcales > Micrococcaceae > Arthrobacter > Arthrobacter senegalensis. The sequence continues at coordinate 303,183 of NZ_JBNHGZ010000002.1, read as the reverse complement.
GCGCGCCCCCGGGATGGCCTCGCCCAAACGGCGGGTCATCTCCGGGGTCGAGCCGGGGTCTTGGTCCCCGGTGACGGCCAGCGACGGCACGGCAATGGCACCGAGTTCCGCGCCGATCTCGGCGTCCTCGGTAGCGAAGACCCTGTACGCGTGCAGGTACGACTGCTGGTCGTTGGCCAGCAGGGTCCGGCGAATGCCGTCCACTGTGGCGGCGTCGATCCCCGAACCGGCCGGGAACCAGCGCTCCATAGAGGCCTCGACGCTGCCTGGAAAGTCCGCCGCAGCGCTGTCCAGCCGGGACGCGACCGATGCAGCCTCCTGCGGAGTGCGCCGGCACACCGAGCTGACACTGGTCAGGGTAGCCACGAGCTCGGGCCGGAACCGGGCCAAATGTTGCGCGACCAGAGCGCCCAGCGAGAAGCCCACCAGGTGCGCCCGCCCGGGCAGCCGCGACGCGACGTCGTCGGCCAGATCGGCCAGCGAGACCGGCGCCTCCAGCCGCGGCTGGCCGCCGTGGCCGGGCAGGTCAAGCGCCAGCACGGTCCGTCCGGTGGAGTCGCGCAGACGCTCGCCCAGCGGTTCCCACATGGAACGGTCCAGCCCGACGCCGTGCAGCAGGACGATCGGCAGGTTCGTCTCCACGGTTACTGTTCGGTGGCCAGGGGCGCCAGCCGCTGCTGCGGGCGGCCCTGTGATGCGGCGGCCAAGGCGATGACAATTTCGCCCGGATGCGGGGCATCGGCGAGCCGGACCTCGACGCTCTGGTGGTGCGAGCGGATGGTCGCGTCGGTGATGTGCTTCAGCGGGATGTCGAACGTCACCCCGGCCGGGCCGCGCTTTTCCACCGCCGGCAGCAGCGTGGTGGCATTGGCCGCATTGCGGAAGTGGTCGCCGAACTTCAGCGTGTGGATGAGTGCCGAGCCGTGCTCGATCTCGCCCTCGAGGCCCACTATCGCCGCCTTGCCGTACGCTTCCACCGTCCCGCCGAGGGCCTTCACCACGCGGGGGGCGAGGAGTTCGCCCACCCTTGAGGCGACCTCGTCGATACCGGCGGTGAGGTCTTCGACAAAGCCCTGGCCGCGCCAGGGATTGTCGATGACTGCGGCTACGACGGCGACCCGGGCGTTGGGCTCGACCGGCCGGCCGCCTTCGGTCAGGGTTTCTTCGGTCAGGGTAACGATCTTGCGGACGTTCATGCGGTGGCTCCTTCGAGGATGCGGGACGTGACGGCCGGGTCGGTGCTGCGGTCGCCGATTCTGGCGTGCGGGCGGGGACCGGTTGATGCCGCGGCAACTACGACGATCTCGTCCGGCCGGGGCCCGTCGGAGATTCGTGTGGTGATGGTTTGGTAGTGGCTGCGGGTGGCTGCCTGGGTCTTGTGCCACATGGGCACCACCAGAGGCTCTCCCGCGTCGGCTCGGTCGTCGGCGAAGCAAATGATAGACGTGCCCTCCAGGAACTCCCGGACGAGGTTGCCGAAGTACGGGGTATGGATCAGTGCTCCCGCATGTTCAATTTCCCCCGACGTGCCGACGACCGCGGCCTTGCCGAACGCCTCGATCCGGTCGGCACCGCCAAGCCCGGCGATGAGACGGTCGGTCAGCAACCGCGCGACCGCCGGAGCGACAATTTTCGATGCCGGGGCCAGGTCGGTGTCCGTTGCAGTCCCGATCCAGGGGTTCGCGATCACCGCCGCGGCGGTCGCCCGGTATACCGGAACCGGAGCGAAGGCACCGTTTTCCTGCAGTATCTCTTCCTGGTAGTAGACGATCTTGCGGATGCCGGGATGTTCACCCGGTGTGGCCGGGGCGATGTTAGTCAAAGTGGGGCTTCACTTTCTCCGAGAACAGCTCCAGGCTGCGCATCGCCTTGTGGTGCCCCAGCCCGGGGTGGGTGGTCCACAGCATCATGTGCTCCAGGCCGACTTCGCGCTGCAGTTCCCGGACCTTTTCGGTGACGTACTCCGGCGTGCCCACCAGCATGTTGCGGTCCATCAGCATGTCGAAGTCCAGCGTGTGGGCGTCGGTGAGTTCTTCGCCCTCTTCCATCAGGTTGGACAGTCCGCGCCAGTGGGTGATCCAGCGATAGGTGTTCATGACCGCTTCTTCGAACTCTTCGCGCGCCTGCTCCATGGTGTCGGCCACGTACACGTCGCGGACCAGCGCGATGCCCTCACCCAGCGGCACCTCGCGGCCCTGGGCCTGGGCGGCGTGCTCGCGGTACAGCTCGAACCGGCCCTTGAGCGCGGACACGGGCGGCAGCCAGAAGATGCCCTGGATTCCGTTCTGGGCGGCTCCGACGATGGACCGCGGAGTGTCGATGACCTGCCACAGCGGCAGCTTCGGCTGCAGCGGACGCGGCGTCACGGCCATCTTCGTGATGACACCGTCTTCGGTGTACTCGGGGGTGGCGGGGGAGAGCGGGTGGTTCCACTTCACGCCCGGGGCCGGGAACTCATAGAACTCGCCCTTGTGGCTGAAAAAGTCGTTGTACCAGGCCTTGTCGAGGATCTCCATGGTCTCGGCGAAGAGCGCCCGGTTCTTCTCTTGGTCGCGGGGATCGGCCGCCGGGTTCAGGTTGAGCGCCTCGCGTCCGTACAGGCCGCGGCCGACGCCGACCTCGAGCCTGCCGTCGGAGAGCTGGTCCAGCAGCGCCAGGTCTTCGGCCAGCCGCAGCGGGTGCCAGAACGTGACGATGGAAGCGGCCTGGCCGATGCGGATCTTGGAGGTGCGGGCGGCAATGTCCACGCCCATCAGGATGGGATTGGGAGTCAGTTCCTGGCCCTCGTGGCCGAAGTGGTGCTCCGTGTACCAGGTGGACCAGAAGCCGTACTTCTCCGCGGTCACCGCGTACTCGCGGGCATCCTTCATGTGCTGGTTGTAGTTGCCCAGGTCTCCTGGGGCGCCAAGGCCGTGGAAGATGGAAAAGCGCATGGTGGGTCCTTTCACAGGGCTTAGATGCCCGGATGTCGTAGTAGAAGGTCAGTCGTTTCGGGTCCGCGAGTCGGTCAGGACTTCGCGGGAGGATGCATAGACGTGGTTGCGCATGGCCGCTTCGGCGCCGAAATGGTCCTTGTCCTTGATCATCTGCAGCACGGTGCGGTGTTCGGCGGTAGAGGCGACGATCCGACCGGGATGCCCGGCGGTGCGCAGGACGAGCCGGTGGTACGCCAACTGGTTCATCAGGCGCCCGTAGTGTTCGGCCAGCTTGTTGTTGTCGGCGCCGTCAATGATGGTCTGGTGGAACTCGTGCACCAAGGCCGCATAGCGCTCGGCGTCGCCCGCGGCGGCGGCCTCGTCGGATTCCTCCAGGTTGCGTTCCAGGACCGCAATCTCGCGCACGGGGCCGCGGCGGGCCAACAGGCCGGCCGCCAGTCCTTCGAAGCTTTCCTTGAGCTGGAACAGTTCGACAATCTCGCGCCGAGTGGGTTCCCGGACGAAGGTGCCGACCTTCGGCCGAATTTCCACGAGGCCCTCGTGCTGCAGCTGTTTCAGGGCTTCGCGGACCGGTGTGCGGCTCACGTCGAACTCCTGAGCGAGGAACACTTCGGACACCGGAGCGCCCGGCGGGAAATCACCCCCGAGGATGAGCGCGCGGACCCGGTCGAGGAGGGGCAGTTCCTCGCCCGGCTGCAGGAGGTCCTGCTGGCTGATCGTCTGATGCATACATGAGAGGTTATGTTGCATACATGAGCTCGTCAAGGCTTCGCGATAAATCCGCACTGATTCGCGCTGTTACGGCCTCCCGGCTTGGTTTCCAGCTCGATGTTGCCTTCTCTAGTGATCTACATTACGCTCACTGCCATGCAACAGACTTTCGATACTGCAGTGGCAAGTGCATGGTCCGCAGCGTGGGATCGCGGGGAGGTCGAAGCGCTCGAAGCGCTGGTTACCCCTGACTACATCAGGATCAGCAAAGGCAGCGGCAAGAGCATGGATCTCGGCCAGCTGCAGGGGGACATCCAGGAAGTCCGGCGGGCCTTCCCCGACCTGGTCACCACGGTGGACGCGGTGGTTGTTGACGGTGACACGGCAGCCATCTTCTGGACGTCGACGGGAACGCACAGCGCTGCCTTCATGGGCGTGCCGCCGACCGGGCGCCGGGTGCAGACCCGCGGTTCCAATTTCGTCTCCATGGCCGGCGGCCGCATCAAGCAGGAAACCGTGACCTGGGACAGCAGGGAACTGCTGGGGTCGCTGGGGATCCGGCACTTGGGTGACGCGCTCGAGGCGGAGGGTCCCGGCGTCGTCGTGGATTCCCTCTCCGGAGAACCGGACCCCGAGATCATGAAGACTTTCAACCGTCAGTTTGTCACTGGTGTGACCGTGGTGACGACGACGGAAGGGGACACCCCCAAGGGGCTGGCCGTGAACGCCTACGCGTCTGTTTCGCTGGAACCGCCGCTGGTGATGGTCTGCATCCAAAAGACCTCGTCGACCTACCCCGCACTGTTTGCCTCCACGCACCTTGGCATCAATATCCTCAGCAACCGGCAGCAGGGCACCGTTGCCACCTTCGCGTCGAAGGCGGCTGACAAGTTCGCCGAGATCGAATGGCACGCCGGCCCCAACGGCTCCCCGCTGCTCGACGGATCCTCCGCCGCGCTGGAAGCCGAGATCCGGGAACGTTTTCAAGCCAAGACGCATACCGTCTTCATCTGCCGAGTGCGGCACGCCGAAGTCAGCGACGCTTCGCCCATGGTCTACCAGGCCGGCCGCTTCTACGACAGCGAAGGTCTTTCCCCGCTGTAACGGCAACTGCCGGCAGCCTGCTCCCGAGATTCGGAGATTTCCATGGTTCAACAACTAGCCAAGTCGTCCCGCGGGGCGCCACGCGACCCGCTGCCGGACGGCATTCATGCCGACCGAAAGCCCGGCACGGTTTTCTGGGCATCGCTGGCACTCATTGCAGCGTTCGTCCTCTGGGCAGCCGTGTCGCCGGACAGCCTCGGTGCCGCCATGACCACGAGCATGGACTGGGTAGCGCGCTCGGTGGGCTGGAGCTATCTCCTGGTGACGCTGTTGTGCATCGGGCTCATGCTCTACCTGGCCTTCAGCCGCTTCGGCGGGATCCGGTTGGGGTCCAGCACCGACCGGCCGGAACACAGCACGTGGGCCTGGCTGGCCATGATCCTGTCCGCCGTGATGGGCATCGGCCTGATCAGCTACGGCGTGGCGGAACCGATTTCGCACTTCATGGCACCCCCACATGCTTTGGCCGAGCCGGAAACCATGCAGGCCGCCGTCCGGGCAATGCAGTTCAGTTTCTTCGACTGGGGACCGCACGCCTGGGCCGTGTTTGGCATCTTCGGCCTGGCCATTGCGTACTCGACCCACCGCAAAAAGCGTCCCGGACTCGTGTCTCCCATGCTGAGGCCCATCTTCGGCAAAGCGATGGACGGCTGGTTCGGCAAGCTGATCGACGTATTCGCCATCATCGCCACGCTTTTTGGTACGACGACGTCTTTGGGACTGGGTGCTTCGCAGATCGCCGAGGGCATGGACCGGGTCTTCGGGCTCCCGTCCGGCCTGGCGATGCAGATCCTCATCATCGCGGTGGTGACGGTGCTGTTCACGCTGTCCGCATTGTCCGGAGTAAACCGCGGGATCAAGTACATCAGCCAAGTGACCATGTCGCTGTCGGTCCTGCTGGCGCTCTTCGTGCTGATCACCGGGCCGACCAACTTCATCTCCAACCTGTTCTTCCGCTCGGTCGGCACCTACTTCAACGACTTCCTCGAGGCGAGTCTGATCACCCCGAGTACGCCCGAGGACATGCAGTGGATGCAGTGGTGGACGTACTTCATGATGGCTTGGTGGCTCAGCTGGGGTGCCTTCGTCGGGGTCTTCCTGGCCAAGATCTCCCGAGGCCGAACCATCAGGCAATTCGTCGCCGGCGTGCTGGCTGTGCCTAGCGTGGTGTTCTTCGCATGGTTCACCATCTTCGGCGGCACCGCCATCAACATGGATATGAACGGTGCCAGGATCGGCGAGGCAACGAACGAGAACATCAACTCGGCCTTCTTCGCGATGCTCGAAAACCTGCCGCTGGTGACGCTCACCTCCGTCATCACCGTGATCCTGGTGGCGCTGTTCTTCATCTCCGGCGCCGACGCCAACACCTTCGTGCTGAGCATGCTCTCGTCCAAGGGGACGCTGGAGCCCAGCAAGCCGGTACTGAGCATCTGGGGCGCGCTCACCGGCGTGTGTGCGGTGCTGCTGCTCCTCGTCGGGGGGTTGGCCGCCCTCCAGCAGGCGGCGATGCTCTCGGCGCTGCCGTTCACGATCATCGTGGCACTGCTGGGCGTATCGCTCATCATCGAGCTGCGAAGGGACCCTGAATTCCAGCAGCCCGTCCCGAAGCAGTCCGGAGACTCGGACACGGGCCTAACGTCCTGACCCAACGACGTCTCCGACTGACACCTAATGGCCCGGGGCAGCGACGCCGTCCCGGGCCAAGGGCCGTTTGTCCGCCAAGCTGCCGCGAGGGCCTCTCTCGGGCGCTCCACAGGCACGCTGTCGGCGCGCCCATAACCAGCACGCAAGCCCGGGGCATGCCGGCTGGGCTCCAGATCTGCCAGCGGCTGTACCGCACCCTTGACCCCGCGGCCACCGAGGACTAACCTGCAACCAAATGGTTGTAGATCAAGTCAGTGACCTCGAGTTGGACCGCCTCTTCCAGGCGCTCGCCGACGCCACCCGCCGCGACATCGTGGCCCGGGTGCTCACCGGCGAGTTCTCGGTGTCGGGCCTGGCGGCGGGGTACAAGATGAGTTTCGCCGCGGTACAGAAACACGTCGCGGTCTTGGAACGGGCTTCCCTGGTGGTTAAGGAGAAGCGCGGAAGGGAGCAGATGGTGCGGCCTCATCCTGAAGGAGTGCGAAGAGCCCGTCGCCTGCTCGACGAATACGAGATGCTCTGGCGCCAACGCGTTGACCGGATCCAGGACATTCTCGCCATGGGATAGGAAGGACACCGTCATGCCGGTTATCGATACCAAGCAGGACCTCGAGGCCCTGACGTTCACCCTCGTGGCCGAGTTCGATGCACCCGTCGAGCGCGTCTGGCAGCTCTGGGAGGATCCGCGCCAGCTGGAACGCTGGTGGGGCCCGCCCGAGTGGCCCGCCACCTTCAGCAAGCACGAGTTCACTCCCGGCGGCACGGCCAGTTACTACATGACCGGGCCCGACGGCGAGACGGCCGCCGGCTGGTGGCGGATCACCGCGATCGAGGCCCCGCACCGGCTGACCTTCGAGGACGGGTTTGCCGACGACGACGGCGAGCCGGTGGCGGACCTGGGCACCACCTACGCCACGGTCACGCTGGAATCCATCGGCAGCCGCACCCGGATGACCACCGAGTCCAGGTTCGAGTCCGCCGAGCAGCTGGAGAAGATGCTCGAGATGGGGATGGTCGAGGGCATGCAGGGTGCCATGGGCCAGATCGACGCCATCCTCGCCGAGCCCGCATCCGTCTGAGTCCAGGCATCCCGCATTCGTCTGAGCCGGGCATCCCGCGAGCGAAAGGGGAGTGACCACCGAGGCGGCCCGGCTAGCCGGTGACCGACTGACCGCCCGCCCGTGCCCGTCCAAGAGTGGATAGGCTACAAACATGGCCATCATTTACGACGCAGTGTTGAATCCCACCAAGCAGGAGCTGCTGGCGGCATGGCTGCCCGAACAGCCATGGTTCCAACAACTTGGAGCCAGCGCCGGCGAGCTGGAGCACCTTGGCGCCTTCCGCTTCGACGATCCGGCCGGAGAGGTCGGCATGGAAACGCACCTGGTCCGGGCCGGAGAGGGTCCGGTGCTGCACGTCCCGCTGACCTACCGGGGCGCACCGCTGCCCGGAGCCGAACAATTCCTGGCCGGGACCATGGACCACTCCGTGCTCGGCGACCGCTGGGTCTACGACGCCTGCGCCGACCCGGTCTACGCCACCGCGCTGGCCACCGTGATCATCCAGGGCGGATCCGGCGCGGAGCAGTTCCGCGACGTGGACGGCAAGCTCGAGCCGCTGGCCGGCGCCCTCCCGGTCCGCGGCAGCGGCGGTCCCGGCGGCATCGTCCCCACCACGACGACGGCGGTGCCCACCACCGAGGGCAGCGTCACCACCATCGATGCCAACCCATTGACGTTGACCGTCTACCGAACTCCCGGGTCCCAGGAGAGGCCGGCCACGGCCCTGACGCTGACCTGCTCGCTGCCGGGCCAGCCGCCGCTGATCCTCGCTTCCGCCTGGTGAGCCGCCCGGTGCGGAGGAGCAAGGAGTCGGGGGTTCAGCGAGAGGAAGGTGCCTGGGGCCTGCGTGTTGCCGCGTTGCGCTACCGCTTCAAGGAGAGCCTCTTTCTCTTCCCGGCGGTGGTGATGTTGGCCGGCATCGCGCTGGCCATCGGTGCCACCGCCGTCGACCGAGCCCTCGGCCACCATGCCGATGTGCCGCTCACGCTGGCGATGAGCAGCAATGCCGCCACCTGGCTGCTGTCCACCGTCGCGGGAGCGATGATCACCACCGTCGGCGTGGTTTTCTCGTTGACCGTGGTGAGCCTGCAGCTGGCCAGCGACCAGTTCTCGCCGCGTGTGATGCGCTCGTTCATCCGGGACCGGCTCAGCCAGGCGGTTATCGGCCTGCTCGTTGCCACGTTTTTCTACTGCGTCCTCGTCCTGCCGAGCCTGAGCGGGGAACCGACCGAGCCGGCGCCGCGCATATCCCTGACGATCGCCGTCGTCCTCACCCTGGTGACCGTGGTGGGGATCATCGTCCACCTGGACCATCTTGCCCGCGGACTGCAGGTTGGCAACGTCGCCCGGGTCATCGCGGCAGAGGGCCGGACCGTCGTGGCGGCTCTTAACCGGGTGCCCTCTGGCCTGCAGCCCGTGGAGCCCAAAGACTTCCATGCCCCCGGGAATGCCGCCGTCATTCCTTGCCGGATGAGCGGATGGATCAGCCAGGTGGACAGCGGCCAGCTGCTGGGAGCGGTCCCTGCCGGCACGACGGTGCGGATGGAAACCCGTGTGGGTGCTTACATCCACGCGGGTGAAGCATTGTTCACGGTGTGGCCGCCACCGCCGGAGCGCAGCCGGGAGAAGCTTGCCGGGGCGATTGCCATAGCCGACTCGCGGACCATGCTGCAGGATGTCGACTTCGCTATCCGCCAGCTGGTTGACATAGGCCTGCGGGCGCTTAGCCCGGCCATCAACGACCCCACCACGGCAGTGGAGGTCATCCTGAGGCTGGGCAGCCTTCTGCGGGCGGTCCTGACCGCCCCGCTTGCTGCGGAAGCGCTGAAGGACGAGTCAGGCCGGGTACTGCTGCAGCCGTGGAACCTTGACCATGCCGAATACGTCGACCATGCCTTTGACCAGCTGCGACAGACGAGCCTGGACCAGCCGGAGGTCGTCGCCGCTCTCCTGCGGGTCCTCCGCATGCTCATCGCCCACGTCCGTGCCGAGGGCCACCCCGAACACACGCCGGCCCTGAACCGGCAGATGCAGCTACTTCTCGACGCCATGCGGGACCGGCCCGAACTGCACCCCGAGGACCTCCGGCGCCTCCAGGCGCTGTCCTCCGACGAGACAGACCCCGCCGACCACAGCCGCAGCCGGTAGCCCGGCGTTACTTCACGCCGCGATTCCTGCGGAGTACGACGGCGGTGGCCACGCCGGCGGCGAGGACCAGGGCCGCGCCGATGCCCCAGGCGAGGGCCGGGACCGAAGCCGGGCCTTCGCCGTCGTCCGCCACGGCAACGACAGTTGCCGTCCCCGCCTGGTGGTCCGCCGGTTCGGCCACCGCGGATTCGGTGGCCGCGGCGGAAGCACCGGGTTCGGTCATGCCGGGGCCGGGTTCGACGTCGCCGACCAGATCCAGGGTCAGGGTATAGGGGATCTCCGTCTCCTTCGCGTCCTCGAAGTACAGCGGGTCGACGGCCACCTGGAGGTAGTAGTCGCCGGCAAGGTACAGGGTGCGGACGTCGTGAATGCCCTCGGCGGCGTTGCGGTAGCGCACCGGAGAGGCGAAGTTCGCTGCCACCTTGGTGCCCGGGTCGGCCATGGACGTCATGCCGTAGGCCCCCGTGGAGGTGCCGTCGGTGATCGTCACCGGCTGGCGTAGCGGATTGGCGACGCCGACCTGCAGGTAGGACGGATTGAAGATGTCCTTTTCGTAATCGCCGAGCTGGGCGACGGCACGCAGCTGCTGCCCGTAGTCCACCGGAACCCTGTAGAAGTGCACCTCGCCGGGGATGAGCGTGGCCGCAAAGCTGCCGGGCGCCAGCTCGGGGGCGGAATTGAAGCTGTTGCCGGGAGTGGTCTCCCGCGGCTTGGTGCCCGGCTTCAGCAGATCGAGCTTGGTCACGGCGTCGTAGCCGGCGGGCAGTCCGGTGGTATCGGCCTCCGGCTCGGCGAGGAAGAGCAGCTCCATCGGCAGCGGGTCCTTTTTCCAGCCGGGACCGCTCCGGGTCACGCTGACCACCAGGTCGCCGCCGCCGGTGGGCTCGAGGCACTCTTTGTCGCCGCTGCCCATGGCGCCAGTGGAGAGCACCGCGGTGACCGGGCCGTCGGAGAGCCGGGCTTCGTCGCGGGATTCGCGAATCGAGTTCAGACATTCCTGCCCGTCGGGGGAAAAGACCTCGAGCTCCAGGGCGCTGTAGGTAGTCATGCTGCCGGCCCGGATCGGCATCACCAGGGACGCGCTGACGTGCAGGCGCTCGCCGTCGTCCAGGTGGACCTTGTAGAACTTGCGCGTCCCGCCCTCGTACGTCTTGTCGCTGCCGGCGGCGAAGGTGTCCAGGTACTGGCCTGTGGACACCTCCGCGGCAGCGGCGGCGCTCTTGCCGCCGGTCACCGGGATGCCGGCGAAGTCGTAGGGGTTCAGCGCGCGGACGGTCTTGATGACCATCTGCTCACGCAGCGTGTCAGCGTTGTCCGCGTCGGCGTAGGTGCCCCCGGAGGCCTTGGCGATGCATTCGAGTTCCTTGCGGGCCTGCGCATCCACCTTGAACCCGATGGTGTGCATGGCCAGGTCCACGCCGTCCTTGGCCAGGTCCTTGGCGACCTCGCACGGCGGCGGCGGCGAGCAGGTGTCGATGCCGTCCGACACCAGCACAATGCTGCGGGGACGGTCGTCGGGAAGCTCCGCGGCGGCCCGGCGCAGCGCCTCGCCCACCGGGGTGTAGCCGGACGCCTTGATCGAGTCGATCTGATCGACCAGTTTCCCGGGATCTGCGGTGCCCAGTTTGGACAGCACGCTCACGTCCTTGCAGCCCTCGGCCCGGGCCTCGGGGGAACTGTCCGTGTTGGTGCCGTAGACCATGAGGCCCAGCTGCGATCCCGCCGGCAGGGTTTCCACCAGCTCCGTGGCAGCGGCCTTGGCTGCGTCCATCCGCAGGGTGCCCTTGGCGTCGGCGTCGGGGTTGAGCATGGAGCCGGAAGCGTCCAGAATCAGCATCACCGGCACGGCCTCCTCGGATCCTGAGGCGGGAGCCTGTGGGACGGGCACCTGCGAAACCGGCACCTGCGCAACGGGCACCTGCGAAACCGGCACCTGCGAAACCGGCACCTGCTGCGGCAGGAACATGGCCAGCGCGGCAACCACTCCCAGCGCGCCCTTCAAGACCCCGACGCTCGCACTCACAATCGACACCGACTCTCTCGATGAAACGTTATTTTGCCCCGACTATATCCGGCAAAACGCGGCCCACGGGCCAGCCGGCGGGCGGCGAAGCGCGCCCACCGGCCGGCCGGCGGAATGCCAGCCCTGTTCACCGCGCGTTTCCTCGCGGGCCAGCCTGGACGTGCTCCCGATTGTTCTCGATTTGACCCACGTGAGCCGCGGCAGATAGGTTTTCGTGGCGTAGGTCACCCAGTCGGCCCCTCCGGGCTGAGCCGCGGGCGGCTTGCTCTCGGTCTGGCCGGACGGGCAATGGAGCCTGCGTCCGACCGGTTCGAAGGGAACCTCCCGCAGCTGCACAGTCCCACCCGTAAGGAACATAGTGAGCGCCACCAGCACCGAACCGCACCTCCAGCGGTCTTTATCCAACCGCCACATCCAGTTGATCGCCATCGGCGGTGCGATTGGCACCGGGCTTTTCATGGGCTCGGGCAAGACGATTTCCGTCGCCGGCCCCTCGGTCATCTTCGTCTACATGATCATCGGTTTCATGCTCTTCTTCGTCATGCGGGCGATGGGCGAGCTGCTGCTGAGCAACACCGAGTACAAGAACTTCGGCGACTTCGCCGGCGACATCCTGGGACCGTGGGCGGCGTTCTTCACCGGCTGGACGTATTGGTTCTGCTGGGTGGTCACCGGCATCGCCGACGTCGTCGCGATCGCGCACTACGTGGCGTTCTGGTGGCCTGACCTGCCGCTGTGGATCCCGGCGCTCGCCTGCATCCTGCTGCTGCTCGCGCTGAACCTGCCCACCGTGCGGGCCTTCGGCGAGACCGAATTCTGGTTCGCGCTGATCAAGATCATCGCCATCGTGGCCCTGATCGTCGTCGGGCTGGTCATGATTATCACCAACTTCGAGCACGACGGCGTCCGCGCCTCCTTCGGAAACCTGTGGGAGCACGGCGGAATGTTCCCCACCGGCTTCATGGGCTTCGTGGCCGGGTTCCAGATCGCCGTGTTCGCGTTCGTCGGAATCGAACTGGTCGGCACCACCGCCGCCGAGACGAAGGACCCGGAAAAGAACCTGCCGCGGGCGGTGAACTCCATCCCGATCCGCATCCTGATTTTCTACGTAGGCGCCCTCATCATCCTGATGGCCGTCCAGCCGTGGACCGGGTTCAACGCCGACGAATCCCCGTTCGTGGGCATGTTCGCCCTCGCCGGCCTCGTCGGCGCGGCCGGCGTCGTGAACTTCGTGGTCCTGACCTCGGCGACGTCGTCGGCGAACTCGGGCATCTACTCGACGTCGCGCATGATCTACGGCCTCTCGCTGGAGGGCGATGCCCCGAAGCGCTTCGGCAAGCTCTCGAGCCGCGGTGTGCCGCGCAGCGCGCTGCTGTTCTCCTGCATGTTCCTGCTCGCCGGCGTGGTTCTGCTCTACGCGGAGGGCAGCGTCTCCGAGGCGTTCACCATGGTCACCACGGTTTCGGCGCTCTGCTTCATGTTCGTTTGGACCATCATCCTGGTCAGCTACATCGTGTACCGCCGTCGCCGGCCGCAGCTGCACGAGGCCAGCAAGTTCAAGATGCCGGGCGGCTCGTTCATGCCCTACGTGGTCATGGCCTTCTTCGCCTTCATCCTGTGGGCGCTGACCACCCAGCCGGACACGCTGGCGGCCCTGCTGTTCACCCCGGTCTGGTTCGTCGCGCTCGGCATCGGCTACCTGTGGCTGCGCCGCAACCCGGAGCACACCGCGATCCGCGCCGCCCACGACGCCAAGGTGGCCGAGGAAAAGGCGGCACTCGGAGGCCGCGAGGACGCCCTGGCAGGCCGGCGCTAGCCGAGCCCCCCGCAGGCTGCACCGAAACGTCCGCTTCCCGGGTCTCCGGGGAGCGGACGTTTTTGTGTCGGTCCCTCTGCAGTCGGGCCACGTCCCTCTGCGGTTCGGCCACGTGCCTCTGCAGTCCGGCACCGTCCCTCATCCGTTCGGCCGTCCCTCAGCGCCCGGCTCGTCCGCGAACCGGCAACGGCGGCCCCACGCGCGGCTACGATGGCGCCATGGAAGATTCGATCACGCTGCGCTTCCTCGCCGCGCCCACCGACGTCGCGGCCGACGGGACCACGGTACAGGCCGGAAGGGTCCTCGAATGGATCGACAAGGCCGGGTACGCATGCGCCGTCGGATACTCGGGCGGATACTGCGTCACCGCGTACGTCGGCAATGTGCACTTCACCCGGCCGATCCACAACGGCGACCTGATCGAGGTCAGCGCCCGCATCGCGCACACCGGCCGTTCCAGCATGCAGGTGGTCGTCACCGTCGATGCGGCCGACGTGCGCTCGCGGCAGTTCCGGCCGGCGATGGACTGCATCCTGGTGTTCGTCGCCATGGACGAGCAACGGCGGCCCCGGCCCGTTCCGGCATGGGCGCCGACCGACGACGCGTCGGAGCGGCTGGCCCGCGGGATCGAGGGCCGGCTGGAGGCCCGGCGCGAGATCCGCGAGGTGATGAGCTCCCAGGCATATACGGATGCGGGCACCACTCCCTCCGAAAACTTCCGCTTCCTCGCCGCCCCCACGGACGTGAACTGGGGCGGCAACGCCCACGGCGGGATCGTGATGCGCTGGATCGACGAGGTGGCCAGGGCCTGCGCCATGGGCTGGTGCGGTGCCGACGCCGTGGCGGTCTACTCCGGCGGCATCCACTTCCTGAACCCGGTCCACATCGGGGACCTGGTGGAACTCTCCGCGCGGATGATCCACACCGGTCCGCACTCCATGCACATCGCCGTCCATGTGCGGGCACGGGACCCGCGCGGCGGCGACTGGCGGGACACCACTCAGTGCATGACCGTCTTCGTCACCCGGGACGAGGCTGGGCACGCCGCCAAGGTTCCGCAACTCGTGCTGCGCTCAGACGAGGATCGGCGGCTGGCCGCCCACGCCCAGGACCTGGTCCAGCGGCGGGCCGCACTGCCCCCGCTGGAGTTCGGCGTCGAGCGGACTTACTGACCCCCGCTTCCCGGCACAGGGTGCGGAAGCACCGGAGCACGCACAGGTTGGACGTTCCACCTCACGGGCAGGTGCGGCCGGGGCCCGCCGCCCCTTCCCGCGCGCCGTGGAAGGCGCAAGAATGAACGCGGCACGGAACGCGCCGCATCCACTACGGAAGGCAGACCCATGGCACTGGACCTGAACCCCTACCTGCAGTTCACCGGCAACGCCGCGGAGGCGATCGAGTTCTATCACTCCGTGTTCGGCGGCGAGCTGAGCAAAATGACCTACGCCGAGGGAATGGGCGACGAGAGCCCCGAGACCGGCGGGAAAATCATGCACTCGTCCGTGACCGTGGACCGCGGCTTCCTGCTGATGGCGTCGGACGTGCCGCCCGAGATGCAGGCCTCCCCGAACGGCTACATCTGTGTCAGCTCCAGCGGCGAAGACCCGGGCGAGGACGACAAGCTGCGCAGCTACTGGGAGGGCCTGAGCGACGGAGCAACCGTCAACCAGCCGCTTGAAAAGGCCCCGTGGGGCGACTACTTCGGGCAGCTCACGGACAAGTTCGGTGTGAATTGGATGGTCAACATCACCGCTCCGGAGAACGCCGGATCAGGCCAGTAGCCGCCGAGGCAGAACGGGGACCACATGGCCATCACGGAGTTCGACCGCTACCCGCTCACGTTCGGCCCCAGCCCGGTCCACCACCTGCCCCGGCTCAGCAAGCATTTGGGTGGTGCTCAGCTCTGGGCCAAGCGGGAGGACGTCAATTCCGGCCTGGCCTACGGCGGCAACAAGACCCGCAAGCTCGAGTACATCGTCCCGGACATCCTCGCGGAGGGTGCGGACACCATCGTGTCCATCGGCGGCTTCCAGTCCAACCACACCCGGCAGGTAGCAGCAGTGGCCGCGACCCTCGGCCTGAAGGCGCTGCTGGTGCAGGAGAACTGGGTGGACTGGCCGGACCCGCTCACCGACCGCGTCGGCAACATTTTGCTCTCCCGGCTGATGGGGGCGGACGTGCGGCTCGACCCGGCGGGCTTCGACATCGGCATCCGCGACTCCTGGCAGAACGCCATCGCCGAGGTCGAGGCGGCCGGCGGCAAGCCCTACGCCATCCCGGCCGGCGCCTCCGAGCACAGGCTCGGCGGGCTGGGATTCGCCAACTGGGCCTACGAGGTCCAGCAGCAGGAGAAGGAGCTCGGCGTCTTCTTCGACACCATCGTGGTCTGCACCGTCACCGGCTCCACCCACGCCGGCATGATCGCCGGGTTCGCGGCCCTGCAGGACGCCGGCGGCCGGTCGCGCCGGGTGCTCGGCATCGACGCCTCCGCCACCCTGTCCAAAACCCGCGACCAGGTCGGCCGCATCGCCCGCAACACGGCGCAGCTCATCGGCCTCGAGCGGGGACTGCACGACGACGAGATCACGGTACTGGAAGGCTGGGCCGGCGACCTCTACGGCATCCCGGTCGAATCCACGCTGGAAGCCATGCGGCTGAGCGCCTCGCTCGAAGCCATGATCACCGACCCGGTCTACGAAGGAAAATCCATGGCCGCCCTAATCGACCTGGTCAGCAGCAAGCAGATCCCGGCCGAGAGCACAGTGCTCTACGCACACCTCGGCGGCCAGCCGGCCCTCAACGCCTACAGCGGCCTGTTCCGGAGCTAGGAAACAACGACGGCGGTGCTCGCCTGAGCGCCGCCGTTCAGTTGAGCCCGGGGCTGGCAGCCGATGGTCAGCGGGTCAACTGGAGCACGCTGATGTACAGAATGGTCACGGCAACCGCGGCCAGCAGTTGCCACCAGATGACGTGTTTCCGGACGGCTGGCCGCCGATGCACTTCGTGCTGGTATTCAACGGCATCGAGGGCAAGGCCGATAAGGACGGCACCGCCAAGGTTCATCCAAAACCCGTTGCCCGCGATATTGAAAAGCGTGATGAACAGAAAAATGAAGGCAATCCCGAGCAGATCGCGGAAGACTTTGCCGCCGCTGGAAAACTTCCACTCCAAGTAGCTTTTCGGCTTTTGCTGCGTTTCTGGGACGGTTTGATCGTGGGTTGTCATGCATTTCCTCCGGGCTTAGTCTGCCGTCATTGTGCCATGACCGCGGATTAAGTCGAAGTTCGGGCCAGCTCAACGATCCACTCGGGTGTCTGGTGCCCTTGTTTCTTGTCCGTCACTACACGAAGTCTGGCTGCCTGGATTCTGACACTGTCCTGTTGTGCGGAGTCAGTGGCTTTGGGGGAGGCCGGCATGGTCTCCACGTCCTCAAGAGCCGTGACCTGCTTAGCCAAGGCATCGGTTGAGGCGACCTGAAGAATCCGCGCCTCTTCCTCGCCGGCCAAATGGCTTTCGGCGAGAAGCGCCAACACGCCGAGCCCAACCACCTTGCGGTCCAGGCTGGGGGACATGGACGCATCGAGCGCCCACTCCGCCCGCGCCCACCACTGGGCACGGCGATCTGCATGGGCCTGAGCGCGCATGCTGCGCCAGCCTATGTAGGCGGCTATCAGGGCGGCGACGAGAATCGCCAGCGGACCGAGGGAGGCGAGAACGTCCCAAGCATCAGGGGCGTCGTTGCGGACCACAACCTCGACCGGATCTGGAGCTTGCAGCGCGATCATGGCTCCAACCTAGGGCATGCATCGCTTGATGTGGCTGAGGACAACAAGCTATTTACGTGCCGGTATTTTCCGGACGCTGGAGGTGGCGTGGCGGAAAGCCGCAACGACGGCTGCACCTTTTCTCAAAGACTGGGATGATCAGGCCATGACTAAGTCATCGATGATCATTCCTTCAGATCTTGCCCGTGCGGCCCGCGCACTAACCCAGGTTTCGTCCAAGGTGATCGGCAAGGCAGCCGGCCTGGACAAAAAACAGGTGCGCGATTTCGAGAAGGGCAACCAGGCGCTTACCCCGGAGCAGAACTGGCAATTGCGCCGTGCCTTGGAGCAGTTCGGCGTCGTCTTCATCGAGGACGACGATCAGGGCGGCTACGGAGTGCGTCGAAAGTTCAACGCTTCCAAGATTGCGCGCTTGGAAACCTGGGAAGGCGAAGGCGGAGCGCCCCACGAGGACGACATCCGATCGTACTGACGACGTTGAACAGCAGTTGGTCTTCGTTGATGGCCGCTGTGGGTGCAACAATGATGATAAAGCGGCAATAGTTACAGGGGCCATCAAAGCTGGCTGATAGCTTTGTTCCATGCAAGATACGTATCCCTTGGAAACACTTCGCGCGTTCGTTGCCGAACGAGATTGGGGGCAGTTTCATACGCCCGAGAATCTTGCAAAGAGCATCAGCATTGAGGCTGCAGAGCTCCTTGAGTGCTTCCAGTGGGGCGGGGAGGACCTTCTTTCAGCACAGGAAGAGCTCGCGGACGTACTCACGTACTGTTTTCTCCTTGCCGACCGATTGGGCGTAAATCCGCACACTATAGTGTTAGAGAAGCTGAAGAAAACGGGCAATAAGTACCCGGTAGAAAAGGCACGAGGACGAAGCGAGAAGTATGACCAACTTTAGCCTCGAACGCTTTCCATTCGCTCCGGACGAAATCCGGGCGTGGGGTGCAGCCGATCTTCGACACCGCAACTGGCCTGTAGTGTACGTCATGAACAATGACACTGAGGTGTACGTCGGAGAATCATTGAACTCCGAAAGCCGCATGCGGCAGCATTTAGACTCAGACGAGAAGCGTCGGCTCAGCTGGGTTCGCGTCGTGCTGGACAAAACTTTCAACAAGTCAGCCTGCCTGGATTTGGAGTCCTATCTCATCCGGATGTTCTCCGGAGACGGACAGTATCAGGTGCTCAACCAAAACGCGGGCATCACAGACGCCGACTACTATGACCGCGAAGTGTATAGGAAGAGCTTCGACGAGGTCTTCGAAAGGCTTCGTACCCAAGAGCACCTCTTCCAGCGAACTCTTCCTGAAATCATCAACAGTGATCTCTTCAAGCTTTCACCGTTCAAAGCGCTTAATCATGATCAGGCCATCGCTGTCGAGGATATCCTCGAAGGACTCTTCGCTGATTTGGAAAGCGATACACCGAGCACTGTCGTCGTCCAAGGCAATCCCGGCACGGGGAAGACGGTTGTCGCCATCTATCTTCTGAAGCTACTGGAAGACATTAGGCGGCACAACCCAGAAGAACCACTAGACAGTGACTCCATCTTCAGTGAATTCTTCACACCAGGTCGCGCCGAACTCCTGGCAACATTACGCGTGGGTCTCGTCGTACCCCAACAGTCACTCAGGGCATCCATCTCTCGGGTCTTCACGCTCACCCCCGGACTCCACAAAAACCTCGTACTCACGCCTTTTTCCGTTGGCGAGAGCGACGAGCCTTTTGATTTATTGATTGTCGATGAAGCGCACCGCCTCAACCAAAGGGCCAATCAGCCATCGGGCCCGCTCAACAAAAAGTTCGCTGAGATAAATCGCAAACTCTTCGGTGAGGACGACCCCAAGTTGACACAATTAGATTGGGTCAGGAAGCAGAGCAAACACACGATTCTGATGCTCGATACAGGGCAAAGTGTGCGCCCCGCAGACCTGCCCGCCGCCACCACGAACGCCCTCCTAGAAGAAGCATCGGCTTCAAGCCGTCTCTACCCCCTTCAATCACAGATGAGGATTTCTGCGGAACAGGACTATGTCGGGTATGTTCGCAAAGTACTCAGTGAAACACCACCGCCGGCACGTGAGGACTTCGAGGGCTACGACCTCCGCTTCTTCACAGATCTCGGGGAGATGAGACGAGAGATCCTCCTGCGCGATCAGGAGAAGGGACTGTCACGCCTGATCGCAGGGTACGCCTGGAAGTGGAGTAGCAAGACGGACAAGAATAGGTTCGACATCGAACTCGACGGTGTGAAGCTTCGGTGGAACTCGGTTCAACGCGACTGGATCAACTCACCCAGCTCAGAGCTGGAAGTCGGCTCAATTCACACCGTGCAAGGCTACGACTTGAACTATGCGGGCGTCATCATTGGCGAAGATCTCCGCTATGACAAAGCGGCGAGGAAAGTCACATTCGACCGGTCCAAATATCACGACAAGAAGGGTCGTGAAAACAACCCGAAGCTCGGCATCGAATACTCCGACCAAGACCTTCTCCAGTACGTGCGGAATATTTACGCCGTGCTGCTCACTCGAGGGATATTCGGCACGTACATCTATGTTTGCGACGGGGATCTCAGAGACTATCTCCGTCGATACTTCTAGAACAAAGGAATCAATTAGCCTCACTGCGCAGCTCGCCGCATGAGAGCGTAATCGCGAAAGCTTCAATTGCTCAGTCTCCGCAGGACCGGTCCGGGCCGCCCGGACTTCGGGCTGCCTGTGGCCAAGGGCGTGGCTTACGCGGTCCGGGATCGGGCACCCGCTATCTGCAGGACCGCCGAGATCCTTGCTCAGCCCGGAGGGTCCCGGCTACGTAATCCACTCGAAAAAGCGAAAACGCCGGGTGCGGCTCCCTCTAGAGAGCCGCACCCGGCGTTTCATTTCACTGTGCTTCCGCAGGGTCCGCCGGTCCGCCCGACCATCGGGCTGCTTGTGGCGAAAGATGCGTGGACCTGGCGGCCCTGCGGAAAGTTTTTGGTGCCGGCGGTGACCGGGGGCTGGCTATTGGACCCCGGTCAACCGCCGGACGGATCAGGCTGCGGCAATCACCTTCGCCGGCGACTTCTCCAGCAGGTAGTTCTGGTAGGCGGGGATCGTCAGGAAGGCGGGGAACTCTTCGCCGAGGGCGCACTCTTCGAAGATTTCGCGGGCGTCGTCGAACCGGTCGCCGTCGAACCGCGGCAGAGCGGCGAACTCTTCCTCCAGCAGTTCGCGGACCCATTCGCGGGTGATGATCTCGCCGTCGTCGGTTACGGCGTGGGCGTGGATCCACTGCCAAATTTGCGAGCGGGAGATCTCCGCCGTCGCGGCGTCCTCCATCAGGTTGTGGATGGCCACCGCGCCGTTGCCGCGCAGCCAGGACTCGATGTATTGGATGCCGACTTCCAGGTTGGTGCGGATGCCGGTCTCGGTGATGGAGCCCTCGGTGCCGGCGACGTTCAGCAGGGCGGCGTCGTCGGGCGTGACGTCCTCTCGCTGGCGGTCCAGCTGGTTGGGCCGGTCGCCGAGCACCGAGTCAAACACCTCGCGGCAGACCGGCACCAGGTCCGGGTGCGCCACCCAGGAGCCGTCGAACCCGTCGGAGGCTTCGCGGGTCTTGTCCGCGTGCACCTTCTCCATGGCAATGGCGTTGGCCTCCGGGTCGCGGCGGCTGGGGATGAACGCGGCCATCCCGCCGACCGCCATGGCGCCGCGGCGGTGGCACGCGCGGACCAGCTGCTCGGTATAGGAGCGCATGAACGGCGCCGTCATGGTCACCTGCGTGCGGTCCGGGAGCACAAACCGTGGCCCGCGGGCGCGGAAGTTCTTGATCACCGAGAAGATGTAGTCCCATCGGCCGGCGTTCAGCCCCGAGGCGTGGTCGCGCAGTTCGTACAGGATCTCCTCCATCTCGAACGCGGCCGTGATGGTCTCGATCAGCACGGTGGCGCGGATGGTGCCCTGCGGGATGCCCAGCAGGTCCTGCGCCAGGATGAACACGTCGTTCCACAGCCGGGCTTCCAGGTGCGACTCGATCTTTGGCAGGTAGAAATACGGTCCGCGGCCCTGGGCGATGAGCCGCTGGGCGTTGTGGAAGAAGTACAGGCCAAAGTCCACGATGCCGCCGGCCACCGGTTCGCCGCCGATCAGCATGTGCTTCTCCGGCAGGTGCCAGCCGCGCGGCCGGACCACGATCGTGGGCAGGTCCGTCAGCGTCCGACCGGTGAGCTTGTATTCCTTGCCCGTGTCGGAGACGAAGTCGATCCGCCGTTCCAGCACGTCGGTCAGGTTCAGCTGCCCGTTGATCACGTTGGACCAGCTGGGCGTAGAGGAGTCCTCCATGTCCGCCAGCCACACCTTCGCGCCGGAGTTCAGCGCGTTGATGGTCATCTTCTTCTCCACCGGCCCGGTGATCTCCACCCGGCGGTCCTCCAGCCCGGGCGCCGGGGGAGCGACGCGCCACGAGGAATCCTCGCGGATGTGCCGGGTGCCGGGCAGGAACTTCGGGTCGTGCCCGCGGGCGATCGAGCGCCGCCGGTTCTCCCGCTGCACCAGCAGCTCGCGCCGCCGGGCCGCTGTGGCCTGGTGCAGCCTGGCCACGAACTCCAGCGCCTGCGGCGTCAGCACTTCCTCCTGCCGGCACACGGCCGGGCCCGTCAACGTAATCCCGTTCAAGGTAATCGGATCGTTCATCGCTCATTCACTCCTCAAGAAAACTTTTGTAAGTACGACGCCGGCGCCCGGCCTGGGTGCCAAAGGTGACCTTCGGATCTGAGGTGCGGAGCCGGGACCCGGAAAGCGGCTAATAGCTTCCGTAAGGCCGTCCGTGGCCGTCGGAAGGTCGTGCCGCGGCGGGTCCCGGCGCAGCGCCGGAGGGGCGCCCCGTCGTCGTTAGTGGAACTGGCCCTCTTCGGTGGAGCCGACCAGTGCCAGGGTGCTGCCGTTGGGGTTGAGGGCAGTGGAGATGGTGTCGAAGTAGCCGGTGCCCACTTCGCGCTGGTGCTTGGTTGCGGTGTAGCCGCGGTCTTCGGCGCCGAATTCGCGCTCCTGCAGGTCCACGTAGGCGCTCATCCCGTTGCGGGCGTAGCCGTGGGCCAGGTCGAACATCGAGTAGTTCAAGGCGTGGAAGCCGGCCAGGGTGATGAACTGGAAGGTGAAGCCCATCGCCCCGAGCTCGCGCTGGAACTTGGCGATCGTGTCATCGTCCAGGTGCTTCTTCCAGTTGAAGGACGGCGAGCAGTTGTAGGAGAGCATCTGGTCCGGGAACTCGGCCTTGACCGCCTCCGCGAACTGCCGGGCCAGCTCCAGGTCCGGGGTGCCGGTCTCCATCCAGATCAGGTCCGAGTACGGGGCGTAGGCCTTGGCCCGGGCAATGCACGGCTCAATCCCGTTGCGGACCTTGTAGAAGCCCTCGGGGGTGCGCTCGCCGGTGATGAACTCGGCGTCGCGCTCGTCCACGTCGGAGGTGAGCAGCGTGGCGGCCTCGGCGTCGGTCCGGGCGATGATCACCGAAGGCGTGCCGGCGACGTCGGCGGCCAGCCGGGCCGCGTTCAGGGTGCGGATGTGCTGGCCGGTGGGGATCAGCACCTTGCCGCCCAGGTGGCCGCACTTCTTCTCCGAGGCCAGCTGGTCCTCCCAGTGCACGCCGGAGGCGCCGGCGGCGATCATGGACTTCATCAGCTCGTAGGCGTTCAGCGGCCCGCCGAAGCCGGCCTCGGCGTCGGCCACGATCGGCACCAGCCAGTCCTCGACGGTCTGGATGCCCTCGGAGAACTCGATCTGGTCGGCCCGCATCAGCGCGTTGTTGATCCGGCGGACCACCTGCGGCACCGAGTTCGCCGGGTACAGCGACTGGTCCGGGTAGGTGTGGCCGGAGAGGTTGGCGTCCGCGGCCACCTGCCAGCCGGAGAGATAGATGGCGCGCAGCCCGGCCTTGACCTGCTGCACCGCCTGGTTGCCGGTCAGCGCGCCGAGCGCGTTGGTGTAGCGGCCCTCGGCGGCCTCCTCGGTCAGCTGCTTCCACAGCTTCTGCGCGCCGCGCTTGGCCAACGTGTGCTCTTCCTGGACCCGGCCGCGGAGGCGGACGACATCCGCTGCGGTGTAGTCGCGAGTGATGCCCTCCCAGCGGGAATCGGCGGCCCACTCGAGCTCCAGTGCCTTGGCCGCTTCCTCAGCGTTCAACGGGGCCGGCTCAAATGATGCAGTCATTGCTGTCTCCTGTTCGGTGTCGGGTCCGGCAGGTTCCGATCTTCGGTGATCGTCCGGCCCAAATCCTTCGTGAAACCGACTATTCCGCACTCTGCAACACCTAAACCAGAGATATTGCTGGAAAGATTTGCAGTTCTTCTCGTATCCTCAAGAAATGACAACCACCAGCTGGAATCGTCCCGCCAAGCACGACGGCGGTGCCTCCGTAGAGCCCGAAATCGACGTCATCAGCCTGGGCCGGCGGGTGCGACACCTGCGCAAGGCCCAGGGCATGACCCTGGACGATCTCGGTGCCGCCGTCGGCGCTGCGCCGTCGCAGCTCTCGCTGATCGAAAACGGCAAGCGCGAGCCGAAGCTCGGCATGCTGCAGGCCCTCGGCAAGGCGCTGGGTGTGGGCATTGACCAGCTGCTCGGCGCCGAGCCGCCCAGCCGCCGGGCTGCACTAGAGATCGAGCTGGAACGCTACCAGCGCGGGCCGCTGTACGAGTCGCTCGGGCTGCCGAAAGTCCGCGTCAGCTCGCGGCTCCCAATAGACGTGCTGGAGTCATTGGTGGGGTTGCAGCACGAGCTGGAACGCCGGCTGGACGAGCAGGCCGCGACCCCGGAGGAAGCCCGCCGCGCCAATACAGAACTGCGGGCGGAAATGCGTTCCCGGAACAACCACTACGAGGACATCGAGGCCCAGGCCCAGGAGCTGCTCAAGGCGGTCGGGTTCAAGGGCGGCCCGCTGTCCCATCACGTGGCCGCGGACATCGCCGAGCACCTCGGGTTCAGCCTGCAGTACGTCAGCGATCTGCCGCATTCCACCCGCTCCGTGACGGATTTGAAGAACAACAGAATTTACCTAACCCAGGGCCACCGGTCGGAACACGACCCGCGCTCGGTGCTGCTGCAGGCCGTCGGCCACTACGTGCTGGGACATCAGACGCCCACCGACTACGCGGACTTCCTCCGCCAGCGCGTGTACACCAACTACTTCGCCGCGGCACTACTCATGCCCGAGCACGCCACCGTGGACTTCCTGCAGAAAGCCAAGGCCGCCAAGGAGCTGGCCATCGAGGACCTGCGCGACGCCTTCAGCGTCTCCTACGAGACTGCGGCCCACCGCTTCACCAACCTAGCCACGCATCACCTGGGCATCACCTGCCACTTCCAGAAGGTCCACGTCTCCGGCATCATCCACAAGGCCTATGAAAATGACGGCGTGAATTTTCCAGCCGACCACACCGGCGCCATCGAGGGCCAGCCGGTCTGCCGCAACTGGACCTCACGGGCAGTCTTCGACGTGCCGGACAAGTTCCGTGCCTTTAACCAGTACACGGACACCAAAGCCGGGACCTTCTGGTGCACCGCCATCTCGGAGCGGCACTCGTCGGGGGAGTACTCCCTGAGCATCGGCATCCCGTACAAGGAAGTGAAGTGGTTCCGCGGCCGCGACACTCCGGAGCGCTCCGTCTCCAACTGCCCGGACGAATCCTGCTGCCGGCGCCCACCCGCCGACCTCGCGGCCCAGTGGGCCGGCCACGCCTGGCCCAGCGCCCGCGCCAACTCCCACCTCCTCGCCGCACTACCCCCGGGTGCCTTCCCCGGAGTGGACGAGACTGAGGTCTATTCGTTCCTGCAGGCGCACGCGAAGCTGTAGCGGGCCCCCGTTACACCGCAATCACCCGGACGTGGTGGCAGCTTAAGCATGCAATCTCATCAGCTCAGGGCAGGCTCGGAGAGATAGTCCAGGTCCAACATTTCGCTGCGACGATACCGATTGAGCGTGAACTCATCATCGCTAGAGAGTTCAGCTGAAATGTCAGCTACCGCATTGACATACTCCGGATTGTCTAAATCAGTAGGACGCAACTTGCATTGAGCAGCAAGCGCATCAGCGAACGCGAGCCAGAGGTGATAGAGGTCGTCCCGTTCTTCGGAGTTCGGGTTCTGCATGCCACTAGCTATTTTGGAAGCGATATCGCTGGCCATAAGGGGGGTGAGGCCATTGTCGAGCAAGGATGCTATTTCTGGAGATATGGGGCGCGGTTCGTCAAGCGTCGGAACGGTACCCGCTTTGACGATGACATGTAGGATCAGCTGTCTGTGTGGCTGATGCCACGAATTAGCTTCAACGCGCAATTCAACGATTTCTTGTAGCACCTGTCCCAAAGCCGAGTTCTGCCGAAAGTACTTCGAGGTGATCACACCCCGAAGTGGAGCTAACCAGGGCACCACTTCGTCCGGGAACGCAAATCGGCTGTAGCGACGTCCGATGCTCCTTGCAAACGTACGTATCTGCACTGAATCCAGCGGATTCAATCCGTGTGCTATTTCAAAATGAGGCAGTGCGGATTTGCTTACAGTTGCCACTGTCTCTAAGTCAGCGAAAAGTGACGCCCCGGCTTGCGGAACCGCAATATACCGTGGCGATTCCCCTTTGCTGGCACGACGGAGCTCGTCGCCGCGGAGTTCTACGATGCGGGCGACGCTTACTGAGGGGTTCTTGTCAAGCACGATGTCACATGTTTGGGAGATGATTGCGACTCCCAAGGGTGTGGTCAGAGGAACCCACCCCACTGCCGTAAGCTCCATCAACTCGGTTAGCTGGACAACGTCTCCTTGACGGAGGTTGCTAATAGCATAATCTGTTCCAGAGCCTAAAGATCGGTGCATTTACGACTCGCGTGCCGAAGAAAGGAAGGATTCAGGAGAAACGTGCGGTTGCTGGATATCCTCCGTAGCTGAAGAGTGACGGTAACGCATCTCGTCGAAAGAGCTACGGCCAGTGGACAGTGGAGTGAATAGAGCGTCGCGCTTTTCGATCGGGGTCGTTCCCGGGAGCGTCTCGACGAGAGTGATCATGGCCGCGAGCTGCTCACGATTGGCTGAATTCATTCGTCCGCCGGAAGCCCAATGGTGGAGCGCCCTTCTCGAGACGCCAAATGCCTTTGATAACTGGTCCCACGTAAGACCGGACATCCCATGCAGCTTCCGCACCAGCACGGATGCACTGGGTGCCACTGGCTCTACTTGGGGTTCGACACGTTGAGCGGCAGGATATGAAACAGCGCTAGTAGTCAAAATCTGTGGGAAGTCTCGTGATTCAGCAGTTAGCCAACCCGTTCCAGGGCTGAGCGCGACGATCTCGTTCGGTTTGACTGCTGAGGTTCCGGATGATGTCGCGAGGGAGAGGGTGATGAGGCCGACGCCTAGGAATTTTGACCAACCCGAATTGCTGGTCCTAGGAGATAATTCACTGTCAAACTGCAAATCAATGCTCACTTCGCCCCTCCAAATCGTGTTATAAACTCATCCTTGATGATGGCCCTGAAGAAGCTGTAGGCAAGCGACGCAAGATCAGATGCAGTCTGGATCAAGGAATCTGGGTTGAAATCCTTTTTCTCCTCTGAGAAAGCGTCCAAATCAAGTGTCCAGTTGTTGGAATTGGAGGGTTCAATCGTTGGGTCGATAGTCCCACCTGCAGGTAGCTTCGCCCATCGTGTGACCAGTCTTGCCTGATTGCATGTGTATAAAGCCTCATTGATGGAGTGTTGCATGCTGGCTGCCCCGGGCCATTCGATTGCCGAAGCGCCCAACACGGGAGACACAACAAGGGATTCGAGATCCCCGTAGTCTTGGCTATTATCAATCCTATTTATGTACCGGAATCCAACACGATTAGCATGGGGCATAGCCACGATTTCTTTCAGTCCAGCGAGAACTCTTCTAAATCGATTCATAAAATCGACCCGAGAGACATAGGCGTTTGTTTCCAGTGTCAGATGCGATTCGCCAAAAGTTACTGTCCAGTCTTCATCCAGTGAGGAGAATTGGAGCAGCGTTTTCCCGGCATTTTGTGTCGGGCCAGCGGGGGTAAGGGTAACTGTCATTTCTTGTTGGCTGGATCGTAGCGGGTAGTCTGCCGCCAAAGCGCTTGCTAGTTTGTCGCCAATCCCATCGAAAGCCGCTGAAATAGGCGTATATTGAGGCCAACGAACCTGACAAAGTACCTTCAAGAGCGGAGCGTTCTTTAGTTGGATTTCGTCGACTGGAGTGATGCCGTAGGGATTTACGGTGGAGGTCATACTTCACATCGTACTTCACATGCGCTCTGATTGTATCCCCTGAGGTTTCTTGAAGGTGCCGGGGTGCCGGTGCGAAATCGGATGAAATGGAGTGCCCCGGCCGTCAGCGGCGCCTAACCGTCATCCTCAAGGTGTTCGAAGACTTCGTGACCGTCGCCCTAGCTGAGGCCCTGCGGAAGCACCCAGGCCAAACCAAGGCGCAGTACAAGGTGTACTTGGATGAGCCCTGGACGGATGATGACCCACGAATAATGATGAAACCCGACGTAGTCCACGTCATCAACAGCCAACCTGTCCTGATCTTCGACGCAAAGTACAAGGCCGCCTCATCTAGGGGGGGCAATACCCGAACGCTGACCATTACCAGATGCTGGCCTACTGCACTGCCTTACGTCGAGACCAAGCCTGGTTGCTTTACGCCGACTCTAAGACGGGGAGAACCCGACGTGTCAGGAACAGGGGGGTGAGTATTTGCGAGGCATCTCTCAGCCTCGCCGAGTCACCCGAACGCATTCTGGGCGAGATCAGAAGGACTATCACATTGGCGTACGAACAATGGGAGCACGCCCACGGCGCTTCGGGATCCCGATCGCAGTCTGAAGCTGCTGGAACTAGACGGACCCTTGAAGCCGGAGTCATCAGGCGCGGCGAGGCAGATCACTATTGGCCGGTGTATCGCTGAAAGGTCACCGGGGACTCACCATCGAAGCCGTTCTCCAAAAACTTCCGCAGCTCGTCCATCTGGCTGTTGGCTAGGGCGTTCATCGGATACACAATGATCGCTTGGATGCCGTTACCGCTGCCGATGCGTAAGACATGGTCCACTATCGGCACGATGTGGGACAGCGACTTCCCGGAGCCCGTTCCCGTCGCGAGGACGTACGACTCCCCGGTACGCGCGATCTCCACAGCATCGGACTGGTGTTTATGGAGGATGATTGGTTCCGAGCCCGGGTCATCGTAGGAATTCTTGACACGGAAAACTTGCCGGCATGTCTCGTGGAGCAGGCCTCGCTGGACGAGCTCGTCCATGCTGCCGCCGGACCGGAAGGTTGAGGGATAGCCAAGGGTCGGGCCACTGACGACCTTCGTCGCCCTGACGCTCGACGGCCTCAGCGATGCGTGTGTCCTGAATATCCGACAAAGCCCTCGCTAAACGAGCGGTAACCTTCGATCATCTTGTTGCGGATGCCGAATGCGTCCAACAGTGATCCCCCCAGCCGTGTATGTGAATTCCCTTGGGCCGCAGTCACCGTCCGTCGTACGGTTCAGTGAATCGTTATCCCAGACTAAGCCGTGAGGCTGAAATCTACGTGACGGAGGGAACAGGTTTGAAACATTGCGGCCGAATTGAAGGGTTCACGAGTCTGCCCGGACACGAGTGTCCGGCCTTGGAATCTCCGTCTCACGGGGACTTGATTAGGCCGCAACCACGCTCAAGGAAGACGTGGGCGATCACGTGCTGGCGTAGGAACGGATTCAAGGCGGCTAAGCTCCGTTCCCATCCTAAATGTCAGGGCGCTGCGTCAGGAAGGGCTTCAGGAGACGAGGCGGCCACGTGGAACCATTTCAGCATCCACGTTCCAGTCCAAAATCGAGTTTAGGGCTCACGCCCGATCCTCTGCAGTCTGAGCGGTCATCACCGCCGCAAATTAGTCGCTCGGCTGATCGAATATATTGCGTAGGCGCTGCAGAAATGACTCCTTTGGTAACTGGTATTGAAAGTACGCCGGAAATCGGACCACCTCAATTCGTCTTTCATCCAGGTACGACAACCAACCGCGGTCCATGAACACGAGTTGGCCGGGATCCAAAGACACATGCTGTGGTGTCCCCCACGCCTCCGGGGCTGACTTCTCATAGAGCCGCTGGAGATGAATTAGCGTACCGCGTTCGTTCTGCCATGATCCCTGCACTGTGAATGCTTCCTGAGGCATGTTCGGAGTGGTGTTGGCAAGACGGAGCGTCTGGGACAGATGGTCGGCACGGCGTGCCTCGGCTAGTTTCTGTCTGCCCTCGGTGAATCCGTAGATGGCCGGTGTCACGCGGCGACGATAGGCCGTAGTCTTCATCTGGGCAATGTCCGTGCACGGATGTTTAGGCCACGGCGGGCCGATCTCGTCGAAAAAGACGCGACTCCCATATTCGTTGGAGTAAAAGTAAACGGCAGCACCACATACGGGACACCGAGCGTTTGGCTGTGCCCAGCGTGTCGATCGCGATGACGAGACTTTTGGAGCAGCGACTCGTATAGGCGGAGATAGACGCGGAGACGGAGGGACACGTGCAGGCGTGGATCTCGGGGAACTGCGTACGTATCGCTGTCCGCTTGATCGCGTCACCATATGTGGGGAAACCCAAACTCGCTGCCCGTTGGGGCCGCGGCGATAATGGCCTCGGCGTCTATACGATGCCATGGTGGTAATCCTGACATGTGGTTATGGCAGCAACAACAAAAACGTCGAAGTGTGCCACTTCATGTCAAGATTAGGTGCGAATAAGAGTGCGAAGGACCTGGAGGGTAATGCCGATGATTTGGTCGGCCCCTCGACCGGGGAATATTCCGAGAAGGAATCGCCGCGTCGGTATCACCTCGTGAGACCCAGCTTCAGTCTGAGGAGGCGGAATGAGCTGCGAGCTCCACGATAGGTCGTGTTCCGACGGCGGTCTGTATGCAGGAGGGCTCCCACTAGCTGTCCAAGGCCGCCCGATTCGCCAAGTGGAGGGACCGCTGCCCGGCGACGGGCGGTGACTCCGCACGCAGGTTATTTACTCGTTTCACGCCCACGGCGACTGTTCTGGGCCGCACACGAACTTCACAGCGTTACAGCGTTCTATTTGCACACTGTTTCAGATTCTTCCTGTTTGGGCCGGCCTCAATTCTCCATGCCCGGTGCTTCCCCGACGAGCATCGTGGCATGCTCAAACGGCCCTGGCCGTTTCGGTCTCCATTAGGGACATGCACCGTGGGGACCACCGAGACGTACTTGGCAAATTGCCCCTGCTCACATCCCGACCCGCACTCGGCCTCGAATATCTTCGAGGTGGTCAACCGCATGCGACGAGACGCAATTCCATGTAGCCATTCAGCCTTAGCATCCCTGTGAATTCGCGTTAGTTGCCGGCTAACTGCACCGATTGTCTGCCTGATCAGCTAGGATTCGGATACACACAGCGGCGTTAGAAGTTGGGGGATACCATTGTCTAAGCCATTAGATCGGACAGAACTCGCCGAACGATACACAGATCCCAAGTGGATCGAGCGGCTCCTTCGGCTCTTCGAGGTGGTTGCTCTGCTGCGCAACTGCATCATTGAAAAGAACTACAAGATCTCGGACGAGCTCAATGCGGCGGTCGTCTTAAATGAAGCGGGCAAGAAGGTCAGAGACCAACTGGTCACCAAGGAAGGCGTTCCAACCAAAGAAGCCAACCTCTTAACTCTCCTAGCCTTAGTCCACATTGAACCACTGGTAGACATCGACCGCATTGATTTGGAAAAGCTTACTAAGGCAATCTCGAAAGAGGTGGCAAGCGGCGTCCTTAAGTTCCCACTGATATTTGGGCGAAGTCTTTATGACAAAGCAGCACGGCTATTCCCTGAAGAGCGACGGTATCTACGCCATGAAGATACGCTCAAGTTATTACGAAACGAGTCCCAAGGAGTCTTCCAATCCGGATTCTATATAATTGGGCCATTCGGCTTGATCGAGACGTCGCACAAGCGGCCGCTCACACCAACCACACTAATTCCTTTGCAGCATTGTTCTGATCATTCCTGCCGAGTTGTGCACAGTGTCCAGCTGACTACAAGTATTGAGGCCCCCATAAATCGCCACCGACCAGCGCTAAACAAGGTGCTGGACGACGTGTCTGAGGACCCTTCTGAATGGAGCGGCTTCATCTCAGATATTGATGAACGTGTTTCGAACCAGTTCGACGAAAGTGCTCTACCACCAATAATCCATGTACTCGGAGACTGTCTAGACGATGAAGAATTGCAGAAGCTGTTCGCCATGGCCCTGGATGGGACAGAAGGGAGGCTGCGAGATGTGGCGAGCGGCTTCAACCTCACGGGTCCAGCAGATGCAATAGCATCCCAGCTCAATAGGGCACAGATGCTTCAGCTCCTCCTCACCGAGAAGGATACAGTTGTAGTCGATCTCCTCGACTCCGCCGTCAGGAGCGAGTCTGTTGTCGTGCCTCAAGGAGAGGTGCGGCGCCCGCGGGTCGCGGGGCACACTTCGTATGGGATGTGGGGATACTCCGGCCAACTTGGTCATAACGGTTTTCGTGCAATCGGAGAGATTAGGGGTCTGCCCCTATTGAGGCTAGCTCAGCTCTGCCGAAAGCTTTTCGATAGCCAGAGACCGGAAGAGATGGATGCGCTCGCTTGGGCACTAAGGAGTGTCGAAGGCGCAACTCCAACGGATAGGCTTGAGGAGTTTCTTCGCACAGAAACACCTCAACAGATTATCAAGACTCTGGTGTTGACACGCAGAGAAAACGTGGAGGCGTTTTGCGCTGAGCTGCGCGTCCCCACCAACATGCCAGACGAGCAACTAGTAGATACGATTATGTGGAAGCTGGGTTTTGAGCCTCCCGTTGTCGTTGACAAGAGAGATGATTACTGGCGTGAGCACGCCGCGCTTGAGCGAGTTTCCACGACTGCTGCCGTCAATCCGAACTTGAATGCAGGTGTGATTCGGTCCACTGCAGCCAATTATTTCGTCGAGCTCGAGCACTACCTAAATGACTCGCTAATGTTTACAACCTGGGCACTCCTTAACGACCACTATTCCAGTGAGCAGCCTTTCGTATTTAGAGAAAATTCCGTCTATTCCTACGCTAGAAGCGCTCTGGGTAAGTCCACGGACGGAGATTCAGTTCCTGTCCCTTTCACGGAAAAGCCGACCCTTTCTGACTTAGTGCAGGGTTTCTCTGACCTTTCGAAACATCTGGCTGAACTACGCAATGCAGAAGGCGATTTCGTTCGTGACGATCAGATGCATCCCAAGTTTTGGAGAAAGACGCAGCTACAAGGTTTTCCGTTTTCCCACACGATTCCATACCTAGATCTGACTCCGGAGTCACAGGTGCGCATAGCCGAAATCCTTTCCGATGTCTCGGCAACCTTGAATGATTCTGGCATCATGCCCGTGCGGAACGCGCTCATGCACGCCAACCGTGAGCATCCAAAACCCCAGCAACTCACCCAGTCTCTTGAAGTTGCACGGAAGGCCTTGGAGAAACTTGAAGGAATAGGCTGCGTGAGAAGCACCTACTCCGTTCTTAATCACCAAACAGATCCGTGGAGCAGGGGGACGACGCGCCTGCAGTCCTCTAATGGTCGAGAGATTACGTTCACTTCACCGTCTTTTTATCAATGGGTGGGACTCCCCGCCTTCGACAGGAACCAGTACCTTGTTCATGGAGCCGTGTTCGCCTCTCCAAATGCTATGCTCCGCTTCAGGAGGGGATACGATTCCCGTTATGAGGACTACTGGATGCAGTATCCCAAGAGAAGGCAGCGCGGAAATAATGCCCTCTCTGGTCTTGCTGAGGGGCTGTCCACGCCATTGCAAACCGGATCTTTTGTAGGTTCCCGCGCCGATTAAATGTCTTTACAGAATCCGCCGGGCGTAGTCTTCCTTGACGACTTCGAGGTGGAGCCAGGAGTCGGTGCGGCTGACGGCGGGGAGGCTGCGGATCTCTTCGAGCTGGGCGAGGAGGTCGCGGGGGGACTGGGCGGCGAGGGTGGCGATGGCGTCGAAGCGGCCGACGGTCTGGGCGACGAACTCCACGTGGGATGAGCCGCGCAGGAGCTCGAGGACGGCGTCGTTGTCGCCGGAGAGGTTCAGGCCGACGCCCATGGAGAGCTGCCGGCCGCCGGCGCCGCGGGACTCCACGGCGCTGATCCGGATGATCCGGGCGTCGAGCAGTCGCTGCACCCGGGAGCGCACGGCGGTGGGGGTGAGCCCCACGGCGGCGGCGAGGTCCCGGTAGCTGGTCCGGCCGTCCTTCTGCAGGATCTCGATGAGCTGGGTGTCTACGTGGTCGATGGTGACCTCGCCGGCGTACTGCGAGATGAAGAAGCCCTTCACCACACGGGTGTAAACCAAGGTGTCGATGTAGGCGACGTTGGGGTGCTCGCGGAGCTGGGTAAGCACGGCGTGCAGTTCGTCGTGCGTGGCCACACGGATCTCGGCGATCAGGTCATGCGTGCCGCCGACCGCGGAGACCAGCACGGCCTCGGACCATTCCGCCATCTGATTGGCAATCTGCCGAACAGGCCCGGACGCCACCACTGAGACGTGCGCGATCACATGCTGACCCAAGAATGCTGGGTCCACCGCGGCCACCACCCGGACGGTGTGGCTGTCCAGCAGCTCCCGCAGCCGGGCCGAGACCGTGGCCCGCGGCAGGCCGAGCTCGCGCGCCAGTTCCTGGTAACTTGCCCGGCCCTCCTTTTGGAGCGCGCGGACGAGCTTTGTGTCGATCATTTCGATGTGGTCCGCCAAAGTTTCCTTAACCTCCCAAGTGAGCACCGCCGTCGTCAATTATCCAGTGATACGGCGCACGCGCAAGAGCTTCGGCGAAATCATGTGCAGGAACCAGAGCAGAAGTGAATTTAGGGGTCCGTAACGCGACATTTGTGCTCTTGTTGGATTGTGATTTAGGCCCTACAGTCGCAGAGATCACAACGGCACTCATGCCCACACCTTAAGGTGGAAGACCATGTCTCATACATCAGCAGCCCGGCCGCAGTTCAGCCACGCCCGGGCCCGCCGCGCCGGATTCGCGGCGTTCGTCGGCACCGCCATTGAGTGGTACGACTTCTACATCTACGCCACGGCCGCGGCCCTGGTGTTCGGCCCGCTCTTCTTCCCGGAAGCGGACCGGATGACCGGCATCGCCGCCGCCTTCGCCACCTACGCGGTCGGCTTCCTCATGCGCCCGCTGGGCGGCATCATCTTCGGCCACATCGGCGACAAGTTCGGCCGGCGCCCGTCACTGGTGATCACGCTGCTGATCATGGGCCTCTCCACCGTGTTCGTGGGCCTGCTGCCCACGCACGAGAACATCGGCTCCTGGGCCGCCGTGCTGCTGGTGCTGCTCCGCGCGCTGCAGGGCCTGGCCGTGGGCGGCGAGTGGGGCGGCGCCGTCCTGATGGCCGTGGAGCACGCGCCGGAGAAGCACAAGACCTTCTACGGTGGCTTCGCGCAGCTGGGCAACCCTGCCGGCGCGCTGGGTGCCACCCTGATCTTCGCCTACCTGTCCGGGATCAGTGACACGTTCCTGGTGGACGGCGGCTGGCGCATCCCGTTCCTGCTCTCCGTGGTGCTGATCGGCGTGGGCTTCTGGGTCCGCTACCGGGTGGAGGAATCCCCGGTCTTCGAGGAGAAGGTCGAAGGCAAGGTCCAGACCCTGCCGCTGAAGCACGCGCTGGTCACCAACTGGAAGCCGATCCTGATCGGCATCGGCCTGCTGCCCATCTCCACCGGCGGCTACTACCTGGCCACCACCTTCGCCACCGCGTACGGCACCGACCCGTCGGTGGGCCTGGACGAAACCATGATCCTCAACGCGCTGTCCGTGGCCGCTTTGGTCGAGCTCATCTGCACGCTGGGCGTCGCCTGGCTGGGCGATCGGTGGGGCCGCAAGCGGGTCATGTTCGTCGGCCTGGTGGGCTCGATCGTGCTGATCGTGCCGCAGTTCCTGCTGATGTCCACCGGTCCGGAATGGCTGATCTTCCTGGCTTTCGCCGCGATGCGTCTGGTCATGACCGCCACGTACGCGCCGACCGCGACCATCCTGTCCCAGCTGTTCCGGGCACAGGCCCGCTACACCAGCATCTCGCTGGCCTACGGGATGGCCAACGCCATCTGGGCGGCCCTCTCCCCGCTGACCGCGACCTACCTGTTCGGGGCCACCGGCAGCATCTGGCCGGTGCTGATCATGTTCGGCGCCATGGGCGTGCTGAGCATCGTCTGCCTGGCGATCGCTCCGCAGCACCGCGACGAGGACGAACACGACGACGCCGATTTAGCCGACGCCGCCGACCCGGCACGCACGAACAACAGCAACACCAACCTGGAGGCCTTCCGGTGAGGAAACTCAAGACATTCGACGCTCCCGCGACCAGCTTCATCCCGCAGCTGATCACGGCCGCCACCATCCACACCATGGATGAGGAGCGCCCGACGGCGGAGGCCATGCTCGTGCACGACGGGCACCTGCTCGCCGTGGGCACCGAGGCGCAATGCCGGGCCGCCGCCGTCAACCT
The DNA here is from genome assembly GCF_059091765.1 of Arthrobacter senegalensis. Classification (NCBI taxonomy): domain Bacteria; kingdom Bacillati; phylum Actinomycetota; class Actinomycetes; order Micrococcales; family Micrococcaceae; genus Arthrobacter; species Arthrobacter senegalensis. The sequence continues at coordinate 267,409 of NZ_JBNHGZ010000002.1, read as the reverse complement.
CGGCCTGCCGGACCCGAAGGTCCATAACGCCGGCGGCGCGACGATCGTGCCGGGCTTCATCGACGCGCACGCGCACCCGCTCATGTACGGACAGCTGAAGACCTGGGTGGACTGCGGGCCGGAACGCGCCGGCAGCATCCCCGAGATCGTCGCGCTGCTGAAGGAACGGGCGGCCGAGACCCCCAACGGCCTGCCCGTGCGCGGCTTCGGCTACGAGCACACCAACCTGGCGGAGGGCCGCCACCCCACCCGGCAGGAGCTCGACGAGGTCGCCACCGACCGCGAGGTCTACCTGATGAACGCCTCCGGGCACGGCGGCGTGGTGAACTCCTACACGTTCGAACTGCACGGCGTCACCAAGGACACCCCCAACCCGGCCGGCGGCGAGTTCTTCCGCGACGCCTCCGGGGAGCTGACCGGCGAGCTTTCCGACGCCGCCTGCAACATCCTGACCGGGCTCGAGGGCGTGAAGATCGGCCACCACGGCCCGAACTTCCACCTGGCCGACGCCCCGGACGAGCACCTGCGGCAGCTGCAGATCGCCCAGGAGAACTTCCTGGCCGGCGGCGTCACCACCATCGGCGACGCCCAGGTGTCCCGCCGCGAGTTCGACATGTACCTGCGCATGGCCGAGGAAAACCAGCTCAAGGTCCGGGTCAGCATGTACCTGCTCTCGCACCTGCTGGACGAGGCCGCGGAGATGGGCCTGCACGGCCAGTTCGGCAACGCGCGGCTGAGCTTCGCCGGCTTCAAGTTCTACGCCGACGGCACCCTGGGCGGCTGGACCGCGTACTTCCCGGATGGCTACGTCGGGGACCCCTGCCGCACCGGCCAGCTCTACCACGACCCGGCCGACTACGCCGCGCTGATTTCCAAGGCACACCGGCTGGGTTTGCAGACCGCCACGCACGCGCAGTCCCCGACGGCGCTGGAGATGGTCATCTCCGCCATCGAGGCCGCGCAGGCCGAACGCCCCGACACCGATGCCCGGCACCGGATCGAACACTGCGGGCTGCCCACGCTGGAGCAGATCGACCGGATGGCCGCCGCCGGCATCCACCCGGTCAACCAGCCGCAGCACTACTACAACTGGGGCGAGGGCGTGAAGGAAGCCGTCGGAACCCCCGGCGAGCGCTTCAACCCGCTGGGCGAGTTCGTGGCGGCCGGCGTGCCGGTGACCATCAGCTCCGATGCCCCCGTGGCCGAGCCCCGGCCGCTGGAAGCCATCCAGGCCGCCACCAACCGGATCACCCGCTCCGGCGTCCGGCTCGGTTCGGACTCGCTACTCATCACGGCGCGCCAGGCGCTGGCGGCGCACACGATCAACGCCGCCTATACACTGGGCCGCGAGGACGACCTGGGGTCGCTGACCGCGGGCAAGCGGGCCGACTTCGTCGTCCTGGCCGCGGACCCGCTGGCCGTGGACGCCGTCGAGATCGCCGAGATCCCGGTCCTGGAAACCTGGGTGGACGGCATCCAGCGCTTCACCGCCGACCGCCCTGCCCGACTCAACGCGGAGGTCCAGCATGTCTGAGCACAACCCGACGGCTACCCCTACCGTCACGCTGCCCGAGGGCGTCGTCGCCGACAACACCGGCCTGGCCGTCATGACGGTCCTGCGGAACTACGGCATCGACACCATCTTCGGCATCCCCGGCACGCACAACCTGGAGTTCTACCGCCACCTGGCCCCGCTAGGCATCCGCCCGGTGACCACCCGGCACGAACAGGGCGCCGGCTACGCCGCCGACGGCTGGGCACAGCAGACCGGCCTGCCCGGCATCGTCATTACGACGTCGGGGCCCGGCCTGCTCAATGCGCTCTCCGCCGCGGGCACCGCCTATTGCGAGTCCCGGCCGCTGATTATCCTGTCCCCGGGCGTGCCCGAGGGCGAAGAGTTCGCCGACATCGGCTCGCTGCACGAGACGAAGGACGCCACGGCCGCCGTCGGCGCCATCGTCGAGTGGTCGCGCCGGGTTACCTCCGCCACCGAGGCAGTGCAGGGCATCCACGACGCCTTCGAACTCTTCCGCTCCTCCCGGCCCCGCCCGGTGCACATCGAGATCCCGCTCAATGTGCTCGAGGGTCCTTCGGACGCGCCGGAGGACCTGCTCCGCGCGGCCGAGGCCCCGGCACTGCGGGCGGCCGAGGCCGCCGCGGTGGAGACCGCGGTGGGCGCCCTGCGTTCCGCCCAGCGCCCGGTCATCCTGGCCGGCGGTGGCTCGCTGCGCGCCGGCAAGGACCTGCTGGCCCTCGCCGAGGCGCTGCAGGCGCCGGTCCTGACCACGCTCAACGGCAAGGGCGCCATCCCCGAGTCGCACCCGCTGGCGCTCGGCTCCGACATCCGCCTCGATCCCGCCCAGCGGTTGTGCGAGGACGCCGATGTGCTGCTGGTGATCGGTTCCAAGATCGGCGAGGCCGAACTCTGGTTCAACGCCCTGCAGCCGCGCGGCACCGTGGTCCGGGTGGACATTCTGGAAACGCAGCTGAACAAGAACGTGGCGGCGGATATCGGGCTGGTCGGCGACAGCGCCGCCGTCGTGTCCCAGCTCCTGGCCGGGCTCGAGGGACATGAGCCGGTGCCGGCCCCCGATCTTGAATCGCTGCGCACGGAGCTGCGGGCCGAGGCTCGGGCGCTGTCCCCGGAGTTCGCCGCGCTGGCCGAACAGGTGGCGGCCGCCGTGCCGGCGTCGACCATCATCGGCGGCGACTCCTCGCAGGCCACGTACCTGGGAACGGCGAGCTTCGTGCCGCAGGACCGGCCGCATTCGCTGCTCTACACCCCGGCCTACGCCACGCTCGGGTACGGGCTGCCGGCGTCGATCGGCGCCCGCATCGGCGCGCCGGACCGGCCCGTGGTCTGCGTGGTGGGCGACGGCGCGCTGATGTTCGCGGTGCAGGAACTCGTCACCGCCGTCGAACAGCGCCTGGACCTGGTGGTGGTGTGCGCGGACAACGGCGGCTACGGCGAGATCCGCCAGAACGAGCTGGACCGCGGCATCGAGCCCGTCGGCGTGGAGCTCGTGCAGCCCGACTGGGCCGCGCTGGCCACCGCCTTCGGCGGCACCGGCAGGCGGATTCACGACGCCGCCGAGCTGGCCCCGGCCATCCGCCAGGCCTTGGCCGACGGCGGAGTTCAGCTGATCCATGTCCCCGCGCAGCTGTTCGCGCAGGACGAGCAGGCATGACGGCGCGGGTTGTCATCACCGACGCCGAGGACCTCGACTACTCGATAGCCGTGGAGCTGCTGGCCGAGGCCGGCATCGAGGCGCAGTACCTTAATACGCGTGACCGCGGCGCCATTCTCGACGCCGCGGCCGGGTGCGAGGGGATCATCCTCGGTTACGCCACCCTGGACGCAGAGATGATCGCCTCCATGCCGAACCTGAAGGCCGTGGCCACCATGTCCGCGGGCTTCGACATGGTGGACCTGGAGGCCGCGGCCGCCCGGAACATCACGGTGTGCAACGTGCCCTCGGTGGCCACCCGCGACGTGGCCACGCACGCCTTTGCCGGCATGCTCTCGCTCATCCGCGAGCTCCCGCGCTCCCAGGCTGCCACCCGTCGCGGGGACTGGACGGGGGAGGACATCCCGGTGCCGCCGCGGATCAGCGAGTTGACCCTGGGCCTCGTGGGGTTCGGGCGCATCGCCCAGTACCTGGCGGGCCTGGCGGCCCCGGTCTTCGGCTCCGTCATCGCCTACGACCTGTTCGTCCCCGACGCGGCCTGGCCGGCGGACGTGCGCCGCGGCGAGCTCGCCGAGGTCCTGGCGGCGTCGAACGTGGTCAGCCTGCATACCCCGCTCACCGAGGACACCCGGAACCTGCTCGACGCCGACAACCTCGCCGTCCTGCCGGCGGGCAGCTACGTGGTGAACGTGTCGCGCGGCGCCCTCGTCGACGAACAGGCGCTCTGCGCCGCCCTGGACTCCGGCCACATCGCCGGGGCCATGCTGGACGTATTGGTGGAGGAACCGGCCCCGGCGGACCACCCGCTGGTCGTCCACCCGTCGGCGATCGTCACGCCCCACGCCGCTTACCGCAGCAACGTCTCGCTGCGCGAATACGTGGCGCTCCCGGCCCGGAACATCATCGCCTGCCTGCAGGGACGGCAGCCGGAGACCCCGATCGCCGCGGCGGCCCCGTCCCTCGCCCCGGCGGCCCAATAGCGCCAAGCACGCTAGCTACAACGGGACGGCGCCCGGCCTGCATCAGCAGGCCGGGCGCCTTTCGCGGATTAGAACGCCGGTACCGTGACCGTCGCGCGTCAGATTCAGTCCGGACTGAAGGTCGAGCTGACGGAGTCCGCCTCAACTCGTGCTCAGTCATGCAACGACCCGAGTGGCTGCCAGTGGGGACCCAGCACGACATGCGTTCCAGGCGTAGTCATGGCGTGCCGTCGAGTTGACGGTACTGGCGGATACGTTGGTAAGAGATGAGGGGCGGTAGGTCCGCCGATCCTGAACGAGGTTGGGGAGACTTAATGACAGCTTTAGTTGAGCGTGGCTTTGGCCCGGTACCAAAGGTTGAGGCTGCAGGTCGGGCCATTATCGAGGCCGGGTTACGTGGAGGACCCTCTCCACTGTGGTCGGCGCCCACGTGGACGGCTGAAAATGCCGACGAACTTCTCCACCGCATTTTCGCCAACTATGACGAAGGCCCAGGGTCGTTCATGGAAAAGTTTCAGCGGCAGCTGGAAGGAGCGCCGGACGGAGTCAGCGTCTTGGCCGCGGAGTTCATGGCCTTGCAGAACCTTCCTCTTTCAAATGTCAAGGGTGAAACCAAGCTCTCCAGGATGCAGGAGATCCTTGGGTGGTCCCAAATCGAAGCCAACATTCCGGACGTGGTTTTGGACGGGCTTTACGCTGGAGGTTCATTCCACGGAGGAACCGGTTACAGCGTTCGCCAATGGCATCACTTCTGTTGGCTGGCCCGCTTTGTGCAGCATGTCCGCCGGCAACCTATGGATACGATCGAGGAGGCGCTCGCCGACCCGGATAAGTTCGCGCGGCTGACAGAGGGTGTCGACGACGAACCCCGGGGCATCCGTTATTCCGTCGAGTACATGGCTTGGCCCAGCTACTTCGAGCCCGTGACCAGCCGGAATCACAGGTGGCGGATCCGGCAGGCGTACCTGCACGAAATCGGTGGATCTTCCGGTGATGACGACCCGGCGATCTCCCGCGATCTGGCGGCTATCCGTAAGGTTCAGGATGCTGCAGCCGGCGCCCGTGTGGACTGGTACGTGGAGCCGTACCTCAGCGAATGGTTCCGCTCCGGAGTCCGCAAGGGCGGCCAAAAGGCCTGGCTGGTGCGGCAGAACCAAAGCGGCACGCCCATGCTTCAGGCATGGCTGGACGGAAGCTTCGTTTCGGCGCGGGCGCAACACCTCGGATCTCCGGAACCGGGCAGCTCTCTTGCCCAAGTGCAGCAGGCGGTCAATGACGGCTACCAGCATGTGGACTACGCGGAACGCAAGCAGCGGTCGCTCGAATTCCACCGTTTCTTGAATCTCATGCGGCCGGACGATCTAGTGGTCACGAAGGCGGATGACCGGCTGTATGTCGGCGTCGTTGTCGGCGAGGCCGAGTACGTGGACGAGGCCACGTCGAGGCTGCGCCGCGAAGTCGCCTGGCGCAGTCTTCCCGTGGCAACCCCCGACCTGCCGGCGCCGCTGCCCCGCCTCCTCGAGGAACAGGGAAGCGTCGTGGACTTCACGGACGGCCTGGCGGCGATTAACGAGTGGCTGCGGGAGACTCCCGACCTGCTCCCGGAAGACCCCGATGACGCAGCGTCCGCGCCCCAGACGCAGCCCGCCGTCGTGCCCCAATTGCGCCAGGCGACCGAGGAACTGGCGGCCGCGCTGCACGTACAGCGCGAGGACCTGCAGGAAATTGTGGAGTTACTGCATACGCGCAACCAGATCGTTTTCTACGGCCCGCCCGGCACCGGCAAGACGTACCTGGCCGGAAAGATCGCCAGGTACTTGGCCGGAGACGAGCATGGCGACCACGTCAAGACCGTACAGTTCCACCCGTCCTACGCCTACGAGGACTTCTTCGAGGGCTACCGGCCGGCGCTGGGCGAGGGCGGGCAGGTCGGCTTCAGTTTAGAGCCGGGCCCACTCCGCCGGATCGCGGCGGAGGCGTCCGCAGAGGGCAACCGGGATAAACCGTTCTTCCTGATCATCGACGAGATGAACCGCGGCAACCTGGCCAAGGTGTTCGGTGAACTGTACTTCCTGCTCGAATACCGCGACCAGAGCATCAACCTGCAGTACAGCCCCACTGAAACCTTCGTGTTGCCGCCGAACCTGTTCATCATCGGCACCATGAACACTGCCGATCGCTCCATCGCCATGGTGGACGCGGCAATCCGCCGCCGCTTCGCCTTCGTGGAACTCCATCCGCAGGAGGGCATGATCGAGGGCATGCTGGCACGCTATCTTGAGGCGCAGGGGAAGGACCCTCTGCGCGCACGGCTGCTGGATGCCCTGAACTCGGAGTTGGAGGCCGGCGACCGAGACTTGATGGTTGGTCCGTCTTACCTCATGAAGGAGCATGCCGAAAACGACATCGGTCTCGAACGGATCTGGCGTTACGAACTGTTGCCGCTGCTGGAGGAGCATTACTTCGGCCGGCTTAGCCGCGAGCAAGTCCATGAGCGGTTTGGGCTGGCCGCTATCCGGAAGAAGGCCGCGCGGAGTGTAGGCGCTGTGGATCTTGTTATGGAGGAGTTCGCGGAGCTCGATGCGGAGCCGCTCGAGGCTGCGTTCGGCGCCGGGACGGATTGACATGACGCGGCACCTTGTACTGGACGAACTCCAGCAGGAGCCCGTTCTGGTCGAGTTCGACGGCGACATCGCGGCGTTGCTGAACGGCAGCGGCCTGGTCTCGGTGCAGCCGGACGTGCGCGGCGGTTGGCGGGTGCTGCCGGCCGGGCGTGTCGGCGCTGTACAGGCAGGCGAGCTGCTGGTGGAGGTCCGGCCCAAGGCGAAGGTGGGGCTGGACCGGCTGCTGTTCCTGCTTGGTTATGCGCAAAATTTAGGATTCCGGCCAGAGAACGTAGACGCGACCAAAGAGGCGGACCTGTTCTCTGCGCTCGCAGAATCCCTAGCTCGGCAGGGTGAGCGGGCCCTGGGCCGCGGGCCCCTGTCGGGATATGTCCACGTGGATGATGCACTACGAACAGTCCGCGGGAGGATACGCGTCAGCGACCAGATGACCCGCCGGCCCGGCCTGCTTCTGCCGCTGGAGGTTTCATACGACGAGTTCACGATCGACATCCCGGAGAACCGGATCCTACGTGCTGCGCTGCGCCGGATGCTTCAGTTGCCGCGTCTGTCCGAGGCGATGCGTGGGCGGTTGGCGCATCTGGACTCGAAGCTCGACGGAGTACCACCGCTGGGAGCCGGGGCACCGCTGCCTGCTTGGAGCGAGTCACGGGCGAATGCGCACTACCAGCCTGCCCTCCGTCTGGCCGAGCTCATCCTCTGGAACATGTCGGCCGAGGCCGGTCCGGGGAGGCAACGGGTTGCTTCTTTTGTAGTCAACATGGCTGCGGTGTTCGAAGACTTCGTCGCCACTGGCCTAAAGGAAGCCTTGACGGCTGTGCCCGGGCAGACCGAGGCGCAGTACAAATGCTTCCTCGACGAGCCGGACGGTACGCGACGCCCACGCGTGACGATGTTCGCCGACGTCGTGCATCTGATTGACGGGATACCAGTGGCCGTCTTCGATGCGAAGTACAAGGCGTCATCCTGGTCGGGCTACCCTAATGCGGACCATTACCAGATGCTGGCCTACTGCACTGCTCTGAACGTGCCAAGGGCCTGGCTGGTCTATGCCGACGCCGGAGCGATGCGAGTGCGCAAGGTGCGAAACGCCGACGTAGAGATCGTAGAGTTCCCGTTGGACCTGTCCCGAACGCCGGAAGAACTGCTTGCCGCCGTCCGTCAGTTAGCCCGTCAGGCTCTGCGGACTAACTGACGGAACACTACAGGGGAATCCACCCGCACTTCTGCCCGCCAATGCCAGCAGAGCGCTTTACGGGCGAGTCAGCTCAACCGAGCCCCGCCGCGATCGATCCACCATTGAGGTGACCGGCAAGACCATCGCCGACCTTCGTGGACATGCTGACGTCGCCCGAGTTGTTGGCAGAGGCCGGCGAGGAGTTCCGCCGCCGAAGGCCGAGGACCCCACCGAAGCCCTGCTCCCCGCCGACTTCATGCCGCCGACCGGCCTCGCTTGGCCCGACTACGCGCCGACCGAAGGCACAGGCTTCAGCGCCGGAGCGGGCGAAAGGACCTGGCACCCGCAGACGCTGTAACCGCGTTACCGCACAGTGCGGTCACGCAACGGCGCCCGGTCTAAATCAGCAGGCCGGGCGCCGTTCGCACATCGGCTGCCGATTTATAGCAAAACATGTACAGATTTATGTTCATCTCCCGCCGCGGAAACTAGGATGGCCTTATGCCGAATGAGCTCAAGGCTGCTGCAGGCCAGCGGGATGTTCAGCCGGACTCTGAGGTCCTGACCGTCGCTGAGGCTCGCGTCGCCTTGCCGGGAACGCTGCGGCACTTCCGAAGTGTTCCCGGTGCGCTCCCCGTGCTCGTCGGATCCCACCGAAAACCTGATGCCGCGATCGTGCCGATCCGCCTCTACCGCAGCATGGACGCCGGCCGGGGCGGCGAATCGCTTTCGATGCTCGATTTCCTCAGGCAGCGGCGCCGGCTGATCTCCCGCCTGGCCACACTAAACCAGATTGAAGCTGTTGCAGTCTTCGGGTCGGTGGCACGCGGAGAAGAAAAGCCGGACAGCGACGTGGATCTACTGGTCGATCCACGCGATGAGGCCAGCCTGTTCGATCTTGCGCAGTTCGCCGAGGACATGGAGCAGTTGGTAGCAGGTCCGGTGGATGTCATCTCCCGCCGTGGACTCGATCCTCGTCGCGACGCGACGATCCTGGCTGAAGCGGTGCCCCTGTGACACACCTTCCGGATCGAACACAACGATGGCTGGCAGACCTGGCGGTCAACCTGGATCTGGCGGCCGAGCTCGTGAACCGGGGCCGCGAAGCGTTCGATTCAGATCCTGCGCTTCGTCTCGCCTTCGAGGCTTTGTGCAACCGCGTCGGAGACCTGTGCAAGAGGCTCGTTACCACGGATTCCGTGACCTTCTCCCTGCCGATCTGGCGGCAGGCGGCCAGGAACAGGGACTTCATCGTGCACCACTACGACCGCGTGGATGAACGAGCGCTGTGGGTGACGGTGTCGGTAAGTTTTCCGGAGTTGCGCGATCGCCTTGAAAGAATAGGCCGGCGGTCAGGAAGGCCAAGCACGTGATGACTGGGGCGAGTATCGACCGAATATCTGGTCCGTCATCTTTGGGTCATATGATGGTTGCAGATGATGTTCGGCGGTAAAGGGAGAACGATGCGTGGGAAGGCTGGCGGCCTGGTCGATATAAGCATCGAACGCACAGTGGAGTGGGTGGACACGGATGCGTCCGGGCATCAGCACAATTCGGTCGTGATGCGCTGGGTTGAGGCGGCCGAGGCCGAGCTGATCCGGCGCTTGGAGTTGCACGATTACTTTCCGCAGGCTCCGCGCGTGCAGCAGGTGATCAACTACCGGGCCAAGCTGTGGTTCGGACAGCGCGTGTCCGTTAACCTGACCGTGCAGGACATGGGGCGCACATCCATGACCTTTAGGTTTGAGGTCCACGGGCACCCTCACGAGAAGTCGTCCGGCGGCCTGGCCGCCGACGGGACGTTCACCACCGTTTTTGTTCCTGCCGGCAGCGATAAGGCGCAGCCATGGCCCGAGAACATTCGGACGGCGATCTGCGGCACGAGCGTCTTGGGCTAAGGGGAACGCACCATGGAAATTCCCACGCCTCCGCTCCGGCACCAGCAGCTGATCCTGACCATCTTCGGTTTGTACGGGCGGCGGGGAGGATCGGCCCTTCCGGTATCCGTCCTGATCGAGATGCTCGGCGACCTCGGTCACGACCCGCCAGGGGTCCGCTCAGCAGTGTCGAGGCTGAAAGCCAAGGGCGTGCTCAACAGTGTGCGCAGCGGGGGAGCCGCCCGCTACGAATTGTCGCCGCGCTCTGTTGAGATGGTCCGCGAAGGCGATGAACGCATCTTCAATCCGCACCCGGACGACTCGGACGATCGCTGGGTGCTGGCGATCTTCTCCGTGCCCGAATCGATGCGCGAACGCCGGCACCAGTTGCGCGCCGAATTGGCCCGGCTCGGCTTCGGTTCCATGTCGGCAGGCGTGGGGATCGCGCCGGCCGCGGTCCGCGAGGGCGCCCGCAGGCGGCTCACCGAACGCGGCCTGGCCGAGTACGTGGAATTTTTCACCGGAGATTACTCGGAGGAATCAAACATGCGCGACAAGGTCGCGCAGTGGTGGGACCTGGAGGCACTCGCGGGCCAGATTGACGAGTTCATGGACTACTACGGCGGTGCGTTGGCCGCCTGGACCGCCCGGGTGGGCGAGGACCCTGCCGCCGCCTTGGCGGCCTCCGGTCCGGAGGCCAAGCGTGACGCCTTCCGCTACTACGTCCCGATGCTGACACTGTGGCGGCGGCTGCCGTACCGTGACCCGGGCCTGCCGTTGAAGTACCTGCCCGAGGGCTGGCGCGGACCGGAAGCCCGCGAAGTGTTTTTCGGCATTCACCGCCTCATCGGCCCGCTGGCTGAGGCGCATGCGCTCTCCTTGGTGGAATCCTCGGCGGCTGCCTGAGCCGGCACAAAAGAGGCGGACACCCGCCGCGGCCATGCGACGGAACCGGCCATCTCCGGGAATCTGCGTCCGCCTGCAATATCACGATAAAATTACGGCCGCAATATGTGTTGCATATCACGCGCAGCGGTGCGATGCTGAGGAACACCAGACTCATCACCACGAGATGGCGAAGAGCGCACATCAAGGCCGGGGTTCAGCCTTGGGGCCTGAAGGAAGGGACACCGCAGTTCCAGACGGTCTCGCGCTCGTCGACTTCTCACTGACGCACCGACCCGCGCATTGCATGCGCAGAAGGAATGCAACCATGCCTGAAACATTCTCGAAGGGCCTTCGCCCGGGACGCCGCACCACCGTCCTGCTGTCCAGTGCGCTCGCGATGATGCTGCTCTCGGCGTGCGGCGGCGGGAGCCTCAACACCGGCGGCGGCGACGGCGGCAGCGGCGGCAAAGACGCCGGCGAAGCCGTGACGATCGGCCTTGCCGTCCCGCAGTCCGGTGTGTACGCGGGGCTCGGCGAGGACATGAAGCAGGGCTTTGAGCTTTACCTGGAGGAGGCGGGCAACAAGCTCGGCGGCCACGACGTCAAGGTGGTTTCCGCCGACACGGGTGAGGGCCCGCAAACGGGCGTCCCGGCCGCCTCGCGCCTGGTCACGCAGGACCAGGCCGACGTCGTCGTCGGGATCGTGAACTCCGCGACGGCCCTGGGCCTCAAGGACACCTTTGTGCAGGCGAAGGTGCCGCTCATCCTCGCCAACGCGGGCGCCAACGACATCACGGCCGAGCCCAACCCCTACATCTGGCGCACGTCATACAGCAACGGCATGGTCAGCGGGATCATCGGCAAGCACGTCGCGGAGGAAGTCGGAGACGGATCGGTCTACCTCATCACCGCCGACTATGCCGCCGGGGAAGAGCACATCTCAGCCTTCCGGGAGGAGTTTGAGGCCGCCGGCGGCAAGATCGCCGGGGAGACCCGCACCCCCTTCGGCACGACCAGCGACTGGCAGCCGTACCTCAGTGAGATCCGCAATTCGGGGGCTTCTGCCGTCTTTGCCTTCTATGCGGGCGCGGAAGCCGCCAACTTCGTTCAGCAGTACTCCACCTTCGGTCTGGCGAAGGACATCCAGCTCTACGGCAACGGGTTCCTGGTCGAAGGCGACGTCTTGGAGGCCCAGGGCAAGGCCGCCCTCGGCATCCAGACCTCGCTGAACTACAGCCATACGATCGATTCCGAGCACAACAAGAAGTTTGTGGAAGCCTACAAGGCTGCGTACGACGAAGTTCCGACGACCTACGCCATGGCTACCTATGATGCGGTCGCCGCCGTGGCCGCAGCGTTGGAAGTGGCCGAGACCGTTGACGGCGAAGGCATCGCCGCCGCGTTGGGCAAGGTGGGGGAGTTCACCGAGAGCCCGCGCGGCCCCTGGAGCTTCAACGAAAACCATGACCCCGACCAGCCGTACTATCTCCGCGAGGTCAAGGAAGTCGACGGCACGCTCGAGAACGTCGTCCTCCGAGAACTACAGGGCTAAAGGACAACCAGACGTGGGTTGGCTTGATGCGAACGCCGCAACCATTCTCAACGGCTTGGCACTCGGCTCCGTGCTGTTCCTCATCGCCATCGGATTGTCCCTCGTCTTCGGCACCATGGATGTGCTGAACCTGGCGCACGGGGCCGTGTCGCTCGTGGGTGCCTATGTGGGGGTGGCGATGTTTGGCGCGCCGCCGGCAGCCGGGACGTTCTTCCTGGCCGTGGTCGTAGCCGCCGTCATCGGCTTTGCCGCCGGCGGCCTGCTCGCGGCGATGACGTCGCCGGTGCGGAACCATCTCCGGCAGGCGATGCTGACGCTGGGAATGGCGCTCATTGTCGCCGAACTCATCCAGGAAGTGTTCGGTGCGAACGTGCGGTCCGTACCCCCGCCGGACTTCCTCTCCAGCACGGTGACGATGCTCGGCAACCCCTACCCGGTCTATCGGCTCGCCATGGTCGGCGCGGGAATCGTCGTCGCGGTGGTCCTCTACATCGTTCTCGAGCGCACCCGCGCCGGAGCGATCGTGCGGGCCACCGTGGCGGACCGGGCCATGGTCGAGGCCATCGGGATCCGCACCAAGGTGGTCCTGACCCTGGTCTTCGGCTGCGGGGCGGCGCTGGCTGCCGTGGGTGGCCTGCTGGCCGCGCCCATCCTGGGTGCGCAGCCGGGCCTGGACGACCAGATCCTCCTTCTCGCCCTGGTCATCGTCGTCATCGGCGGCCTCGGATCCTTGCGCGGAGCCTTGCTTGGAGCGCTCGTGGTCGGACAGGTGCAGACGGTCGGAGTGGTCCTGGTGCACGAGTTTGCTACCTTCCTTCTCTTCGCAGCACTGGCGGTGGTGCTCCTGCTCCGGCCGCAGGGGCTGCTGCCGGCACGGGCAGGAGCGCACGCATGAGTCCCACGGCGACAGATTCAGGCCTCGCGACCGGGCGGGGACAGGCACGCATGCCCTTGCTCCGCGATCCTCGGCGCACCATGCTGGAGTGCGCGATCGGGGTGGTCATCCTCCTCCTGCTCGCGGCACTGCCGTTCTTCCTGGCGCCGTATCCCCTCAGCCTGGCGGGGCGCGCGCTGGCCTTCGGCTTGCTCGTGATCAGCGTCGACCTGGTGACCGGCGTGTTGGGCATGCCGACCCTGGGGCAGGTTGCCTACTTCGGCGCGGGCGCCTACTCCGCCGGCCTCGTGGGCATCCACTTCTCCGCGAGCGGCCTGGTCCAGGTAGTCGTGGGCATGGCCGCGGGAGCGGTGCTGGCGCTCGTGACCGGGGCCGTGGCGGTGCGCACGGCCGGAATTGTGTTCCTGATGGTCACTCTCGCGATCGGCGAGCTCGCCCACCGCGGCGCCGACTCGCTCAAAGCGGTCGGCGCGAGCAATGGGCTGAGCGGAATCCCGCCCATCAGCGTGTTCCCCGGCGGGGAGCCCCTGATCGTGCCCGGTTACGTGTATTGGTGGATCCTGGCGGTATTCGTCGTCGGTTACTGTGCGGCGATGCTCCTGAGCCGCTCGCCGCTTGGCCGCTCCATGCGCGGGGTGCGCGACGGCGAGCTTCGACTGCGCGCCCTGGGACAGAACACGTACGCGGTCAAGCTGCTCGCGTACACCATCGCCGGTGGAATTGCCGGTGCCGCGGGAACGGCGTGGGTTGCCCAGACGCAGTTCATCTCCCCCGGCGACCTGGGCTTCGACATGGCCGCGTTCGCGCTCCTCAGCGTGGTTCTCGGCGGGGCCGGGAGCCTCTGGGGGCCGGTCATCGGGGCGGCCCTGGTCATCTTCGTGCGCGACTGGCTGGGCGGATACCTCGAGGGCCGGGGCACGCTCCTGCTCGGGATTGTCTTTGTCATAGGCGTCTACCTCCTGCCCAAGGGCGTGGCCGGCGTCCGTTGGCATCCCCTGCGACGAAAGGCAGGTAAATCACAATGACGACGGCGGACGATCCGATGCTGGAAATCCGGGACCTCACGCTCAGATTCGGCTCGCTCACCGCGGTGGACGCGGTGACGCTGAACATAGCGCGGGGCGTCCGGCACGCACTCATCGGGCCGAATGGGGCGGGCAAATCGACGCTGTTCGGGGTCATCGCCGGACGACTTCGCCCCACGGACGGAAAGCTCATCTTCAACGGGCAGGACGTCACGGGGCTCAGCGAGGCCGGCCGCGCGCGCGCCGGCCTCGTCCGGACGTTCCAGCATTCCAGCCTCTTCCTCAATATGAGCGTGCTGGACAACGTGCGCCTCGCGGTGGAGCGGGCCACGAGCCGGCCCAAGCGACCCTGGCCGAGCCTTGGCGCCGACCGTGCCGTGACCGATGCCGCCATGGCACATTTGGAAAACGTGGGGCTCCTCGACCGGGCCACATCGATGTGCGGCGCGCTGTCCCACGGCGAACGGCGCCAGGTCGAGGTGGCCATGGTGCTGGCGTGCGAACCCAAGATGGTCCTCTTCGATGAGCCGACGGCCGGAATGTCCGTGGCGGAGACCAACCGCTTCGCCGAAATCGTGGAATCGTTACCGAGAGAGGTTACCGTGGTCGTCGTCGAGCATGACTTGGACATCGTCTTCCGTCTGGCCGAGCGCGTCAGCGTGCTGGCGGCCGGCAGGCTTATCGCCGATGGCACGCCGGAGGAAGTGCGAACCAGCGATGCCGTGCAGGAGGCCTACCTCGGGCGCACGCAAAGCGTAGACCTCTTCGAGGCGACGCCATGAGCGGGCGGCCGCTGTTGGAGGTCGAGGACCTGGTGTCCGGCTACGCCGGCAGCCGGGTGCTCGGCGGGGTATCGCTCTCGGTCGACTCGGGCGAGGCGGTGGCACTGCTCGGCCGCAACGGCGCCGGGAAGACCACCCTGGTCGAAACCATCATGGGGATGGTGAGCGCCAAGGGCGGCCACGTCCGGGTCGACGGCAAAGATGTCACCGCGAAGGCCCCTCATGTGCTCTCCCGGGCGGGCGTGGGGATAGTGCCGCAGGGACGGCGCGTCTTCGCGCCGCTGACCGTGGAAGAAAACCTTGAGATTGCGCTGCACAAGCGTTCCGGGGACTGGACGATTGAGCGGGTCTACGAGCTCATGCCGCGGCTCCGGGAACGCCGGACAAACCTCGGCTCACAGCTCTCCGGCGGGGAGCAGCAGATGCTTGCCATCGGGCGGGCGCTGCTGGGCTCGCCCCGACTGATGCTCCTCGATGAGCCCTCGGACGGATTGGCCCCCGCCGTGGTCGAGCAGGTGGGGAACATCATCCTCGACCTGGCCGGTACCGGCATGGCCATCCTGCTGGTGGAGCAGGACCTGCGGCTGGCTTTCACGGTGTCCGACAGGCTCGCGGTCATGCGCAAGGGAGAGATCGTTCACGAGAGCAGCACGGCGGATTTCCGGCGGAACGAGCCGCTGGCGCGGACCCTCCTGGGCGTGGCGTAACCGTTACGCAACGGCGGCAGCCGGTCCGGGAAACCACGGACCGGCTGCCGCCGTTGTTTGTTGTCGCTACCCCCGCTGTTCGGGTACAGCCGCCGATGCTCCGTACCTCCGCTGTCCGGTACCCTCGGCGCGGGCGCGCCGCGCTTCGGTCACCGCGCGGGGATGACGGCAATTCCCTGGATCTCGATGAGGGCCTCCTTCTGCCACAGGCGGGAGACGCCGATGCCTGCCATCGCCGGGTATTCGGTGCCGGCCATTTCGCGCCAGAGCCGGCCGATCTCCCGGCCGTTGGCCAGGTAGTCGTCCACATCGGTCAGGTAGATGGTGACGCTGACAAGGTCTTCGGGGCGGCCGCCGGCCTCCACCAGGGTGGCCAGCACATTCGAAAATGCCTGCTTGAACTGTTCCACGATGCCGCCGGGGACGATCTTCATGTCCTTGTCCAGGGCGGTCTGGCCGCCCAGGTAGACCGTGTTTCCGGCCAGGACGCCGTGCGCGTAGCCGGACGGCTTGGGCAGCGACGCGGGGTTGATGGTGCGGTTTCCGACGGCTGTCTCGTTGCTCATGTGCTCTCTCTCCTTGGCGATGGGGATGCCGGTCTCACTCGTTGGAAAAAACTCTGGTGCAGATCGGTTCGATCGTGTAGGTTGAGCATATGTGACGGCCGTAAAAAAGTCGACACATAGATATTCGAAGGAGAATCCGCATGAAACTGGCCACCTTGCGAACCGGCCCCGAGAGCACGACCGCCGCCGTCCAGCTCGCGGACGGCGACTACCTGCCGTTGCCCGCAGCCGATGTGGGAGCCCTGCTGGCGGACCCTGATTGGCGGGCACGCGCAGAGGAAGCGGTGCGCACCGCCGCAAGCACCGCCGTCGTCAGCGTTTCGGACACGGAGCTGGCTCCGGTGGTGCCCCGCCCGGGCAAGGTGATCTGCTGCGGACTGAACTACGGCGAGCACATCCAGGAGATGGGCCGCGACCTGCCCGAGTACCCCACGCTGTTCGCCAAGTTCGCGGACACCCTGGCCGGACCGGCGGACGAACTGACCGTCACCGGGAGCGACAGTGTGGACTGGGAGGCCGAACTGGCGGTGGTCGTCGGAACCGCCCTGACCCGTGCCGACGAGGACCAGGCCGCGGCCGCCATCGCCGGCTACACGGTGGCCAACGACCTCTCGATGCGGGACTGGCAGCGCCGGACCCTGCAGTGGTTCCAAGGCAAGGCCTTCGACGCGACCACCCCGCTCGGGCCCGTGCTGGTCACGCCGGACGAGGTCGACGGGACCGATGTCGAGGTCCGCGGCTACGTCAACGGCGAGCTGGTGCAGCGTGACCACACCGGCACCTTGGTGTTCGGGCCCGCCCGGCTGCTGTCCTACATCTCGCAGTTCACCACGCTGCGCCCGGGCGACGTGGTCCTGACCGGCACCCCCGGGGGAGTGGGCATGGGCATGACCCCGCCGCGTTTCCTGGCCGACGGCGACGTGCTCGTCACCGAGATCGACGGCATCGGGCGGCTGGAGAACCGCGTCCGGATCCAGCCGGCCGGCATCACGCAACAGCCCGCACCGCAACTCAGCGGAACAACGACGGCGGAGCCCGCCACACGCGCATAACGCACCATTCCAACCCCTTGAGAAGGAGAACCATCATGACTGATGCGACCACGGAATACCGCACCGAAGGCGACAACTCGATCTACGCGGGGGCCGACGGCAAGGTCGTCCCGGTTGTCACCCGCGCGGGGGACGAGGACACCAACACTGCCCAGTCCGGTGACTGCGTCCGGGTTTCGGGTGTTTCCATTCAGCACACCCCGGCCACCAAGATCTGGTTTGGGCAGGTCTCCAACGTCCCGGGCTACCGCTCACTGCCGCACCACCACGGCGAGGCGGAGACCGGCGGCTACGTACTGCGCGGCCACGGCCGGATCTACTTTGGCGAAAACTACTCCGAATACCTGGACATGAAGGCCGGGGACTGGGTCTTCGTTCCCCCGTTCATGCCGCACGTGGAAGCAAACATGTCCGTCACCGAAGAGCTCGTCTGGCTGACCACGCGCACGCCGGAGAACATCGTGGTCAACCTGGACGAGGTCCCGGACGAAACGCTGGAAGGATACCGCCGGGCATGAACGCCGCAAGCGCCTCCGAAACCCAGGTTCCCACGGCCGAGACGTTCCTGAACGCCGTCGAACTGACGGCCGTCGAACCGCAGATCCACGACGAGGCCTACGAGGCCACGACCCAGTACGTGCCGTGGCCCAAGGCGTACGGCGGCGACATGGTCGCCCAGGCCGCCGCGGCCATGATGCGTTCGGTGACCGATGACCGGCAGCTGCACTCGATGCACAGCTACTTCATGCGGCCGGTGGATATCGGCGCCGTCGTCCGTTACGAGGTGGAGAAGCTGCGCGATGGCCGCGGCTATTCCACCCGCAGCGTGCGCGGCTGGCAGGGCGGCAAGACCGTCTACGCCGCCATGGGTTCCTTCCACGTGCCCGAAGACGGCCCGGAGTTCCAGCCGCAGATGCCCGCCACCGTTGACCCCGATTCGCTGCGCAGCGCCGCCGAGGTCCTGGCAAGCGTCGAGGGCGACGCCGCAGCCTACTGGTCCAATGGCCGCAGTTTCGACATGCGGCACGTTCCCGGCCCGGTGTACGTGCGCGTGGAAGGCGAGCAGGTGCCACAGCAGGCGGTGTGGGTGAAGGCGTTCACGAAGCTGCCCGACCAGGCCGACGACCGCGCCACCCGGGACCTGCACCGCACCGCGCTCGCCTACGTCTGCGACTACACGATCCTTGAGCCTATCCTGCGGGCGCAGGGCCACTACTGGGCCGAGCCGGGACTGGTCACCGCCAGCCTGGACCACTCCATGTGGTTCCACCGCGACGGCCGTGCCGACGACTGGGTGTTGTATGCCCAGGAAGCCGTCTCCGGCCAGCACAACCGGGGCCTGGCCACCGGCCGGTTCTTCGACCGCGAAGGACGGCTGCTGGCCACCGTGGCACAAGAAGGCATGATCCGTTCCGCACGCTGAGCCCTGAGCTTCCATCCGGGCCACCGGAAGTTGCCGGACTCAGCGCCGTCCACCTCATCCACCGAAAGGAACGCCATGGAACTGTCCCCGTCAGCACATGTGGACTCGTTCACGCGCGACCACCTGCCGCCCTCCGAGCAGTGGCCGGTCTTCGAATTCACCCTCCCCGAACTCCAGTACCCTGACCGTCTCAATGCCGCGACGGTTTTGATCAGCGACTCCGCTGCCGAATTCGGCAGCGACCGGCAGGCCCTGCTCACTCCGGACGGGGAGGTGTGGACGTACGGCCAACTGCTGCAGCGTGCCAACCAGGTCGCCCAGGTGCTCACGGAGGACTTCGGCGTTGTCCCGGGCAACCGCGTCTTGCTGCGCGGTCCGAACAATCCCTGGCTGGTCGCCGCCTGGCTGGGCGTGCTCAAGGCCGGTGCCGTCGTCGTCACCACCATGCCCGTGCTGCGCTCCAACGAAGTGGCCACCATCTGCCGCCTGACCCAACCGGCCGTGGCGATCAGCGACTTCCGCTTCCTGGAAGGCATGGCCGAGGCGGTGGGGGAGGGCACCGCCGTCGTCGCCTATGGATCGGACGACGCCGACGACCTCACCGTCCGCTGCGCCGCCAAGAGCGGAGAGTTCGACGACGTGGCGACCGCCGCGGACGATGTCGCCCTGCTCGGGCCGACCTCGGGCACCACCGGCACGCCCAAAATCACCATGCACTTCCACCGCGACATCCTCGCAAACGCCGACACGTTTGCCCGGCACATCCTGCTGCCGACGGCGGACGACGTGTTCGCCGGCTCGCCGCCGCTGGCCTTCACGTTCGGGCTGGGCGGACTGGTGGTCTTCCCGCTGCGGTTCGGCGCCTCGGCACTCCTGACGGAACGGTCCACCCCCGTGCAACTGGCCGAACAGTCCGCCGCAGCCGGGGCCACGGTGTTGTTCACCGCGCCCACCGCCTACCGCGCCATCTTGAAGGAAGGCCGGGCCGACCTGCTGCGCGGACTGCGTGTTGCGGTCTCCGCCGGCGAGCACCTGCCGAAGGAGACCTGGGAGGCCGTGCACGAGGCCACCGGGCTCGCCCTGGTCAACGGGATCGGCGCCACCGAAATGCTGCACGTGTTCATCTCCGCCGCCGGGGACGACATCCGCCCCGGGGCCACCGGCGTGGCCGTCCCCGGCTACCGGGCCACGGTGCTGGATGAGGACGGCAACGAGTCGCCGGTGAACCAGCCGGGCCGGCTCGCGGTGATCGGCCCGACCGGCTGCCGCTACCTGGATGACCCGCGGCAGGCCAACTACGTGCAGAACGGCTGGAACATCACCGGCGACACGTTCCTGCGCGACGAGGAAGGCTACTTCGTCTACCAGGCACGGTCGGACAACATGATCGTCTCCTCCGGCTACAACATTGGTGCCCCCGAGGTGGAGGCGGCGATCGACCAGCATCCGGACGTGATGGAGAACGCCGTCGTCGGCCGGCCGGACCCGGAGCGCGGCAGCGTGGTCTGCGCTTTCATCGTGCTGCGCGACGGCGTCGTCGGCGACGATGCCAAGCGCAAGGACATCCAGGACTTCGTCAAGAAGACCATCGCGCCCTACAAATACCCGCGGGATGTGCGGTTCGTGACCGAGCTGCCGCGCAATCCGAGCGGAAAACTCCAGCACTTCAAACTGCGTGAGCAGGTCGGCCGTCAGGAAACCGACCTCGCCGGCAGCACGGCGTAGACAGACCATAAGGACAACTGACATGAAAATCGCAATCGTTGGAGGCGGCCCCGGCGGCCTCTACTTCGCGGCCCTGATGAAGCAACTGGACCCGGCGCACGAAGTGACCGTCTGGGAGCGCAACGCGGCCAGCGACACGTTCGGCTTCGGCGTCGTGTTCTCGGACGAGACGCTGGGCGGCATCGGCAACGCGGACCCGGTGGTGGCCGAGTACATGAGCCGCCGCTTTGCCCGCTGGGCCGACATCGACATCCACTATCAGGGCGAGACGGTCACCGTTGGCGGCCAGGGCTTCGCCGCGATGAGCCGCAAGGAACTGCTGGAACTGCTGCAGCGCCGCTGCGCGGAGCTCGGTGTGGACGTGCGCTTCTCCACGCTGGCCCCGCCGGTGGAGGAACTCGAGGCCGGCTACGACCTGGTGCTGGCGGCCGACGGGGTCAACTCGCAGATCCGCTCCAAGTACGCCGCATCCTTCGGGCCGGAACTCGACCCGCGGCCGAACAAGTTCATGTGGCTGGGCACCGACCTGGTGTTCGAGGCCTTCAAGTTCTTCATCAAGGAGACGGAGCACGGGGTCATGCAGATCCACGGCTACCCCTACTCCGACGAGGGATCCACGTTCATCGTTGAGATGCCGGAGGACACGTGGCGGGCCGCCGGTTTCGACGAGACCGAGAGCGAGGTGTTCCCGCCCGGCGTATCGGATGAAAAGGCGATCGCGAAGATCCGCAGCATCTTTGCCGACGAACTTCAGGGCCACAAGGTGCTGGCCAACAACTCCAAGTGGCTGAACTTCACCACCGTCCGCAACACCAGCTGGCGGCACGGCAACGTCGTGCTGCTGGGCGACGCGGCACACACCGCGCACTTTTCCATCGGCTCCGGCACCAAACTCGCCATGGAGGACGCGCTGGCGCTGGCCGCCTGCCTGCATGAACACCCCGACCTGGAGACCGCGCTCGAGGCCTACGAGACCGAACGGCGCCCGGTAGTCGAGTCCACCCAGCGCGCCGCACAGGCATCGCTGGAGTGGTTCGAGCGCGTGGGGCAGTACACCGGCCAGGACCCGGTCCAGTTCAGCTTCAACCTGCTCACCCGCAGCCGGCGCATTACCCAGGACAACCTGCGGTTGCGCGATCCCGAGTTCGCCCAGCAGGTGGAAGAGCACTTCGCCGCCTCGCAGGGCCTCGACTCTGTCGCGCCGGCGATGTTCCAGCCGTACCGCATCGGCGGGCTGGAGCTGAAGAACCGCATCGTGGTCTCGCCCATGGACATGTACTCCGCCGTCGACGGGTTGCCCACCGACTTCCACAAGGTGCACCTGGGCAGCAAGGCCATGGGCGGCGCAGGACTGGTCATGACCGAGATGGTCTGCGTCTCGGAGGAAGGCCGCATCACCCCGGGCGACACCGGACTGTACACCGACGAACAGGGCGAGGCCTGGGGAAGCATCGTCGAGTTTGTCCACGGCCACTCCGCGGCCAAGATCGGCGCCCAGATCGGCCACGCCGGCCGCAAGGCGTCCACCAAGCTGATGTGGGAAGGCATCGACCAGCCGCTGGAGACGGGCAATTGGGAAGTCATTGGCCCGTCGCCGCTGCCCTACGGGCCGGACAACCAGGTCCCTCGGGAGATGGACCGGGCCCACATGGACAAGGTCGTCGCGGACTTCGTCGCATCCGCGCGGCGGGCGGATGCGGCCGGGTTCGACCTGTTGGAGGTGCACGCGGCTCACGGCTACCTGCTCTCCTCCTTCCTGTCCCCGGTGGCCAACCAGCGGACCGATGAGTACGGCGGAAGCGTAGAGAACCGACTGCGCTTCCCGCTTGAGGTCTTCGACGCCGTCCGGGCGGCTTGGCCGGCGGAGAAGCCGCTGACCGTGCGCATCTCGGCGACCGACTGGATCGAGGGCGGCAATACCTTGGACGACGCGGTTCAGATCGCCAAGGCCTTCGCGGACCACGGCGCCGACGGGATCGACGTCTCCACCGGCCAGATTGCCAAGGGTGAGAAACCGCGGTTCGGCCGCAGTTACCAGACCCCGTACGCGGACCGGATCCGGCAGGAGGTGGCCGTTCCGGCAGGGATCGCGGTCATCGCGGTAGGGGCGATCTCCTCCTACGACGATGCCAATTCGATCCTGCTGGCCGGCAGGGCCGACCTGATCGCCCTCGGACGTACCCACCTCTACGACCCGCACTGGACGCTGCATGCAGCCGCCGAGCAGGACTACCGGGGCGACGGCGTGGCCTGGGTCCCGCAGTTCCGCGCCGGACGGCGCAAGCCGCCGAGCGCCCGGACCGACGCAGTCCGCCCGCGCCTGTCCCTGCTGCAGGAAACCGACGACCCGGCCGCTAATGCGCACCTGCGGTGGAAGCCGGTGCGGCCGGAACCGGCGCTTGCCCAGTAACAAATTCGGATGATGTCCCGCTGGCAGGGCAACGTGGACTGCGGTGTCCTGCCGGCGGGAAGCAACAGAAATCTACTCGCCCTCAACGAAACGAGGCTCTTATGGCAAGTGCTGCCGTAAACGACTGGAAAGTTCCCGCCCGGACCACCCGACTGGTGCTGTTCTGTTGCTGGCTGGCCATCTTGGCGGAAGGTTACGACGTCGGCGTCTTGGGCGCTGTCCTTCCGGCCCTTGCCGAGTATCGGGCCTGGGACCTTTCTCCCCTGGAACTCGGAGGGCTCGGTGCCTACGCGCTGGTCGGCATGCTCTTCGGCGCCCTCTTCATTGGGACGCTCAGCGACCTGTACGGGCGCAAGAAGATGCTGCTGCTCTCCATGCTCATTTTCACCGTGACCCAGGCCGGGGCCGCCATGGCGCCTACGCCCGAGCTGTTCGGGTTGTTCAGGCTGATCGGAGGGCTCGGGATGGGCGGCGTCATTCCGGTGGCTGCCGCGTTGACCATCGAGTACTCGGCCCCGAAGAAGCGGTCTTACAACTACGGTCTCATGTACTCCGGCTATTCCCTGGGCATTGTGGCCGCCGCACTGGTAGCGCTGTTCCTGCTGCCGGTTGCAGGTTGGCGGTGGGTAGTTGCGATCGGCACCTTGCCGGTGATCCTGCTGCCAATCATTGCCAAGCTGCTGCCGGAGTCGCTGGATTATCTGGAGGCCAAGGGGAGGCGCCAGGAAGCGAGCCGGTTGGCGGACCGCCTGGGCATAGACCCGTACATTCCCGCTGCACCGGCCAAGCCCGCCGGCTCGGAAGCCCGGGATCCGTGGTGGCGGACCATCACCACGATGTTCTCTTCCCGGTACCTGCGGTCAACCGTGTTCTTCTGGATCTCGCTCTTCTGCGGAATGGTCTTGGTTTACGGGCTCAACACTTGGCTGCCGTCCATCATGAAGTCGGCCGGCTACGATCTGGGTTCGTCCCTGTCCTTCCTGCTGGTCTTCAGCCTGGCCTCTGCCGCCGGTGGACTGGTCTTGGGCCGGGCGGCAGACAAGTTCGGACAGAAGATCATTCTGGTCACTTTCTATCTGCTGGGCGGCGGCGGCATCTTGCTGCTGATGTTCCCCGGCAACATGGTGGTCAATCTGCTGTTTGTGGCGTTCGCCGGGATAGGTTCCATCTCGACGTCGCTGGTGCTCACCGGTTACATCGCCGACTACTACCCGGCCAACGTCCGGGCCACGGCTACGGGCTGGGCGCTGAGCTTTGCGCGCCTCGGCGCCATCTCCGGACCCTTGATTGGTGGCTGGATTGGCAGCGCGGCGCTGCCTTTCGAGTGGAACTTCATCATCTTTGCCGCCATCGCAGTAGTGGCCGCGGCGGCTGTGGCATGCATACCGAAGCGGCGGAGCGCCACGGACGAGCCTGTCTTGGGTGACGAATCCGCAGTACGCGCAGGCTAGTATCGCCGAAGAGTAGGAGAAAGCCATGACCATGACCGCTGGCCGAATCGAAGGATCCACAGATATAGCGCCGGAAGATCAGCGCTCCCACCCGGCCACTGTTGCCGAACTCGTCGGCGAAACCCTGGCTCAACTGGGGGTCGGCCACGTGTTTGGCGTGGTTGGCAGCGGAAACTTCGCGATGACAAACGCGCTGCGCCGCCGCGGCGTGCCGTTCACCGCGGCGCGCCACGAAGGCGGGGCAGCAACCATGGCCGATGCCTACGGCCGCATGTCGGGCAAGGTCGGGGTGGTGTCCACGCATCAAGGCTGCGGATTGACCAACACCATCACCGGGGTAGGGGAAGCAGCCAAGAGCCGGACTCCCATGATCGTGTTGACGGCTGACACCGCCGCGTCCGCCGTGCGCTCCAACTTCAAGATCGACCAGGACGGTCTGGCCCGCAGCGTCGGCGCGGTGGCCGAACGGGTTCACTCAGCACACAGCGCCGTCGCCGACACCGTCCGTGCCTACCGCACCGCCGTCAACGAACGCCGAACGGTTGTGCTGTCTGTGCCTACCGATATCCAAGCGGCGGCCGCGGAGTCCGGCGGGGTACACGAAATCCGCCATGCTGCGGGGCAGCAGCCTGTTCGACCCAGTGCCGACGCGGTGCGGCGCTTGGCTGAGTTGATTCGCGCCGCACGTCGGCCGGTCTTCGTCGCTGGGCGGGGCGGTCGCGGTGCTGGGCCGCAGATCGCGGCGCTGGCCGAGGCCGCCGGGGCCTTGGTGGCGACGTCCGCCGTCGCCCACGGGCTGTTCAACGACGAGGCGTTCAGTCTGGGCATCTCAGGCGGTTTTTCCTCCCCGTTCACAGCCGAGACCATTGCCGGGGCCGACCTGATCGTCGCTTGGGGGTGTGCCCTGAACATGTGGACGATGAGGCAAGGTTCGCTGATCGGCGCGGGCACCAAGGTGGTGCAGGTAGATCTCGAAAACTCGGCGCTCGGTGCCAATCGTCCGATTGACACAGGGGTGGTGGGTGACTGCGCCGAGACGGCCAGCGCCGTGTTGGATCACCTGCAGGCCGCCAACTACCGCGCAGTCGGGTTGCGCACACCGGAGATGGCCGCCCGGATCGCCGCCGAGGCGCGCTGGAACACGGTGGCCATCCAGGACCTGTCAACCGAAGACAGAATCGATCCACGCATCCTCAGCCGGGAAATGGACAAAATCCTGCCCGCGGAACGAATTGTCTCGATCGATTCCGGCAACTTCATGGGGTACCCCAGCAGTTACCTCTCAGTGCCGGATGAAAACGGCTTCTGCTTCACCCAGGCGTTCCAATCCATCGGTCTGGGGCTGTCCACGGTCATCGGCGCTGCCATCGCCCGGCCCGACCGGTTGCCGGTCCTGGGTGTGGGCGACGGCGGCTTCCTGATGGGGATTTCCGAATTGGAAACTGCGGTCCGCCTACGGATTCCATTGGTGGTCATTGTCTACAACGACTCCGCCTACGGTGCCGAAGTCCATCATTTCGACGCCGACGAGCAGGACCTTGAGGTAGTGCGCTTCCCGCTGGTCGACCTTGCGTCGATTGCCCGCGGCTACGGTGCGGAAGCGTTGACCGTCAGCCGTGCAGCCGACCTTGCGGCAGTAACGAACTGGCTCGAAGGTCCGCGCGACCGGCCGCTGGTCATCGATGCCCGCATCGCATCCGACGGCGGCGCATGGTGGTTGGCGGAAGCGTTCAAGGGACACTGACCGAGGTTCGCCGCCCCTGAGGGGAGACATGGTGCGCGGCGCGACAGAAGCGACCGTCATGATCTCGTACCGCCGTGCGCTACTGATGGTTCATGGCCGACCCTGCTGAAGACGTGCAGGCGGGCAGTACCGCACAGCCCCCGGCGGTACTTGGACTACGGGGGACAGCCCGGGCCCAGGCATTGCAATTGGGTGCTCAAACCGGCACCGGCGCCCTTTAGAGACGATGCCAAGCCGCTAGGCTGCCCGGCGCTGATCCTCGGCTCGGGTAGGCGGCGGCCGACAACCTGACGGCTCGGGTCGCGCAGATCCAGTTCTCCTTAGCGTTGCCAAGCCCCGAAGATGGCCGAGCACATGCTGGCCGTGCTGGATCGCAACGCCGAGCACATGCTGGCCGTGCTGGATCGCAACGCCGAGCACGGCGCCGCGATGGCGCACTGTCGCCTGGAGACCACCCAGGTGGCCGCGCAATCGTCCCGGCAGCACCAAAGACGCGCTGGCGCAGGCGCCGTACGCCATCTGGAGGAAGGTGGGGCCGAACTATGGCGACGACGCCGTGGCCGCCGCGCGGGAGATTCATTCCGGTCTGGGGATCGAGCAGATGGAAAAGCCGTTCCTGCACGAGCGCGAAACGCTCATCTCTCTGCAGGACGCGGAGGAAGCGCTGTGCATGCACCTTGCCTCCGTGGCGGAAGAACTGGACCGGCGACGACTACGTGGGGATGAAGTCTTACGCCCCGAGCAGCCGCCATCGACCCGACTGTTGAAGTGAACCGCAAGACCACCGCCGGCCGAGGTGAAGAAGTTCTTTCGAAGCCGTGCTGTCCTTGGGGGAGCGCTGGCCCGGGTTACCTCTGAGGCTACAAACGAGGGCTGGGAGATGTAGAACCGGATCGTCCCGCGCAAGGGCCTATCGCGGCCTTGTCATGAGCGTCCTCAGATGTCCCAGCGTTGTTCGAAAAAATGACGGATTCATTGCAGTAGTGCCTGTCAGCGCGTTGTCACTTTGCCGCAGTCGTGGGATCGCCTGCCATCCACGATGCGGCATTAGAGGGGTTTCTCAGAGGATGACCCTGACGCCGCTTCGGGGGTCCAGGCACGGGTCTGGATACCCGAGGGCAGGAAATAAAAGAATTTCGGGAAAATCCATTGACCCCACCACCACGACTCGGTATTCTCGTGCTCTAAGAGATCTATATCACACTGTGAGAATCCATGAACTATCTAGCAAAGAGGCAGGATTTATGGAGTTCGAAGGTATCAAGGCCCAAGGGCTGGCAAAGCGTTATGGATCCGGCAGCGCGGCCGTAACGGTTCTCGAGGATCTAGACATTGAGATTCAGCCACAAAGTTTTGTGTCCTTGTTGGGCCCCTCGGGATGCGGCAAGAGCACTTTGCTGAAGATCCTTGGAGGTATAGAAGAAGCCTCAGCAGGCAACGTAACGGTAAATGGATTGCCGGTAGCTGAAGCGGTGAAAAATCGCCAGTTCGGCTTGGTTCCCCAAAAACCAGCATTGCTTCCCTGGAAATCCGCAATAGATAACACTCGCATGTTGCGCCAGATCGCTACACGAAAGAAGCGCGGGGCGGATATCGACGAAGCTGCTTCCAAGGCCTTGGCGATGGTTGGGCTGACGGCCGCCGCGAACAAGCTGCCGCACCAGCTCTCCGGCGGCATGGCTCAGCGTGTCTCCATCGCAAGGGCGCTGGCGCTCGATCCCCAGATCCTGTTAATGGATGAACCATTCGGGGCACTCGATGCGATCACGCGCGATGATATGAACCTCCGGCTTGCCGACCTGTGGGCGGAAACTCAGAAGACGATTGTCTTTGTCACGCACTCGATACCGGAAGCCGTGTTCCTCTCCGATGTTATTCATGTCATGGGGACCAATCCCGGGCGCATCGTTGAAACACTCAAGATCGACCTGCCGCGCCCGCGCACGCTTGATGTCTTCGACGATCCCACCTTTCAGGAATACGCCGCCCACCTGCGTCGCCAACTCGAGCCCAAGGTGGTGGCGTGATGCTGGGCAGCGGAAACGGAAGCACCGTTCAAAAGATTCACAACCGAGGCGCCGGGCTAAGCGGTGAGAGTCAAAGTCTGGCAAGGCCAGAAAAAGAGGTGAATCGAAAAATGAAATCTTGGTGGAGTCATAACTGGCCTAGTGCCGCGGTATTTATCGCTGTCGTAGCTATCTGGGAAATAGCTGTCGACGTTCTAAGCCTTTCTAGTTTCGTCATCGCCAAACCGAGTGAATTCATCGCCGAGATGTGGACTTCCAGGGAGCTGCTTGCCGAAGCGGCCTGGGTGACAACGGAGGAAATTCTTTACGGCTTCCTCATTAGCATTGTCGTTGGTATCGCCATAGCGGTTGCGTTGGCAAGGTTTCAGTGGCTTGAACGTGCGCTCTATCCGCTGATTGTGCTGTTCCAGGTTGTGCCCAAAGTGGCCTTGGCGCCGATCTTCATTCTGTGGTTCGGCTATGGGCTGGCGCCGAAGATTGTGCTGATCGTCGTTATCGCCTTCTTTCCGATCACTCTCAACATGTTGGTCGGACTGAAGAGCATCGATAAGGAGCTCCTGCTGCTGATGCGCTCCGTTGGTGCTTCCAAAAACCAAGTGTGCACCCAGATCCAGATCCCTACGTCCCTTCCGTACCTATTTGCGGGACTGAGGATCGCCATAACCTTCGCGGTCATCGGAGCCATCGTGGCGGAGTTCGCCGGGGCTCAGGACGGGCTCGGCTATCTGATCCAGTTCGCCTCGACCCAGCTCGACACTCCTCTGATGTTCGCTGCATTGATCCTGGTTTCCCTCCTCGGCCTCGTCTTTTATTACGCGATGTCGCTGGCAGAGTACCTGCTCGTTCGCAAGTTCCCTCACATCGCCCTGCAATCCACCAACTAACCGGATAGTCCCTTCTTAGGAGAAGCCATGCGACTTTCTCGTTCTTTCACCGCAACCTGTGCAGCCGGAAGCATCCTCTTCCTCGCCGCTTGCTCCAGCGGTTCAGCCGGTGCCGAAAAACCGACAGACGGTCTCGACGAAGTGACCGTACAGCTCGACTACCAAGTACGCGGCAACCACGCGATGTTCCACGTAGCCCAAGAGAAGGGTTACTTCGAAGAGGAAGGCATCGACGTTACGGCCATCAACAAAGGCAGCGGCTCACCCGATACGCTCCGCCTGGTCGGAAGCGGCGGTGCTGACTTCGGATTTGCCGATCTGCCCTCACTCGTCACTGCCCGCACGCAGGACGTGAAGGTCAAGGCCATTGCGGCCGTCAACCAGGTCTCGCCCTTGGGGTTGTGCTCTCTCAAGGAGAACGTGGAGCTGACGAGTCCAAAGGATCTGCCGGGCCTGACGATGGGGGTCCACCCGGCTGGCTCGACCTACATCTTCTACCAGGCGCTCCTTGCGGCGAACGACGTCGACAAGAAAGCAGTGACAGAACTGACCGTCACGCCGCCCTACGAGAACTACTTGATGCAGGGCCAGGTCGACGCAGTTGTCTGCTACGTCGACGCCGAGGTTCCCCTGTTGGAACAGCATGCCGGCGGTGAGGGCAAGCTCAGTGTCATGATGGGCTCCGACTTTGGCTATAACGCCTACGGCTCCGGACTGTTCACTACGGACGAGCTGATCGAGAAGGACCCGGATCTGGTACAGCGCTTTACCAATGCCTACCTGAAGGCGTTCGAATGGGTGGCCGAAAACCCGGAGGAAACTGCCGCATTGCTGGCTGGCACTTCGGCTGAGCTGGCGGACAATGAGGAACTCTTCGCCAAGCAGCTGCAAGCTGACATCGATCACACGTTCACGTCCGATCACACCCAAGAGCACGGGCTCGGGGCCATGGACGCGAAGATGTGGGAATCCACCATCGGCATCCTTTCGGATCGCGGAGTCATCAAGACGACTCCCGAAACTTCCGACGTCTACACCAACGAGTTCGTCGAGAACTCGAATGCCAACTGACCGTACCGGAGGGACAGAATAATGCTGATGCCTACAGGCAAGAACGGGCGGCACGCGGAGATCGCCGGCGCAGGGTTTGCTGGCCTAACCGCAGCGACGGCGCTCGCCCGCATGGGGTGGACGGTCCGTGTACACGAGAGCGGAACCGAGCTCCGCGAGCAGGGGGCTGGGATCGTGCTGTGGCACAACAGCCTTAAGGTCCTTGAAGCCATCGGAGCCCTGGATGCAGTTATGGAAGACTCCATGACTCCGCCTTTCTACGAAACGCGCATGCATCATGAAAGCGTCTCCCGCGAGGATTTCGGCGGACTCTTCTGGCGCACGGCAACACGGCCCCACCTCTATAAAAGTCTGCTCGGTGCCGCCCAGAACGCCGGCGTTGAACTCGTGACTGGTTCCAGGGTAGTCGGAGCCTCGCCGCATGGACTCCTGACCTTAGCCTCGGGCCAAACGCTCGAAGCAGACCTGGTTGTGGGGGCCGACGGCGTCAGATCCCAGGTTCGCGACTCCATCGGCTTTGAGCAGGAGCGGTGGAAGTCCCGCGACGGCATTACCCGCTTCCTAGTCCCCCGGCTGAAAGAGGAGCTGGGTGAAGGTGAGTGGGACAACGTCATTGACTTCTGGAACCTGGAACCGCGTTACCTGCGCGTCCTCTAT
The DNA here is from genome assembly GCF_059091765.1 of Arthrobacter senegalensis. Taxonomy (NCBI): domain Bacteria; kingdom Bacillati; phylum Actinomycetota; class Actinomycetes; order Micrococcales; family Micrococcaceae; genus Arthrobacter; species Arthrobacter senegalensis. The sequence continues at coordinate 236,704 of NZ_JBNHGZ010000002.1, read as the reverse complement.
GTTCCATGCAATGAGCGTGAGCTGTACATTGCGCTTGGCGCCCCGCGCGCCGACGAACAGGGAAGCCGCACACCGATCGACCTTGACCTCTGGACATCGGCATATCCCGAACTTGCCCCCGTCCTCAAGGCAGCCGCCAACGCTCCGGATCCCAAGTATTACGGCTACCAAACGACTGTGCTGGAGAAATGGAGCCAGGGTCGGGTTGCCCTCGTTGGCGACGCCGCGCACGCCATGTGCCCAGCGTTAGCACAGGGAGCGGGCTGTGCCATGCAAAACGCCTACACCCTGGCTGTTGCCGCAACAGAATCCAGCGTGAGCGATCTGCCCGATGCATTGATGGAATGGGACCGGCTAGAACACCCGATTACTGACCGTTGCCAGCGTCGCTCGGCCGACTACGCCGCAAACCGAGGCATGTCCCAGGGCAACCAATTCACTGACGAAAATCTCGAAACGGCAAAGTACGACCCCACAGATCCTGGGCGTCACGCCATGATTGGAGCAAAAGCATGACCCGCCTTATTGGAGACTTCTATGAAGTCCGCGGCTTCCACAGCAGCGTACAAGAAATAGTTCACGAAGGCGGACCGGCCGCCGAAACACCGTTGATCAAAGCATGCGTGGGCGTGATCCTCAAGAACCCCTTCGCCGGCCAGTACGTCGAGGATCTGTCGCCGCTGACCGCACCGAGCGCCGCCCTCGGCACGGAACTGGGGCGCCGAGCCGTTGCTTTGCTCGCGGGTCGCGAGGTTGAAGGCTACGGCAAGGGGGGCATCGCCGGTGTCGCAGGCGAGCAGGACCATGTGGTTGCCTGCATCACCACCGTCTTTGGCAACGCCTTCCGTGAAGCTATCGGGGGCGGCGCGGCCTGGATCTCGTCCACGACCAAGACAGCCGCCGCGGGTACTCCGATTGACATTCCGCTGGCCTTCAAGGACGAGGTCTACGTGCGATCCCACTACGACACAATCCCCTTCCAAGTTCCCGACGGGCCCCGAGCCGACGAACTTCTCATCTGCGCTGCCGTTTCCACCGGCGGTCGTATCCACGAGCGGGTTGGAGGCATGACCGTGACCGAATATCGTGCCTCCGCGTCCTGACCCGCCCGCACACCTAGCAAGGAGAATTCAAATGCAAGATTTCAACAACCTTTACAGCAACGACCAGTCTGTCTACAGCACCCTCCATCAGTTGGCCCGTGCGCACCGAATACTGGAGATGGAAGGCCACGGGGACATGTCGCTGGGCCATATGAGCTACCGCGACCCAGAGGGCCGTGGCATGTGGCTTAAGCGGGGCAACCTCGGCTTGGACGAGGTTCAGGCCGATGACTTCATTCTGGTTGACTTCGAGGGTAATGTGCTCGAGGGCAAGGGCATCCTGCACCTGGAATGGCCGCTGCACTCCGAGCTGTACTTGGCGCGCCCGGACGTAAACTTCATCGGCCACTCCCACCCTTTCTACACAACTGCCTTTGCTACGACGACCGCCGAGTTCGGGCCCTATACCAACGAGGGAGTCTGGTTCGCGGAAGAGGGCGTTCCGCGCTTCGACCTCACATCGAACATCATCACCAGCGTGCAACTCGGCAAGGAACATGCCAACGCCATGGGCAATTCGCTTGCAATATTGCTTCGCAACCATGGCTGCAGCTTCGTGGGTTCCACGGTCCAGGACGTGACCTTGGCCGGCGTCTTCTTGGAGCGCGCATGCAAGTTCCACCTCACGTTGGCCACCTCGGGACTGGAATACACCCTTCCCTCGCCGGAAGAAACTGCATACAAGGTCGAGGAGATTTACCGGCCCAAGGCGCGGAATAACTTCTGGAACTACTACAACCGCCAGCTCGACCGCCTCGAGAACTGATTGCCCTTAGCCACCAGCAGGAAAGAAGCAAGGAGAGACATGGCAATCCCTACCATCACCACTGTTATCGGATCGGGGAGCATGGGACCCGGTATCGCAGCCCTTCTGGCCCGCAGCGGCAGCCAGGTGAGGCTCAACGACATAAGCCAAGAGGCGCTTGATCGGGCGAAAAAGATCATTGACGGTGCAACCGCTGTGCTCGACGACCTCGGAACCCCCGTTGTCGAGGGTGGATCTGTCACTTACGAGACGGATCAACGTCGAGCCCTGGAGGGCGCCGCTTTGGTGATCGAAGCAGTGCCGGAGAAGTTGGAGCTGAAGCAGATGGTGCTCCAGCAGGTTGAGGAGATCGTGAGCCCAACCACTATCATCGCTACCAACACCTCCGGTATTCCGATCACCACGATGGCCGAAAGCATGGAGAATCCCGAGCGCTTCATCGGCATGCATTGGTCTAACCCTCCACACCTCATTCCCATGATTGAAGTCATCAAAGGCGAGAAGACTTCCGAAACGGTCGAAAAGGAACTCGTCACGATGGTCGAATCATTCGGCTATGAGGCGGTGCGGCAGAGGGAAAAAGCCGGCTTCATCGAGAACCGCGTCCTCTACGCGATCCTGCGCGAATGCATGGCTTTGCTGGAGGAAGGTGTCGCAACGCAGAAGGATCTCGACACCTGTGTGAAGTGGGGCATCGGCTACAAATTGGCCGTCATCGGCCCGATGCGTCTGGTGGATATGGCTGGCCTGGACATTTATGAGTCCGTGGCAAGTTACCTAAACAAGGACTTGGATGCCCGCAAGGATGTTCCAGACCTGGTGAAGTCGTTGACTGCCAGCGGGAAGCTAGGCATGAAGAGCGGCCAAGGGCTATATGACTACGGTGAAGGTGAAGTCGAAGCCAAGCGCGCCGACATCGTCAAGGGCCTGGTTGCCGTTCGTAAGACATTGTCCGAAATCACTCCCGTCTGACCAATGAAAACCGCAGAACTGCAGTACGCCGAGATTGACGGAACAAACATCTGTTTCCGGGACTCCGGACACGGCCGGCCGGTGCTTTTCCTACATGGCACGTCCGCCAGTCTCGGCGTTTGGGACGGTGTGACGGCGCGTCTGGGCGAGGGCTACCGGGCCATCGCGGTGGACCAACGTGGGCACGGCAGAAGCAGTAAGCCACCGCTTGGTTACTCGCAGCAGGACTTCGCTTGCGACATACTCGGACTCGTAGTGCATCTGGGTTTGGAGGACGTGGCGCTTGTTGGTCACTCTTTAGGCGCTCGCAATGCCATCGTTGCAGCGGCGATGGAGCCTGAGCGCATCGCAGGAGTCATCGCTGTCGATTACCTGCCGTTCGTTGAACCTGAAGTGATCGACAACCTCGAACACCGAGTCTTGGGGGGACACCGAAGGTTCAACGGATTCGACGAAATTGTTGATTACCTGGCTGAGCGCTACCCGCGAACACCGAGGAAAGCGCTAGAAGCGCGGGCACTCTACGGGTACGAAAAGCGCGGCAATCACTACCTGCCGTTGGCTGAACCTGAATCCCTGAAAGGTACAGTCGACAGTTTCCGGACGGACTTCAGCGACGCATTCGCCGGCGTCCGCAGGCCTGTGGTGGTGATCCGTGGAGAGAAAAGCGGCATTGTCTCCGAGCGCGCCTTCAGGCAGGCAAAGGAATTGCGGCCGGACTTCGACTACGTCACCGTGCCGGACTGCGACCACTATATCCCTGAAGCCGCGCCCGAAGTCGTGCACCAAGCACTCCTTGATAAGTTTCCAACTAACGAAAGGTAATACCCTTCAAATGCCCCTAAACATTAAAGACCTCGAAGTATCTGCCGATGATATTCGCCAGGGAGGTCGTATTCCAGATGCGTACGCTGCTGATTTTGGCAACAACACGCCCCGCATATCGGTTAGCGGGATTCCTGCCGGGACCGTGGAGCTCGCCTTGATCATGCACGATCCTGATGCACCCCTGGCCAACGGGTTCACACACTGGGTCGTCTACGGTATCAGCCCCGAAGAAGGCAACATCAGCGGGGAGCTCCGCCTCGGCCCGAACACCATGGGTGCTAAGGAGTACAGCGGGCCGCAGCCACCGGCGGGGCACGGAACGCACCACTATTATTTCTGGATATATGCCCTCGACACGCAGGTGGAGGCCACGCCAACGAGGGAAGAATTCCTCGCCGGTTATTCAAAAAACATTTTGGAGCAGGCACGACTCGTGGCAACATATGACGCTTGATCTACTGAATCAGGCCCATCTGATGGCATTTGCATAATCTACCGAGTAAAGAAGGGAGGCGGATCGTTATGGCGATGAGCGGGAAAACTCCTGGCGTCGACAGCGCCCGGCGCGTCCTCAACGTTCTGATGCTCTTTGAGGAAAGACCGTCCTTGACGGTGGAGGAGATCGCATCGCTCGTGGAGATCTCCATACCGTCTGCATATCGGTACGTCTCCCTTCTGCGGGAATTGGCTTTGGTCGCGGAGGCCGGAGGAGGGCAATACGTCCTCACTACCAGAGTGCTTGCGCTGTCTCAGTCGGTGAACACCTCCACGCATTTACGTCTCGAAGGTGAGGCTGTACTGGAGGAGTTGAGAGAAAGCACCGGGGAGACAGCCCTTTTGATCGAGCGGTCCGGGGACTACGCTACGTGCACAGCGATTCGCGAATCCGATATGACGGTCAGGATCTCCTATGCTCCCGGTGAGATCCTGCCACTCCACCGGGGGGCGGGAGCGAGAGTGCTACTGGCCAGCCAGGGGGAGCAGTGGATCCGCCGCTATTTGAGCCGCATGGTGCCCTCCCTGCAGGGTGAACAACTGAACAGTTTTGTTGAGGCCCTGCAAGGACAGCAGCAACTGCCCTTCGCGGTCAGTCGGGCGGAACTGGACGACGGCGTATGTGCCGTTGCCGCGCCAGTGTTCGTTGGAGGGCGAGTGGTGGCATCACTGTCCGTAGCAGGCCCCGAATATCGCATTGAGCATGATGCTCTTGAAAAGATCGGAAAACAGGTGCACCAGGCGGCCAGCGGTCTCAGCGCCCGCTTAAACCCGTCCCCACAATCAGATTGATATAGCGCAAAGGAATTCGTCATGTCTGCTCCGGCAGCACAGGATTATGTCAATGAGATGGCAGCCGAACGCGGCTATGTCTTGGATTACCACAAGCACATGGCTGCTGTGGACTTACCAGTCCTGCAGGCTACCAATTCGTTGGTTTCAGCCGCTTATTTGCAGGAGCGCCGTCTGGACCGTGGAACCAAGGAACTGTTGTTCATACTGAGTTTGACGGTTCTTCGTGCAGGTAAGGCGCAAATCCGAAGCCACATCCAAGTAGCGCTGCAGCACGGTGTAAGTGCTGAGGAAATCTTGGAAGCGATCGAAATAGCGTTGCCGGAAGCAGGCATCGTTGCTTTCCAAATCGGGTTTGAAGCTTGGTGCGAGGTTGTGCAACCGGACCGCATTGAACCGACAGTCGCTACCTACGACGACCGCGCAGTTTCCGGCTAGATTGCCACCCGCTCTTCCTGAAGCCCTTTACGGGAAGGCCACTCCTCAAGGACGACGTGTGGAATGTCGCGGAAGCTGCGTCCCGTGGCTGCCTACGTCGTCAACTGGGCACTGTGAAGCAGCAAGAGTGGCTACCTCGTCATCGAGCGGTGGGTCTCGGGGAGCGGAACTTTCTTTTCGCCCTTATGCGCGCGTCCATGGTCTTTTCAGACGGGGGCAGCGACTTCGCAACCTGTTAGGTCCGTGTAGGTCTTGCCGTGGGCCATGACGCGTTTGAGCGAGTACTCCGCCCCGCCGCGTGGGTCGCCGAGCCAGACGGCGGCCATGAGTTGGGGCGTGCCACCCACGATCCAGATGGCGGCGAAGTCGTTCGTTGTTCCGGTGAGGCTCCGGCCTCGCGGTTTCCCTTGAGCTCGATGCGCGGCCCCAGGGTGCCTCTGGGTTGAAGGGGTCCTTGACCACGTCGGCGACGGTGTCCGCGACAGGAAACCGAGGACCGGGCCGCTAATGCCCACCTGCGGAGGAAACGGTATGGCCGATCGGGCCCTCCTTGGCGGGGTAGCACCCAGCGCAACCAGGGGACGTGTAGCGACGGAGGGGACGGGCAGATGCTCGGCTCCCTCCGTTGCAGCAAGCTCAAAACATGAGGGGTGCCGCCCCGGTTGGACGGCACCCCTCATGGCTGTCCGCAGGTTAGGCGGTGGGCTCTTCGACGACGGGCTCTTCGATGATCGGGTCTTCGACAACCGGCTGTGCGGCGGCGAGCTGCGCCTCGTAGGCGTCGGCAACGGCCTGGTAGGCAGTGCGGGCTTCGTTGACGAGCACGCGGTTCTTGACGCGGAGGTCCTTCAGGGCAGCGGTCTGGGCTGCGCGAAGGTTTTTGACCTGCAGCTGCGCGGCTTTCACTGCCTTGCCCTTGGCAAGCTTCGCCTTCTTGGACACGGCCTTCAGCTCGGCGGCTGCGGTGGCGCGGGCCTGCTGTTCGGTGGTGCGGGCATTATTCTGCGCTGCCTTGAAGGCGGCCTTGGCGGCTTTGACGTCGGCCTCGGTCACGACCGGCTCGGCGCTGACGGGTGCGGTGATAACCGGTTCGGTGACGGGCTCAAGGCTAGCGGCGGACGCGGCGGTGGCGCTTCCACCGGCCAGGAGGGCGGCTGCGAGGAAGCCGGCGGCGATCTTGCGGATTGCAGTCATGTGTACTCCGTGTTCGGATGAGGTGGCCGGACCCAGTGCCCGCCACCCTTTGAAACTAACGAGTCCGACCGCCGCAAAGGCCCTCCTTGCGGCTAACCTGCCGAAACGTTGCCGCAGCTTTCCAAAACCTGCGTTTTTAGTGGGACGAGACGTATCTGAAGCGACTGAAAACCTGCCTTTAGGAGGGAGGCGGGCCGCGCCGTCGTGATGGGTTTCCGGCTCTTTCCGCCGAAACCCTTTTAGCGTTAACTTGATTAACATGAAATCCGTGCAGGACACGGGAGCCCGGGGCTACCGGATGGGCAAGCGGGCCGAAACCACCGCGGCCACGGCTGACCGGATTCTGACTGCCACGGTGGAGCTCTTCACCGCGGAAAGCCTGGCCGGCGTGACCCTTGGCAAGGTGGCCGAGCGCGGACACGACGGTCCAGACGATCATCCGCCGTTTCGGCGACAGGGACGGCCTGCTGGGAGCGGCCGCGGAATGGGCCAGCGCGGAAGTAGCCCGGGCCCGCGGTGCGGTCGAACCGGGTGACGCGGCCGCCGCCGTCGTCAATCTTGTGGAGCACTATGAGCACGTGGGGCGGACTGCCTTGCGCATGCTCGCGGAGGAGGGCGGTTCGGACTTCATGCGCCGCATCACGGGGGAGGGGCGTGCCTTTCACCGGCGGTGGTGCGCCCGGGTTTTCGCCCCGTCCTTGTAAGGGCTGGAGAGTGCGGACCGCCGCCGCCGGCTGGCCCAGTTCGTCGCCGTTTGTGACGTCTACACCTGGAAGCTGCTCCGGCTCGACGCGGGCCTCAGCCGTCACCAGACGGAAAGAGCACTGCTCGAGATGCTCGAGCCCCTCATCGAGAGGACGCCATGTCCACCATCCTTGCGTACACCTCGCCCGCGCTCGGGCACCTCTACCCGCTGATCCCGCTGCTGCAGGAACTGGTCCGGCGGGGGCACGACGTCCACCTGCGCACCCTGGAATCCCAGCTGACGGCCGTCCGTTCCCTTGGCATCCGCGCGGAAGCGATGGACCGGCGGGCTATCACCGAGATCGAGGACTACCGGGCCGGGAACACCCGAGATGCCCTCGCCGCCTCGGCCAACACTTTCGTTACGCGGGGCCGGTTCGACGGGCCGGATCTGCGCGCGGCAATGGACGGCGTGCGTCCGGACCTGCTGGTGGTGGACATCAACGCGTGGGGCGCCCGCATGATGGCCGAATCCTCCGGCCTGCCGTGGGTGTTGTTCAGCCCGTACACCCCTCCCATCAGGTCGAAGGGCACCCCGCCGTTCGGGCCGGGGCTGCGTCCCGTGAGCGGTCCGTTGGGGCGGATTCGCGACGCCGCCGTCCGGCCGCTGGTGATCGGCGCCGTGGAGCGGCTGGTGCGTCCGGGCATCAACGCCCTGCGGGCCGAGTTCGGGCTGGGCAGCATCAAAACCGCCGACGAGTTCTTCCGCCTGGCGCCGTTGATGCTGGTGGCCACCGCCGAGCCGTTCGAGTACCCGCACCCCGACTGGGGCGACCGGATCCGCATGATCGGTGCCCTGTCTTGGGAACCACCCGCCGAACCGCCGGCCTGGCTCGCCGAGACCACCGGGCCGCTGGTGCTGGTGACGACCTCCTCGGAGTACCAGGCGGACGAAGCGCTGGTCCGCGCCGCGGTCGACGGTCTTGCCGGCGAACCCTACACGGTGGCCGTCACCGTTCCCGCCGGGACCGCGGACTTCGGGCCGTTGCCGGACAACGTCCAGGTGGAGCGGTTCGCCTCCCACCTCGCCCTGTTGGAGCGGGCCGTGGCTGCGGTGACGCACGGCGGCATGGGAGCGACCCAGAAGGCGCTGGCGCGCGGGGTGCCGGTGTGCGTGGTCCCGTTCGGCCGGGACCAACTGGAGGTCGCCGCCCGGGTGGTCGCCTGTGGGGCCGGTACCCGCTTGTCTGTGAAGAAGCTGTCGCCGGAGGCCCTGCGCGGCAAGGTCCGCCAGACAATCTCGATGGCCGACGGTGCCCGCCGGGTCGCGGCCGGCTACGACGCCGCCGGGGGAGCTCCTGCCGGTGCGGACGCTATGGAGGAGTTGCTGCGGCGGGGCGTTGGGGTGGGATAACGGTTTGACCAAAGGCAATCTGTTTGGGTAGTGTTGCGCCCCACACGCGGCCGCAGGCCCAGCGGCTTCTCCTCCCCGTCTCGTATTCCTTCACGTGAGAGTCCCTCAATGCGCCTGGCCTTAAAAATGATGCTGATCCCGGTCCTGATGGCGCTCGCGCTGCTGGGCGGAGGGGTTGTCCCCGCTCAGGCGGCCACGGCCGCGATAACTCTCAGTCCCTCATCCGGACCGGCAGGGACCTCCGTCACGGTCACCGGAACAGGCTTTCCCAAGAAGTCCTCCGGAACCATTACCGGAGGAACAGAGCCTGTCGCCTTCCTCTCGAGTGCCTCGGGATACTTCCGCACCACGCTGGTTATCCCTGCCACCGAGCAGGCAACCCTTTCCATCGAGGCTACGGTCGGCGTCGCCCGCGCCTCGGCTCCCTTCACGCTCACGTACAGCAGCCCCTCGGTGACGCAGGAAGAACCGGCACCGCCACAGCACTCTCCCGCCCCCACCGCGCCATCGATCAGCAAGGCGCCGCTTCGCTTCGGCCTGGGAACCCCGGGCGGACCGTTGGCTTCGGCCGAACTCGACGCAGCCGCTGCCATGGTTGGCGAAGCGCCGTCGATCATCCTCTCCTACAAGGACTTCAACCAAGCCCCGCCCATCACCGAATTGGAAGCAGTCCGCGCCCGCGGGGCTCTCACCCTGCTCACCTGGGAGCCGTGGACCTGGGGCGGAGGCACTCAACAGCCCGCCTACACGCTCGACCGGATCACCGCCGGAGACTTCGACCCCTACCTCCGCGAGTGGGGTACCGCGCTGGCTAAGTGGGGACACCCTGTGATGCTGCGCTTCGGCCACGAGATGAACGGCAACTGGTACCCCTGGTCCGAGGGAATCAACGGCAACACGGCCGGGGACTATGCCTCCGCTTGGCGGCACGTCCACGACGTCGTCTCTTCCACCGGCGCCCGGAACATCACCTGGGTCTGGAACCCGAACGTCCCCTACGCAGGATCTACCCTCTTGGATGGTCTCTACCCGGGGGCGGGTTACGTGGATGCGGTTGCCCTCGACGGCTACAACTGGGGAACCTCTACCGCTTGGAGCACTTGGACCCCGCCGTGGGCGCTTTTCGCCGACGGGCTCGGACAACTCCGGTCGCTCGCTCCGGGGAAGCCCATCCTCATCGCTGAAACATCCTCCGCCGAAGACGGCGGCTCCAAGGCGGCCTGGAACAAGGACCTTGTCTATTACCTGTCCCAGCAGCCCGACATCACCGCGCTGGTCTGGTTTCACTTCAACAAGGAAACCGACTGGCGCATTAACAGCAGCAAGGCGTCTGCCGCGGCGCTCGCCGAAGCCCTCGCCGCAAGGCCCAAATAGCGGCACGCCCGGCACCCTGCCTCGGTGTTCCGCCGTGTGGCTACTTGGTCATCGACCTATGGGATTCTGGCAGCTTTACCTTCTTCTCGCCCTTGAGCGCGCCGTCCATGGTTTCCTTCCACACCGGGGCGGCGACTTCGGAGCCGGTCAGGTCTGTGTAGGTCTTGCCGTAGGCCTTGACGCGTTTGAGCGGGTACTCGGCACCGCCGCGCGGGTCGCCGAGCCAGACGGCGGCCGTGAGCTGCGGGGTGCCGCCCACAATCCAGTTGGCGGCGAAGTCGTTGGTTGTTCCGGTCTTGGCTCCGGCCTCCCGGTTTCCCTTGAGCTCGATGCGCGGTCCCAGGGTTCCTCGCGGGTTGAAGGGTTCCTTGAGCACGTCGGCAACGGTGTCCGCGACAGCGGGTTTGATGGCGCGGTGGCAATCCGGGTCCGGAACCGGCAACTCCTTCTTCGTGTCGGTCTTGACTGCCTTGATGATGGTGACCGGTTTGCAGACCGTCCCGTTGCTCATGAAGGCGGCGTAGGCGCTGGCCATTTGCAGCGGCGTGACTTCGTAGGCGCCGAGGGCCAGCGAACCTTCCCTGCCGCTGAGCTTGTCGGGGTTGATGGAGGTGATGCCCAGCTTGTTGGCCATCTTTGCCGCGTTGATGACGCCGACGCGCTCGACCAGCTTGATGAAGTAGATGTTCACCGAGGCCCGAATGGCCTGGTACGCGTTGATGACTCCGTAGTCGACGTTGTCGTAGTTGATGTACCCGCCCTTCGGGTTGTCCAGTTTCGGTGAGCGGTAGGGGCCGTCGGCCCGGAACTTTTGGGAGGTGGGGATGCCCTGCGTGAGCGCCGTCGCGAGCACGATCGGCTTCATGGCCGACCCAACCTGGAAGGCGTGCCGGACGTAGACCACCTGGGTCTTGCCTTTGCCCTTGCCCCAGGCGCGGTTCTGCGCGATGGCGGCCACGTGGCCGGTTCCCGGTCGGACGACGGCGGTGCCCAAGGCCGCGCGGTTGTTGTTGCCCAGCGCCCTCTCCACGGCTTTTTGTGCTGCGTCGGCAGCCTTCCGGTCCAACGCGGTGGTCAAGGTCAGGCCGCCCAAGTTGAAGCGCTGCTCTCGGATTTCGGGGGTCTTGCCGAACGCCGGGTTGGACAGGAGTTCTTCGCGGGCCGCCTCGCAGTAGAACGGATACTTGGACCCGCCGCAACCGGATGGCACCTCGCCGCGCTTCACGCCCAGCGGGGCCTCGCGGGCGGCCTGCGCTTCGTCGGCCGGCAGTACTCCCTGCTTTTCCAGCACATCCAGCACGGTGTTGCGCCGCTCCGTGGCGGCTTCGGGGTTGGCGAACGGGTCGAACGCCGTGGGCGCCTTGAGCAGCCCCACCAACAGGGCCGACTGCGCATAGTCGAGTTTGGCCGCCGGCGTGCTGAAGTAGTAGCGGGCCGCGGCCTCCACGCCGTAGGCACGGTTCCCGAAATAGACGGCGTTCAGGTAGCGCGTGAGGATCTCGTCCTTGGGCAACTGCTTTTCCAAGGCGACGGCATACTTCATCTCCCGGAGCTTGGCGTTGTAGGTGTTGCCTACAGCGACCTTGTCTTCCTCTTCGTTCCGCGCGTGGTTGACCAGCAGGTTTTGGACCAGCTGCTGGGTCAGGGTGGAAGCGCCCTGGACCTCGCTGTTGGTGGCGTTATGCATCAGTGCCCGGGCGATGCCCAGCGGGTCTACGCCGCCGTGTTCGTAGAAGCGGGCATCCTCCGTGCTGATCAGTGTTTTCTTGAAGGCCTCCGACACCTGGTCCAGCTCAACATCCACGCGGTTCTCGCTGGCGAACCGGGCGAACTCCTTACCGTCCTTGTCCAGCAAAACCGTGTGCTGGGCCAACGGGCGATCCAGCGGCAGGTCGGTCGGCAGCTCTTGCCACATGTTCAGGACCGAATTGCCGACGGCGGACACGCCCACCGCCGCGGGTGCGACGATCGCCCCGGCCCCCAGGGCCGCGACGGCAACGCTCACCACCCACAAGTCGAGGCGCCGACGCCGGAGCTTCTTCTTCGGGCGTCGGGCAGACGCCATCAGTTCCTCGAGGTCGACCTGTTGAAACCTGTTTCGTCGAAAGGGCCACATGATGCGTTATGCGGGAAATCCACGTGACGGATGCATCCGCGCGCAGCCTTCGGGCGGGGCGTTGGGGAGCATTTCCTGACGCTGGATCCCACACCCCTCCTTCCCCGCAGTGGAGCAGTAGAGAAAATGGTAGAAGCTCAAAACCCCCTACGGTAGGGGCCGGCCTACCCTGTTTTGGCCAGGGGAGAGGCGCCGGCGTGGAGGGCTGCTGCAGGATGGGCGCGGCGCCGGATAGGGTGGCCACGAACAGCCATTTCTGACCCAAGGAGAAACATGCAACGCGACGTGCAGACTGGTTTCGCGGACCAACAGACCGGTGGGCGCCCGCCGGCGGTGGCCACCGTGCAGATCGACAACGACCGGGTGACGGTCACCGAGTGGCGGTTTCCTCCCGGCGCGGAAACCGGCTGGCACGTGCACCCCGTGGACTACGTTGTGGTCCCCATGAGCACCGGGACCCTGACCCTGGAGACCAGCGAGGGGGCGTCGGCCAGCCAGCTGACCGCCGGCGTTTCCTACACGCGCACGGCAGGCAGCGAACACAACGTTGTCAACGAGTCCGACGACGACTTTGTGTTCGTCGAGATCGAGCTCAAGTAGGCGCTTGGCAGCAGCCCGGCCGACGGCGATTCAGCCGGTAACCACCTGTGCGTCGATGAGGACGGGGCCGTTGGCGGCGAGTGCTTTTTGGTAGGCGGCTTCGAATTCTTCGCGGGTGGTGGTGCGTTCGGCGGGGACGCCGTAGCCCTCGGCGATGGAGACGAAATCGATGCCGCCGAGCTTCAGGCCGGGGACGTCGGGCACGCCCATGCGCTGGGCAAAGCCGGCGAGGGCGCCGTAGCCGGAGTTGTTCACGATGACGAACACGGTGCGCGTCTGCCGCCGGGCCGCCGTGTAGAGCGCGGTGATGCCGTAGTTGGCGGAGCCGTCGCCCACCGTCGCGACGATGGTCTTCTCCGGGGCGCCCAGGGACATGCCCACGGCTGCGGGCAAGCCGAAGCCCAACCCGCCCGACGCCGGAAAGTGGTACATGCCCGGCCGGTCGAGGGCGATGCGTTCCAGGTAGTCCAGGTCCAGGGTCGTTGTCTCGTTGACGTAGGCGACGGTGGCGTTGACGTGGGTGTTAAGGACTTCGAGGATTTCGGTGCCGGTCATGCCGTCCGGCGAGGTCGTGGCCGCCGGCAGCTCCCTGGTTCCCGGCTCACCGCGCCGCTGGCCCCGGTCCCTCACACCGGCGGCCAGTGCCTTGGCCGCGCCTGCCACGTCGGCGACGACGGACCGGCCGAACGGCGCCCGGGTCGCCTCGCGCGGGTCCTGGGTCAGCTGGATGACGCGGGTGCCGGTCTCGAGGTAGTTGCTCGGCTCCCAGCGGTGGTACCGGAAGGCGGCGGCGCCGAGGACCAGCACGACGTCGTGGCCGGCGAGCCGGTCGCGCACGGACTGGATGCCCGGGACGATGACGCCCTCGAAGTTCGGGTGGGTGGTCGGGAACGGGCCCCGCGAGGGGGAGGGCGCGACGTAGACGGAGGCGTCGGCCTTCTCGGCCAGGGCCACGACGGCGTCGAACACGGCCGGGGCTTCGACCGCGGCGGCGTCCACTTGCGGGCCGACGACCAGTGCCAGCTTTTTCGCGCCGTCGATCGCCGCGATCAGTTCCCGGGCAAGGTCCTCGGTGAGGCCGCCGGGGGTGACCACCGAGCGCTCGGTGAGCAGGGCGTCGTCGTCGAGGGCGGGCTCGGCCCAGTCATCGAGGGGGACCGAGACGTAGACCGGGCCGCGCGGCTGGGTGCAGGTTTCGAACACGGCCTGGGACAGGGTGCGCGGCACATCGGCGGCGGCCAGCGGTTCGTGCGAGTACTTGACCAGCGGTGCCGGCAGGGCAGCCGCGTCGGCACTGGCGAGCATCACTTCCTGGCCGATGGTGCGGCGGACCTGCTGGCCGGCGAGGATGACCATCGGGATGTGCCCGTAGTGGGCGTTGGTCAGGGCGCCCATGGCGTTGCCCGACCCGGAGGCGGCATGCAGGTTCACCAGCGCGGGCCGGCCCGTGGCACGGGCGTAGCCCTCGGCCATGCCCACGACCACCTGCTCGTGCAATCCGAGAACGAAGTCGAAATCCCCGCCAAGGCCGGCGAGGAACGGAAGCTCGTTCGACCCGGGGTTGCCGAAAATCGTTGTCATCCCGTGCGCGCGGAACAGCTCCAGCGTCGCCTCGAGAACGGTCTTCTTCTTGCCCGTCACTCCTGCTCCTCCAACTTCGCGAACCCGGCGGTCGGTACCGTGACCGGCCGCGCCGGCCCGGCGTCGTGGCCTTGGACGCAGCCTATGTGCAGCGAATCACTAAATCCAACATTCTCCGGGTTTCCCGGAAAGCCTGCTCTCGCCGTCAGCAGCGGTCATGTGCAGACGAGCGGCAACGCGACGTCCCGGACGCGATAGCGTGGACTCCTGATGGTCCGGGCGGTTCGGACCCGAAAGGAGCAGCATCGTGTCCATCGTCGTCATTAACGCGCTCAAGGTCCCCGAGGGCTCGGGTACCGAATTGGAGGCGCGCTTCGCCGCACGCAAGCACGCCGTCGACTCCGCTCCGGGGTTCGAGGGCTTCCAGCTGCTGCGTCCGGTCGCGGGCGAAGAGCGCTACTTCGTGTACACCCAGTGGGCCACCCGTGAGGACTTCGAGAACTGGCGCGACAACCGTGCGCCGCGGGATCACGGCTCGAAGACCCCCGTGGCCAGTGGGTCGGAGCTGCTTGAGTTCGAGGTTGTTGAGCTCGCCGACTGACAACAGTGGTTGGCCCGCCGCGCTCCGGGTCACAGGACTTGCGGCTGGCGCATCCGGGCAAGTCCCGTGATGCCGCCGAGGACGAGGAGGCCCGCGGCCAGGGCGGCCAGCACAACGGGCGGCAAGGCCCCGTAAGCCACTCCAAAGCCGGCGGACCCCAGCGCCTGTCCGATGGCCAGTGCGATGAAGAGCCACGAAGTCCCTGCTCCGGCACTCTGAGGCCAAACGCTGCGCGCCCAGAGAATGAGCACGCCGGACAGGCTCATGTAGCCGGCACCGAAAACGGCCATGCCGGCATAAGCGACCCAAGTGCTGCCGGAGGCTACCGATATTAAGACTCCTAAGCTGGCGACGGCCAGGACGCTGGCAGAAAAGCACCATGCGGCCCGCATGCCCATGCGCCTGGCCAAGGCTCCCGTGAGTACGCCGAGGACCCCGCCCAGGCCCAAGGCGATCCACAGCCATCCGGCCTGAGCGGCAGCAACGGAACCGGCTTCCGTAACCAGCAACGGTCCAAACGTCCAGATCAAGGCCGAGCCGGCTCCTGCAATGACCGCGGCCCCGGCCGGGACGAGGAGAACGTGCCCCGGTCCATGGCGACGTTCGGGGCTCGAAGCCGCTGCAGCGGCTGGGAGGCCAGAGGTACCCGGATCAGCACGAGCCCGGACGGGATACCACACCGCGACCGCCGCCGCCGCGCAGACCAGCGCCATGAGCACCCATGCCCCGGCAATCGAAGCGGCCAATGAGGCGACAATGCCGGCTCCCACCACGCCGACCGCCGTTCCCGAGTTCACCAGGGACTGTGCTGTCGCACTGGTGCGGCGTGCAACGAGCGCGTCGATAACCGGCACCAATGCGGGCGAGGCGAAGCCCCCGCCCATGCCGCCGACGAATACAGCCGCCACGAACATGCCCGGAGCTGAGGCGACAGCCACCCCCAAGCAACCGACCGCGGCAGTGCCTCCGGCGAGAAGAAGTCCGGCCCGAGGAGCGCGGTCGACGAAGCGGGCGGCCGCCACGGCGGCTATCGAATAGGAGGTGAACTGTGCAGCCGCAGCCCATCCCAGCACCTCGGTAAGTTCCGGCCGCTGTTCGGCCAAGAGCGGGGCGAAGAGGCCGACCCCGAACCGGGCCATGCCATACGTGGCCGCGATCAACAGCATTCCGGCCAGCGCCACGCCAAGGCCGGAGCCGGCTCGACGACCCACCGTGTTTCTGCCCATGGTCCGGCACCTCCCAGCACATAACGCCCGTTACACCAGAGCGAGCGTTACACAGATGGTAACCGACCGTCTGGGCGCGGCTCGCGCAGGAAGCCGGGCACCCCGACCCGGACGCCGTCGCGGCCCGGTGCAACCCGCCCGGTCATAGGAGCAAGCTTCCGTTATCGTTAGGGCATGCCCGAGATGCCGGAAGTGCAGGGACTCGTCGACTTCCTGCGGCTGAAGCTCATCCCGCCCGACGCCCCGCCGGCCCAGGTGGCCAAGGTGGAGGTGCTGTCCTTCTCCGTGCTGAAAACGGCGGACGTGCCGCCGGAGACGATGGGAGCCGAGCCGGTGTCCGCGGTCTCGCGCCGCGGCAAGTTCATCGTCATCACCGCCGGGCAGACGCACCTGGTGATGCACCTGGCCAAGGCCGGCTGGCTCCGCTGGTCGGATGCCCTGAAGCCCGAACCCCTGCGGCCCGGCAAGGGTCCCATTGCGCTGCGCGTGCGGTTCGTCGCGGCCGACGGCGCCGGTCAGCCCGGGTTCGACCTGACCGAAGCCGGCACCAAGAAATCACTGGCCGCCTACGTGGTCAAGGACCCGATGGAGGTCCCGGGCATCGCGCGCCTGGGACCCGACGCGCTCGACGTCGACCACGCGGCGTTCGCGGAGATGCTCGCCTCCCACTCGGGACAGATTAAGGGCCTGCTGCGGGACCAGTCGGCGATCGCGGGCATCGGGAACGCCTACAGCGACGAGATCCTGCATGCGGCGAAGCTCTCCCCGTTCGCCAACGCCTCGAAGCTGGATGCAGAGGACGTGGAGCGCCTGTTTTGGGCGATGCACCAGGTGCTCGAGTCGGCCATCGCCCACGCCTCCGGCCGTCCGGCCAGCGAGCTGAAGGATTCCAAGCGCAAGGCCATGCGCGTGCACGCCCGCACCGGCGAGCCCTGCCCGGTGTGCGGGGACACGGTCCGGGAGGTGTCGTTCGCGGATTCCTCGCTGCAGTACTGTCCCAGCTGCCAGACCGGCGGGAAGCTGCTGGCGGACCGCCGGATGTCCAAGTTTCTCAAGTAAACCCCCCCGCCGTCCGGTGGTGCATGCCGTAGATATTCTGGTGTGTTCCTGAAGGACGGTTCCTCCGACCGCGGTAAGTTCAAAGGGACGACGCGTACTGCGGGAAAGAGGGGGCATGGTCACTGAACCATACGAGGCAAAACCTCGAGCCACTGACTTTGGTTTCGGATTGCACCACATTCAGCTCGCACTGCCGCCGGGTGGTGAGGATGATTGCCGAAAGTTTTACGTCGAAGTCCTTGGGCTCACGGAGGTTCAAAAGCCGCCGGTATTGGCTGCGCGTGGTGGGCTGTGGGTGCGCGCCGATAACTTAGAGATTCATCTGGGAGTCGAGGAGAATTTCCGTCCTCAGCGGAAGGCGCATCCCGGAATCCTCGTTTGGGATATCAATGCACTGGCCCGGCGAATAGAAGCTCATGGGCATACGCCCGAGTGGGATGACAACTTCCCGGGAATGCGCCGGTTCTACCTGTGGGACAACAACGGGAATCGGCTCGAGTTTCTCTCGCCTCATAGCGGGTAGCAAGAGCAATCAGAAGTGCCTCTGCGGTGGGGCTCCAGCCCGATCCTCAGAAGTAGCAGTTGGGACAGATGTCTTAAACAGTGGGGTGGCGGAAGCAGTGTTTGCTTCCGCCACCCGCTGTCGTCTTGGCGACCACCGGCGCCGCCTATCTCCTCAGCGGGAGGGCGGTCGGCGGGCAGCGATCAGGCGTGCGCCGCGCCGGAGCCGGCCGCCGCCGTCGTTGTTTCCGCGGCCAAGCCGCCGCGGATCAGGTCCGCGCAGCGTTCGCCGATCATCATCACGGTCAGGTTCGGGTTGACGGTCACGTGCTCGGGCATGACCGACGCGTCCGCGACGCGCAGGCCGGTGACGCCCTTGACCCGCAGCTCGGGGTCCAGCGGCGACATGACGTCGTCCACCGGGCCCATGCGGACGGTGCCGACCGGGTGGTAGACGGTGTTGTGCGTCTTTCGGATGTAGTCCTGCAGCTCCTCGTCCGTCTGCGCCTCGATGCCCGGCGACAATTCCCGGCCGGCCCACTGGGCCATGGCCGGCTGCGCGGCGATCTCGCGGGCCTTGCGGATGCCGGCAACCATCACGCGCATGTCGTGGCCCTCCGGGTCGGTGAAGTACCGAGGATCGACCATCGGCTTGTCGCGGAAGTCGCGGCTGCGCAGCCGGACGGTGCCGCGGGAGCGGGCGTGCGTGACGTTCGGGGTGAGGCTGAAGCCGTTCTCCGTGGTGGGGTAGCCGTGCCGCAGGGTGTTCATGTCGAACGGGACGGAGCCGTAGTGCATCATCAGGTCGGGGCGGTCCAATCCCTCCTCGGTGGGCGTGAAGATGCCGATCTCCCACCACTGGGTGGATTCGGTGACCATCGGCTGCTTCGCCTCGAACTGGACCACGCCCTCGGGGTGGTCCTGCAGGTGTTCGCCGACGCCGGGGGAGTCGACCAGGACCTCGATGCCGTGCTCCGCGAGGTGGGCGGCCGGACCGATGCCGGAGAGCATCAGCAGCTTCGGCGAATCGATGGCGCCGGTGGACAGCACTACCTCGCGCCGCGCGGACAGCGTGTGCGTGCGGCCGAAGGCATTGTCCACGATCTCGACGCCGGTGCAGCGCTTGTCCGCGTCGATCACCAGCCGGCGGGCGCGCAGCCCGGTCAGCAGGGTGAAGTTTTCCCGCTCGATGATCGGGTGGACGTAGGACACCGAGCTGGAGGAGCGGGTGCCGTCGGCCCGGCGGTTGATCTGGAAGAAGTTGGCGCCGTTGACCACGGTGGTGCCGTCGTTAAACTTGGCGCGCGGGATGCCGGCCTGTTCGCAGGCATCCAGCAGCGCGACGCCGGTCGGGTCAGCCGGCGGGACGTTCATGACGTGCACCGGGCCGGAGTCGCCGTGGTGCGGGGCGTCCGGGCCGGCGTCCTCGTTGGTCTCCAGCCGCTTGTACAGCGGCCAGGCCGCCTCGGCGTTCCAGCCGGTGACGCCGTGCTTGGACTCCCACTCGTCCAGGTCCTCGCGCGGGGCCCAGAAGGCGATGCAGGAGTTGTGGCTGGAGCAACCGCCCATGACCTTCGCGCGCGAGTGGCGCATGAAGGAGTTGCCGTTCTCCTGCGGCTCGATCGGGTAGTCCCAGTCGTAGCCGGACTCGAGCAGCTCCATCCAGCGGTCCAGCTGCAGGACCTCGGGCACGCCCCGGTCGTCCGGGCCGGCCTCGACCAGCGCCACGGACACCGCGGGGTGTTCGCTCAGGCGGGCGGCGACGGCGGCGCCGGCGGATCCCCCGCCGACGACGATGTAGTCGAATTCCCGGTCGACGAGGTTCTCGACGTTGTCGATGTGCATCAGTTCTCCTTGCGGTGGTCAGCGAACCAGCCGGTCACCTGCGGGCTGGTGTTCTGGTAGATGTGCTTGGACTCCTGGTACTCGGCCAGGCCGGTGGGGCCGAGCTCGCGGCCGACGCCGGACTGGCCGAAGCCGCCCCATTCGGCCTGCGGCAGGTAGGGGTGGAAGTCGTTGATCCAGATGGTGCCGTGGCGCAGCCGCCCGGCCACGCGCTGGGCCTTGCCGGCGTCCTGGGTCCAGACGGCTCCGGCCAACCCGTAGATCGTGTCGTTGGCGGTGGCCACTGCCTCGTCCTCGTCACGGAAGGTCTCCACGGTCACCACCGGGCCGAAGGCTTCGTCCACGACCACGGACATCCCCCGCTCCACGCGGTCCAGGACGGTGGGCAGGTAGTAGAACCCGTCGTCGTACTCGGGGCCCTCCGGGGCGGCGCCGCCGCAGCGCAGCCGCGCGCCCTCTTCCACACCGCGCTTCACGTAGGCGTCCACCTTCTCCCGGTGTGCCGCCGAAATCAGCGGCCCGGTTTCCGCGGCCTCGTCGAACGGGCCGCCCAGGCGGATGCCCTCGGCGCGGCGGACGAGCTCGTCCACGAAGCGCTCCGCGATCGACTCTTCGACCAGCAGGCGCGCGCCGGCGGAGCAGACCTGCCCGGAGTGGACGAAGGCGGCGTTCAGGGCATTGTCGACGGCGGCGTCGAAGTCGGCGTCGGCGAACACCACGTTCGGGTTCTTGCCGCCGAGTTCCAGCGCCACCTTCTTCACGGTGCCGGCGGCGGCCGCCGCGACGACCTTGCCGGTCACCAGGCCGCCGGTGAAGGAGACGAGGTCGACGTCGGGGTGTTCGGAGAGCGGTGCGCCCGCCTCCGCGCCGGGGCCGGTGACCAGGTTCGCGACGCCGTCGGGCAGGCCCAGGTCCTTGAGCAGTTCCATGGTCAGGATGGCCGTGGACGGGGTGAGCTCGGCGGGCTTGAGCACGAAGGTGCAGCCGGCGGCCAGCGCGGGCGCGATCTTCCACGCGGCCTGCAGCAGCGGGTAGTTCCAGGGCGTGATCATGCCGCAGACGCCCACCGGCTCGTAGACAATCCGGCTGACGACGGCGGGGTCCCCGGCGTCGACCACGCGGCCGGCCTGCTGCGAGGCGATCTTGCCGAAGTACTCGAAGGAGGCGGCGATGTCGTCCATGTCCATGCGGCTTTCGACGATCCGCTTGCCGGTGTCCAGCGACTCGGCGCGGGCGAACTCCTCGCGGCGCTCCCGCAGGCCTGCGGCGACCTTGAGCAGGAAGTCGCCACGCTCGGGCGCCGGCACGGCCGCCCACACGCCGGAGTCGAAGGCGGCGCGGGCCGCGGCGATGGCCCGCTCGGTGTCGGCACGGCCGGCCTCGGACACGGTGGCAACAACCCGGCCGTCGGCCGGATTGCGGATCTCGCGCACCGCGCCGTCGGCGGCCGGCTCCCAGGCGCCGTTGATGAACAGGGTGGAGGCGGTAGTGGTCATGGTGTCTCCTTCGAAAGTGCGGCGACGGGTTCTGGGACGGCGGCGACGGGTTCGTCGACGGTGTTGTAATCGGTTTCCCAGTCCGCCTTGGGCGGGACGTTTTCGGCGGCGGTGCTGTAGGGCAGCGTCGCGCGGTGCTGGTGCAGGAACTCGAGGTGCACCTCGTAGTGGTCCAGCACGTCGGCGATGACCTCGTCCTTGCTGTACCCCATGAGGTCGTAGCCGTGGCTGCCCTCGAGCGAGAACACCTCGATGCGGTAGTACTTGCCGCCGGCGGCGGAGGAGCGCGCATAGGACGGGACGTCGTTCTGCACCGGATAGATCTGGTACTTGAAGGTGCGTTCGCCGTCGAGCTCCACGCAGAGGTCCGCGGTGTCGATCCCGAAGGCATCGACGGTGCTGGTCTTCAGTGTGGCCTCCAGCCCGCGGGCGGCGAGGTCGGTGCGGACGTCGTTGAGCGCGGGCATGGCGACCTCGGCCACGAAGCGCTGGGCCTGCCGGCGGCCCGGGTAGTTCATGGCCCGGGCCAGGCGCTGGCGCCAGCCGCGGCGGCCGTCTGCCCCGTGCGGCACGTTGGTACGGGAGTTGAGCACGGAATGCAGGCCGGCCTGGTAACTGTCCGCGAGGGCAGTCTCCAGCCGCAGCGCCTTGTAGAGGCCGAGCATGATGAAGACCAGCACCACCGAGAACGGCAGGCCCATGATGACGGTGGCGCTCTGCAGCGTGGGCACCCCGCCCACCAGCAGCATGGCCAGGGTCAGCAGGCCGGTGGCGACGGACCAGAAAACGCGCAGCCACTTGGGGCCGTCGGAATCGGCGTCCTTGAGGTATGAGGTGAAGTTGCTCATCACCAGGGCACCCGAGTCGGCGCTGGTGACGTAGAACAGCAGGCCGGTGAAGGTGGCGATCGCGGCGCTGAGCGGGGCCATGGGGTACTGCTCCAGCAGCCCGTAGAAGGCCCGCTCCGGCTGGCTCATGGCCACCTCGCCGAACGCGGCGTTGCCGCCCATCACGATCTCGAGGGCGCTGTTGCCGAAGATGGAGATCCACAGCAGGATGAACGCGAACGGAACCACCAGCACCCCGATGACGAATTCGCGCAGCGTGCGTCCGCGGGAGATGCGCGCCAGGAACAGGCCCACGAAGGGCGCCCAGGCGATCCACCAGGCCCAGAAGAACAGCGTCCAGCCGTTCAGCCACTCGTCGGGCCGGTCGTAGGCGAAGGTGTCCAGCGCCATCGACGGGAAGCGGGAGAGCGTGTCGCCGATGTTGGTCACGATCCCGTCCAGCAGGAACCGGGTGGAGCCGGTGATCAGGATGAAGACCATCAGGGAGATCGCCAGGATGACGTTGAGCTCGGACAGCCGGCGGATGCCCTTTTCAATCCCGGTCAGCACCGAGATGGTTGCCATCAGCACCGCGACGGCGATGAGGGCGATCTGCACCACCGTGTTCTCCGGGATGCCGAACTGGAAGCTCAGGCCGTAGTTGAGCTGCGCGACGCCGATGCCCAGACTGGTGGCGATGCCGAAGATGGTGCCGAGCATGGCCGCAATATCGACGGCGTGGCCCACCGGCCCGTGGATCCGCTTGCCGAGGATCGGGTAGAGCGCCGAGCGGATGCTCAGCGGCAGGTTATGTCGGAACGCGAAGTAGCCCAGGGCCAGCCCCATCAGGGCGTAGAGGCCCCAGCCGAGGATGCCGTAGTGGAACAAGGTCCAGACCACGGCCTGCCGGGCGGCCTCGACGGTGGAGCCGTCGCCCGTCGGCGGTGCCAGGTACTGGGTGACCGGCTCCGCGACCGAGAAGAACATCAGGTCGATCCCGATGCCCGCGGCGAAGAGCATCGCGGTCCACGTGAAGATGTTGAAGGTGGGCCGCGAATGGTCCGGCCCCAGCCGGGTCTTGCCCACCCGGGAGATGGCCACGAAGAGGACGAAGGCCAGCACGGCGACGACGATCAGCGAGTACCACCAGCCGAAGGTCTCGCCCACCCACGCGACGGCGGTGCCGATCACCGCGTCGGCCGATTCGCGGTCCAGGATGGCCCACAGCGCGATGCCGAGGACGCCCGCCGCGGAACCGATGAAGACGGTCCAGTTGACCCGAGTCCGCGGTTCGGCGGCGTCGCTGCCGGCGGGGGACTCCGGTGGGGCGGTGCCGGGGACGGGGCGGTTACTGTCTTCGCCGTTGAGCTTAGGCTCGTCAGTTTCGGGCGGCGTACTCATATCGGTCTCGTACCTCGCATCGTAGGAGTGCTGGTCGCGGTCTCGCTGTTGTCTTGGCCGGGTGAGGGCAACTTTCGACGCTAGCAAGAGCAGGAAGTGACCAGCCTGCGCGCGTATAGCACATGAACTAAGTGAGGAGGATCACCTCATGAAGTGGCGAGGTTCACGTCGATTGCCCCGCGTGTTCTGTTTACGGGAGGTCAGTGGGGCGCCACCAGAAGGGATGCGTCAGGCGCCGTCGTCGTAGTACTGGCTGTTCATCCCGAACTCCGGATCCTGCTCCGAGCGGATCATCCGGTGGTCCTCGGTGTGCTCAAGGCAGGGGCTGGTGAAGGAGAGGACGACGGCGCCAACGCCGCCGGCAACATGGTGGGCGGCGGTGGCGCCGAGGTCGCCGTTCCGGAAGTAAAGCGTGCGGACGTCGCCGGTTGCGGCGGTGGCCTCGTTCTTTTGCTCCCAGCCATGGGCGGTGAGGTAGCCGGCGGCGGCGTCGAGGGCTGCGTTGGCCTGGTCCGCGTCCGCCACCTTGCCGGTGGCGCGGGCGATCCAGGCGGTCTTAGTCTGCGGTTGTTCGTCCTCCGGGCGCAGGCAGGTTTGTTCGCGCAGCAGGCTGACCTTCAGGTCGGCGGCGGTGGACGCCTCGGCGATCGCCTGGGGGAGCAGCTGCTCGAGCTGGCGGCCGTAATCCTGCGACGTCGGTTGTATCTCCTGCGACTGGTTCTCCTGCGGCATGGCGCAGCCTCCTAAAATGACGGCGGAAAGGGCGGCAGTCGCGGTGAGGGCGGCGGCGAAACCGGGATGCCGCCGTCGTTCTTCGCCGCGCGGGCGGGCCGGGCGGTGCCAGGGGGAGCGAACCCGCATGTTCATTTCTCCAGACTTTCGACCGTCACGGTTTCAAGGTTGCCATATGCGTAGTCCTCGGGATCCTGCTCGAGCGGGCTGGTGATCAGCGGGCCGTAGGGGGAGTAGGTCTGCCGGATCCGGTCCTGGACGAACGGGCTGACGCTTGTGCCTTCGACGACGCCCTGGATGTTGGTGGCCGAGGTGGAGCCCGGCCAGAAGTAGTCGGTGTGCCCGTTCATCAGTGAGTCCGGGTCCTCCGGTCTCAGGAAGCCGGTCTCGAGCCGGACCGGGTCCATGACGGTGGGGCTGCCGCCGCGCCAGAACGACGCGCCGTGGTAGCCGCCGCCGAGGATCTGGGCGGCGCTGATGGGGTCGTCGCGGGTCTGCAGCCAGTAGCGGTGGGCCTCGGGGTTGGCGGTGTCCGCGGGGCTGCCCACGTTATGCCCGGTGCCGGCCGGTGCGACGTAGACGATGTTGGTGGAGTTTAGGCCCTCGCGTTCGGCGGTGCCCAGCAGCGAGCCGCCGGCGCTGTAGCCGATGTACGTGGTGCGGGCGTCGGGCCGGGTCTCGAGGTCGAGGGCGTGGTCGAAGGCGGCCAGCAGGGGCCCGCCCCGCTCGTTGAACGAGGTGGTGATGTTGTCGGGGACCTCATCCGGCAAGTCGGTGCCCTGCCAGTAGAAGGAGACCGTGCCGGCGGGCGGTTCGCCGTTCACCGCGTCGAGCCGGGCCGAGTAGGCCTCCAGCTGACCCAGGTCGGCGCCGGTGCCCGGGACCAGGGCGGCCACGGTCCTGGTGTCCGGCGTCAGGGTGCCGGTCATGGTGACGATCCGGCCGTCGCCGTCCAGGCTGACCAGGACCACCTGGGAGTGATGGCCGACGGCGTAGTCCAGTCCCGTCCTGAGCGTTGCCAGCCGGTCGTGTTCGGCCTGCCAGGTGTCGAGGTCGGCGGTGTACTGCCGGTAGGCCCGCTGGTAGACCATCCGCGGGTGGCCTTGCTGATTGCCCGCGGCCGCGAGGTAGTCGCTGAGGTCGGGCTGTGGGCCCAGCTGTGCCTGCCGGGTCGCCACGGTTTCGCGGTAGCCGGCGGCGGTGATGGTGTTGGCCCGGATCCGGCCGGCGAAGGGGATGCCGTTCAGGCCCCCGAACACCGCCGGGTAGAGCAGCAGCAGCCGTTCCTGTTCGGCCGGCGCCAGGGTGAGCCAGGCCTCGCGGATTCCCGCGATCCCGCCCTCGGTCAGCGCGGCGTCGCCGGCCATCGCCTCCGCCATGACGGCCTCGGACGAGCCGGGCATCCGCCACGCGGGCAGTTTGTGGGCGGCCAGCAGGGCGGCACCCTCGGGGTTGGCCGCGGCCCAGGCCCGCAGTTCCTCGTCGGTCAGGCCGGCCAGGGACGGCAGGTACGACTCCGGCGTCAGCGGGCCGAACCGCTCGTCGAGACCGCTGGTGAAGTGGGCCCACGGCGGGGAGGACGGACCGGCGGCCAGCAGCGGGGTGGGCGGCAGCGAGTCGACGGTTCCGCCGCCGATGGACCGCAGGGCGGCGGCGGTTTCCGCGGTCAGCGCCTGCCAGTCGGCCCGCAGGGAGCGGACGCGTCCGTTGAAGGCCTCCGCCCGCTGCTCCGCTTGGTCCGCCTCGTCCCCCTCCTGTGAACCGGCATCCTTCAGCGCCCTGGCCAGGCCGGGGCGTGCCGCCGCGAGTTCTTCGGCCTCCGCCTGCAGCGCCCGGCCGGAGGCGACGAAGGCCGTGACGGCTTCCCGGGCAGCGGCCAGCGCCGCGGTCCATTCCCGCGAGGGACCCTCCAGCTCGTTCAGGGCGGAATGAACCTCCAGCTCGGTGTCCGGTTGCTGATACGCAACACTGAGCCCGGCCCACGCCGCACCGGCGTCGACCAGGTAGTTTGCCGCGGACTCGGCGCGCAGGGCCATCTCCCGAACCGCATCGCCGAGCCGGTCCCATGGGACGTTGATCTCCGGGACGCTGCCCAGTCGCACCGTCACGGCTGCGGCACCGGCCCGAAGCCGCGCGGGGTAAGGACGGTCGAGTGGTCGGCGTTCAGGGAATCGGCGAAGGCGGCGGCGTCTGCGGACATCCGCCCGTCCGCCTCGACGAACAGCTCCGCGGTTTCGGCCACGACCCGCGACTTGTTGTACACCAGGCCGGCAATCCTGTGGCCTACGTCCCGCCGCGGCGACCAGAACCCCGCGAACGCGTCGGCCACCTCCGTGGCGCTGCCGAACGACGACGCCGCCTCGTCGCCTGCCGCCGCCGTGTCGCCTGCCGCCTTGTCCAACGACTGGCCGTCCGCGGCCACGTCCACCAGAATCATGTGGAGCTGCCTCGGGTTGATCCGCCAGCTGCCCATCCCGCCGCCCTCCCGCTTAACCGTTTCCCTCACACTGTTGCATGCGGCGCCGCGGAACTGAATGGGGACGACTCCCCATGGTTTATCGATTTGCTACTTCCGGCGGCTTCAGGGCCCGGAACCCTGGCCCCCGGCGCGGGGCGGGGAAATACTGGGGCTCCTTGCTGAAATAGATCCGGGGAGGTTGCATGGAACGTCCGGAACAGTGGGGGCCGCCCGCCGGCCGACTGGACCCGAAACCCTGTATTCGCCGTTCATGGAATTCGATCCGAGCCAACTGTCGTGGCGGGACCAACCCGCGCCCGCGGAGCGCATCGGCCGCAGCTACAACGGCCTTCGCGTTGTGGTCGTCGTCGTCCTATTACTGATCGGTTTCGGACAGTCATTGGTGCTCATCTCGATGCTGGCCAGCGCCGCATTGGGCGATGCTCCCCCTCAGTTGCCGGTCGCCGTCGTCCTGACGGCAGCCTGTTTCCTGGGCCTTGGCGCGATTGACAGGCACTGGGGCAAGGCGGCGCCGAAAAAGGTTGCCCGGCAACTGGTGTTCGGCGCGGGCGGCGCGGCCCTGTCGGGCGGCTGGTCCCGGTTTCGGCGCGAGGACATCGCCAAGGGCGCGGAGGGCGAGCGGTGGACGGCGCAGGCATTGGAGACCCTGCTGGCCATCCCCGGGACCCGGATCTTCCACGGGCTGCGGTTCCCGGGCAGCCACGTGGCGGACATCGACCACGCCGTCATCAACGGCGACCGGGTGGTCTTTATCGACTCCAAGTTCTGGAAACCCGGGCAATATCAGTGGATCGACCGGGAGACGCTGGCCTCCGTCCATCCGCGCGGGTTCAGGCGGCGGACCATTCACATGGACGTTGTGCAGACCGACCCGCGCACGGCCGGGGTTGCGGCCGAGGTAGCCTGCCACGTCATCGCCCATGCGAACGCGTTGGGGCCGATCACGTTCACGCCCGGGCACCAGATTTCTCCCACCGGCATCCCCACCACGGGGGTGCAGGCCGGCGTCGACGGCATCGGCCACTGGCTGCTGCAGGGGCAGAAAGCGGGAACGGTGAACCGCTACGCGCTGGCGAGGCTGCTTGCTATGCAGAAGAAAGCACCGGCCGGTACCGGTACACGCCGGACCGGCCGCGGGCGCCCGCGCTGATCTTCCAGCGTGCGGGGGCGCGTGGACAGGGCAGGTCGAGACGGCGAACGACGGCCGCCGAGCTGTCGGCGACCGGACAGGTTGCCCGGACCGGACCAGCTGCGGCGGCCGTCGTGTTGTGCTGGGGAGGTTTAGCTGTCGCTGACCGTGAAGCGGGTCTGCCGGTGCGCGGGCTTCTCGATCTCGTCCAGGATGGCCACGGCCATCGTGCCGGTGGTGGTGTGCGATTCGCCGTCGGCGGCATACAGGAGCCGGTCTGTACCCAGCACCGGGGCGGTGGCGTCGCCGGGCGTGAACAGCGCCGAGGGGGACACCCCGACCCAATCGACGTCCGTGACGCCGCGCAGGTATTCGAGTTCCTTCAGCTGGTTCTCCGGGATGGAGATCCATGCCTCGGCGCCGGGGATGTTGCGGATGTCCTCGACGAACAGGTGGTTGTCGTCGCCGGTGGTCAGGCTGCCGGCGCCCAGGATGAAGACCAGGCGGGGTGTGGTTTCCCCGGCGAGCTCGACCAGCGAGCGGGCCAGGTCAACGTGCCGGTAGGCCTCGTGCGGAGCCGTGCCGAACGCATTGACGACGACGTCGAATGCTGCAAGGTCTTCGGCGTCGAGGGAGAAAGCGTCGCGTTCCAGTACCGCGGCGTCCGCGCCGAGGACGTCCCCGGCCTTTGCGGCGCTCCGGACGATCGCTGTTGTCTGGTGGCCGCGTTTGGCCGACTCGTGGAAGAGGGCGCGTCCGGCGTTGCCCGTGGCCCCGATGATTCCGATCTTCATGCTGTCCTTACGTTGGCGTGATGTCTTTCAAAAGGCTTGGCCTCTGCTAGGTGCAATCGATTGAAGCATCAACTTATTCCGGGGTGAGTGCCTCCAGGCGACGGACCGCCCGCTCAGCCGCCGGCCGTAAGTGCCGCCGAGGCGACCGCCCGCTCAGTCAGGGCCCGCCGTCGTCGTCGTTAGGCGGGCAAGTGAGGGCATGGGCCGGGAGGCCCAGCTAGGTGGCAGGAGGGGACACAGCCTCCATGACGCGGCGCAGGACGTCGCTGCGGGACCCAACCGCGTCGACGACCTGCCAGTCCAAGGACTTGGCCCTTCGCAGGTAGACGTTGCGGGCCGCCCGCAGGTAGTCCGGCGACTCGGAATCCTCGCCCCGCGCGACGATCCGGGTGTGCGCGGCCTCGGCGGGCAGATCCAGCAGCACGACGGCGTCTGGCCGAGGCAGGGCTCGGACCAGCCAGGGCAGGACGTTTCCCGGCGGCAGGCCGCGCACGTCCCGAAGGACCTGCTGGCAATGCAGGTGCCGGTCCATCACAGTGGTCCCGCGGAAGGCTGCCGCCCGGAGGCGGGCAGCCAGCACGTTCACAATGCGCACCATCGACTCGAACCGGTCGGCGCAGCGCGGAGTAATGCCGATGCCGAGGCGTGCGGCTGCCCGGGTCAGCCAGCGCCGTCCGGCCGGGTTGCGCACTAACTGCGCGTAACGGCCCGCCGCCCGCTCAACTTCGACCAGCGAGGCCGCGGCCGTCGTCTTCCCGGCTCCGTCGATGCCGAGGATAACGACGGTTCTCCGCGGGTGCCGCCGCGGGCCGCGTCCGGTTTCCGTGGGCAAAAATTCCCTGCTCTCCTGTGGTGATGTCTCCTCAACAACGCACGCGCGGCCGGGATCGATGCCCGGTCGGGCTGTGAATTTGCTGAGACATACCGAGCAGGCGAGGGGCTCCGAGCCAGAAAGACGACGGCGGCACGTGAGCGCCGTCCCCGTCCCTATGTGGCGATCGGTACCGCGAAATTCAGGCAGGCAGGTGCGGGTACTCGTCCGAGCGGTTCTGGAAGGCGAGGACCGCCGGGTTTGCGATGACGCCGTCGCGGATCTCGATGGCCCGGCTGATCGTGTCGTCCTCGAGCCAGCTGCCCGGGCCGCCCATCACGGTGCGCAGGAACGGGATCAGGGCCGTGCTGATCTCCCAGGTCGCGGAATTCCACAGGTACGACGGCGTGTGGTCCACGGCGTAGTAGCTCACATGGTCGCCGACCTCGAAGGTGGGTTCGGCAAAGGTCGTCATCTTCGCCCAGCTGAAGCCCATGCCTTCGTCGCAAGAGACATCGACGATCAGGCTGCCCGGCCGGAAGCCGTCCAGGTCCGCCTCGTCGAGGTAGATCAGCGGGTTGTTGGGGTCCTGCAGCGTGCAGTTGACCACGATGTCCCGCTCCGCGAGGAACGGAGCCAGCGGCACCCGTCCGTCGTCGTCGGTGATGACGTGGCTGAGATGCGGGGCGGTGGCGTCCTGGTCGAACTGGGTGATCCTCGCGGAGTGGATCGGGGAGCCGACGGCGGCCGCCGCGCGGTTGGTCAGGACCTGCACGTCGTGGATGCCGTGCGCGTTCAGCGCGGTGACGGCGCCCCGGGCCGTGGCGCCGAAACCAATGACGACGGCGGTGAGCGGGCGGCCGTAGTCGCCGGTGGATCCTGCCAGTTCCAGAGCATGCAGTACCGAGCAGTAGCCGGCCATCTCGTTGTTCTTGTGAAAGACGTGGAGGGCGAATCTGCCGTCCGCGGCCCAATGGTTCATGGCTTCGAAGGCGATCAGGGTCAGCCGCTTGTCGATGGCCAACTGGGTGATGGCACGGTCCTGGACGCAGTGCGGCCAGCCCCAGAGGATCTGGCCGTCGCGGAGTTCGGCAAGGTCTTCCGGCTGCGGCTTGGGCAGCACCACCACGTCCGCTGCTGCAATGAGTTCCTCGCGCGGCGCCATGCGTCCCACCAGTTGTTCCAGGTGCGCGTCGGAAATGCCGAAGCGCTCGCCGTAGCCCCGTTCGAGGATAATCCGCTCGCGAAGGTCGGCGTCGAGGCGCTCGATGTGCGCAGGATGGAGGGCCAGCCTGCGCTCATCGGGCTTTCGCGTCGTTGCCAGGACTCCGAGCGAGACCAGAGTCAAAAGCCTCAGCGCTTCTTGATAGTGGTCAGGGTCTCCGAGGCTGCGGCGCCGGCGGCCTTGGCCTTCTTGTCGCTGCGCTTTTCCTTGATGGACTTGCCCGATTTCTTCGATGCGGTCTGTCGGGGAGATTTGTCGGCCATGAGTGCCTCCTTGGCGCCAGCAAAGAATGCTGCGCCTTAACGGGAGCACAGACGTGCTCCGTACTCCTGACCATACGCCATCGCGCGTCAGGCAGGTGCTCCGGTGGCCGTCGGCGGTGCACGTTGTGGCACGACGGCGGGAATGGGGCGGCAGTCCGGCTGCGGTCGAGGACGACGGTGGTCCAGCAGTCCAGCCGCAGAGGAGGACGACGGTGGGGGATGCGCCGTCGCGGGGCCGTCCTGAGTCCTGGTCCCATCGACAGCGGCCGGAAACGTCGAGAGCGGCCGATAACGTCGAAAGCGGCCGATAAAGTCGTCGTCCTGTCGGATATGGGCCCGTTTCGACGCGGGTGCTTCTGCATTGGGACACGGCGGCGGCCGCGAGGCTCGAAGCACCAGGGCAAAGCGACTTGAAGCACCAGAGCCCCGCGAGGTTTGGAGCCCCAGAGCCCCGCGAGGCTTGGAGTACCGGAGCCCTGGGGCTTGGGCCACCTGAGCGCCCGTGATTCAAACACCAGTACGCTGGATCTCAGACGCGAGTAACCGGGAGGGTGGATGTCCGAGACGACGGTAACCGAGGTGATGGCCGAGCTGGCCGCGCTTGAGGACCCCAAGGTGCGCGAGGCGAACGAGAAGCGCGGCGACGACCACGGCGTGAACCTCGGCAAGCTGCGCGCCGTCGCCAAGCGGTTGAAGACCCAGCAGGACTTGGCGCGCGGGCTGTGGGCCACGGGCAACACGGCAGCCCGGCTGCTGGCCCTGCTGATCTGCCGGCCGAAGGATTTCGGGCGGGACGAACTGGACGCCATGCTGCGCGAGGCGCGCGCGCCCAAGGTGCACGACTGGCTGGTGAACTACGTGGTCAAGAAGAGCCCGCACGCCGAGGAGCTCCGCCTGGCTTGGACCGGCGACGCGGATCCGGTCGTCGCCAGCGCCGGGTGGGCGCTGACCACCGAACGGGTGGCGAAAAAGCCCGAGGGCCTGGACCTCGCGGGGCTGCTGGACACCATCGAGGCCGAGATGAAGGACGCCCCGGACCGCCTCCAGTGGGCGATGAACCACACCCTCGCCCAGATCGGCATCGACCACGCCGGGCACCGCGCCCGCGCGATCAACATCGGCGAACGCCTCGGGGTGCTCAAGGACTACCCGACGCCGCCGAACTGCACGTCCCCGTATGCGCCCGCCTGGATCAACGAGATGGTGAGCCGGCAGGCCAAGGGTTAGCGGAAGCGGACCGGGTGGATCCCGGGGCTTCCGGGCAGGAAGTACGTCCGAACCGCCGTCGCCAACCCGCTTAAAGCAGGACGACGGCGGCACTTTCGCGCCGTCGTCGTCCTTCCGAAGGGTAAATCAGTGCTGCGGCTCGCGGGCCTTCAGCAGGGGCGCGAAGAACTCGGCCAGCTCCGCGGTCGCGGACAGCGGCAGCACGTTCGCCACGTACTGGTCCGGCCGGACCACCACGATGGCGCCGTCGCGGGAGATGCCGCGGGCGTCGAAGATGTCCTCGTCCTTGGCGGTGCCGAAGACCTTCTCGAGGTTGGTCAACTGGAACGGGCCCACCTCGGGCTTGAACACGGCGGGTGCGGCGTTGATGTCCACTTCCTCGTGGTGCTGCTGGTAGATCACCTTCACATCGAACCAGGCGTCGAGGTCAGCGCCCTCCGGCCGGGCGGCGAGCGGGGAATCCGGTGCGGTCACCAGCCACTCGGACAGGTTGGCAACGGCCGCGGACTCGCCGGCCTGCGCCTGGTCGGCGAAGACATAGATGCGCCAGCGCCCGTCGGCCTCGGCCAGGTGGCCCAGGTGCAGCGGGTTGGTGTCGCAGACGCGGGAGACCTTGGCGGACTTGAAACGCTTGCCGACGGGGAAGCCGGTGGCCAGGTCCTGGTGGCTGCGCGCGCCGGTCAGGATCGACTGGGCGTACTCGGTCATGAAGCCGGCCGGGAATTCGGCGGTGCGGACGTAGAAGTCCTCGAGCTCCGTGGGATCGGCGAACTCCTCGGGCTTCTTGGCCATCATCGTCGACCATTCCTTGTCGAAGTCGATGAGGTCCTTCGCCACCACCTGGCGCTCCGCGGAGTACGTGGAGAGCAGGCTCTCAGGGCTGCGGCCCTCCAGCACGTGTCCCAGCTTCCAGGCGATGTTGAAACCGTCCTGCATGGAGACGTTCATGCCCTGGCCGGCCTTGGCGCTGTGCGTGTGGCAGGCGTCGCCGGTGATGAAGACGCGCGGCGTGCGGGTGCCGACGTCCTCGGGCAGCAGGTCGTCGAACCGGTCGGTGAGGCGGTGGCCCACCTCGTACACGCTGTGCCAGGCGACGCTGCGCACGTCCACCGTGTACGGGGTCATGATCTCGTTGGCCTTGGCGATGATCTGCTCGATAGAGGTCTGGCGGATCTTGCCGTTGTCGTCGTCGGGCACCACGCCGAGGTCCACGTACATGCGGAACAGGTAGCCGCCCTCGCGCGGGATCAGCAGGATGGACCCGCCGTCGTGCGACTGGATGGCGCACTTGGTGCGGATGTCCGGGAAGTCGGTCTGGGCCAGCACGTCCATGACGCCCCAGGCATGGTTGGCGCTGTCGCCGGCCAGGGTGCTGCCGATCGCGGCGCGGACCTTGCTGCGGGCGCCGTCGCAACCCACCACGTACTTGGCGTTCACGATGCGCTCCGAGCCGGCGTCCGGGCCGGCGCTGCGGATCAGCGTCACCTTCACCGGGTAGTCGCCCTCGTCGGCAACCTCGAGGGTCTTGAATTCCCAGCCGTAGTCAGGCGTCAGGCGGGTGGGCGAGTTGGCCGCGACCTCGGCGAAGTAGTCCAGCACGCGCGCCTGGTTGACGATCAGGTGCGGGAACTCGCTGATGCCCATCTCGTCGTCGACCGCGCGGCCGCCGCGGACAATATGCTTGGGATTCTCGGTGCCCGGGCGCCAGAAGTTCATCTCGGTGAGCCAGAACGCCTCGGCGGTGATGCGCTCGGCGAAGCCGAAAGCCTGGAAGGTCTCCACGCTGCGGGCCTGGATGCCGTCGGCCTGGCCGAGGACCAGCCGTCCCTCCCGGCGCTCCACCAGCCGCGTGGTGATGTTCGGGAACTGGGCCAGCTGCGCGGCCGCGAGCATGCCGGCGGGACCCGAGCCCACGATGAGGACGTCGACCTCGTCGGGAAGCTCCTCGGGGCGGTCGATGCCTACGCCGGCTGCCGGCTTGACGCGCGGGTCTCCGGATACGTAACCGTGGTGGTGAAACTGCACGGGTGTCCTCACTTCTATTGCATCTGCGGCCGTCGCCAGTGTTCTATATTTGAACACCGGGTTCTATAACTGAATAACCGTTCGGTTGCAGATACTGTACGGCAAACATGACGCAGCTAACAAGTAACGCCGCTGTCAGCGGGTGATCCTCCGGGTCCGGCGGCGTGGTCCTCTCTAGCCGCCTGACTTGGGTGTTGCGGGGACGGAAGGGCGGAATCGCGGTATCGCCGCACGCGGGGTTGCCCTGCGTGAAGTGATGGGGGTCACGAAAACTGTAACCGGCGGATGTTGGCCGTAGAATCCGGCCAGCAACGACTCCAGATGCTGCGAGAGGACTTTCTGTGACCATCCCTTATTACGACGCCGATGCCGTGCGTGCCGCTGTTCCGTTCAGTCGCGCGGTGCGCGCCATCGAAGAGGGGCTGCAGTCCGGCGTGGATCCGGAATTGGACAGTCCCCGGTTGTTCAGCCCCGCGCCGGACGGGGAGTTTCTGCTGATGCCGACCGAGGGCGGCGGCCGCTACAGCGGGGTGAAGGTGGCGACAATCGCGCCGAAGAATCCGGCCCGCGGGCTGGAGAAGATCCAGGGCATCTACGTCTTGTTCGACGCCGAGACGCTGGCCCCGCTGGCGACGATGGACGGCGCGGAGCTCACAGCCATCCGCACTCCGGCTACAACCTTGGCGGCCGTGAAGAACATTGCGGCGGCGGCACCGGACGGCGAGGGCTTTGGGGATGCCCCGCAGGTGCTGGTCTTCGGCGCGGGGATACAAGCGCTGAACCACATCCGCGCCGCCAAATCCGTATTTCCGAACGCGGGCTTCGCGGTCGTCGGCCAGCGTCCGCAACGCATCTCGAACCTGATCGCCGTGCTGGCCGCGGAGGGAATAGAGGTGGCCGACGCAACCGGTGCGCCGGACGCTGCCGTGGCGGGCGCCGACGTCGTACTTTGCGTGACATCCTCGCCGAAGCCGCTGTTCGATGGCAGGCTGCCCAAGGACGGGGCGATCATCGCGTCGGTTGGGCAGCACGGCTTGGACGCCCGGGAGGTCGACGCGGCGCTGGTGTTGCGCAGCGACGTGGTCGTGGAAGGCCGGGCTTCGTCCTGGCGGGAGAGCGGGGACCTGATCCCGGCCCGCAGCGTGGAGGAATGGCGGCAAATCCAGCCGCCGAACCTGCGTGACCTTGTGCAGGGCAAGCTGGTCCGGCGCCCGCGCACGTGCTGCCTCTACACCGGCGTCGGCATGGCCTGGGAGGACCTGGTGACGGCGGCCGTGGTCTATGAAGAGGGCGGGCCGCGCGTTACCGGTGCGCGTACGTGAGGCAGTCCGCGTTGTCCGCGCCGGGACCCACGTGAACTTCGGGCGCCTGGCACATGAGGTGGTCGTTGTGGGTGCACTCGGTCCGCTGGCAGGCGCCGACGCTGGCCAGCACCTTGGGCAGCCCGCCGTGCACTCCGGTGTCGATAAAGGTGGCACAGGCGGCATGGTTCTCGCCGCCGGCCACGGTGATGGCGGCCGCATTGCATTCGCTGTGATCGTTGAAGGAACAGTTGGTCACTGAGCAGTCGCTGACGTGTGAAGTCACAGTCATGGCACTTCCTTCCATCCCGGGACCGCCCCGGGTTGGGCGGCTCCATTAACTACGGTAGGCCCGATGCGGACGATCAAAAAGGCATAAGAATGTGAGGTAATTGTCAGCGCGACAATAGGCGCCGGGCCCGCGGCTCAGGCGGCCGCGCGGCTGGCTGTCCGGCCGTGTACCAGGTAGTACAGCGGGATGCAGGCAAGCATGAGCAGGCCAAGCCAGCCGTACATTCCGTCGAAGCCGGTCAGCGGCACCAGCAGGCCCAGCAGCACCGGGCCGAAGCCGGTGCCGATGTCCAGCATCAGGTAGTAGGTGGCCAGGGCGGTGCCGAACCTCCGCTCCGCAACCAGCCGGACGGTAATGGCCTGCGTTCCGGGCAGCAGGGTCCCGAACCCGAGGCCGCTCAGCACCGCGGAGGCGACGACTATCCGGGTGTCCGGCCCGAGCGCCAGCAGCGCCAGGCCGGCGGCGAACAGCACCAGCGCGGGATACAGCACCACGTTGTCGCCGCGGCGGTCTTGGACCCTGCCGGCGGTCAGCCGCGACACCAGCACCGCGGCGGCAAACACCATAAAGAACAGCGCCGCCGCATCCGCCGCACCCGCGGCAGCGGCATACGAGGTGAGGAACGAGAGGATGCCGGAAAACGCCAGCCCGCTCACCAGCAGCACGGTGGTGATCGGCAGGACCTCGGGCGCGAACACCTTTCCGAGCAGGACCGCGGGGGTTCGGCGCTTCCTTTCAGGCTCGCCGCCCGGACCGCGCTGATTGACGAGGGCGGTGGGCGCCGCCGGCGCTTCCGGCAGTTTCAGGATCAGGGTCACCGCCAACGCCGCGACGGAACAGGCCGCACAAAAGAGGAACGCGCCCTCGTAACTGCCGTCAACAACCAGCACCACCGCCAGCAGCGGCCCGAGGGCGGTGGCCAGCGTGGTGGAAACGGCGAAGTAGCCGGTGCCTTCGCTGCGGCGGGCGGGCGGAATCAGCGCCTGCGCACCGGCCGTGACGGCGGTGTTGGCGAGGCCGAAAGCCACACCGTGGGCCAGCCGCAGGACCACCAACGAGGTGAGGGAGTTTGCCGGGATGTACAGGAGGGAAGCCGCGACGAAGGCGGCCAGGCTGATCAGCAGCATCCGCCGCCGGCCCGCGTTGTCGATCAGCGGCCCGGCAAAGAACCGCGAGACGAGCGCCCCCAAAATGAAGGCGCTGGACGCAAAGCCGGCCCCGGCGTCGGAGGCTAGGAACCGCTGGGCCGCGTAGAGGGCCATGGACGTCATCAGCAGGTAGAACACGATGTAGATGAACAGATTCGCGCCGATGGCCAGCACGAAGTTTCTGCTCCACAGCTTCTCCTGCATGCGGACGGCCTCCTAGCCTGCCTGGACCGGTCCTCGTTGTCCCAGCGTTCCGGGCAGACCAGCAGTCCTGATTATGCCGCCGGGCTACACTTCCGGCACGCACGGACCGGTGCCCAGCAGCGCCAGGCCCGCCCGGTCGCCGTCGGCCAGTGCAGTCACGCCGTTTGCCCCGGCATACATCAGTTGCTCCGGATCATCCACATGCGCCAGCCCCAGCACGTGGCCGAGCTCGTGGATGATGACGGCGCGCACGTGCTCCCGACCGTCGGGATATGTGAGGACGTTCCGGAGCGCCGGCGCATCCAGGGTGATCTGGCCGGCGACGAGAACGTGCGGCGTTCCCCGTGCGCCGACCGAGGAGCTGCCGCCGAGTCCGGCTATATCTCCGGCCAGCCGGGACACTTCGTCGGGATCCGACCACGTGATCAGCACCGGCGCCCACCGCTTGCCGTACCGCTCCGGCTGAAAGCGTTCGCGGCCTTCCTCGGCGAAGGCCTCGTCAGTGGGTCCGTCGTAAACGAACTGCAGTCCGCTGGCCGCGGAAACCTCGGCGATGGCTTCCTGAATGATCGTGTCGCCCCCCGGCGGCGCATTGTCCGGACGGACCACGTAGTGGATGGGGCGGCAGGGGTCATAGGCGAGGAAGGGCTGCGAGGACTCCGGCGGTGTTGCGTACAACTCGTAGGCGTCCGACTCCGCGACGGCGGGCGGCCGGCCCAGGGGGTTGTCGGCGGCTTCGACGCCGCGGGGCGGAATGTCCGCGCCGGGAAGGTAGGGGGCTATCGCCGGCATGACGTGTCGGCTGAACACGCCCGGGGCGAAGCACAGGGCGATGACGAAGGCGAGGGCCAGCCCGGTCGACAGGCGGCCGGCGCGGCGCGGGGAGGTACCCCGCTGCACGGAACGCGGGCGGGACTTTGCCGCCGGGGTCGGCCAGCCGGCAGCGGGCCCCTCGGCGGGCCGGTGCGGGGAAGAGGTTCCCAGTGCCTCGTCCAACGCCCATTGCGGGATCCTCCCGCTGGGTGACCGCTTGACGCCCGGCTGCCCGGGCCGGGTTTGCGCCCCGGGGGACGCGTCCCTTGCCAGTCCCTCTGCCCGGTGCTGCATCTGCTTCCCCCAACTACCCCAATTCGGCTTCGCCGAACGACGACAGCAGCAAAATTATACGTTTCATCAAACGGGAACCACCAGGGTAGAGGCAGCTCCAGGGCGGCCGCCGGCCAGAATAATTCCGCGGCCTACTGCCGCTCGGACGCCCGCACCGCCAGCAGCCCGCCCGCGGCCTACTGCCGCTCGGACGCCCGCACGGCCGACAGCCCGCCCGCGGCGAACGCCACCGTGCACGCGAGGACAAGAAGCAGGGGAGCGGTCCAGCCTCCGGTCACCGTGTTCAGCCATCCGGCCACAGGCGGTGCGCAGGTCGCGGCCAGATATCCGCCCGTCTGGATCCGGGCGGACGCGGAGGCCGCCTCGTTGTCGTTGCGGGCCACGCGCGGGATGACCGAGAAGATGGCCGTGAACCCGCCGCCCTGGGCGATCCCTCCCGTGATGGACCAGAGAATGTAGGCGTCGGGTGCCAGGAGCAGGCCGAGGGGGAGGGTCATCCACAAGACGGCGATGCCTGCCGTCGGCACCCAGAGCCGGGTTCGTGCTGCCACGAGCGGCACCCCGAAAGCGCCGACAATGGCGGCCACCTGGAAGAGCGAGGCCGTGGCTCCGGAGGCGGCAATGGACATGCCCCGGACTTCGGACAGCAGCAGGGGCAGCCAGGTGGTCGTTCCGTAGTAGGCGGCGGACTGGCCACAGAAGGCCAAGGTCAGCAACCAGATGATCCACCTATTGGGCCGCCCGCCGCCGGTCTTCGGGCGCGGCATCGACGCCGTTCCGGATCCACCGGTGCCAACGGGTTTGGCTGCGGCGGTATTGGCGGGCGCTTCACCGGACGCGCGGTCCGGCCCGGCTGCCAAAGCCGCGCGCCGCCGTCGCGCCGTCGGCAGCCAGTAGGCGAGGCCGAGGATGGCCAACACGCCCCAGGCCGCCAGTGCCCACCGCCAGCCGACGAGCGCGGCGAGCGGTGCGGTGCCCAGCAAGGTCGCCATGGAGCCGACGTTCATCGTGGCCGAGTAGACGCCGGTGGCAGCGGAAACGCGGTTCCAGGGCACGTCGCGGCGAATCAGCACCGGAACCACGATGTTGCCGAGCGTGAGCGCCGCGCCGATGATTACCGTCCCTGTCAGCACCACCGGTACCGGGCCGAGGGATCGGATTACGGTTCCGGCCAGGACACCGGCCAGGCACAGCACCACCGTAGCTTCCGGGCCCCAGCGCCGGATCGTCTGGGTGGCCAGGGGAGTGGCCAGCGCGAAGAGCAGCACCGGCAGTCCCGTGAGCAGGCCCGCGCCCGCGGCCGACAGCCCGGTGTCGGCGCGGATGTCCCCGACGACGGCGGTGGGCGCGATGATCGGTGCACGCAGGCTTAAAGCCAGGATGGCGATGCCCAGAAGCACCCACGGCAATGCCGGCCGGGAGGCGAATGCGCGGACCGTGGCTGGCTCCTTCGGGTCGTGTGGGCGGCAACGGAGAATCCCCAGTCACCCTAGCCGAAGTGATCGGCGCCACCGCTGATGGTTTACGTCGAGGGTGGGCATCGCCGTCATTATTCGCGGCAGGCCTGCGCCGGGACGGGATTCCTTCTGCCCGGTGGTAAAGTCGGGAGAAGTATGCTTTCCGTCCGCACCCGCTGCACGGAAGGCCGTCGAAGCGCCTCGGGCGCATCGGCCACCCAAGACTTCAGTGCCGGCAACTCCGGCTTCGGGCGTTGATGCCCGGCAACACACCGCACCACAGATCGGAATCCATGAACACCAAGCCGTTGCAAACTCCTCCGAAACTCGCCAAGGACGCCTTGCGCATAGTCCCCTTGGGCGGACTGGGCGAGATCGGCCGGAACATGACGGTGTTCGAGTTCGGCGGCAAGCTGCTGATCGTGGACTGCGGCGTCTTGTTCCCCGAGGAGCAGCACCCGGGCGTGGACCTGATCCTGCCCGACTTCTCCTACATCCGCGAACGCCTCAACGACGTCGTCGGCATTGTCCTCACCCACGGGCACGAGGATCACATTGGCGGCGTGCCGTACCTGTTGAAGGAACGCGCCGACATCCCCGTGATCTCCGCGAAGCTGACGCTGGCCTTCGTGAAGACCAAGCTGCAGGAACACCGCCTGAACGCCAAGATGGTGCAGGTCAAGGAGGGCGACCGGAAGAAGTTCGGTCCGTTCGACCTGGAATTCCTGGCCGTCAACCACTCCATTCCGGACGGACTGGCCGTGGCCATCCGGACCGGGGCGGGGCTGGTGCTGGCAACCGGCGACTTCAAGATGGACCAGTTCCCGCTGGACCGCCGGATCACCGACCTGGCCGGGTTCGCGCGGCTGGGCGACGAGGGCGTGGACCTGTTCCTGCCGGATTCCACCAACGCCGAAGTCCCCGGTTTCCTCGCTGCCGAGGCCGATCTGGTGCCGGCCATCGATACGGTCATGCGCACCGCCCCGCGCCGCGTGATCGTCTCCAGTTTCGCCAGCCACGTGCACCGCATCCAGCAGGTCATCGACGTGGCACACAAGTACGGCCGCAAGGTCGCCTTCGTGGGCCGGTCCATGGTGCGCAACATGACGACGGCGCGCGAGCTCGGCTACCTGAACATCCCGCGCGGGGTGCTCGTGGACTTCAAGGAACTGGAGAAGCTGCCGCCCACCAAGGCCGTGCTGATCTGCACCGGCTCCCAGGGCGAGCCGATGGCTGCGCTGGCCCGCATGGCCGGCGGCGACCACATGATCGACCTGACCGAGGGCGACACCGTGCTGCTGGCGTCCTCGCTGGTGCCGGGCAACGAATCCTCCATCTACCGGCTGATCAACGACCTGACCAAGCGCGGCGCCAACGTGGTGCACAAGGGCAACGCGAAGGTGCACGTCTCCGGCCACGCCTCGGCCGGCGAGCTGGTGTACTGCTACAACCT
This sequence comes from Arthrobacter senegalensis, assembly GCF_059091765.1. Classification (NCBI taxonomy): domain Bacteria; kingdom Bacillati; phylum Actinomycetota; class Actinomycetes; order Micrococcales; family Micrococcaceae; genus Arthrobacter; species Arthrobacter senegalensis. Next base: position 195,744 of record NZ_JBNHGZ010000002.1, on the reverse strand, counting down.
GGTCCGCCCGAAGAACGTGCTGCCCGTCCACGGCGAGCACCGCCACCTGAAGGCCAATGCCGAACTGGCCGTTCGTACCGGCGTGGACCCGAAGCGCGCGCTGATCGTGGAAGACGGCACCACCATCGACCTGAAGGACGGCGTGGCCCGGGTTTCCGGCCAGATCGCAGCCGACTACGTCTACGTGGAGAACATGGTGGCCGGCGCGGCCACCGAAGCCTCCCTGCAGGACCGGCTCCGGCTGGCCGAAGACGGCGCAGTCACCGCGCTGCTGATCGTCAACCCGGACACCGGGCGGCTGGAGGAAGACCCGGAGTTCTTCCCGGTCGGCTTCGCCCCGGCGGTCGAGCAGTTGGAGAAGGCCACCGGCATCGTGGAGAAGACGCTGATGCAAATGCGCGGCGACAAGACCGGCCCGGACGCCGAGAAGGCGATCGCGCAGGCCCTGATCCGCTGGTCCGACCGGGCGCTGCGGCGCAAGCCCGTGGTCACGGTCATCATCGTGGAGGCGTAGCCGGCCCGTTCGCCACAGCGAAGAAAGCCGGGAGGGACGGACGGGCATAAGCCCGTCCGTCCCTCCGCTCTTTTAAGGAGCGCTCCTGCCTCCCGCTCACTGCCCGAGGGCCGGTGGGTTCCGGCAGCCCGTGGAGGAATTCCTGGTCACCGGCGCTCCTTCTGCCGTGAATCAGCCGTTGGCCGCCGGCTTTCCCGGGCGGCGAGCCTGCCCGAAAGCGGTCCCAGCACGATGAGCGAGGCCCAGGTGAGCTTTCCCGCCGTCCCGCCGGCGGCGAAGGCCACCGGGATCGATATCGCGAAGACCAGCGGCGGGACGAGGGAATCGAGCACGAACGCCCGATGCTGCCTGCGGTTCATCGGCTCGATCTCGAGGCGGTTCCTGCGGGCGATCTCGAACATGGCCAGCTGCGCCAAGGCAGCGAGGGCAAGGTTGGCTGCGTACAGCACGGTCGACAGTTCCAGGGACGAGGTTTCGGGGTCGCTGATGCCCTGCGTGGTGAACGGAATCAGGATGACGAAGGAGGCAGCCACCAGGTTCGCCGTCGTCGTTGCGGAATCCAGCGCCGAGAGCCGTTGTATCAGGCGGAGGTTCATCCGCCAGAACACGGCGATCACCACGAAACTCAGGACGAAACCGGCAAGCTGATGCACCAGGCCGGAGCCTGCCAGCGACCGGAGGTCTTGCCATGCCTCCGGCGAAGGAGCATCCAGGTTGGTGATCAGCAGCGTGATGGCAAAACCGTAGATCACGTCGTAAAAGCCGATGCCGCGGTCAAACTCGCTGGACTCCCGGGCCAACATGGCGGAATTGCGCTCCGGCTGTTCGGAATGTTCCGCGGAGCTTTCGGGGCCCGCGCCGTATGCCGGCGGTTCGCCGTCCCGGGGTTGTGCCACGAGATCAGCGTGGCGCAAACCGTGGTCGCTATGCAATGGGCGGAAGGCGCGAGGGCGGCGCCCGCCTCTGGTCGGGACTGAGGCCCGATGGTGTACCCCGCACCGCCGTCGTTGGTGGCGCAGTGGCGCGGCGCGGGAAAGCGCCGCGCCACTGCTGGCAAGGCCGGCTACGGGACCGGGATGGTCCCGGCGTAGTCGGTGTTGTAGCCGGTGACCGGCTGATGCGGGATCTCCTCCCAGCGGTCCGCGTCCTCCTGCTGGACTTCGCCGGTGGCCAGGCCCAGGAGCAGTTCCTTCATGGCGAGCAGATTCTGCCTGACGCTCTTGCCCCTCGCCTTCTGGCCGAGGCTGCCGTCGGACGTGTTGCCGGACGTTTCGAAGAAGACCACGGGGTTGGAGTGGCCCTCCGGGTTCATTCCCTGATAGTCCAGGCCCAGCATCATGGCCGAGACCACGCCGCCCTTGATGTCGATCTCAAGGCCGTTGCCCACCTGGTAGCGGTCCATATTGATGGAACCGTACTGGGAGAGTTCGTCGTAGACGTGGACGTGCATCTGGCGGGTCAGTTCGTCGTAGGCCCCGTCTTTGATCCCCGGCAGGGTCGGTCCGCCCGGGGCGAGCGAGATGCCCAACGACAGCGTGACGTCGTCGCCGGTGCCCCACTCCTTCTTCAGGCCCTGGTGGTGGATGTCGATCCCGTAGGCCGGCTTCACATCGGTCCAGTACTCGTAGAAGGCCAGCGACTCGTTGGCCACGAATCCGGTGGGCGTCCAGTCCCGGTTCAGGTCGATCCGCTGTTCCCGCCCGTTGGCGCCGAACTCCGGCAGATCGGCGGCCTGGTCCCAGAGCACGGTGTGGCGGATGTTCGCCTCTGAACCGTCCGGGTTGTACATCGGGATGAAGTGGAAGGTGAACTTCTCGCGCAGCAGCTGATAGTCCGCCGAACCGTTGGTGCCCAGGTCCTTCAGCAGCGACAGGATCGACTCGGTGCCGTAGGGTTCGTTGCCGTGGATGCGGCCCTGGATCCACACATGCTCGGCGCCGGTGCCGACGGTGGCCACCCAGAGGTCGCGGCCCTGCTCGGACTTGTTGACCTGCGTGCCGGCCTCCTCCAGCGTGAAGGCGTCCACGCCGAAGCGGCTGTTCTTTTCCAGCTTCCGCAGTTCCTTCACGAGGTCGTCATAGGTCAGGATGCTGGCGGTATTGGTGTTGCCCTCGGTGGAGGGGAAGTTGGCATCCGCAAGAACAGGGGTTGCGGCGCTAAAGGGAATGACGACGGCGAGGGCCGCCGCCGCGGCCAGGCTGCGGTAGCGCCGGGGCTTGGTCGAACCGTGGCTGGTGCTGCTTTTGGGCTGGTGCGTCACTGCATGTCCTCCAAAGGTTGAGCGATTCATGCTTCAGCGCAGCCGGCTCAGGCGGCTGCGCTGAAGGGATCGGCGGCTCGAGGGAACTGCCGGTAATGAGACGCTAGCGGTGGGTCCCGGGATTGCACCAGAGTTCAGGGGCGGATCGCGGACTGCCACCCCATAGTTGCCGGCCGCGACGTCCAACGACCCGCCACGGCTGCATCCGGGGTCCGGGAAACCGCGCGGCGGCCGCCTGCCGCCGCCCCGCACGGCTACCCGTCGCTCCGGGCAGGGGATAACCTCGACGTGTGACCCCTGAGGAACTGGTCAACCTGGCGCATCTGCGCCGGGCGCGGGACCTGATCGACCGGGACTTTGCCCGGCCTCTCGATGTGCCGACGATGGCGGCGAAGGCGCTGATGTCGCCGGCGCATTTTTCGCGCCGGTTCAAGGCGGCCTACGGGGAGACGCCCTACAACTACCTGATGACCCGCCGGATTGAGCGCGCGATGGCGCTGCTGCGCTCCGGGGCGAGCGTCACGTACGCGTGCATGGAGGTGGGCAGCACCTCGCTGGGATCGTTCAGCACCCGGTTCACCCAGCTGGTGGGCGAAACCCCCAGCGCTTATCGGGCCCGGGAGCATCCGGCGGCCGAGGCGATGCCGCCCTGCATCGCGAAGCTGCTGACCCGGCCCGTGAACCCGAGATCGAGCAGGATCGAAGAAGCGGCCGCCCCGGCCCCTGCGTAGGTTGGGTGCATGAGCATTTCACTTCAGTACTGCAACATCACGGTCAATGACCCCGCGGAATCCATCCCGTTCTACCGGGACGGCCTGGGGCTGGAAGTCCGCAACGACGTCGCCAACGACGGCTTCCACTGGATCACCATGGGCAGCCCCGACCAGCCCGGGCTGGAGCTGGTGCTGTCCGCTCCCCACGCCGGGCGCTCGCAGGCCGACGGCGACCAGCTCCAGGAGCTGCTGGTCAAGGGCGTACTGCCCATGCTGGTCTTCAGCACCGATGACCTGGACGCCGCCTTCGAACGGCTGGTGTCCATCGGGGCGGAGGTCCTGCAGGAGCCCATGGACCAGCCGTGGGGACCGCGCGACTGCGCCGTCCGCGACCCTTCGGGCAACATGATCCGAATCAATCAGGACAAGTAACCCCGGAACGACGGCGGCCGCTCACCGGTTGAGGCGAGCCTCCGCCGTCGTCCCATACCCCGGCATGCGTCCGCGGGTCACGTGTCCGTGACGGGCGCCGCGTGGGGCAGCAGCGACGACGGCGCCGCTCCGACCATCACTTCCACGGCGCGGGCGAGGTGGGTGTGCCGGTCGCTGACCCCGTTCCAGCGCACCAGCCCCTGGGCATTCAGCCCGTCGATCATGCCCAGAACCTGCCAGGCCACGGTTTCCGCGTCCGGCGTGGTGAACTCGCCGGCGGCAACGCCCGCCTCGAGCAGCTCCCGGATCACCGCCTGCCACGCGTCCATCTGCGCGCGCACGCTGACTGCCAGCGCCTCGTTCCGGCGGCCCAAGGACCACGCTTCCACCCATACCGCCGTCACATCCAGCCGGCGGTCGTCCAGAAGCGTGTCAAGCAGCAGGCCGAGGCCCTGCCGGGGCGTGGGCCTCTCCGCCACCATGGCCGACACCTCATCAATTTCAGCGGCCACGATGGAGGTGAAGGCGCCGGCCACGAGGACGTCGACGGTGGGGTGGTAGTGCGCCACCAGGCCCGGGGCCACCCCGGCCCTGCCCGCCACGTTGCGCAGGGTGATCGCGGCAAGGCCCTGCTCGAGCCCGATGGCCCGGGCCGCTTCGGCGAGTTCCGCGGCGCGTTCGGCGGGCGCCTTGCGCGGGGTGCGTTTGGGTGTGCTTGACATCACAGAACAGTCTAGAGTAACTTCGCTGCATTATTGATCATGCGATCAACAAGCGGGCCGGGCGGCCCTTCCTGTTCCCTCACGAGACGGAGGCCTCTGTGGCTTGGAGAATGCCGGCGGAAACCGATCCCCACGAGCGCACTTGGATGGCGTTCCCGCGGGCCGGGCTGACGCTGGGCGCGGATGCGGCGTCGGCCGAGGAAGCGTACGGCGCTTGGGCCGCGGTCGCGCATGCCGTCGCGGAGTTCGAACCGGTTGCCATGGTGGTCGACCCGACGGAGCGGGAGCGCGCCGGCCGCATGCTGGACAGCGGAATCGACCGGCTCGAGGCGCCGCTGGATGAGTTCTGGATGCGGGACATCGGCCCCACCTTCGTGGTCGACGACGAACGGCCGGACGTCCTCGGGGCGGTGGACTGGACCTTCAACGGCTGGGGCGCGCCGGCCTGGGCCGAGTGGGAGAAGAGCCGCGGCATCGGAAGCTTTGTCGCCGCGCAGGCCGGCGCCGAACTCGTCACCTCCCTGCTGGTGAACGAAGGCGGCGCCATCCACGTTGACGGCGAGGGCACCGTGCTGGTGACCGAAACCGTGCAGCTCGATCCCGATCGGAATCCGTATGCCGACAAGGGGCGGGTGCAAGCTGAACTGGCCCGCACGCTGGGCGCCACGCATACGGTGTGGGTCCCCCGGGGCCTGACCCGTGACTACGAGGACCTGGGCACGCGCGGGCACATAGACATGGTGGCCGCCCTTCCCTCACCCGGGCGGATCCTGCTGCACATGCAAAACAACCCCGCACACCCCGACTTCGACGTCAGCCGGTCCCTGCGGTCCTTCTTCGAGACCCAGGTCGATGCGGCGGGCAAGCCGTTCGACATCGTCGAACTGCCCGCCCCCGACACCCTGAAGGACGAGGAGGGTTTCGTCGACTGGAGCTACGTCAACCACCTGGTGGTCAACGGCGGCGTGATCGCCTGCGGCTACGGCGAGGAGCGCGCCGATGCGCTGGCGGCCGAAATCCTGGCCGAAGCCTACCCCGGCCGCCGCGTAGTCACGGTGGACGCGCGGCCGATACTGGCCCGCGGCGGCGGGATCCACTGCATCACGCAGCAGCAACCCAAGCCCGGCGCGAAGGCGGCAGCATGAGCCGGTTCGACGTGGTCGAGGCCTCGATTGCCCAGCTGCGCGAGGCGCTGCACACGGGGCAGGCGACCAGCGAGGAACTCACGAACGCCTACCTGGAACGCATCGCCGCCTACGACCACGGCGGCATCCGGCTGAACGCCGTCGTCGTCATGAATCCCGAGGCGCTCGCGGACGCCCGCGCTTCCGACCGGAGGCGTTCCCGCGGAGAAACCCTGGGACCGCTGGACGGCATCCCCTATACGGCCAAGGACAGTTACATGGCCGAAGGCCTCACCGCCGCCGCCGGCTCGCCCGCCTTCGAGCATCTGGTCGCCAGGCGGGACGCGTTCGCCATCGAACGGCTGCGCGCGGCAGGGGCGGTGCTCCTGGGCCTCACCAACATGCCGCCGATGGCCAACGGGGGCATGCAGCGCGGCCTCTACGGACGCGCCGAAAGCCCCTACAACGCCGACTTCCTGACGGCCGCCTTCGGCTCCGGCTCATCCAACGGCTCCGGAACCGCGACCGCGGCAAGTTTCGCCGCCTTCGGCCTCGGCGAGGAGACCTGGTCCAGCGGCAGGGCGCCGGCGTCGAACAACGCGTTGTGTGCCTACACCCCGTCGCGCGGCATCATCTCGGTGCGGGGCAACTGGCCGCTGGTCCCCACCATGGACGTGGTGGTGCCGCACACCCGGACCATGGCCGACCTGCTGGAAGTGCTGGACGTGATCGTGGCGGACGACCCCGAAACCCGCGGCGACTTCTGGCGCCTGCAGCCCTGGGTGCCCATCCCCGCCGCCTCGTCGGTCCGGCCCGCCTCGTACCCGGCCCTGGCGCCCCGCGGACTCCAGCAGGCCCGGGACGCGCTGCAGGGAAAACGGTTCGGCGTGCCCCGCATGTACATCAACGCCGACCCCGATGCCGGCACCGGCGAGGACCCCGGCATCGGCGGTCCCACCGGGCAGCGGATCGAGACCCGGGCCTCCGTCATCGAGCTGTGGGAAGCTGCCCGCCGGGACCTCGAGGCGGCGGGGGCCGAGGTGGTTCCCGTCGATTTCCCGGTCGTCTCCAACTATGAAGGCGACCGGCCCGGTGCCCCGAAAATCGGCACCCGCGGCCTGGTCAGCCCGGAGTACCTGCGGCGGGAGATCCTGGATCTCTCCGCGTGGGCGTGGGATGACTTCCTCGCCGCCAACGGGGACCCGGCGTTTCGGACCCTGGCCGACGTGGACGGGTCGAAGATTTTTCCGCACCCGCCCGGAGCCCTGCCCGACCCCTACGACGATTTCGACGACATCGCCGCCTATCCGGCGCACGTGCGCGAACACGGCGTTGCCTCGTTCACCGACATCCCCCATCTGGAGGAGGGGCTGCGGGGACTCGAGGAAACCCGCCGGGTGGACCTGGAAGCCTGGCTGGACCACCACGCGCTGGACGCCGTCGTTTTCCCGGCGGTGGCGGACATCGGCCCCGCGGACATGGACGTCAACCAGGCTTCGGCAGACCTTGGCTGGCGCAACGGTGTCTCGGTGGCCAACGGGAACCTCGTCCCGCGCCACCTCGGCATTCCCACCGTCACCGTGCCCATGGGCACGACGGCGGACATCGGCATGCCCGTGGGACTCACCTTCGCGGGGCGCGCCTACGACGACAACGCCCTGTTGGCCGTGGTGGCCGCCTTCGAGGCGACCGGCGCCCGCCGCACCGAGCCGCCGCGGACCCCGCGGCTCGGCTGACGGCCGGGCCGGCCAGCAAGGGGCGGGCCGGCACACGCGCACCTGATGGGCCCGGCCCGCAATTTCCGGGGGGCTAGGCGTGCGGCAGCTCCTGGACCACGAGGAACATGGCGCCGGTCGGGTCGGTCAGGGTGGCGACGCGGCCGAAGGACGTGTCTTCGGCGGGCTGGACCACGCTCCCGCCCCGGGCGGTGGCCTTGTCGACGGCCGCGTCGGCGTTCTCGACGGCGAAGTAGATGCGCCAGTGCGCCGGGATGCCTTCGGGCAGCCAGGCGCCGGCGTCCATGATCCCGGCCGCCGCGGTGTCGCCGGAGCCAAGCGTGGTGTAGCGGAATTCGTCGGTGTCGCTCATGACGTCCGTGTCCCAGCCGAACACGTCCTGGTAGAACTTCACGGTGGCGGGATAGTCGCGGGTGAAGAGTTCGTGCCAGGCGGGGGAGCCAGGCTCGGCGGCCAGCTCGTAGCCGGTATGCCCGGCGAACTCCCAGAGGCCGACGGCGGCCCCTCCGGGGTCGGCCAGCATGCCCATCTTGCCCTGTTCGGGAACTTCCATCGGCTCAACGTAGACCTGGCCGCCGTGGGCCGTGGCGATGCTGGCGGTGGTGTCGATGTCGTCCACGCGCAGGTAGGTGGTCCACGTGTCCGGGGTGTCGGCCTGCTGGCTCTGCATGATGCCCGCAACGGCATGGCCGTCCTTGAAGGCCATAATGTAGCCGCCGTACTTCTCCTGGTCGCCGGTCTCATAGGTCCAGCCGAAAAGCTCCGTGTAGAACTGTTGGGCTCGCTCCGGATCGGAGGTCATCAGGTCCACCCAGCAGGGTGCACCGGGGGCGAGGGTGGGCTTGGGCATGGCTGGCTCCTGTTCCGCGGTTGGGTGGAAACAAGCGCGAGCCTACTCGGGCCTGGGCCGCGGCGGCAATGGGTGTTCCGGGGGACCGAGGGGCGCCGCAACATTGCGGCCGCATTAGGTTAATTAGGTAAGCCTTAGCTAATCTGTTCCGCGTGATCCAACCAACACGAGCAGGACTCCACGCACGCGACCTGGTGCTGCGCTATGGGGACAAGGACGTTGTCCACGGTGCCGGCCTTCAGTTGGAGCCGGGGCGGATCATCGCACTCGTGGGGCCGAACGGCAGCGGCAAATCAACCCTGCTGCGGGCGCTCGCGCGGCTGCACGCCGTGTCTGCCGGAACGATCGCCGTGCAGCCCGACGACGGAGCCCCAACCGATGCGCTCATGATGAAACGCAGCGAATTTTCCAGACACGTGACTCTCCTGTCGCAGAGCCGGCCGGTTCCGCATGGACTAAGCGTCCGCGAGGTGGTGGAATTCGGACGCCACCCGTACCGCGGACGCTGGAGGGCTGCCGATCCTGAGGGGCCCGTCGCCGTCGAACGGGCGATGCTGCTCACGGGTATCACGGATCTGGCGGACCGGGGCGTCCAGGAACTGTCCGGCGGCCAGCTGCAGCGCGTGTGGCTGGCCAGCTGCCTGGCGCAGGATGCTGCCGTGCTGCTGTTGGACGAGCCCACCAATCACCTGGACCTGCGCTACAAAGTGGAGATCCTCGATCTGGTCTATGACCTGGCCCGTGTCCACGGCGTGGCGATCGGCCTGGTACTGCACGATCTCGACGAGGCCGCCGCGCTCGCCGACCACGTCGTGGTGCTCTCGGAAGGCCGCATCGCAGCCGCCGGCCCGGCCCACGAGGCGCTGGACGCGGAGCTGCTCAGCAAGGTTTACTCCATCCCCATTGTCACTCATGCCGACCCGCTGACCGGGCGGCTGCGCACCCGGGCCGTGGGGCGGCACACCGACCAAACGCATGACCAACACGAAAGGACCATCCGTCCATGAAGATCCATAAGGCCCTGGCGGCCCTCGGCGCCGTGGCATTGTTGCTCACCGGCTGTGGCACCACCGAAGAGCCTGCCGAACCCGCAGCCGCCGGCAGCCTCACGGTCACCGACTCGCGCGGCGTAGACGTGGAGCTCTCAGGACCGGCCACCCGCGTGGTCGGCACCGAGTGGAACGTGGTTGAAAACCTGGTCACCTTGGGCGTGATGCCGGTCGGCGTCGCCGACGTCAAGGGCTATGGCGCCTGGGTGAATGCGGCTCCGCTGGACGACACGGTGACCGACATCGGCACCCGCGGTGAACCAAGCTTCGACACGATCGCGTCGCTGGACGCGGACCTGATTGTCGCCACCACCGACCTGGCCGAGAACGTCGTTTCCCAGCTGGAAGAGCTGGCCCCGGTGGTGGTGGTTAAGTCCGCCGACGCCAGCCGCCAGATCCATCAGGCCAAGGACAACCTTCGGCTGATCGCCGAGGCCACAGCCACCGAAGCGAAGGCCGACGACGCCATCGCCGAGTTCGACGCCGCCATGGCGGATGGCAAAGCCGCACTGGAAGAAGCAGGCCTTGCCGGCTCCCGGGTCGCTTTCGCCGACGGCTGGGTGGCCGACGGCCAGGTCTCGATCCGGCCCTTCGTCGAAGGTTCGTTGCTGGCCGACATCAACACCGGATTGGGTCTGGTCTCTCCCTGGGATCTCGAAGGAGATGCCGCCTACGGCCTGGCCTCCACCGACGTTGAGGGGCTGACCACGGTTGACGCGGACAGCTTTGTCTACATCACCAACAGCGTCGAGGGTGACTTCACCGACGAACTGGCCGACAATGCCGTCTGGAAGTCGCTGCCGTTCGTAAAGGCCGGCGAGGTCCACAGGCTGGAGGACGGCATCTGGCTGTTCGGCGGTCCCGCGTCGATGACCCAGTACGTCGACGCCATAGTTTCCACGCTCACCAAGTAGCACGGGACGGACCAACCATGACCGAGACGGTGAACAGGCCCGCGCCGTCCGTGCAGGCGGCCGTTGCAGGGGCTCCCGAACCGGTTCCCGCCGGGGCAGGCGGGCGACGGGCCGCAACAGGGGTGGTCGCCGGAAGCGGACTGGTGCTCCTGCTCCTCTTCTCACTGGTCCACCTCACCCAGGGGACCGCCGCCGTCGGGCTGGCCGAGTTGCTCGGCCTGCTCGACGGCGGCGGTTCCGACCAGCAGACCGCCGTTTTGGTTGCTTCCCGCATTCCGCGGCTGCTGGCCGGAATCCTGGTCGGCGTTGCCCTCGGGGTAGCGGGTGCCGCGTTGCAGTCCGCTACCCGCAATGTCCTGGCGTCCCCGGATACATTGGCGGTCGACGCCGGCGCCCATCTGGCGATCGTCGCGGTCGCCGCGTTTGGGATCACGCTACCCGCGCTGCTCTCCGGCGGCCTCGCATTCATCGGTGGCCTCGCCGCTGCGGTGCTGGTGCTTGCCTTGTCCGGGGCGGGGGCCAATAGCAATGGCGGTCCGATCCGTCTGGTGTTGGCGGGAACCGCCCTGGCCCTGGGGCTTCACTCGGCTACCAGCGGCCTGCTGCTGTTGTTCAGTCAGGAGACCACCGGCTTGTATGCCTGGGGCAAGGGCAGCATTGCCCAAACCAGGAACGATGAGCTGCTGCAGTTCACCCCGATCATCCTGCTGGCTGTTGCCGGGCTGATGTTCCTGGCCCGGAGGATGGACCTGCTGGGTCTAGGCGACGATGCTTCCCGCTTGGCCGGCGCCGACCCCCGGATCGCGCGCACCGGTGCAATCGTCCTGGCCGTGATGCTGTCCGCTTGCGCGGTGACCATTGCGGGTCCGATCGGCTTCGTGGGTCTGTGCGCACCCGCCATCGTGCGGCTGCTGGCCTCCCGCGTCCGGGGCTTGGGCCACCACCGGGTGCTGCTGCCCATCTCGGGGCTGGCGGGCGCGGTGGTCGTGGTCGGCGCCGATGTGGCGGTCCGGGTGGTGCTCGGTGCGCAGGCCGGGGTCGAAGTGCCGACCGGTGCGGTCACCACGGTATTCGGCGCGGTGTTCTTGGTGATCCTGGCGCTGCGGATGCCGGACGCCGGACTCAGCGCGGCCGGCGACGCCCTGGCCAGATTGCGTTCCCGCCCGTTTTATCTCAGCGTGGTTTTGGGGCTTGTCTTCCTGTTGGCCGGCCTGGTGGTGGCCGGGGCGCTGCTCGGCGACGCAAAATTGCTGCTCGGCGATCTGGCCAATTGGCTCACCGGTCAATCCGGAGACCGCGTGAGCGCGGTTCTGGGTACGCGGATGCCTCGCGTTGTGGCGGCAGTGCTGGCCGGTGCGGCGCTGGCGATCGCCGGAGCGCTGATCCAGGCGGTGTCCCGGAATTCCCTGGCCGAACCGGGCATTATCGGCGTGTCCGGCGGCGGCGGGCTCGCGGCAATCATCGTCATCACTACTGTTCCGCTGGCCGGCGCCTGGGCGGTCACCGGAACCGCGCTGGTCGGATCGGCGTTGACGGCTCTGTTGGTGTTTGGTTTGGCGTTCCGTGGCGGCCTGCAGCAGAACAAGCTCGTCCTGATCGGCATTGGCGTCTCCGCCGCGCTCACCGCGGTGATCGCAGTCCTGCTGGTCACCACGGACCCCTACAACCAGACGAAAGCCCTGACCTGGCTCTCGGGTTCCACGTACGGCCGGACCTTCGCCTCGGTGCTGCCGCCGCTTGCCGCGCTGGTTCTTGCCGTGCCGGTGCTGGCCGGGCTGCGCCGCGACTTGGACCTGGTCGCCGTCGACGACGATTCCCCGCGCGTGCTGGGCGTTGGCCTGAACGGCACCCGGCTGCTGCTGCTGACGACGGCGGTGCTGCTGACCGCCGGCGCGGTGTCCTCGGTGGGCGTGATCGCCTTCGTCGGCCTGGTCGCCCCGCACGCGGCCCGGTCGCTCGTGGGCGCCCGGCACAGCCGGGTCTTGCCGGTGGCCGCACTGCTCGGCGCCTGCACCGTGGTGCTGGCGGACATCATCGGGCGGACGGTCATCGCCCCGGCACAGATCCCGGCCGGCATCATGACCGCGTTGGTCGGCGCCCCGTACTTCGTGTACTTGCTCTGGCGCTCACGCGTCGACCGGACTGCATGACCCTTCGGGCGCCGGAACGGCCGGAACCGCCCCGGCGCCACGGGGTGCCTTTACGGCGCATAGGACTCCGCCGGCACGTAGCCCTCGCCCGTGTGCTCCTGGACCTGCACCTCGGAAATCGGGGCCATGTTGGTGGTGGTGTCCACGCTCAGGCCGTCGAGCAGCAGCGGCGGCTCGAAGTCCTTGACGTTGCGGACCGCTTCCATCAGCGCCTCGTGGGTCGGCTCGGCCATGTTCTTGAACGCTTCCTCGAGGGTGGCCGCGGTGGCGTAGCCCCAGAGACAATGCGGGATGATCTGGTCGGCGGTATCGGGGGCGTACTCCTTGATGTCGGCCAGGAACTGCTTCACTTCCTCGTCGTCGGTCTGCGTGGGTTGCTTGGTGAAGCCGGTGCTGTACACGTTCGGGAAGGCGCTGGCATTGCCCGGTTCCAGCACGTCCCGCTCGTTGGCGGCCACGGCCGCCAGGAAGATGGACGGGGTCCAGCCAAGGTCCTGCGCGCGTACCATCGACGACGCCGTCAGCGCCGGCACCGTGTTGGCCGAGAAGAAGACGTCGGCCTCGCTGTCCGCCAGTTGGGCCATCTGCGCGTCCACCGTCGGGTCGCCCGGTTCGAACGTGGCCCGCTGCACGATCTCCACCTCCGAGCCTTGGATGGCGTCCTCGAGCCCGGCAACAAACTCGTTGCCGGCGTCGTCGTTCTGTTCCAGCACGGCGACGGTGACGGCCGTGCCGGAGTCCACCAGGAACTTGCCGAAGGAGTTGCCTTCGGCGTAGTAGGTGGGCATCCAGCCGATGGTCCACGGGTTGGCCTCGGGGTCTTCGCTGAACACCGAGTCGCCGGAGGCCACGAACACCTGCGGGAACTCTTCCTCGGTGGCCACCGGCATGACGGCCAGGTTGGTGCGGGTGCCCAGGCCGTTGACGTCGGCGAAGACGCCCTCGGCGATCATCTGCCGGAAGTTCGCCACGGCGCGGCCGGGATCGTAGGCGTCGTCGTACGCCTTGAGCTCCACTTTGCGGGTCTTGCCGTCGCCGAATTCCACGCCGCCGTCCGCATTGGCGGCGCCGAAGTAGGCCTCCATGCCCGCGACCAGGCAGCTGCCCGGCGCGCCGGCCACGCCGCTGAGCGAGGTGGTGCTGCCGAGCAGGATGCTGGTGTCGGTGATGCCCTGTTCCGCTCCGCCGCCCTCCGTGGCGCCCGGGCTGCCCTCGGGCGAGTTGCCGCCGTCGCCCCGGCCGCAACCGCTGAGCGCGAGCGTGAGGGCCGCCGCGGCCGCCACGGCACCCGTGGCGCCGCGTCCGATCTGCCGTGTTCGCATTGTTCTCTCCTTAGCCTTGTGGGCTTTGTGCTGGATCGGTGAGTTGCCCCCCTGCCGGCTCACATCGCCGTGGTGGTCGGGGTATGGACTTCAGGGCCGGTGTCGGGAGCCTTGAGGGCGGCCTCGGGCTCCGCACGTCTGAGCCGCATCCGCCGCAGCAGCGCGGGCAGGGTCACCAGCCCGCCGGGGGCCAGGAACAGGATGACCAGCAGGGCCGCGCCGTAGATGATCGGGGTGTGCGAGGCGTCGATTTGCCCGGCCAGGACGGGAATGAAAACGAAGAAGAGTCCGCCGAGCAGGGACCCGAGTATGCTGGCCGACCCGCCGATGATCATGGCCGCCAGCATGTTGATGGAGACCACGAAGCTGAGGGTGGCCGGAGACATGTATTGCACGGCGGCCAGGTAGAGGAAGCCCGCGACGCCGCCGTACAGGGACGCGACGGTGAACGCGAGGACCTTGTACCGGTAGTTGGAGACGCCCATCGCGGTGGCCACGGCCTCGTTCTCGCGCACGATGTCGAAGGCCCGTCCGATCCGGCCACGGGTCAGGTTGGCCGCCAGCACGAAGAGCACGGCGGCGATGCCGAGCACCACGTAGTACCGCCACTGGTCGTCGGCCAGTCCGGTCCAGTCCGGGGCGTTCATCCACTGCACGGTGATGCCGACGGAGCCGCCGGTGAAATCGTCCAGTCGCTTGGCCAGCCGGTCCGCGATGATCGGCAACGAGATGGTGACCATGGCCAGCGAAACCCCGCGCAGCCGGACCGCGGGAAGGGCGACCAGGAAACCGACGACGGCGGGGATCAGGGCGGCGAGCATGAAGGTCAGCAGCACCGGCCAGCCCTCGGTGACGCCGTACGCGGTGACGTAGGCGCCCAGCCCCATGAATGCGCTTTGGCCCAGCGAGATCTGCCCGGCGTACCCGGTCACGAGGTTGAGCCCCAGGATCGCGACGGCGAAGGCGGCGACCACTGTCAGCTGGTAGTTCACGTAGGGGATGAGCTGCAGCGGCGCCAGGACCGCCAGCACGACGAGGACGACGGCGGCGGCGATCCGGAACCAGCGCGAGGCGAAGACGTTGCGCTTCATACCCGCACCACCTCCTTCTGCCCGAAGAGGCCCTGGGGCCTAACCAGCAGCACGATGAACATCGCGATCAGCGGCACGGCGATCTTGAGGTCGTCGCCGATGAAGCCGATGTAGGCCCCGGCGAGGTTTTCGACCACGCCGATCAGGCCGGCGGCAACCACCGCGCCCAGCGGGCTGTTGAGACCGCCGAGGATGGCGGCGGCCAGGGCGTAGACCAGCACCTGGTCCAGCATGTGCGGGGACAAGAAGACCTTCGGGGCGATCAACACGCCCGCGATGGCGCCCAGCACCGCGGCCAGGGCCCAGCCCACCATGAGCAGCCGGCCCACCGGGATGCCCGAGAGCGCGCTGGACTCGGGGTTGTCCGCCACCGCCCGCAGGGCCAGGCCGAGCTTGGTTTTCTTGAACAGCAGCTGGAGTGCCAGCACCACCAGCAGCAGCACCACGATGTTGCCCAGCGACTGATAGCTGATGAAGGCCCCGGCGACCTGGAAGGTGCCCAGCGGGAAGAGCGAGGGGAACTGCTGGGAGTTGTAGCCCCAGAACAGGCCGGCCAGCCCGGTGAACAGCACCAGCAGGGCCACCGTGACGATGATGGCGGTGTCGGGCAGCCCGCGCTCGAAGCGCCGCATGATCAGGCGCTCCACCCCGGCGCCCAGCGGCGCCGAGACCAGGATCGCCAGGGGAATGGCGAGCGCCGGCGGAATGCCGGCCTGCCACAGGGTCCAGGCCAGGAAGGTGGAGAACACGGCCATGGCGCCCTGCGCAAAATTGATCAGCCCGGTGGCCCGGTTCACCAGCACGATGGCGAGCGCCAGGGCGGCGTAGATGGCCCCGTTGCCCAGGCCGTCGATGATGAGCTGCAGGAACAGTGAATCCACGGCTCACCCGCCCAGGTACGCTTTGCGAATGGCTTCCAGGCCCATAAGCTCTTCGCGCGGCCCGGACAGCACAGCGTGCCCGGTTTCCAGGACCGTGGCCTCGTCCACAATGGAGAAGGCCAGGGCAGCGTTCTGCTCCACCACCACCATGGACAACCCCGTTTCGGTGCGCAGTTTGGTGATCGCTTCGTAGACCTGGCCGGCCGTGCTGGGCGCCAGCCCCAAAGACGGCTCGTCCAGCAGCACGAGCTTGGGCCCGGACATGAAGGCGCGCCCGATCGCGAGCATCTGCTGCTCACCGCCGGACAGCGCGGCGGCCGGTGTCTTGCTGCGCGCCGCGAGCTGCGGGAAGAGATCGAAGTAGTTGTCCCGGTCGGCGGCGACGCCGCGCTGGTCCTTGCGCCGGTAGGCACCGACCAGCAGGTTGTCCTGCACGCTGAGGTTGGCCAGGGTGCCGCGGTCCTGCGGCACGTGGGCGATACCCAGCCGGGCCACCTGGTCGGGCCGCATCCCGCCGATCCTGCGGCCCTCGAAGGTGATGTCCCCGCTGGTCTTTACCATGCCGCTGATGGCGCGCAACGTCGTGGTCTTGCCGGCGCCGTTGGCGCCCAGGATGCCGATCGCGCCGCCGTCGGCCACGCTCAGGCTGATCCCGTGCAGTGCCACGGCCCGGCCGTACCAGGCGCGCACGTTGGAGAGTTCGAGGAGGCCCGTCATGCCGCCCCCTGCCCGAGGTACGCCTCGACCACGCGCGGATCCTGCCGGACCTCGGCCGCCGTGCCCTCCGCCAGCTTCCGCCCCTGGTTGAGGACGGCCAGGCGGTCCGTCACCGCGGAAATCAAGCCCATGTGATGTTCGACGACGACGATGGTCAGCTCGAATTCCGCGCGCAGGTTCCTGATCCAGCCGATCAGGTCCTCGACTTCCGCGTGCGAAAGCCCGGCGGCCGGCTCATCCAGCAGCAGCAGTTTGGGCTGGCTGAGCAGCGCCCGGCACAACTCCACGCGCTTGCGGAAGCCGTGGGCCAGCTCGCCGGCCGGCAGCCGGGTGGCCCAGTCCAGGTCCAACCGGGCGAGAACGTCATGGGCCCGCCGGCGGAGAGCGCGCTCGCCGCGGACGGCGTGCGGGAGCCGGAGCGCCCAGGACAGCGCACCGCCGGACAGCCGTGAATGGCCGCCGAGGAGCACGTTGTCCAGCACCGTTTGGTCTAACTGCAGCGCGGGATGCTGGAACGTGCGGGCCAGCCCCATCCGCGCCAGGGCGGACGGCGCACGGGAGAGGACGTCCGCGCCGTCGATGCCGATGAACCCCGACGACGGCTTGTAGTGTCCGCTGACGCAGTTGAACAGGGACGTCTTGCCCGCGCCGTTGGGGCCAATGAGCCCGAAGACCGTCGAGGGTTCCACCTCGAAGGAAACAGAATCCAGCACCGTGATGCCGCCAAAGTGCAGAGAAACATCCTCGACGGTCAGCCGGGCCGTCATGGCCGCACACTCTCTGCCGTACGCCACATGGATTCAACGCTTCCTGGAGGCGGGAGACTGCTCATTCCGGCGTCGTGGGCCGGCTGGTGCTAACAAGAATGTTGACATTGAAGCTAACGATGTGATCTATCTCATGTCAAGGCGGTGATGGGAACGTTATGGCCGCCGTCGTCAGGCAGGGGAAGCAACAGGCGTTCGGCGGCTGCACGGCTGCACCGCGGAAAGGCGGACACGATGTCTGGCTCCATCCCGTATCTCTTCAGGGGACACCGCCATGCTCCCGAAGAGCGCGGCGGCCGTCCGCCCCAGCCTCGGACCGAACATCTTCCGGGCATGGTCATCGAGCGGGACATCGCCGTGGCCGCGTCGTCCGGCGCGGTGATCCGCGTGGATGTCTATCGGCCCGACGGCGCGGTGCGCGCCGCTCCGCTGGTCAGTTGGTCGCCGTACGGTAAGCACATCACCGAGCAGCTGGGCGTGGTCCGCCCCACCAGCGGGGTGCGGGCCGGTTACACCAGCGGGCTGACGACCTTCGAGGCGCCGGACCCCGCCTACTGGGTGCCGCACGGCTACGCGGTCGTCGTGGCCGACATCCCGGGCACCTGGTACTCGGAGGGCGCGGCAACCTACTGCTCTCCGGAGGAAGCCAGGGACTTCTACGACCTGATCGAGTGGGCCGGCGGGCAGGAATGGAGCAACGGCAAGGTCGGACTGTCCGGCGTCTCCTACCTGACCGTCTCCCAGTGGCGCGTGGCCGAGCTGGACCCGCCGCACCTGGCCGCAATCAACCCCTGGGAAGGCTGGACCGACACCTATCGGGAAGTCGCGCGGCACGGCGGCATCCCGGAAACGTGGTTCTGGCCCTACATCTGGGAACGCTGGGGCTACGCCACCGGCCCCATCGAAGACCTGGAAGCCGAGACGGCCGCGCATCCGTTCTACGACGCCTTTTGGGAGTCCAAGAGCGCCGAATTGGAGAAGGTCACCGTCCCGGCGTTCGTCGTCGCCAGCTGGTCGGACCAGGGGCTGCACACGCGGGGGACCCTGGAGGGCTTCCGCCGGATTGCCTCCGAGGAGAAATGGCTGTACGTGCACGGCCGGAAGAAGTGGGCCGAGTACTACCGCCCCGGCATGGTGGAGCAGCAGCGGGTCTTCTTCGACCACTTCCTCCACGGGCGGGACGGCGGCCTGGCGGACTGGCCGCGGGTGCGGCTGGAGGTGCGGGACCGCTTCTACGAGGGGAGCACCTACGCTGCCGCGGATTGGCCGGCGCCGCAGACCCGGTACCGCACCCTCTATCTCGATGCCGCGGCCGGCTCGCTCGCGGACGAGCCGCCCGCCGCAGAAGGGGCCGCCGCCTACGACTCGCTGGGCAGCGGGCTGCGGCCGCACCGGGCGGAATTCAGCCTCGCCTTCCGCGAGGAGACCATGCTCGTGGGCCACGCCAAGGCCGTGCTCTTCCTGTCGGCCCCGGACGCCGAGGATTTGGACGTCTTCGTGGCACTGTTCAAGAAGGACCGGGACGGCACGGTGGTCGGCTTCCCCTACTACGCCATTTTCGACGACGGCCCCGTCGCGGTGGGCTGGCAGCGCGCCTCCCACCGTGAACTCGATCCGGACCGCTCCACCGAGTACCTCCCGGTGCTGGCCCACCGGCGGGCCCTGCCGCTGCCCCCGGACGGCCCGGTCCGGCTGGAGATCGAGATCCTGCCCTCCGGTACCCGCTTCGAGGCCGGGGACACCCTGGGCCTGGTGGTGCAGGGGTCCGACGTCATGCGCTACCCCAAGCCCGACCTCTACGCCCGGCACGAGGACTCGGTCAACCGCGGGGAGCACCGCATCCACACCGGCGGGCAGTCCGCCTCGCACCTGGTGCTCCCGGTGTTCGCCGAAACCCCGGGCTAACACGCCGCAGCCCGGGCCGCGCACGGCGGCCGGCCGGCCCGGCCGTGGAACCAGATCACCGAAGGGAACATGACATGCCTGCCGAAAACCTCGAAGATGCCATCCAACGCACCGGCAATCCGGTGGAGCTGCTGCGGAATCTGCCCGCGCTGCCCATTGTCTTTCCGATCCAGCCGGAGTTCACCAACTGGCGGTCGGAGCAGCGGGCCTGGGACCAGTCCGTCGCCCTCCTGGACCAGTCCCACCACATGACCGACCTGTACCTTAACGGACCCGACGCCCTGAAGCTGCTCAGCGACCTGGGCGTGAACAAGTTCGCCAACTTCCGGCCGAACACCGCGAAGCAGTTCGTCGCGGTCAACGAGGACGGCCACCTGATCGGTGACGCCATCCTGGCCTGCCTGGCCGAGGGCAGCTTCAACCTGGTGGGTCATCACATGGTCGTGGACTGGGTGGAGTTCCACCTGGGGAAGGGCGGTTACGACGCCACCGCCGAGCGCGATGGCAATTCCCTGGTCCGGAAAGGCAACCCGAAGATCTACCGGTATGAACTGCAGGGGCCGCAGGCGCTTCCGCTGGTGGAGAAGCTCACCGGTGGACCGGTTCCCGACGTGAAGTTCTTCCACATGACCGACTTCACGATCGCCGGCTGCCGGGTCCGGGCGATCCGGCACGGCATCGCCGGCCAGGCCGGGTTCGAGATTTTCGGCCCGTGGCAGGAGGGCGAGCGCGTCCGCCAGGCCATCCTCGAGGCGGGCGAAGAGCTTGATCTGCGCCAAGTGGGCGCCAAGGCCTATTCCACCTCCCCGCTCGGCTCCGGATGGGTGCCGACGCCGGTGCCCGCCATCTTCAGCGGGGACCGGCTCGCCGACTACCGGAAGTGGCTGCCGCTCGCCTCCGCCGGGTCGCTCGGCGGAAGCTTCGCCTCCTCGAACATCGAGGATTACTACCTGACGCCATGGGACCTGAACTACGGCCGCGTGGTTTCCTTCGACCATGACTTCCTGGGCCGGAGCGCCCTGGAGCGGATGCGGGAGAACCCGGCCCGCGAAAAGGTCACGCTGGTCTGGAACAGCGACGATGTGGCCGGCGTGTTCAAATCGCTCGGTGAGAACGCGCTGCCGGCCAAGTACTTCGACATGCCCAAGGCCCGCTACGCGTTCTACCAGGTGGACCAGGTGCTGGCAGGCGGGGAACCCGCCGGCCTGTCCTTCGACTGCGGCTATGCGGCCAACGAGCAGGCCTTCCTCTCGCTGGCCACCGTGGAGAAGCGGCACAGCGCACCTGGCACGGAAGTCACCGTGCTCTGGGGCGAGGAGCCCAATACCCGCAAGCCCCAGGTCGAGCCGCACCGCCAGGTGGAGATTCGGGCGACGGTCGCCCCGGTGCCGTACGCCGACTTCGCGCGGAAGACCTACCGATCCTGACCCCGGGCGCGCGGCCGCGGCGTCGA
The DNA here is from genome assembly GCF_059091765.1 of Arthrobacter senegalensis. Lineage (NCBI taxonomy): Bacteria > Bacillati > Actinomycetota > Actinomycetes > Micrococcales > Micrococcaceae > Arthrobacter > Arthrobacter senegalensis. The sequence goes on along the minus strand of NZ_JBNHGZ010000002.1, from coordinate 175,144 downwards.
TGATCAACGGACTCGGCGGCGGCAGCAACGTGGCCCGGACGCGCGGCAACCTCTAAAAAACGATGGTGCTGTTGCCGTCGCGCAGCACCCGGTCCTCGCAGTGGGCCATCACCGCGCGGGACAGGACGCTGCGTTCCACGTCGGCGCCCAGCCGGGCGAGGTCCTCCGCGGAGTCGCTGTGCGAGACCCTGATGACGTCCTGGTCGATGATGGGCCCCTCGTCCAGGTCTTCGGTGACGTAGTGGGCCGTGGCCCCGATGAGTTTGACGCCGCGTTCCTTGGCCTTGCGGTACGGTGCCGCGCCGATAAAGGCGGGGAGGAACGAGTGGTGGATGTTGATTACCGGGACGCCCACCTCCTCCAGGAAGCCGGGCGAGATGATTTGCATGTACCGGGCCAGGACCACCAGGTCCACGTTGCCCTGCAGCAACTCCAGGTGGCGCCTCTCGGCCGCGGCCTTGTCCTCCTTGTCCACCGGCACATGGAAGTAGGGGATCCCGAACTGGCGCACATCGGAGCTGAGGTCGGGATGGTTGGAGACGACCATGGCGATGTTCACCGGCAGCTCGCCCCGCCGCTGCCGCCAGAGCAAGTCCAGCACGCAGTGGTCGGACTTGGACACGAAGATCGCCACGCGCTTCTGCCGGCTGACTTCCACCAGCCGCCACGACAGGTCCGGGTCGCCGGACAGTTGCTGCTCCAGGCTGTGCGCCAACTGCTCCACCCGGGCCGTCAGGTGGGGCAGATGGAAAACCGTCCGTTGGAAAAACCGGCCGCCTTCGGGATTGGTCGAATGCTGATCCAGCGAGACGATGTTGGCGCCGGCCTCGGTCAGCAGGGTGGAAACGCTGGCGACGATGCCCGGCCGGTCGGTGCCCTGGACGATCAATCGCCCCTGGTCTTCTGTCGACGGCGCTCCTGCCGGGGGCTTCTGCGGGTAGGTAGTCATGGCGCCCTGCCTTCCGAGGGCTCGCAGTTTGTTGCGAATAATTTAGCAGGCCCGCGGCCCGGAGGCTTCTGGTGGGAAGGGACCGATGTTGCCCGTCCTTTGGCACGCACGGAAAGTGAAACCAGAATTGTTGACGATTCTGGTTCCCGGTGGTTGACTTCCCCTAGGACAACCACACCGGGAGGACCCTTGAGCGACACCGAGCCGGCCCTGTTGGTGGTCAGCGCGCACGCGGGCGACTTCGTCTGGCGGGCCGGCGGCGCCATCGCCGCCGCGGCACAGCGCGGGGAACGCGCCGTCGTCGTGTGCCTGTCCTACGGCGAACGCGGCGAGTCCGCCAAGGCCTGGCGCGAGGGCAAGGAACTGGAAGAGATCAAGGCGATCCGCCGGCAGGAGGCGGAGAACGCCGCCGCGGCGCTCGGCGCCGAGGTCCGGTTCCTGGACGCCGGCGACTATCCGCTGGTGCCCACGCGGGACCTGGTGGACGAGCTGGTCAGGATCTACCGCGAGGTCAAGCCCACGGTGGTGCTGACCCATCCGCTGGCCGACCCGTACAACGGGGACCACCCGGCCGCGGCACGCATGGCGCTGGACGCGCGGGTGCTGGCGCAGGCCATCGGCTACGACGCGCCGGGCGATCCGCTGGGCGCCCCGCCGGTGTTCTTCTTCGAACCGCACCAGCCGGAGCAAAGCGACTTCAAGCCCAACGTCCTGCTCGACATCACGGCGGCCTTCCCGGCCAAGCGCACGGCGATGGAATGCCTGCCGGCGCAGCAGCACATGTGGGACTACTACACGGACCTGGCCACGCGCCGCGGCGTGCAGGTCAAACGCAACGCGGGGCCCAACCTCGGCTTCCCCACGGACACCAAGGGCGAGGCGTACATGCGCTACTACCCGCAAGTGACCGGCACGCTGGCATGAGAAACGTCATCGTCACCAACCCGCCCCGCGCCGACCTGGCCGACGCCAACGCGCTCGCCGGCTTCGGCGTCGCCACGGTCCATGAGGCGATGGGCCGCACCGGCCTGGCCGGCCCGCAGTTCCGGCCGATCCAGTCCGGCATCCGGGTGGCCGGCACCGCCGTCACGGTGCTCTGCTGGCCCGGCGACAACCTGATGGTCCACGCGGCCATTGAGCAGTGCCGCCCCGGGGACATGCTGGTGGTCACCACCACGTCCGAATGCACCGACGGCCTGTTCGGCGAGCTGTTCGCCACAGCCCTGCAGTACCGCGGCGTCCGCGGCGTGGTCACCAGCACCGGGGTGCGCGACGTGGCGGAACTGCAGGCGATGGGCTTTCCCGCCTGGTCCGCCGCCGTCCACGCCCAGGGAACGGTGAAGGCGAGCGCCGGGGCGGTCAACGTCCCTATCACCCTGGGCCGGGTCACGGTCCGGCCGGGCGACGTGATTGTCGCCGACGACGACGGCGTGGTCTGCGTGCCGCGGCTGGAAGCACCGGCGGCGGTCGAGGCTTCGCAGGCGCGCCTGGACAAGGAGGAAAAGACCCGGTCCCGGTTCCAGGAGGGGACGCTGGGCCTGGACTACTACGGCTTGCGGCCGGTCCTTGAGAAGCTCGGCGTTCAATACGTGGCGGCCGAGGACTATGACGGCTGAGCACGACGGCGATGCGCGGCCCCTGGCCGCGGCCGCCCCTTCCGGAGCCGGCGGGGACTACGACCACGGCGTCCGCTGCATGCTGATGCGCGGCGGCACCTCCAAGGGCGCCTACTTCCTGGCCGGGGACCTGCCGGCGGACAGCGCCGACCGCGACGACCTGCTCCTGCGGATCATGGGCAGCCCGGACGCCCGCCAGATCGACGGCATCGGCGGGGCCCACCCGCTGACCAGCAAGGTGGCGGTCATCTCACCGTCGAGCGCTTCCGAGACGGACGTTGACTACCTGTTCCTGCAGGTCGCCGTGGACGAGGCGACGGTCACGGACAGCCAGAACTGCGGCAACATCCTCGCCGGCGTCGGCCCCTTCGCCGTCGAACGCGGACTGCTTCCGGCGCAGGAAAGCACGACGGCGGTGCGCATCCGGATGGTGAATTCGGACAGCAGTGCCACGGCCACCTTCCCGACGCCCGGTGGCCGGGTGGACTACCGCGGGGACGCGGCCATCGATGGCGTGCCCGGTACCGCCGCCCCGGTCACCCTGGACTTCGCCGACACGGCCGGATCTTCCACCGGGGCGCTGCTGCCCACCGGTCGGGAGGCGGACGTGGCGGACGGCGTCGACGTTACCTGCGTGGACAACGGCATGCCGTCGGTCCTGCTGCGGGCGGCCGATCTCGGGGTCACCGGCTACGAGGACCCGGCCGAGCTGGAAGCCGACACCGCCCTGGCGGACCGGCTGGCCCGGATCCGGATTGAAGCGGCGAAGCTGATGGGCATGGGCGACGTGTCCGGCAAGACCGTGCCGAAGCTGGTGCTGCTCTCCGCGCCGCGCAACGGGGGCACGGTCAACACCCGCAGCTTCCTGCCTGTGCGCTGCCACACGTCCATCGGCGTGCTCGGTGCCACCACCGTGGCGGCCGGCATCCAACTGCCGAACGCCGTCGGACACGAACTGGCCCGGCTCCCCGCCGGCGGAAGGCCGCTCCGGCTCGAGCACCCCACCGGCTACCTGGACGTCGGCGCGGAACTGGCCGAGCGTCCCGCCGGCGTCACCACCACGTCCTCCACGGTGCTGCGGACGGCGCGGAAGCTGTTCGACGGCACCGTCTTTCCCCGAGACCGGGTGGCCCCGCAACCGAAGTGAAGGAAGACCATGACACCCCAGCACCGCGACATCGCCCACCTTGGCAACATCGAGCTGTTCACTGACAAGTTCGACGACAGCTACTGGTTCTTCAACGACCTGCTGGCCATGCGGGAGGTCGCCCGCGCCGGAGACTCGGTCTTCCTGCGCACCTGGGACGACTACGAAAACTGGAGCATCAAGCTCACCCCGCGGCAGGCCTCCGGCGTCGGACTGGTCGCGCACCGGGCGGCCTCACCCGAGTCGCTGGACCGGCTGGTGGCTTCGATCCAGGAGTCCGGGCAGGGCGGACAGTGGCGGGACGGTGAATTCGGCGTCGGGCCGTCGTTCCACTTCACGGACCCGGACGGCCACCCGATGTCCGTCTACTACGAGACCGAGTGGTACCGGGCCACGGACGACAAGCCGGCCCTGAAGAACCAGGCGTCCCGGTTCCCCGGCCACGGGGTCAACGCCCGCCGGCTGGACCACATTAACTACCTGGCGGCCAACGTGGAGGAGAACGCGAAGTTTTCGGCCGACGTCCTGGGCCTGAAGGACAGCGAACTGATCCGGCTGGACAACGGACGCACCGCGGCCCATTGGTTCCGGTTCGGCCAGAAGTCCTATGACCTGGTCTACTCGGCCGACCACCTGGGCGCCTCCGGCCGCCTGCATCACATCGCCTTCGCCCCGGACACCCGAGAAGACATCCTCAAGGCCGCCGACATCTTCCTGGAGAACGGCATCCACATCGAGTCCGGTCCGCACAAGCACACCATCAACCAGACGTTCTTCCTCTATGTCTACGAGCCGGGCGGGAACCGCATCGAGTTCGCCAACGCCGGCGCGCGGCTCCTGCTGGCACCGGACTGGGAACCGGTGGTCTGGACAGAGACGGAACGGAAGAAGGGCCAGGCCTGGGGGATGCAGACCATCTCGACCTTCCATACCCACGGCACACCGCCCGTCGAGGTGCCGGACAGGCACTGAGAACCACATGGGCTAGGTTATTGGCAACAACTTCGTCAGCACACTCTCTCAGGATGGAGCAGCCTCCCGTGAGCACCGCCAGCCAGATTGCCGCACCCCGATCAACCGACCCGGCCGCCGTCGTCGCCGGGCTCAAACGGGCGATCGACCGGGGCGAACTCGTGCCCAACCAGCGGTTGGTTGAGGCGGATATCTGCGCCGAGTACCATGCCAGCCGGGCCACCGTCCGGGCGGCGCTGGCGGAGCTGACGCTGGAGGGGCTGGTGGAGCGCATCCAGAACCGCGGCGCCCGGGTGCGCGCGGTCGCGGTGGAGGAAGCGGTGGAGATCACCGAGGTTCGTGCCGCCTTGGAAGCCATCTGCGCGGCCAAGGCCGCCGAACAGGTCACCGACGAGGACGTGGAGGAACTGCAGGCCCTTGGCGAGGCCATGAGCCGGGCCGTGGCCGCCGGCGACCTGCTGAGATATTCGGACCTGAACAAGACCCTGCACCGCCGGGTCGTCGAACTGAGCCGGCACGAAACGGCGGCCGCTCTGATCGCGCGCCTGCGCGGCCAGAGCGTCCGCTTCCAGTTCCGGCTGGCCATGCAGCCGGGCCGGCCCGCCGTATCCCTGCCCGAGCACCTGGAGATTCTGGACGCGGTCTGCGCCAAGGACCCGGAAAGGGCCGCCGCAGCCATGGATAAGCACCTCAAGAGCGTTGCCGATGCCATCATGCGGGCGGCCGAGGACCCCGGCCGCTAAGAGACGCCGGTTCCCCTGCCGCCCGCACGAACAGCATGCCTTCGGCCAATGGAGGCATGGAAGAGACGTCGGCCCCCGGCCGGCGGGGATAGGGGAATCATGAGTGCACAGAACCTGCAGGACGTCCTGGACCAGGCCGGCAATACGGTGGAGCTGCTGCGGAATTCGCAGATCGGCGCCTACGTCTACCCGGTGGTCGCACCGGAATTCACCAACTGGCGCAGCGAGGTCCGGGCCTGGCGGGAGACCGCCGTGCTGTACGACCAGTCCCACCACATGGACAACCTGTTCATCAAGGGCCCCGATGCGTTGAGGCTGATCTCCGACACCGCGATCAACTCGGTGGCCACCTTCCCGGTGAACAGGGCCAAGCAATATGTGCCGACGACGCCGTCCGGGCACGTGATCGGCGATGGCATCCTCTTCCACGAGGCCGAGGACCAGTTCGTCTACGTGGGGCGTTCCCCCGCGGCCAACTGGCTGCTCTTCCACGGGCAGACCGGCGGGTACGACGTGGAGCTGGAGGTGGACCGGCGGTCGCCGTCGCGGCCGATGGGCAAGCCGGTGCAGCGCAGGTACTGGCGGTTCCAGATCCAGGGTCCGAACGCGTGGCAGGTCATCGAAAAGCTCAACGGCGGCACCGTGGAGCAGCTGAAATTTTTCAGCATGGACCACATGCAGGTGGCCGGGGCGCAGGTGCGCACGCTGCGCCACGGCATGGCCGGCGCCCCCGGCCTGGAGCTCTGGGGGCCCTACGAGTCGTACGAGCGCGTCCGCGAGTTCATCCTGGAGGCCGGCCGGGAGTTCGGCCTGCTGGCCGTCGGTGCCCGGGCCTACTCTTCCAACACCTTGGAATCGGGCTGGATTCCGTCCCCGCTGCCCGCCATCTACTCCGGGGAAGAGCTTCGCCCGTACCGGGAATGGCTGGGTGCGGACAGCTACGAAGCCGTCAACGCCGTGGCCGGCAGCTTCGTCTCCGACAACATCGAGGACTACTACCTGAACCCGTGGGAGCTGGGCTACGGCTCGTTCATCAAGTTCGACCACGACTTCATCGGCCGCGAGGCGCTGGAGAAGATCGACGGCCAGGCGCAGCGGAAGAAGGTCACGCTGGCCTGGAACGCCGAGGACATGACCAAAATCTTCGCCTCGCTGTTCGACACGGAGGGGACCCCCTACAAGTACTTCGACCTGCCCAACGCCAACTACGGCTCCTCGAACTACGATTCCATTGTCGACGCCGGCGGCACGAACGTGGGCCTGTCCCTGTTCACCGGTTACAGTGCCAACGAGCGGCGGGCGCTGTCGCTGGCCACTGTCAACCCCGACGTGGAGATCGGCACCGAGGTGAACGTGGTCTGGGGCGAGCCCGACGGCGGCACCCGCAAGACCACCGTGGAACCGCACCGGCAGCTGGAAGTCCGGGCCGTGGTCAGCCCCGCGCCCTACTCCGTGACCGCGCGCAAGGAATACCGCGGCGGCTGGCGGACCGCCCAGGCCGTCTGAACCGGGGACCGTCCCGCAGGCGGTCTGAACCGGGGGACCCTCCCGCAGGCGGGGCCGCCCCCGTTCGTCTGGTGCCTCCGCTTGGGGCGGACGAAGGGCCGCCCGCCGTCGTCGTGGTTAGTGGCCTGCGGCGGCTGCCGCCTCGTCCAGGTGGGCGATGGCGCGGGTGTCTTGGAACGCGCGGACGCCTTCGATGCCCTGTTCGCGGCCGAAGCCCGAGTGCTTCATGCCGCCGAACGGCGCACGGAGGTCCAGGCGGGTCGCGCCGTGGTCGTTGACCCAGACGTAGCCGCAGACCAGCTGCGAGCCGACGGCATTGGCCTTTTCCGTGTCCGCGGTCCACACCGAGCCGCAGAGGCCGGCCCAGGTGTCGTTGGCCAGGGCCAGCGCTTCCTCTTCGGTGTCGAAGGGGAGGATCGGGATGACCGGACCGAACTGTTCCTGCGTGACCACGCGCAGCTGCGGGTCCGGGTCGACCACCAACGCCGGCCGCAGGAAGTTGCCGCCCTGCAGCTCCGGGTCCGCCGGCAGTTCCCCGAATTCCCGGACGTCGGCCCCAGCGGCCTTCGCCTCGGCGATGAGTTCTTCGACGAAGGTCTTCTGCGCGGGCTGGTGCAGCGGGCCCATGGTGGTGCCCTCGTCGAGGCCGTAGCCGACGACGGCCTTCTCCAGCCGCTCGGACAGCCCGGCGACCAGTTCCTCCAGCCGGGAGCGGTGCACATAGATGCGCTTGGCGGCCATGCAGATCTGCCCCGTGGTGTCGAAGACCGCGGCATACAGCCGGTCCAGGTGCGTGTCGTCCAGGACGGCGTCCTCGAGGACCACCGCCGGGTCGTTGCCGCCGAGCTCCAAGGTGACCCGGGTCAGGCTCTTGGACGCCATCTCCATCATCTTCTTGCCGCCGCCCACGCTGCCGGTGAAGCAGACCTTCGCCACGTCGTCGTTCTGGATCAGGCCGCCCATCTCGCTGTCCTGGCCGGTGACAATATTCAGCACACCCGGCGGCAGCTTTTCCGCCACGCGCTGCACTACCCGGGTGATTGCCAGCGGGGTGGTGGGCGGCGGCTTGACGATCGCGGTGTTGCCCGCCAGCAGGGCGTGCGGCAGCGAGGCGCCCAGGATGGCGATGGGCCAGTTGAACGGAACGATCACCGTGACCACGCCCAGCGGCTGGTATGCCACCGTGGTGGTCACCGGGATGCCCGGAGCCGGTTCGAGGACCTTGCCCTGGTCCACCTCGTCCGCGAGCGCCAGGGCGAGCTGGAAGCGGATCTCGAAGACCAGGGCGTCCACCCAGGCCTCCATGCGGATCTTGCCGTTTTCCTGTGACAGGATCGCCGCGTCCTCGTCACGGAGATCGGCGATGCCTTCGATGGCCGCGCCGAGCTGGGCGGCGCGCTCCTTGGCGCCGAGCGCCGCCCACGCGGGGAAAGCGGATTTCGCGGCGGCGACGGCGTCGGCCACATCCTGCCGGGTGGCGGCCGCCGCGTAGCCCACCACGGAACCGGGCTTGCCCGGGTCCGCTACCGGGTATTTTTCGCCGGAGTCCCGGACTTCGCCGCCGATATAGAGCCCGGTGGTGACCTGGCCGGTTTCGCCGGTAGTGCTTGCTACGTCAGTCATCTCGAAACACCTCTCTGTGTTTTGACCGTTCCGGCCCCATGCCGGAACTGCAGGAGCGACGTTCTTCAGCGTCGGCGCCCCCGGCCGGCTGAAGGCGACAACCTCAGAGCGTGGTGGGCGCCAGTTTCCCCTGCCTTCAGCTTTGCCTATCCGCGGGGGGAGTGCTAGGGGTTGGCGCGCCCTATTTTCCGGCTGGCGCCGCCCGCTTTAGTAGCCGCGGTACGGGTTTTCGTCCGTGCCGCCGCTGCGGCCCTGGTCGTAGCCTTCCTGCCAGGCTTGGTGCACGGAGGCCACCAGCCCGGCGAGCAGTTCGTAGGAAGGGTGGTCCGGTCCGATGTACACCATCTCTTCCCCGGCCCGGTTCAGGATGCTGTGGATGTGCGTGCTCATCGTGGTCTTTCCTTTGCAGTTCCGGGTATCTGCCGGCTGGGGTGACGCCACCCGTGGTGTCCTAGCTATTCTTGGGGGATGAGTGCTCCAGCACAATCAACCCTCGCGTTTGACGGCCGCTTCGCCCGCGAGCTTGCGGAGCTGGCCGTCCCCTGGCGGGCGCAGGAGGTCCCCGACCCGCGCCTGCTGGTTCTGAACGAGCCGCTGGCCGCCGAGTTGGGAATCGAGCCGGCCGCCCTGCGCAGCCCCGACGGGCTGCAGCTGTTGACGGGCAACCGGATTCCCGGTGATGCCACTCCGGTGGCGCAGGCGTACGCCGGACACCAGTTCGGCTGGTACTCGCCCCGGCTCGGCGACGGGCGGGCGCTCCTGCTGGGCGAGTTGACCGATGCGGGCGGCCGGCTGCGCGACGTCCATCTCAAGGGTTCGGGGCCCACGCCATTCGCGCGGGGCGGTGACGGCCAGGCCGCGGTGGGCCCGATGCTCCGCGAATACGTGGTCAGCGAGGCCATGCATGCCCTGGGCATTCCCACCACGCGCTCCCTCGCCGTCGTGGCCACGGGGCTCCCGGTTTACCGTGACACCGAGTTGCCGGGAGCTGTTCTGGTGCGGGTGGCCGGCAGCCATCTGCGCGTGGGAAGTTTCCAGTACGCCCGGGCCACGGGCGACGTCGGCCTCCTGCGCCGGCTCGCCGACCATGCCATTGCCCGCCACCACCCGGCGGCCGCCGAGGCCGAACATCCCTACCTGGCGCTGTTTCGGGCGGTCATAGGCACCCAAGCCGCGCTGGTGGCGCAATGGATGCTCGTGGGATTCGTGCACGGGGTCATGAACACGGACAACATGACGATCTCCGGTGAAACCATCGACTACGGGCCCTGCGCCTTCATGGACGCCTTCGATCCGGCCTCCGTCTACAGTTCCATCGACGAGGGCGGACGTTACGCATACGCCAACCAGCCGCTTGCCGCCGAATGGAACCTCGCCCGGCTCGCGGAGGCACTCCTGCCGCTCCTGCACGACGATCAAGAGCAGGCGGCCGCCCTCGCGTCGGAAGCCCTGGGCGGCTTCAGGGGCGAGTACAGCGCCGCCTGGCTGGCCGGCGCGAGGACCAAGATCGGCCTGGGCGACGGGGTCGATTCCGCGGCGGCCTCCCCGCTCGTGAACGATCTCCTGGCCCTGCTCCAGGCGGGCAAGGTCGACCACACGGCGTTCTTCCGCAGCCTCGGCGCGGCAGCCCGGGGCCAAACAGAAGCTGCCCGGCGCCTGTTTACGGACCCCGCAGGGTTCGATGACTGGCTGGCACGATGGCGTCCGCTCCGGCCGGACGCGGGTTTGATGGACCGGGTCAACCCCGTCTACATTCCCCGCAATCACCTCGTCGAGGAGGCACTCGACGCCGCCACGCACGGAGACTTGGACCCGTTGACCCGCCTCCTGGACGCGGTGACCCGTCCCTACGACGAGCGCCCCGGTCTGGAGCGTTACGCAGCCGCTGCGCCGGAAGACTTTGGCGCGTACCGGACTTTCTGCGGGACGTGAGCGCCGGCAAGACGCCGGCGGGACGGGTGCCGATGCCCGGCAACGCGGCGCCGATGGCCGCGCCCGGCACCTGATTGTCGAAGGATATCGGCCACCGGTTTTTGCCGTCCTTGCGGGGCGAATCCGCCCTTTGGGCCGGTTTGGCGGGCGGCCGCCGAATGTAACCGCGGGGCCGGCTCTGTAATATGGGCGCAGGCTACAGCGACCGCGACGGAAGGGTGATTCTTTGTTGAGAGCTATCAGCTACAACCTGCGGAAACACAGTGCGAGCGCGGAACTCGAGGACCTGACCGACCGCTACGACGTCGACGTGATGTGCCTGCAGGAAGCGGACACGGAGAAACTTCCGCACACGCTGGGACACCTGCGGTTGGCCAATTCGACCAAGGGAAACAGGCTGGGACTGGCCGTCTATTACGACGAGGACCGGTTCTCCGCCCTTGATACCAACACTTTCGAACTCAAGAAGTCGCTGCACGATTACGTGCTGGCGCCGGCCCACGAGCGGCTGCTCGGAGTCAAAATGGTGGACAACGAGAGTAAACACGAAATCGTCGTCGGCGACTTTCACGCCGCTCCGCTGACGGCCACCAACTCCCTGCGCCGGCATCAGATCAAGGCCGGCCACGAAGCGCTGCTGGGCATGGGCGGCACCGGCGAGCAGATGACACTGATGGTGGGGGACTTCAACTACCCCTTCTTCACCAAAAACCTGATCGCGCACCTGAAGGAAACGGGCTACGAGCTCACCCTGAGCAACCGCCGCACCTACACGCGCTACAAGCTGTTCCGTGGCCACTTCGACTTCGCCACGTCCCTGGGCCTGGACATTCAAAGCGTGGAAACCCTGCCGCGCGGCCAGTCCGACCACCTGCCGATCCTGGTGACGGCGGAATACGTGGACGAGAACCGCGAGGCCCGCGCCAGCTGACGGGTTCGCCGTATTCCGCCAACTGGCAATCGGCTGAAGGTCTGCCTGACGAGAACCAGCGGAAATGTATGCGCCGAATGGCTGCCGCGGCGGCGGAGGCCCGCCCGCCCGTTGTCGTGGCCTTGGAATTGGAGGCGACCAGTGTTGCCAAAATCAGCAACGCCCCCGCTGTTTGACCGGGGGCGAGTTCCTGATGAAGGACCAGCCATCCGGTGGCGGTGGCGACGACGGGACTCAACAGTCCCAGTAGCGACACGCTGAACGCCGGCAGCAGCTGCAGCCCGCGGAACCACAACGCGTAGGCCACAGCAGTTCCGATCACCGACAGGTAGATGTAGCCACCGAAATTCGAACCGGTCAGCTGCGGCAGCGGGCCCTCCATGAGGAGGGCCAGCGGTGCCAGCAGCAAACCACCGGCCGTCAACTGCCAGCACGTAACGGCCAGAGCCGTATCCGGCTGCCCCCACTTCTTAGCCAGCACCAGGCCGGCGCCCATGGACAAGGTGCCGCCCAAGGCGGCCGCGACCCCGACCGCGTCGAGTCCGGCGTGTGATTGCAGCACTATCAGCGCGACGCCAAACAAGCCGACGGCCGCTGCAATGACCTTGGGGCCGGTCAGCCGCTCGCCGATCCAACGCGAGGCCAGGACAGCCACCAGCAAAGGCTGCACGGCGCCAATGGTCGCCGCCACTCCGCCGGGCAGCCGATGGGCGGCAACAAACAGCAGGGCGAAGAAAACGCCGATGTTCAGTGCGCCGAGCAGTGGGGCCTTCCACCACCAAGGGCCCTGCGGGAGCCGCCGCACAATCAACAGCAGGAGGAGCCCTGCAGGTAGCGCCCGCAGCGCCGCTGCCAGGAGCGGCTTGTCTGCAGGCAGCAGTTCGGTGGTGACCGCGTAGGTCGTTCCCCAGGTCAACGGGGCGAAGGCAGTGGCTGTGAGGAGGAGCCATCGATTGCTAAGCACTTAGCCAATATAGCTAAGCTCTTAGCGAATCGTCTATGCTGGATGCGTGGAAGACCCGGTAGCGAAAATTTTGGGGCAGTGGGCTGCGGAACGGCCCGACCTGGACGTTTCGCCCATGGCAGTGATTGGACGGATCACCCGCGCGTCGCGGAAGGTGGACGCCGTGCTGGCGGCAACGTTCGCCCGCCACGATCTCGATTCGGCCAGCTTTGACGTCTTGGCGACACTGCTGCGCTCAGGGAAGCCTTACACGCTCAGTCCACGCGAGCTGACCCAGGCCGCCATGGTGACCTCCGCCGCCATCGCCCAGCGCTTAAACCGGCTGGAAGAGCGGCGGCTGGTCACAAGGACCAAAGACATCACGGACGGCAGGGGCAAGCAGGTTACCCTCACGCCAGCAGGGCGGGACCTGGTCAGCAAGGCTCTGCCCGACCATGTGAACACCGAACGCGCCCTGCTTGCCGGATTGACTCGGACGGAACGCGACCAGCTCGCGCGCCTGCTGGCCAAGGTGGAGCAAGCCGCCGAAGCGCGCTGCTAGCCGAACCGGTACGAAGTCGGCTCCTACAACGAGCACGACCGGAACGGCTCCGCGGTCCTCGAACCCGGCGGCGGTCCACTTCCTGCTGAAACCGCCCGGCCCACCGGCGGCCCGGGGTAGTGGTGGCCCCGGCCGTCTGGCAATGTTGGGGGTAGAGCCCGTCTGGAGAATTCCAGCCGTCGAGCACAAAGGAGATGACGCCATGAAGGATTCGGTTCTGGGGCACGATCCCGTCCTTGACCGCACCAACCATGTCGACGGCGGTGCTGCCGCGAGGGCAGACGGGGGTGCTGCCAGGGCAGACGGGGGTGCCGCCGCGGCAGACGGCGGGAACACCGCCGTCGAGCCCCTCGCCGAACCCCAGGCGCCGGACATCAGCTTTGACGAGCAGTTCTACCCGGCCCGTCCCCGCTCGCTGCGCCCCACGGCCCGCCGCCGCCAGTTCGTCCCCGGCCAACCGCCGTTCGAGCCGGACGCGCGCAACAAGGTCTATGTGGAGTGGCTGCGCAACCAGTCCATGCTGGGCGACGCGAAGGTTTTGGGGCGCCAGCTCTCCGGGCAGGCCAGCATGTGGCAGAACCCGTTCGCGTACCCGAATCCGCGGGCGGCGGTGGAGCGGGCCTCGGTCTGGTTCACGGCCTACCCGCTGTCGCTGATCACCAGGCCCGGACAGACGTTCTTGGCGGCGCTGGGCGATGCCGCGCTCTGGGAGGCCTTCCAACAGATCGGCATCAAGGCCATCCACATCGGGCCGGTGAAGCTGGCCGGCGGCCTGACCGGCTGGAACCATACCCCCAGCGTGGACGGGCACTTCGACCGCATCAGCATGGCGATCGACCCGCTGTTCGGCACCGAGGACGAGTTCCGGAGCATGTGCGGGGTGGCCGCCGAACACGGCGGCACGATCGTGGACGATATTGTGCCCGGCCACACGGGCAAGGGAGCAGACTTCCGGCTGGCGGAGATGAACTTCCGCGACTATCCGGGCATCTACCACATGATCGACATCCCGGAGTCCGACTGGGACCTGCTGCCGGATGTCCCCGAGGGCGAGGACTCGGTCAATATCGACGTCGCGACCGAGCGCCGGCTCCAGCAGGCCGGCTACATCATCGGCGAGCTCCAGCGGGTCATTTTCTACGAACCCGGCGTCAAGGAAACCAACTGGAGCGCCACCCCGCCGGTCCTGGACACCGAGGGCAAGGCCCACCGCTGGGTCTATCTGCACTACTTCAAGGCCGGCCAGCCGTCCATCAACTGGCTGGACCCCACCTTCTCCGGCATGCGCCTGGTGATGGGCGATGCCCTGCATTCGCTGGTGGACCTGGGGACCGGGGCGCTCCGGCTGGACGCCAACGGCTTCCTGGGCGTGGAGAAGAGTGCCGAGGAAACGCCGGGCTGGTCCGAGGGGCATCCGCTCTCGGCGGCGGCCAACCAGATCATCGGCAGCATGGTCCGCAAGGTCGGCGGCTTCACCTTCCAGGAGCTGAACCTGTCCATCGACGACATCAAGGAGACCTCCGCCACGGGGCCGGATTTGTCCTACGACTTCGTGACGCGCCCGGCGTACCACCACGCCCTGGTCACCGCGGACACCGAGTTTCTCCGGCTGACGCTGCGCCTGGCCATGGACATCGGCGTGGACCAGGCGTCGCTGGTGCACGCGCTGCAGAACCACGACGAGCTCACCTACGAACTGGTGCACTTCACCACCAAGCACAAGGACGACGTCTATGAGCTCGACGGCGAGGAGCTCACCGGCGCGGAGCTGGCCCACAAGGTGCAGCAGACCCTGCGGGACGGGATCACCGGCGAAGCCGCCCCCTACAACCTGGTCTTCACCGCCAACGGAATCGCCTGTACCACGGCCAGCGTGATCACCGCGGTGCTGGGCATCACCGACCTGGATTCGATCACCGAAGAGCAGTCGGCCGAGATCTGCCGCGTGCACCTGCTGCTGGCCATGTACAACGCGCTGCAGCCGGGGGTCTTCGCGCTCTCCGGCTGGGACCTGTGCGGGATGTTGCCGCTGGAGCGCAGCCGGGTGGCCCGGCTGATGTCGCGGGGGGACACGCGCTGGATCAACCGCAGCGCGCATGACCTGATGGGTTTCGACCCGACAGCCGAGACGTCAACCTCCGGCATGCCCATGGGCAAGGCCCTGTACGGCACGCTGCCCGAGCAGCTCGAGGACGAAGCGTCGTTCGCCCGGCAGTTGGCCCGCATCCTGGCGGTCCGGGAAGAGCACGGCATCGCCAAGAGCGCCCTGATAGATGTTCCCGACGTCTCCCATCGCGGCATGCTGGTGATGGTCCACCAACTGGTCTCGGGCGGGCAAGAGGTCACGGTCCTGAACTTCTCCGGGCAGGAAATCGCCGGTACCGTCCGCTCCGAAGCCTTGGAGCTGGGCTCCGAAGTGACCGACGCGTTCAGTGGCGAAACCATCGGCACAGTGGACGACCTGCACAGCTTCTATCTCCACCTCGGACCGTACGCGGGCACCGCCTTGCTGATCGCGCCGCCGGTTGCCGAGGCCGACGACGACGCTCCCCAGGCGGGTGCCTGATCCGCTAGATCTCCCAGTCGCCGAGCCCCTCGGCGCCGTCGCCAAAGAAACCACCGAAGCCTGCGTTGTCTGCAAAGCCCTCACCGGCGGAGGCGACGGTGTCGCCGAATCCTTCTGCGGCGCCGGCCAGTCCTTCCCCGATGCCGGAGAATCCTTCCAGCAGGGGACCGGCGATGGCCGAGCCGACGAAGCCGGCGGCCACACCGGCCAGCAGGCCGGCGCCCAGACCTCCCGCGGCGCCGGCGGCTCCGGCGGCAAGGCGGCCGCCGCCCCGGCCCGTTCCGCTCCGGCCGAGGATCCGTTCCATGAAGCCCGGCTGCGCCAGTTCGGCGCGGGTGGCGGTCCTGGCCAGCGTCTCGGGCCGGTCGGAGGCGGCCCGCTCTGCGGCGGGGAGCTGGCTGTTGAGCTCGTCCCGGAGCATCGCGCGCTGCTGCGGGGTCAACCGGTTGAAGGCTTCGGCGTGGGCCCGCTCCATGTCCTGGGGCGGTGCAGTCTGCAGCATGTACTTGTATTTCGCGATGGCCGCCTGGTCGGCGTCCCGGCCGGCGGGTTGCCCGGGCCTGCCGTCGCGAGGCTGCGGCCGGGACGGATACCTTTGACCGCCGTCGCCACCGCCTCGGTTGTACCCGCCGTCGTAGCCGCGGTCCTGCCCATAACCACGGTCTTGCCCGTAACCGCGGTCGTAATTACGGTCCTGGCCGTAGCCGCGGTTGTAACCGCCGTCGTAGTTAGGGTCCTGGCCGTATTCGCGGTTTTGGCCGCGCCCGTAGCCTGCATCCTGGCCGTAGCCGGGTCCCCGGCCGGAGTCCTGGGGCCGCGGCGGGCGCTGCTGTCCGGTGCGTTGGGCCAATTGCTCCTTGGCGTACTGGATGGCCTTTTGCTTGCCCTTTTGGACCAGCTTGTCGAACATTCCCATGTTTCCGCTCCTTGCCTGCCCGGTGGAAGCCGGTGCACGGGGTCATCTCTCCCCGTTAAGAACTGTTGGCGACGGCAAAGGGTTCCGGCGGTCTCCCTAGCCCGCGACGCGTTCGACCGCTTTAAGGTGTTCGGGCCGCACCGGGGCGGTCTGGGCCAGGTACTCCGGGTGCTTCTCGACGTAGGCCTTAATGTAGGGGCATACGGTCACCACGGACACCCCGGCAGCGGCGGTGTCATCCAGCGCGTAGCGGGCCAGGCGTCCGGCCAGTCCCTGCCCGGCATACTCTTCGTCAACGGTGGTGTGGAAGAAGACACGCTCGGGGCCCGACGGCCCCTCGAACGGCAACCAGTGGGCCTTGCCGATCACCTTGCCGCCGTCCACCAGTTCGTAGCGGCGCCGTCCGGCATTGCTGCGGACGGCGATGGGGGCGTCGGCTTCCATGGGTCCTCCTGATGATGGGTCGGTCCGGCAGTGCTCAGCCGCGGGGTCGCAGCTGGACGGTCGGCAGTGTCGGGGCGGGCAGCGGTGCGGGCGTCCCGTCGGGGAAGGGGCCGAACCGGGGATACGGGGCGCCGTCCGGATAGGTGCCGTTTTCGGGTTCCGGCGCGGTGTCGACGTCGATCTCGGCCTGCCAGGCGGCGCGGTACGCCACGATCTCCTCATGGCTCCGGCCCACGAAGTTCCACCACATGATGATCTGCTCGCCCAGCGGCTGGCCGCCGATGAGCAGCAGCCGGGCCGGGGCGTCCCCGGCCTCGAGGACGAGGCGCTTTCGCCCGGGGGCGAGGTAAACCAAGTGGTCCACCGGGACGTCGTTTCCGTCCAGCCGGAGGTCGCCGGTATCCAGCAGGACTCCGTGTTCGAACCCGGCGTCCAGGGCGAGTTCCAGCCGGGACCCCGCACGCAGCGTGGCCTCGGCACCGAGCAGCGGAGGGGTGTAGGTGTTGACGGGAGACGTGGAGCCGGCCAGCGAACCGAAGAAGACGCGCAACTCCGTCCCGTCGCCGACGACGGGTTCCGGTGCGTAATGTTCGAACGTCGGCGGCATGTTGCGGGTCGAGTCCGGAAGGGCGAACCAGAGCTGCGCGCCGTGCAGGACGGTGGTGTCCGGCGTCGAAAATTCCTGGTGGGAGATGCCCCGGCCGGCGATCATGAGGTTCACTTCCCCCGGGCGCACGATGGCTTCAAACCCGGCCGAATCCCGGTGCGCGATCTTGCCGGAGAACAGCCAGCTGACCGTGGCCAGGCCGGTGTGCGGGTGGCGGGGAACCTGCATGCCGCCGGTACCGGACACCAGGTCGGGCCCGTAATGATCCAGGAAGCACCAGGAACCGATCAGGCTGCGCCGTTTCTGCGGCAGGGTGCGGCGGACGTTCATGGCCCGGATGCCGCCCAGCGGGACGTCACGCGGCGCCAGGACCTCCGCGTCGGCGGAGTCTGCTTCCAGTGAACAGACAACTTCCCTCGGTGCCGCCTCCAGGTTGCTCATGGCCCCAGTTTAGACGGGCGATTGTAGCGTGTCGCCAGATGCAGCGTTGCACCTGCACCGCCGTGCATCGGGGAGGATGGGGGGATGGAAGAACTCGGCGAACTGCTGCGCAGCCTGGATTACTGGTGGATCTACCCTGCCGGTGCGCTCTCCGTGACCGTTTCCGCGCTGGTTCCTCCGGTGCCGAGCACCACGCTGTTCGTCGCGCTGGGGTCGCTCTCGGTGCACTCGGACCACCTCGACCCTTACGTACTGGCGGCCGCCATGCTGGCCGGTGCGGTAGCGGGTGACGCCGGCACGTTCTTTCTGGTGCGCCGCTTCAACCTCGCCGAGCGGAAGGTGTTCTCCGGGCGACACTGGCAGTCAGGCTTCCGCAAGGCCCGCACCGGGCTGGGGCGCAAGGGGCTGCCGCTGGTGCTGACGTCCCGGTTTGTTCCCATGGGGCGGGTGACGCTTAATGTGGCCGCCGCGATGATTCCCCAGCCCGGCCGCCGGTTCCTGGCCCACTCCGCCCTGGCCGGTGTGCTGTGGTCCGCCTACTCGGTGGGCATTGGCACCGCGTCGGGCGTGTGGCCGCAGCTGTCCACCGAGTTCGCGGTGCTGCTCGCCATCGCAGCGTCCTTGGTGCTCGGGTCGCTGATCAACCACACGTTGAAGTGGTGGGAAAACCGGCAACGGATGGAGTCCAGCGGGAATCGGGGCCGCTAGGCGGTCGCCGGCACCGGCAGGAAGTGCGGGTGCCGGCGACTGCATCAGGCCCGCTCTTCCACGCCGCACCAGTTGGCGATGAACAGAGCGATGCTCTTGGTGATTCGACGGACCGATTCGATGGATACCCGCTCGTCGAAGCCATGGATCGCTTCGGAGACTGGGCCGTAAACAAGCGCGGGCGTGTCGGCATAGAGCGCGAAGACACGCCCGTCCAGGTAGCCGGGAGTGGTGAAACTGCCAAGCTCCTGACCGAAGACCTGCTCGTGCGTGCTCTCCAGCAGGGACTCGGCTTCGCTGCCGGGCTCCAGCACGTAGCCTTCGGAGAAGAATCCGGTTTTGGTGGCGACGGCCTTGATCGGCTCGGGGCCGGCCCCCAGCCGGGCGAGGCATTCCTGCAGTTCGTGCCAGGCCTGCTCGGCCGGGATCCCGGGGTAAATGGCCGCCCGCACATCGAATTCACACCAGGCGGGCACGCTGGAGGGCCAGTCGCCGCCGATGATCTGCCCGAAGTTGAAGTTGATGGGGTGTTCCAGGTCCTCGAAGTAGCGGTGCCGGCCCCGCTCCGCGTTCCACTTCTCCTCGACCTCGCGCAGGGCGGTGATGGCGGTATAGGCGGCGTCGATGGCGTTGAAGCCGGTGCCCATCTCGCGCGGATGGGTCGGGTTGCCGGTGACACGCACCTTGAACCAGAGCACCCCGACGTTGGCCCGGACCAGCATGTCCTCTTCGGGCTCGGGAATGATGACCGCGTCCGCCCGGTACCCGCGCATCAGCGCGGACAGGGAACCGTTGCCCGTGCATTCCTCTTCGACGACGGACTGGAAGTGGATGCGGCCGGCGGGTTCGAGGCCGGCCGCCTTGACGGCGTCGAACGCGAAGAGGTTGGCGGCCAGCCCGGCCTTCATGTCGCCGGCTCCGCGGCCGTACATCCAGCCGTCGATGATGGGAGCATCCCAGGGGGAGCGCGACCATGCCTCTTCCGGCCCTTCCGGCACCACGTCGACGTGTCCGTTCAGGATAAGCGAGCGGCCGGTTTCGGCGGCAGGCCGGTACGTGCCGACAACATTGTCGACGTCGTCGTAGGAGACGGTGACGGGGCCGAAGCCCGGATGCGTGGCGAGCTCGTCGGGATCCAGCTGCCAGCGGTCCATTTCCAGGCCGCGGGCGGCCATCGCCGTGTGCAGCAGGTCCTGCGCGCTGCCTTCCGCGGTCCGGAGCGACGGGTGCTTCACCAGCTCCTGGGTGAAGGCCAGCTGCGCGTCGAACGCGGCGTCGACGGCATCGAGAATACGTTGGGACTGTTCGTCATTGATCATCCGAATGCTCCTTGATATGGCGCAGGGGAGCCGCCCGGCTGGACGGCTCCCCGCGAGGTGGTGAGACGCTGGCTTCCGGAGGCGGTGTCCACCGGAGGCCGGCGCCCGCCCCGGGGTGGGGCGGGCGTGGGGACTTAGCTGTCGGCTACGATCTGCTTGTCCTTGACCCGCAGCCGTTCGCCGAGGAACCCGCCGAGGGCCGTGAGCAGCGCGATGATGGCAAGGATCATGGCCGCGCCCCAGGACTGGCTGCCGGAGACGCCGAGCATGGCGGTGGCGATCATGGGCATGAAGCCGCTGGTCGCGCCGGCGATGTTGTAGCCCAGGGCCACGCCGGAGTAACGCAGTTTCGCCGGGAACAGTTCGGTCAGCAGCGCGCCGTTGACCGCGTACGCCACGGCGATCAGCATGATGCCGAACGTGATGGCCAGGGTGATCAGCAGCGGGGACTTGGTGTCGATCATGGCGAACAACGGGAAGGCCAGGACGGCGGTGAGGATGCCGCCCCACATGGTGACCTTGCCCGGGCCGATCTTTTCCGCGAGCCGGCCCATCAGGATGGTGACGATGATCTGGGCGACGGCGGCGATCAGGGTGGCGTTGACCATCACGTTGCGGTCCACACCCAGGGTGTTGACGCCGTAGCTGACCACGAAGGTGGTGATCATGTAGAAGCCGCCCACGCCCAGCAGGGCGGCGAGCACGGCAACCACCAGGCGGCCGCCGGCGTTGCGGAAGACGTCGAAGGCCGGGACCTTGGAGGTCTCTTCCTGGGCCAGCAGATCCTTGAAGATCGGCGACTCCTCCACCTTGAGCCGGATCCACAGGGCGATCAGGAGCATCGGGAAGGCCAGCAGGAAGGGAATGCGCCAGCCCCAGGCGTCAAAGAAGTCGGACGGGAAGAGCAGCACGAGGGTGAACGCCGTGGAGGCCAGCAGGGTCGCCACCGGCGAGCCGACCTGGACCAGGGCGGCGTACCGGCCGCGCTTCTCGGCCGGGGCGTGCTCGACGGCCATCGTGACCGCGCCACCCCATTCGCCGCCCACTGCCAGTCCCTGGACGAGCCGCAGGACGGCGAGCAGGATCGGGGCCGCCAGGCCGATGCTGCCGAAGTCGGGCAGCAGGCCGATCAGGCCGGTGGCGACGCCGATCATGACGATGGTGGTCAGCAGGGCGGGCCGGCGGCCGTACTTGTCGCCGATGTAGCCGAACAGCATGGCGCCGATCGGACGGGCTGCGAAGCCGACGCCGAAGGTGGCGAACGAAGCCAGCAACGCGGCCGTGGGATCCAGTTCCGTAAAGAACAGGCGGTTGAACACCAACGCCGCGGCCGTGCCGAAGAGGTAGTAGTCGTACCACTCGAGCGCCGTTCCGACGAAGGCGGCCCGGGCGATCTTGCCTGCGTCCTTGCCGGAGACTTTCGGCGGAGCGCCGGGGGTGTTGAGAGATTGCGGCGTCGTCACGTGTTGCCTTTCAAGCTGTGCGGGGCCGGCATCGTTGGAGGAGG
Organism: Arthrobacter senegalensis; assembly: GCF_059091765.1. Taxonomy (NCBI): domain Bacteria; kingdom Bacillati; phylum Actinomycetota; class Actinomycetes; order Micrococcales; family Micrococcaceae; genus Arthrobacter; species Arthrobacter senegalensis. The sequence goes on along the minus strand of NZ_JBNHGZ010000002.1, from coordinate 153,712 downwards.
CAGCGGCAGCCCGTAATTCCTATGGCCCTGAACGGAGGACATCCCGAGGTAGAGCTGTGAAGTACCTCTCGACTGTAAGGTAGTGCCATTCCCCTGAACAATGACAATACTCACCGGCTTGACAACGCTTACTTGTGCCTTTTCACAACTTGTGCCCGTTTTTGTAGTCCGCGAGCGCCACGAGTGCGAGCGCTGCCTGCGCCGGAACCGTCATGTCCAGCCCGATGACTTCCTCCAGCGAATGCAACCGGTTGACCACCGTGTTTCGGTGGCAGTAAAGTTCCTCCGCGGTTTCCTTAATCGAACCGGTGCGGCCGTAACTTTGCGCCACCTGCAGCAACCGCTGGCGCTCATGCGGCGTGCAGTGGTCCAGTGCCGTGGTGACGGGGAGCGAGAATCCGGGGAGCGCCTTCTCCAGGAGGTCCCGGGCAATGGACATCCAAGTGCCCGCGATGGTGGCCAGCCCCGTATCGGCACCGTTCTTAGCGGCCAAAACCAAAGCCGCCGCTGCCGCCTGCGGAATCGCGGCCAGGCCCTCCACGCCGGGCATATAGCCGGCCGGAAATTCGGGCGGATCGTCCTGCCAGGTCCGTCCGGCTCGGCTTACCCGGAAAAGGAAGAGGGCGCCGGCGCGTTCGTAGGAGAAGGTGTGACGGTCGGCCGCCGGCTGATCCGGCAACTTCGCCGCGGCCTCCTTGGTGACCGCAATCAGTTCAAACACGTCCGAGCTTTCTACTTCCAAGCCGGCGGCGATGTCGGAGACCTCGCCGGTGTTTTGGGTGTCGGTGTTAAAGAGCCGCGAAAGCAGCCGTTGCCGGTGCAGCTGCTTGTCGCGGGCAAGCAGGGCTTCTTCTTCCGAAAACGCCTGCTGGATGCTGCTGACATATCTCTCCACAGTGTCCAAGACCCGGTCCATGTTGGCAACGAGCACGTCGGTGCCGTGCCCCCGCGCAACGCGTTCAAGGCCTTTCCACAGGACCCGGAAGTCGTTGCGTACCGCGCTCAGGAAGGCCTCCAGCGGAACCCCCTGGCGTGCCCGGCGGGAAGCCACATCCCTCGGCAGGGACCGAAGATCGGGCGGCAACTCGAGGCCGGCCATCTGGAACAGAAACATCTCCATCGTGTCCACCGCTGTCCGGCGGACATCCTCGTCCGGAACCAGTGCCCCCTCATAGGAGATGGCCGCAAAGCGCTCCAGGAAGTCGCTGACCAGTAAATCGCGTTCCTGCCACAGGCGCCGGATAAGTTCGGTCCACTGAGGTTCGGCCGACGGGTCGGGATTGAAGTCCCAATGCCGGCTGGCGTCGTGGGGGAAGGGCTCTACGCGCGGCTCGCTCATGCATCCATCTTATGCATTTGCCTAATCCTTCCGCCGGAGATGGCGTCTTTTGTCCATTGAGCGTGACATTGCTCCAGTGTTGAAATGGAGGCGGCGCCGGGCACGGCTGGCTGCGCCATCTACCGCTCCGGGCACGCCGCAGCGAAAGCACGAAGAGGACTCATGCTCGTCGATCTCCTGATCCGCAACGCCCGCATACTGACCCAGGACCCCGGACATCCGGTGGCAGAAAACCTGCTGATCCACGACGGGAAGGTGCTGGCACTCGACGTCGACCCGCAGGCCGCGCCCCGGGCCGGGAGGGTCGTCGACGCCGCCGGTGCGGTCATCGTCCCCGGCTTCAATGACGTGCACGCCCACAGCGTCTGGTTCGGGCTCGGCCTGATGGAAGCGAATTTGGGGACCGTCGCCAGCCTCGATGAGGCCTATGCGGTGATAGCCGACGCCGCGTCCACGCTGGCGGAGGACGAATGGGTGGTGGCCTCGGGGTACAGCCCGCTGCTGCACGGCGGAGCCCAGCCTGACCGCGACCGGCTCGATGCTGCCGCCGGCGGCCGCCCGGTATGGATCAAGCACTCCTCCGGCCACGCCTGCAATGTCAACGGTGTCGCACTCGATCTCATCGCCGCACGCGGCGCCGACCTTGCCGCGCCGATCGATGGCGGCGTCGTTGTCACGGATGCCCAGGGCCGGCCCACCGGGCTGCTGGAAGAGAACGCCATGCGCCTCGTGCAGGACATCATGCTGCCCTACCCGCTGGCGACCATCGAACGCGCGCTGGACCTCGCGACCACCCACTATCTGACCGAGGGCATCACCAGCGTCACCGACGCAGGCATCGCCGGCGGCTGGATCGGCTACTCACCGCGCGAGTTCGGCGCCTACCAAAGTGCACGGGACAAGGGGCTGCTGAGCGTCCGGATGCAACCCATGCTGGTTCTGGATGCCTTGCACGAGGTTCGGGGGCACGACGCAGACCCGGTCTCGCGGGGCCTCGATGCCGGCATCCGCACCGGCCTGGGGGACGACTGGCTCCGGCTGGGACCGGTGAAAATCTTCAGCGACGGATCGCTGCTGGGCAGCACCGCCTACGTCACCGAAGAGTATGTCGGCTGCCCCCACAACCACGGCTACCTTCAAATGGACGCCGAAGTGCTGCGCGCATCGTCCCTCGAGGCGTACCGCGCCGGTTGGTCCATCGCGATGCACGCGATCGGGGACCACGCCATCGACCACGCGATCGACATCATCACCGAAGCCCAGGAAACCTACGGCCGCAGGCCGCTGCCCAACAGGATTGAGCACGGCGGCGTGATCCGGCCGGAGCAGTTGGACCGCATCGCCGCGGCCGGCATCGTCCTGGTGCCGCAGCCGCATTTCATCACCGAGTTCGGCGACGGCATGGCGCGGCTGCTCGGTCCGGAGCGGACGGCCACGTCCTACCCGGCCAACAGCCTGCTGCGGCGCGGCGCCACGTTGCCGGGCAGCTCGGACCGACCGGTGTCCAACGGCCGTCCGCTCGACGTGATCCAATCGTTCGTGCAGCGGCTGACCCCGTCCGGCGAGGTATACGGCCCCGACGAGCGGATCACCGCGGCCGAGGCGCTGGCCGCCTACACCGTCGGTTCCGCCGCGGCGACGGGAGCGGGGGACACCAAGGGCCGGTTGGTACCGGGCATGCTGGCCGACCTGGTCTTCCTGGACCAAGACCCCACTGCCGTCGAGCCGTCGCGCATCGGCGCCACGCAGGTGCTGGCCACCATGGTGGGCGGCGACATTCGCTTCGGCGCGGAGAAATTTCCGGCACTGGACTTCGCTGATGCGGCGACGGCGTCGACGGCGTCGACGGGGGAGGAAACACGATGAGCACGACCGGCCAGGAATTTCTTGACGACTTCGGTGCCATGTCCGGGTTCGGCGCGACCGCCGGCGGCGGCGTGGACCGGCAGGCCGGTAGGCCGGAGGACCATGCCACCCGCCGGTGGTTCGGCGAGTGGCTGGCGCGGCACGGCTTCACCGAAACGGTAGACGCCGCCGGAAACCAGTTCGGGACCCTTGAACTTGTTCCCGGTGCTCCCTATGTCTTGCTCGGCTCGCACCTGGACTCCCAGCCGTTGGCCGGGCGGTACGACGGCGCCTACGGCGTGTTGGCCGGGGCCCACGCCGCGGCCCGCGTGGCGGCCGAAGCTGCCGCGGGCGGGATCGACCCGGTCTACAACGTGGCCGTGGTCAACTGGTTCAACGAGGAAGGCAGCCGCTTCACGCCCAGCATGATGGGCAGTTCGGTTTTCACGGGGAAGCTGCCCCTGGAAGAGGCGCTGGCCACCGCGGATCCGGCCGGGACGACGGTTGCCGCGGCCTTGGCCGCCGGCCACCGCACCGCCGACGACGGCGCCCCCCGGCTCGCCGACGTGGCCCGTTACGCCGAGATCCATATTGAACAGGGCCGGAGCCTTGAGGAAACCGGCACGCAGGTCGGAATCGTGGACCGCACGTGGGCGGCGAGCAAGTACCGCGTCACGGTCGACGGTGAGCAGTCGCATACCGGATCCACCCGAATGGAGGACCGCAGGGATGCCCTCTACGGAGCCGCCCTGGTCATCTCCGCCGCCCGCGACCTCGCCGCGGAGTTCGCCCCCGGGCAGCTGCACACCTCGGTCTCCGAGATGTACGTGTTGCCCAACTCGCCGGTGACCATTGCGCGACAGGCCGTCATGAACCTGGACCTGCGGTCGCCGGACGAGGACGTCCTGGCCCGCGCCATGGAATTGATGGACAAAAAGATCACCGAGGCGGAGGCCGTGTCCCGCACGACGGTCGGCTTGGAGCTGACCCACCGGTGGGGACTGGTGTCCTACCAGCCCGCGGGCGTGGCGCTCGGCATCGCCAGCGCGGAGCGGCTCGGGTTCAGCCACACGGAAATCATGACCGTGGCCGGCCACGACTCGACCAACCTGAAGGACGTAGTGCCGACGGTTATGCTCTTCGTTCCCAGCGTCGAAGGGATCTCCCACAACGAGGCCGAATTCACCCGGGACGACGACGCCGTGCGCGGCGTGGAACTGCTGACCGAGGTCGCGCGGCGGCTGGTCGCCGGGGAGCTCGCGGCCGGCTAGGAGCCGGTCAGCAGCCGGACGGCGGCTTCAGGCGCTGTCCTCGGAGGCGTGGCGGCAGAGGACCCAGACGTTGTCCTCGCCGTGGCGCTCGAAGGTGACGGTGCTGACCAAGGCATGGATCAGGTTGAGTCCGCGCCCTGACTCCGACTCGTCGTCGACGTCGTGCCCTTGCGGGTTCGAGATGCCCGGGCTGGAAGGTGCTGCGCCGATTTCGGAAATGCGTGCTTCCAGCCGGCGGGACCAGATGGTGACCTCAACGCCGAGCTGGAGGGGAGTTTCGGAAGCAGGGACGGCGTGCTGGACCACATTGGTGGCGGCCTCGATCACGGCAGTCGAGAAGGCCATGCGGTCCAAGTCCGGAACGAAGTCGGCTTTCGTCCACAGCGCCTCGAAGTCCTCGTGCAGGGCCTCGACGGTTTCTGCCGTGGCCAGCCCCTGGCGTGTCGTTCGGGCGAGGACCTCAGTCATCGGAAAACGCCGCGTCGACGCTCTGGTAGGGAGTCAGCACGCGGTGCATGCTGGTCAGCTCCAGCACCATCCGCACCTGCGGCTGCACGTTCGCGATGCGGAGGTCGCCGCCGGCTTGCCGGGCGATCTTCAGGCAGCCGATGAGTGCCCCGAGGCCGGAGGAGTCCATGAACTCAGTACCCGCCATATTTACCACCACATGGTGGTTTCCTTCAGCCACGACGGCCGCGACAACTTCCCGGAGGCGGGGTGCTGCGACCATGTTGAGCCGGCCGCTCCCGTTGACTTCGGTGTAGGCGGGCGTGGTTTCAACGGTGAACTGCATCCACGTTCCTTTCGTCGGGCTTGAACCCTTTGTACCTGACCGCCTTGACCAGCACGCCCAGAATCAGCAAATCAAACATAACCCAGGCCACGTTCACCAGCGTGCCCACGGGCTCGTTCAGGCCCGCTGCCAGTCTTGCCGCGCCCGTCAGGAGGGCAGCAACCAGCAAAGCCATGGTGACCAGCTGGGGTGTGATCAGGTTCCAGCTGCTCCCCCCGGACTGGCGGGCTTTCGGAGTAACGGCAAAGCCGAGGGGTCGTCCCAGCCACACGTTGCGGGCCGCCGTCGTGCAGGCCTTGATCCAGGTGGGGAAGAGGGCGAGGCTGTACTGCTGCCCGCGCCAGGTGCTGACGCCCTTGCCCACCACGGCGAACAGCAGTTGGTTGACCACCATGAACGGGATGAACCGGATGAAGAAGTCCGTGCTCAGGCTGTTGACGGGGAGGATGCCCAGGGTGAGGTAGACGATTGGCGCGGCGAAGTAGATCACCGCGGCAAAGCCACTGAGGTAACTCCACATCGTGGAGAAGTACATCAACCGTTGGCCGAGCCTCAGCCCGCGTTGCGCCAGCGGGTTCTCGCGCAGCATGACCTGGACGGTGCCCTGGGCCCAGCGCAGCCGCTGGGTCAGCATGGTTTTGAGGTCCTCCGGGGCCAGGCCGTGGGCGAGTACCTCGTGGTGGTAGACGCTGTGCCACCCCATCGAATGCAACCGCATCGAGGTCGCCATGTCCTCTGTCACGGAGATGGTGGCCAACGGCATCACCGGCTGGGCCTCGTCGGGGCGTTCTATCGAGACGGCGTCCAGCACCGCCTGCACTGATCCCAGCGCCCCCAGCGGGGACCAATCCCGCCGGGACATCCGCTCGAGCGCGCCGTCCAATTCGTCCGGCTCGGGCACACCGGCCGTGCCCCCGAGTTCCATGGCGGCGATCTCGGCCAGGTCCGCTTCCACGGCCGCGAAGTTCTCGGCAACCAAGGACCGCACGGCGTCGTCGACCTTCTTCCGGAGGTCATAAGTGATTTCGCTGAGCGACCCGCCGCTTCGGAGGCTGGCGCGGGCCGTGTCGGTGGCGGCCTCCACGTCGTCGAGCAGCATTGCCACGAGTGGATCTGCCGCCTCCGGGGACCTTCGGGCCTTGCGGATGGCACTTCGCGCCCCTGCGAGCGCGCGGTGAACCCCGCGGTCGACTTCGGTGACATAGCCGGCCAGGCCCAGCTGCATCAACGCTTCGCGCCGGAGCAGGGCATTGGAACCGCAGAAGAACGCTGCGTTCCAGCCGTCCTTGCCTTGCTGAATGGGCCCGTAGAACAGCGGGGCCTGGCTGCCCAGCGGATCGTCGGCCGGAACGTTGCTGAAGTACTGGGGGGTCTGGACGAGGGCGACCCTGCGCTGGTTGAAATACCCCAGCGTCTTGTCCAGAATGTCGGGCCGGGGGACCTGGTCGGCGTCGAGGATCAAGAGGAATTCCCCGTGGGTCATCATCAGCGCGTTGTTCAGGTTGCCCGCTTTGGCGTGCCGCGGCTTGTCCGCCCAGTCACCGGTGCGGGTCAGGTAGCCCAGCCCGTGGCGGGCGGCCAGTTCGCCCAGTTCCGGCCTGGCGCCATCGTCCAAAATCCAGGTGCTGTGGGGGTAACGGATGTCCCGCGCCGCCAGCGCGGTAGCCATGACGAGGTCCAGCGGCTCGTCGTAGGTGGTGATGAAAACGTCGACGGTGGCGTCCGCAGGCGGTGGCGGCGCATTGCGCTCCCGGAACCGCCAGACCGTTAAACCAAAGAGTCCGACGTCGATCAGGCTGTAGGTCTCGGCCAGCACCAAGGGGACGGCTATCCACCACGCCGACCAGTTGAGCGAGTCGAGCCATCGCCACGCGAGGTAGTTGGTTCCGAGGATGACCGTCAGAACCACCAGCAGCCGGATGGCGAAACGTTTCACGAGCTAACCGGGCTGTCTGCCGGGCATCGGCGCAGCATCACGGCGGTGATGTCGTCCGCCACCGCGGCGCCGGCCAGGTCCAACACCGCATCGCAGACGTCTTGGACATCGTCACCGGAGCTGGCAACGGCGGCCACCGCGTCCATGGCTGCGTCCACCGAGTCGAAGGCGTCGAGAAGCCCGTCGCTGAGTACAAGGAGCGATTCGCCGGGCTCCAGCAGCAGGCGGCTTGCGGCCCACGTGCTGCCCGTGACGGCACCGACGGGCGGGCCACCCGAGGGCAGGCGGCGCAGGCCGCCGTCGTAGAGGTGCAGCCCAAGCCCGTGCCCCGCGTCCACGTAGTCGACCGTAGAGTTCCCGGCGTCCAGCCTGGCATGAAAGATAGTGACGAAGGAGTCGGACTGGGCCAGGTCGCTCTCGAGCGATTGGCTCGCCGCCTGGAAGGCCGGGACGATGTCCGCGTGTCCGTGGGAGGCGCGCAACACCGCGCGGACCGTCGCGGCGATAAGGGCAGCGCCCATGCCCTTGCCCATGGCATCGGCGACCGTCAGTTGCAGCCCGTTTTCCGTGGCGCACCAGTCGAAAAAGTCCCCGCCCACGCTTCGGCTGGGCCGGCAACGGCCGCCGATCTCATAGCCTTGAAGTCTCAGGGGCTCGGCCGGCAGAAGGCTGCGCTGGACCTCGGCTGCGCGTTTCTGGTCTTCGCTAGGAATCGCCTCAACGGGTTGGGATCGCGGGCGGCGGAAAAGCGCTCCGATTCTTGCCTGGAGCTCCCGGGGGCTGAACGGCTTGCTGATGTAATCGTCGGCGCCCGTGTTCAACCCGCTGAGCCGGTCCAGCTCCTCGGCGCGCGCGGTAATCATCAGTATGTAGGCGTCGGAAAAGGTCCTGACCTGCCGGCAGACTTCAATGCCGTCCAGATCGGGCAGGTTCAAATCCAACGTAATGAGATCGGCGCCGCCGTTGCGGACCAGCTCGAGGCCGTCCCGCCCGTTTTCTGCCTCCGCCACCGTGAAGCCTTGGTCGGAGACGATTTGGGCCAGCAACCGGCGGATGTCCGCGTTGTCCTCGACTATGACGGCACGGCGGTTGCTGGGGGCAGCTGGCATGCTTTCATTAAGGCGGTTATCTTCCCGTTTGTCACATCCGTCACTGCAGAATCCGCCCGTGACGACGATATTGGAGTTCGCCGCCATGGAAAAAATCCTCGACCTGCTGACCCTGCATCGGGTGAAGTTCCACGACCTCTCACTGCGCGGGCGGGTAGTGATGAGCCAGTTGCCGCTGTCCATCACCATGCTGTTCCTGGGGGTGGGCACGTGGCTTTTTTCTCCCCCGCTCCTGGTGAATCCGCTCTTTGAACTCAGCATGGTGCTCAACGCGGTACTGCTGGCGGCGTGTTTCCTCGTTCCGTGGGAGAAGCTGCCGTACCCGTCGTTCCTGATCATCCCGCTGCTGGATTTCATTCCGATCGGCCTGCTGCGCGAAGGCGCCGGGTCGCTCCTGACAGGGGTAGGGCTGCTGGCCGCTTTCCCGGTGATCTGGCTGGCGGCCTCCGGACAACTGCCGCGGCTGTCCGTCATCGGGGGCGCGCTGGCCGCCCTGGCGATGGTGTGGATTCCGGTGTTCCTCAAGCAGCCTGCCGTCACTTTCGATGCGTTAATCCACCCGCTGCTCATCCCCTTCATGATGCTGGCCATCGGAATCACCGTCCGGGTCATGACCGCGAGCATGATGGAACAGCAGCAGGTGGTCGAGGCCAAGGACGCAAGGCTCCGCGCGCTGCTGGAAGCCAGCGACAAGCGCGAACGGCTCCTGTCAGCCGTCGTCAACGCCGTGGACGTGGGGGTCCTGGCCGTCGATGAGGACGGCAACCCGACTCTGCGCAACCGTCGGCAGGAAGAGCTGCGCCGCCTGGCGCTGCCGTCGGGCGACGAGGACGCGCCGGAATCCAGGCTCGAGCTCTATGCCGACGGAGGCAAATCGCTCATGCCCGTCCAGGATCGGCCCATCCGCCGCGCACTGCGCGGCGAGTCGTTTGCCGAATACCTGGTCTGGTTCGGCCGGCCCCCGCGGCAACGGGTACTCTCCGCGTCCGCCCAGGCGATGGTCGACGGCAGCGGCCGGCGCGAAGGCTCCGTCCTCGCCTTCAACGACGTCACGGAACTAGTGTCCGCGCTGGAAGCGAAGAGTGATTTCCTGTCCAGCGTGTCCCACGAACTGCGAACTCCGCTGACCTCCATCCAGGGGTATGCCGAGTTGCTGGCGCTGACGCCGGACTTGCCGGAGAACATGGCGGCAGGCCTGGACACCATCCTCCGCAATTCGCAGCAGTTGCTCGCCCTGGTAAAGGATTTGCTGGGGACGGCCGCCGGCTTCTCCGAGCTGCAGCCGGTTCCTGCGGATCTCGGGGATATTGTCGCGCAGGCCGCCGCAGCAGCAGAACCCCGGGCCGCCGCCGGCGGCATCACGCTCGCCGTACAGGCGCCGCCTCCCCTGCGGGTGGTCTGCGACCCGGCGCGGGTCCGGCAGGTGTTGGATAACCTGCTGTCCAACGCCATCAAGTATTCCCCGCAGGGCGGTGACGTCACGGTCAGCTGCACCGGCGGCGACGAAATGGTTCGATGCGAGGTAGCGGACCGGGGCATGGGGATGGGTGCCGAGGAGAGCCGCAACGTCTTCACGCGGTTTTTCCGCAGTCCCGCCGCCCGCCGTAGTTCCATCCCGGGGCTGGGCCTCGGACTTGCCCTGTCCAAGGACATCGTGGAACGGCACGGCGGCAGCATCAGCTGTGAGAGCGAGCCCGGCCGGGGCAGCGTCTTCACGTTTACCCTGCCCGTAGCCGGTCCGCCCCGGGACGATGAATCCGAAGCCGATAAGACCAGCGTCCAAGGCGCCACCGTCGGCGCCCGGCAAGAGCCGTAACCCCGCCGCCCTGCCGCAACCTGATCGTGCAGACCATCGGGCACGCCACCACGCCACCACGCCACCACGCTGCCCGCCAGCTGCCGGGTCGGCTTCTTCCCGCTCAAGCTCACCGCAGCGGGCGGCGCCCCTGTGCGCGACGTCGCCTGGACGTAGCTGCGAACGACGGCGGGGCCCGCCTTCTACAGGTGGGCTCCGCCGTCGTTGTGGTTTTGGCGGTTTCAGTCCTTGGGTGTGGATTTGGCGGGGTCGACGAAGGGCTTTTGGACGACCTGGCCGTCGCGGACTCCTTCGGGCGTGTGGATGGACAGCGTGGTGCCTTCGCCGCTGAGGTCGATCGGCACCATGGCCAGGCCGATGTTCCGGTCCAGCCGCGGGGAGTGGCAGGCGCTGGTGACCTCCCCGATGGGGGAGCCGTCGCCGACCGAGACCGGGAACGGCTCGATCATGGAGCCGTCGTTGTAGCTGCCCAGCGGCTCGCCGCCGATCTCGACGCCGACCATCAGCCGGTCGATGCCCTTCTCCCGGATGCGGCCGAGCGCTTCCTTGCCCACGAAGTCCGCTTCCTGGTCCAGATCCACCATCCAGTTGTAGTCGTAACCAACCTCCAAGGGGTTGGTGCCGAGGGTGATGTCGCACCCGTAGGCCAGCATGCCCGCCTCGATCCGGCGGATGTGGCAGGGGCCGATAACCCGCAGGTCGTGCGCCTGCCCGGCTTCCCAAACCGTGTCCCAGAGGCGCCCGGCGTTTGCGGTGGCGTTGTAGAGGTAGATCTCGTAGCCGACTTCGCCGGTGTAGCCGGTCCGGCTGACCACCACGTCCATGCCGTTGAGGGTGTGGTGCTGCATGTAGTAGTACGGCATGTCCAGGATCTGCGGGCCGAACAGGTCGGACATCAGCCCCTTGGCCTTCGGGCCTTGGACCTGGACGGGTGCCACGTCCACCTCTTCCACGGTGACGTCCCAGCCGCCGGCGTGCGCCAGGCCCATGGCCCACAGGTGCACGTCGCTGTCCGCCAGCGAGAGCCAGAACTTGTTCTCCTCCACGCGCAGCAGGATGGGGTCGTTGATGATGCCCCCGTCGGCGGCGGTGATGAAAGCGTACTTGCACTGGCCCACCTCGCACTTGGTCAGGTCCCGCGGGGTGAGCATGTTGGTGAAGTCGAAGGCCTGCGGGCCGCTGATCTGCAGCTGCCGCTCCACGCCGACGTCCCACAGGGTGACGTCGTTCAGCAGCGACCAGTACTCGCTGACCGGATCGCCGTAATGGCGCGGGTGGTAGGTGTGGTTGTACACGCTGTAGGCCGCGACGCCGTGCTCTCGCGACTTCCAGAAGTAAGGGGACTTGCGCAGCCGCGTGTAAAGGGTGACGGCCGGGTTGGGGTTAACGCGGGACGAATCGGTGCCGTTGAACTGGGCGGAGCCAGAATCGAGAATCTCCGACATGGGGGCTTTCTCCTTCGAGGTTCTGGCGCCAGCCGGACCTGAGGAGTTGCGCATGATGCGCAACTTTGCGCCATGTGAGACTGCCATGGTGGCAGTCGCTCCGCCGGGGAGTCAAGGGGCAGCGCCATCCGGTTGCGCGGCGCCGGGCGTCCCATCTGCCGCGCGGGCCCACGGCCGCGAGGGGTCCCACCGTTTGGTATTCCCAAGGACATCAGGCGCACGCGTGAGATAATTGAGGCAGCCAAGCTCGCGGGTTTGGGCGGGTCCATCCGCATGGATCCGAGCCGGTCCGCGTGCTCACAATATCGAAGCTCCGGTCTGCTGGCCGCGGTTTCGATCCGTGGGACGACCGTCTGGCGCGAGGGCCCCGGGGCGCTCCGTCCACTGATGTCGAGTGTGGCGCTCGTGCGAATCAGAGGACTCTCAAATGCTGTTTGCTGAAGGTCAAACCCTTGTTCACCCACACCACGGTCCGGCCGTGGTCCGAGGCATCAAAACCCGGCCCCTGCGGCAGGACGCGGAATGCCGCTACGTCATGCTGGAAGTCAAGAACTCGAACCTGACGGTCGGTGTCCCGCTGGAGCGTGCCGAGCAGGTCGGCCTGCGGCCGGTCTTCGATGAGGGACAGCTGGAGGCACTGTTCGACGTGCTGCGCGCCGCCTCGCGGGAGGAGGATCCGCAGTGGTCCCGGCGCTTCAAGGACAACCAGGAACGGCTCCGCACCGGCGACATCTTCGTGATCGCGGGACTGGTCCGCGACCTCGCCCGGCGGCTGCACGCCAACGGCAACATGTCCCACGCCGAGAAGGACATGCTGCAGTACGCCAAGAAACCGCTCGTCACGGAAATTGCGCTGTCCAAGGGCATTGATCTGCAGGAAGCCGAAGAGGTCCTCGAGTCCGTGGCGACCGGTTCGGGGCCGGAGGTGGAGCACCTGGCCAGCGCCTGAACGACGACGACGCGCGCAGTGCGACCGCGGGCTCGACGTCGGGGGGCGGAGCGACGGCGACGACGTGCCCATTGCCGCCGCGCGCCGCCGAAGGGTCAGGCGCGGACCAGTCGGGATGTCGCGGCCAGGTCATGGATGGCGTGGTCGTACGCGATGGTGAGCGCGCCGCCGTCGTGCTGGAACTCGTGGTTGGCGCCGTCAAGCACGCCATACGCCCCGTAGTTTTCCTCCCACGAGCGGTTCAGTGCGAACTTGAAGTTATACCGGCCGGCGGGCAGCTCGGCGTCCAGCTTCCACAAGCCGTCCGTGGCGTCGAAGCGCATCTGCACCGCCCCGTCGGCCGGGTCCCAATCCTGGTCGGCGCCGAGCAGCACGCCGAAGTCGCCCACCACGGCGACTCCAGCAGGTTGGTCGGCGGGCAGGGCGGGCTCCGCCGCCGGCGGCGACGGTTCCGGCAGCGGGGTGCCCGCCGCGAGGGCTGCGGCCAGTTCGGCGCCATCGGGAAAGGCGGTGACCGCCCGCAGCCCGTCCTCGGTGATGGCCCACCCGCCGCGGTCCTTCGACATCCAGCCGGCTTTCACCAGCCGCGCGGTCGCCGTCGTCAGGTTTTTGAAGCCGCGGGGCACACCGCCGCTCAGCAACTCCTTCTCGTGCGCGGTCGGCGGTACGCGCCGCAAGGCCTCGCTGATGACGTCCCTGGCGTCAGGCCGAGTGCCGGTTGCGGCTGCCGCCGCCAGAATCTCGAGGACAGGTTTGAGACGCAGATGGGTTTTAAGCATGGCCGTGGCTCCTTCGCGGGGCTGCCGGAACTGGTGACGCTCCCAGTCTGTTACCCGGCCGTGCCGAGCACCACTATTTGGCGTTGTGTGTCGGCTCCCCTAGACCTTGATGACCACCTTGCCCCGCACCTCGCCGGCCTCCAGACGGCGGAGTGCTTCCGGCATCTGCTCCAGCGGATAAGTGTGGTCGAGCACTGGCTTCAGCTGCCCCGAGACGATCAGCTCACTCAGCCGTCCGAGGTCCGAAGCCGCCTGTCGGGCCATGAACATGACAACACGCTGCCGGTTGAAGAGGGACAGGATCATTCCGCCCAGCGGCCTGAACAGGCCGCCCGTCCAGCGGTCGCCATGCTCGCCGCCGACGATAACCGCCGTGCCGTCCGCTGCAATGGATCGGCGCACGCGCGACAGGGACGGGTTCCCGGCGATGTCCACGATCACGTCATACTTGTGTCCTGCTGCCGCAAAGTCTTCGCGGGCGTAGTCGATGACGGTCCCGGCACCGAGGCTCCGCACCAGCTCCGCCTTGGCTGCGCTGCAGACGCCGGTGACCGTGGCGCCCAGGGCCGTGGCTATCTGCACGGCGTAGGTGCCGACGCCGCCGGAGGCCCCCGTGATGAGTACGCGGTGCCCGGCCTGTACGCGGCCGGCGTCCCGCAGCGCCTGCAGCGCTGTCACGCCGGAGACCGGAAGGGCCGCTGCCTGCTCGAAAGTCAGGTCTGCCGGCTTTCGGGCCAGCAGCGACTCCGCTGCCACCGCAAATTCCGCGAAGGAACCCTTGCCGAAACCGAAGACTTCGTCTCCGATCGAAAATTTCGTGACGGCACTGCCTACCGCCGCTACCGTTCCCGCGACGTCAAGCCCGGGGACCGGGTTCTTCGGGGACTTCCACCCGGAGACGGCGCGGACCGGGTACGGCAGGCCGGTGGCCATGTGCCATGTCCCGCGGTCCAGGCCTGCGGCGCGGACCTTGATGAGGACCTGGCTTTCGCCGACCTCCGGTACTGCGATCTCTTCGGGGTGCAGGGCATCGGTGATCCCGTACCGGGTCTGCACTATGGCGCGCATCGTGGGTCTTATGGGGTCCGGGGAGCCGCTGCCGGGAACCGGCTGCGTGTTCGCGGCCGAAGGGGTGGATTCTGTTGGTTCCATGGGACTTCCTTCTCGAGGACGTGGATGACGTGGAGCCCAAGTACTTCGTACAATGTACGAAGCTACCGTACAAAGTACGAGAATGCTATAGTCGCGGGAACAATGATCAAAAAACCGGGCAGCGCCCCCGCGCAACGCGAGCCACTCAGCAGGGAACGGGTGCTCCGCGCCGCCATGGACATCGCCGACGGCGGCGGGCTGGCCCGCCTGACCATTCGTTCACTGGCCCAGGCACTGGACGCCAAACCGATGTCGCTCTACCACCACGTGCGGAACAAGGACGAGATCCTCGACGGCATCGTCGACGCCGTCTTCGAAGAGATAGAACTGCCGGTGCCGGGCCGGGAGTGGAAGGCGGAGTTGAAGCGGCGTGCCGCCTCGGCCCGCGATGTGCTGCGCCGCCACCCGTGGGCCATAGCCTTGATGGAATCGCGCACCGCGCCGGGACCGGCAAACCTGCGCCACCACGATGCGACCCTGGGGACCCTTCGGGCTGCCGGGTTCTCGCTGCCGCTGGCGGCCCACGCCTATGCGGTGCTCGATGCGTACGTTTACGGGACGGCTCTCCAGGAGGCATCGTTGCCTTTCGACGGGCCGGACAGCCTGGCGGAGGTCGGCGGGCCGATGGTGGAGATGTTCACCGTCGAGGACTATCCACACCTGCGGGAGTTCGCCGTGGAGCATGTGCTGCAGCCCGGATACGACTTCAGCCACGAGTTCGACTTCGGCCTCGACCTCATTATCGGCGGCTTGGCGGCGTCGCTGCAGGGCCGCTCCGGGACTGGCGAAGAGACACCAGAGCGGGCCGAGGCGCCCTCGCCCTGAACCACCGGGTCGCGGGCGAGGCCATGGGCCCGGAACCCTGGAACGCGATTGCAGGCAGGAGGGCCCGTGAGGCCCCGCCTTTATTCCGCATTGTCGTTGGCCTGAACCGGAGCGGCGGGTCACCCCACTCCGGTGGAGTGCCCCGCCATCGCTCCGGGGTTGCGATTGGTGCGCGCGGGCACATCAACCGCGCCCGGCGTCAGTCGCCGCCGCTATGCCGCAGCGGACATGCTATCTGCCGCGACGCGCAGCCCGTCGTCGCCGGCGGCCACGCGGATTCGCCCGCCGTCGGCAACGGCCTCGGCCACCAGCAGGTCCGCAATCCGGTCATCAAGCTCGCGCTGGATCACGCGGCGCAGGGGCCGGGCGCCGTATTCGGGCTCGTAGCCGGCCTCTGCGATCCAGGCCACGGCGTCCTCGCCAACCTCCAGCGCGATGCCCTGAGCCGCCAGCCGGACTTCGGTCTTGCGCAACTGCAGCCGCACGATGGAACGGAGCTGCTCCTGGTCCAGCTTGCGGAACAGCACGATCTCGTCGATCCGGTTCAAAAACTCCGGCCGCATGGTTTCGCGCAGCCGGCCCATCACCCGGGCGCGCAGATCCTGCTCGCTTCCGAAGCCGTCCACCCCGTCGTTGGCGGTGAAGCCCAGCGCTCCGCCCTTGCTGGCCAGAAACTCCGAGCCGAGATTGGAGGTCATGATCACAACGGTGTTGCGGAAGTCCACGGTGCGGCCCTGCCCGTCGGTAAGGCGTCCGTCGTCGAGGACCTGCAGCAGGAGATTGAAAACGTCCGGGTGGGCCTTCTCCACCTCGTCCAGCAGCACCACAGAGTACGGGCGCCGGCGGACGCGTTCGGTCAGCTGGCCGGCCTCGCCGTAGCCGACGTAGCCCGGAGGGGCGCCGACCAGCCGTGAGACGGTGTGGCGCTCGCCGTATTCGCTCATGTCGAAGCGCACCATGGCGTCCTCGTCACCGAACAGCGACTCCGCCAGGGCCTTGGCCAGCTCGGTTTTGCCCACACCGGTCGGGCCCAGGAACAGGAAGCTGCCGACGGGCCGGCCCTCGTCCCCCATGCCGGTGCGGTTGCGCCGCACGGACCTGGCGATAGCGGCCACCGCATCGTCCTGGCCAATCACCCGGGCGTGCAGGTCCTCCTCCAACCGCGCCAGCCGCTGCCGGTCGCCCTGGGTCAGCCGGGCGGCCGGAATGCCGGTGGCGCGGGAGATGATCTCGGCGATCTCGGCCTCGCCCACCACATCGGAAGACGCGACGCCGGGGCGGGCCCCGCCGTCGTGATCTTCCGTGGCACCCGGGGCCGACTGCTGGGCGGAGGCGGCTTCCAGCCGGGCCTTCAGCTCTTCGATTTCGTCGCGCAGCTTCGAGGCGTCCTCGTAGCGTTCCTCGGCGACGGCGGCGTTCTTGGCCGACTCCAGCTCGGCCAGCCGGCCGCGCATGGCCTCCACGTCAACGCGCGGGCCGCGTCGCAGGCTCAGCCGTGCGCCGGCCTGGTCGATCAGGTCGATCGCCTTGTCCGGCAGGAACCGGTCGGTGAGGTAGCGGGAGGACATCTCGACGGCGGCCCGGATCGCTGCCTCGGTGTAGGCCACCTGGTGGTGTTCTTCGTAGCGGTCCTTGAGGCCGGACAGGATGCGGACGGCGTCCTCGATCGAGGGCTCTGAGACCATGACGGGCTGGAAGCGCCGCTCCAGGGCCGGGTCCTTCTCCACCTTGCGGTACTCGCCCAGGGTGGTGGCGCCGAGCACGTGCAGTTCGCCGCGGGCCAGCCGGGGCTTGAGGATGTTGCCGGCGTCCATGCCGCCCTCGCCGCCGCCACCGGCGCCGATCACGGTATGCAGTTCGTCGATGAACACGATCAGTTCGCTGCTCGCGGCGCTGATCTCGTCCAGGGTCTTGGTCAGGCGTTCCTCGAAGTCGCCGCGGTAGCGGGTGCCGGCCAGCATGCCCGGCAGATCCAGTGACACCACACGCTTGCCGCGCAGCTGTTCCGGGACGTCGCCGGCCACGATGGCCTGCGCCAGCCCCTCGGCGATGGCGGTCTTGCCCACGCCGGCCTCGCCGATCAGCACCGGGTTGTTCTTGGTCCGGCGCGCGAGGATTTCGATGGTCTGGGCGATTTCGTCCGCCCGGCCGATCACCGGGTCCAGCCGGTTCTCCCGGGCCTGGGCCGTCAGGTCGGTGCCGAACTGGTCCAGCATGGGGGTTTCCGACTCGGTGCCGGTGCTCTGTTGCGGGCCGGTTGCAGGGGTGGGGCCGTCGGGCTGCGCCGCAGCTTTCTCCGCCGCCTGCTGCAGTGCCTGCGGGGTGACGCCCGCGCCGCCCAGGATTTGGCCGGCGGGGGTCTCCTGGTTCAGCACGAAGGCGGCGAAGAGGTGCTCGGGGTCGATGTAGGTGGAGCCGAATGCGCGGGCGACCTGGTGGGCGTCCAGCAGGGCACGCTGCGCCGACGGCGTGAGCGACGGCGTTTCCCGGGTCGGGCCGGTCTTTTCCGGCAGGCCCTGCTCCGCGGAACGCGCGATGGTCTGCGGGTCCGCGCCGGTCAGCTTGATCTGGCTGGCGGCCGGCTCCTGGCCGACCATGACGTGCAGGATGTGCAGCGCGTCCACCTCGATGTGGCCGAGGCTTGCGGCAAACCGGGCTGCCTGCGCCAGCACTTCATGGGTGCGGCGGCTGAGCAGCCGGGTGAGGTCGACCGTGCGGGATTGGGCCGCCCGCTGGCCCTGCAGGTAGCGGGCCAGGAACTCGTCGAATGAACCGTTGCCGGAAGCTGGTCCGAAGAACAGTGGCATGGATAATCCTCCTGTGGAACGTGAGTGCCTTCGACTCATGTTAACGCCTCTACGACAGGATTATTCCAGAAGTTACCCAAACTTGAGTGGAGCTGGCTCATATGTAGGCCACGGCGGGCCGGTGCTAGTGTTGTTTTCGAAGCTTTGTTCGAAGACGGGGGTCGGGATGTTCGGTGTAGAGCAGCCGTCGGGTGCTTCGGCGGGCCCGGAGATGGGCAGCGGAGCGCCCGAGGAGGCGCGCGGTTTCCCGTCGCCGGCCAGGGACTACTTCCACGGCGGCATCGATCTGAACCGGCACCTGATCCGCGACCGCACCAGCACCTTTGTGATGCGGGTGGCCGGAAACTCGATGGCCGCGGCCGGGATCAGTGATGGCGATGAGCTGATAGTGGATCGCTCTTTGACCCCGCGCGACGGTTCGGTAGTGGTCGCGGTGCTGGACGGGGAACTGGTGGTCCGGCGCCTGCATCTCACCGCGGACGGCGTGCGCTTGCAGGCGGACGACGGCGGCGTTCCCACCGAAGTGGGCGAACTCGCCGACCTGAGCATCTGGGGCGTCGCCACCCGTTGCCTGCACCATGTCTAGCGCCCCGGTGCCAGGGGCAGGCGGGGCGGCCTCCGGCCGGCCGTCCGGCTCCGGCGGGGCGACCTCCGGCCGGCCTGGCGAACGGATCGCGCTGGTGGACGTCAACAATTTCTACGTCTCCTGCGAGCGGGTCTTCGATCCGTCCCTCGAGGGACGGCCCGTCGTCGTGCTCTCCAACAATGACGGCTGCGTGGTGGCGCGCTCCGAGGAGGCCAAACAGCTGGGGCTGAAGACCGGGACGCCGTGGTTCCAGGTGGCGCCGCGGGCCAAGGCCTGGGGGCTGGTCGCGCGGTCCAGCAACTACGAGCTGTACGGGGACCTAAGCGCCCGGGTGATGGAAGTGCTCGGCCGGTTCGGGGCCTGGCAGGAGGTCTATTCGATCGACGAGTCGTTCCTGGGCCTGCCCGGCGACGACGCCCAGTTGCTGGAGACTGCCGGCCGAATCCGTGCCGCAGTGATCCGGCAGGTGGGCGTGCCGGTCAGCGTCGGCGTGGCGCAGACCAAGACCCTGGCGAAGTTCGCCAACCACGTTGCCAAACGGAATCCCCAGATGGCCGGGGTGTGCTCGCTGGGCTCGATGCCCGCTTCCGACATCGCCTGGATCCAGTCACGCGTCCCGGTCACCGGGCTGTGGGGCGTGGGCGGACGGACGGGGAAACGGCTGAACGCCCTCGGGATCGAGTCGATCGCAGACCTCAAGGCCGCCGACCCGCAGGCAATCCGCAAAAAGTTCTCCGTGGTGCTGCAGCGAACCGTGCTGGAGCTGAACGGGACGCCCTGCATCCCGCACGCGGAGGAGCGGGCCGACAAGCAGCAGATCATGTTCTCGCGCAGTTTCTCCACGCCGGTGACCACCATCGAGGAGATGGACCAGGTGATGGCGGTCTATGCCCAACGCGGGGCGGCCCGGATGGCGGCCGAGGGACTGCGCGCCTCGGTGCTGACGGTGACTGCGGGGACCAGCAGGTTCGCCGGCGGCGAGGCATCGTTTCCCGCGGCCAGCGTCAACCTGGCGACGCCCACGCAGGATCCGATCCAGCTGACCAAGGCTGCCGTGGCCGCCATGCGCGGCTGCCTGACTCCGGGCGCCCACTATGTCCGGGCAGGGGTCCTGCTGTCGGGGCTGGAGCCCGCGGCCGGCCAGCAGACCTTCGACCCCTTCGTCAGCGATTTGGAACAGCGGCACATCGGCGACCTGCTGGGCGCGGTGCGTACCAAGTTCGGCGAAGCCTCGATCGGCCTCGGTCAGGGCGGGCTGGCGGCCCCCGCGGCGTGGTCAATGAAACGCGAATTTTCCTCGCCACGCTACACCACCGAGTGGAGCGACCTGCCGGTGGTCAAGGCGGATTAACCGGCTGTGCACCGGGTCGCGCCGCAGCGGCGCAACGGGCACGACGGCGGCCGAACAGTGGCACGGCAGCGGCCGTATCTCGACGGCCGCTGCCGTGCCCGCGGTGGATCAGTCGCTCGGGCTCGTGTCGGTGGTGAGCCCGCGGTCGTCCGGCGTTTCCTGGTCCTTCTCTTCAGCCGGCCCGGGCGCGATGTTCATGCCCTCCTTGCCCTCGGGCTCGGGGGCGGAATCGGCCGTTTGCTGCTCCTGAGCATCCGGCGGATCTGCCGCGGTGCCCGACTGGTCCCGCGGACCTTTGACCTGGCCGGCGTCGTTCTCCGTCATGCCAGTCCTTCCCTACTGCCGTCGATGCAGGCGGAGCCCCGGCGAGGGGCCCGGCCCGCCAGAATCCCGGGCGGGTTACACTCCGGGCGGGCGCAGGTCGTCGTCCCTGTTGAGGGTGGCGGGTCCGTCCGGCATGGTGCCTCCCTCGCCCGTCCAGCTCTGCCCGAGTTCGTCGTTCTGCGCCGGATCCGACATCGTGGTGTCGCCCAGGGTGGTGCCAGTGGTGTCGCCGAGGGTGCTGGTGCCCGTGGTGCCGCCGGCGGTGGTGGTGGGGCCGGTGGTGCCGCCGTCGTCCTTACCCGAACCGTGGTTGCCGGGCAGCTTGGAGGTTGCCGCGGACCCTGCCTTCTTGGCCGCTTCGGTAACACGGTCGGCGACGCCTGGTGCCTTTTCCTTGACCAGGTCGGTGGCTTCGTGCACTTTTTCCTGGACCGCTGGGTTCTGCCAGAACTCCTGGCTCTTGGCCTTCAAGGAATCGTAGGCGGACCTTCCGGATTTCGAACCCAGGACGAATCCGAGGGCGATGCCGGCGCCGAATGTGAGTTTCCCTTTCACAGCGTGCTCCTGTCTGTAGACGGTTGATGGGCGGTGCTAGGTGGAGGTGCGGGCGGTGCCAGTCAGCCGGGGAAAGGCGCGTTGGGCGCGTCCCCGCGGCCGTCCTGGTCCTTGTCGCCGTAGGCCTTCTTGACCAGGTCGTCGGCGAGTTTCTCGTCACCGTGGACCGGGATGTGGGCCTCGTTGACTTCCTTGTCGATGCCGCCTGCGTCGGCGGGAGTCAGAGTGTCGTCATTCGCGTCGTCCGGGTGTTCCGGGCGCCGCTCCTCGTTCGGATTCATCAGGTCCTCCTTCTCGAGCGGGTCGTCCTGTGGGATCAGACCGGGCAGCTGCGCTCTTCGCGCGGCTTCCCATGGGGCCACACTACGCGCCGGTCTCCGGCTTCGCACGGGTCCAGCGGCTGCGCGGGCGCATCGCGGGGGATTCGGTGACACCTCCGGCCCCGGCCATTCCCGCCAGGACTTCACGGATCGCCGACAGCGAATCCACCTGCGGTGTCCAGCCGAGTTCGTCCCTGGCCCGGCTGGTGTCCATGACCGGAGCGTAGCGGGCCATGTCCACCCAGCCGGGGTCGCTGGCCAGCAGCCGGAGGGACCACGCGGCGCCGACCAACTGCCGCACCAGCGGCACGGGAACGGGCAGCCAGCGCCGGGCACCGAACAGGGAGGCGACGAGTCCGGGCGTTACCACCGGTTCGGCCGCCACGTTGAAGGCGCCCCTCGCGCCCTGGTCCAGCACCCGCCAGTAGGCGTCCGCCACGTCGTTGGCATGCAATGCCTGGAAGATGAACTCCTCGGGGAACGGGAACAGCGGCAGCCGCAGCCGGTTGACGAAGAACTTGGGGATCCACCGGCCCACAAAGTAGCGGCCGATCTGGCTGCCGGCCTCGGCTTGGAAAATCAGGCCGGGCCGCAGCCGCGCCACCTTAATTTCCGGGTGATCGTCGGCGAACTCGTCCAACAGCGCTTCCTGCTGGCCCTTGAACCGGCTGTAGTGCGAGCTGGCGATGCCTCTGGCCGGCCAATCCTCGCGGACGCGGGAGTGCTTCGGGCCGGGGCTGTACGCGCCGACCGACGAGGCGCAGACTACTTGCCCAACGCCGGCGTTGGTGGCAGCGGCGAGCACGTTCGCGGTGCCGTCCACGTTCACCCGGCGCAACTGCCCTTCATCGTGGTTCGGTTGCAGCAGCCACGCGAGATGGACGACGGCGTCGCATCCCTTAAACGCCTGCGTCAACCTTTCCCGAGCATCGCGGGAGGCGATGTCCAGCGAAACCCACGTGACGCCGTCGTACGGTTCCGTCGTGGCATCGGGCAGCCGCCGCGCGATGCCGACGATCTCCACGTCGTCCGCGCGTTCGCCCCGCGCCTTCTGCAGCCGGCGCAGCACTGCTGTACCGACGTTCCCGCTGGCTCCGACCACGGCGACTCGCATGGACAGACGCTACCGCGGATGCCACGGCTTGGCGAGGGCCCGGCTGGGCGGCCGGCCGCCGGAATCCGGGCTGGATTCGGCCGCCGTCCGGGATTTCCGCAGGTCAGCCGCCGCTTAAACGTGGAGGTCGCGCGGTACGGCTACCGCTCCACTTTGACGCGTTCGTTGGGCACGCAGTGCGTCATGGTCAGCCCGGAAACGTCCCGCGGCCCGTTCTTGCCGAGGTTGGCCATCCACTGCTGCTCCGCTTCGGAAAGGTTCTGGCTGGCCAGAGGCCCAAGGTCCTTCACCTCGTCCAGCGAGATGCCGATGCCGCCGCCCACGCCCTGGCCGAGCTCGTCCGCAATCATGTAGAGGTGCCAGAGCATGCGCTCCTGGATCGGCCGGTCGCACTGCGCCAGCGCGTTGGTCAGGTTGGTGATCAGGTCCTCGCGCTCCCAGTCCTCTTGCAGGTAGAACCGCTGGCCGGCCTGCAGGTAGTCGTTGGTCCGCTCGATCCGTTCCCTGGTCAGCCGGCCGCCGATCTCGGGACCGACGGCGTGGTGGTAACCGGAATCCTTCGCCGCCTCCTGCAGCCCGCCGGTGATAGTCGGCTCGTAGTTCACGTGCGGGTTCTGGCCCGGCGCGGTGTCCACAAAGTGCGTCAACTGGCCGTCCCGCTGGTTGGTGGCCACCGGCACCTTCGGGCTGTTGACCGGAAGCTGCAGGTAGTTCGGGCCCACCCGGTGACGCTGGGTGTCGCTGTAGGAGAACGTGCGGCCGACGAGCATCTTGTCGTCGGAGAAGTCGAGGCCGTCCACCAGCACGCCGGTGCCGAACGCGATCTGCTCGCTCTCGGCGAAGAAGTTCTTGGCGGTGCGATCCAGCACCATCCGGCCGACCGGCCGGGGAGGGAACTGCTCCTCCGGCCAGACCTTGGTATCGTCCAGCGGGTCGAAGTCGAGCTCGGGATGCTCGTCGTCGGACATCATCTGCACCACCAGCTCCCACTCGGGGTAGTTGCCGGCTTCGATGGCGTCGTAGAGGTCCTTGGTGTGTGACCCGAGGGTCTGCGCCTGCACGTTCGCGGCGTCCTCGGCGGTCAGCGACTTCACGCCCTGCTTGGGCATCCAGTGGTACTTCACCAGCACCGTCTCGCCGGCGGCATTGACCCACTTGTAGGTGTTCACGCCGAAGCCCTGCATATGCCGGTAGTCGGCGGGGATGCCGCGCGGGCTGAAGACCAGCATGACCATGTGCATGGATTCAGGGGACTGGCTGAAGAAGTCCATCGCCCGGTTCGGCACCGACGCCTCGAACGTTACCGGGTCCGGCTTCTGCGAGTGGATGAAGTCGGGGAACTTGATCGCGTCGCGGATGAAGAACACGCCCAGGTTGTTGCCGACCATGTCCCAGTTGCCGTCCTCGGTATAGAGCTTCACGGCGAATCCGCGCGGGTCGCGGGCCACCTCGGAGGAATCACGGCCGCCGGCCACGGTGGAGAAACGGATGGCGAGGTCGGTGCGCTTGCCCGCTTCCTGGAACAGCTTGGCGCGGGTGAACCTGCCGATCGGCTCGTCCCCCCACTTGCCGTAGGCCTCGAAGTAGCCGAAGGCTGTGGTGCCGCGCGCATGCACCACGCGTTCGGGCACGCGCTCGCGGTCGAAGTGGCTCATCTTCTCCAGGAACTGGTAGTTCTCCAGGGTCGCCGGGCCGCGGGCGCCGATGGTTCGCGTGTTCTGGTTGTCGTAGACCTTGTGGCCCTGGCGGTTGGTCAGGGGCTGGTCCGGGGACTGGGCCGCATCGGTCATCACTGATCACTCCTGGGGAAAAGGGGGAGGCCGCTTGCCGTGATTCCAGCTTCCTCCTCGGCCGCGGCGAGGGCAAGAGTCCGACGAAGACGCGGCCGGGCTTCGCGGAGGAGTGCCCGTGGCGGTGCGGCGGGAGCTTCGCGGGAGCGGCCGGGGCGGTGCGACGGGAGCTTCGCGGGAGTGGACGTGGCGGTGCGGCGGGAGCTTCCCGGGAGTGGACGGGGGCGGTGCGGCGGGAGCTTCGCGGGAGTGGACGGGGGCGGTGCTTTTCGCTCCCACGTCTTGGCGGCGGCTCCCGACGTTTCGCCTAGTCAGCGCGCTTTAGGGGTAGCCAAAGATGGGCAGTTACTCCGATACATGGGAGCGAACACACCGGACGCCCGGTCCGGACCCCCGGGCCCGGACCCGGCCCCGCCCCGCCCGGACCTACCGGTGGGCGAAGCTAAGCCCCAGGCGTTTCTCGCTCAAGTACACGCTCAGGCCAATGCCAAGGGCCGCGAACGCGCAGGTCATCCACCAGGTGGACTGCCAGCCGCCGGTAACCGTGGCCAGCCAGGCGATCATGGCCGGGCCGGTGAAGTTGCCGACGTTGAAAATCTGCTGCATCAACCCCATGGCGGCCGGCGGGGACCCGTCCGCCGGCGCCAAGTCCACGGCCATGCGGGTGAGCGTGGACGGGATCACCGAGCCCACCATGGAAAACAGCGACACGCAGGCGAACTGGATGGCCATGCCGCCCGGCGCAACGGTCCAGTCGATGCCGAAGGTGAGCACCGTCGTGGTGCCCATCAGGATGAAGGTGGGGATCATCAGCAGCCGCGGGGGGACGCCGCGCTGCAGCAGGGGAGCGGCGCCGATGGCCCCCAGCGCGTTCAGGCCGCCCACCACCGCGGACAGGATGCCCGGCCAGATCCCGGTGACCCCGTTCTGCTCGTAGATGGTGGGCAGGAAACCGACCACGGCCATCCACTGGACGGTGTAGCAGGCGAATACCACGCCGGCGATCCACGGCTTGGGGGACCGGACGGTGCGGCCGATGCGACGGGTGGCCGCGGGCAGGCCGGAACCGTCGCGCCGCGGGTCCTGTGGCACGAACTTCAGCACCAGCGGGATCGGAATGAGCGTCAGGGCGGCCATGATCCACCACCACGTGTGCCAGCTGGTGGCCTGCAGGATAAGCGCGCTGGCCACCAGCCCGGCGAAGGTCGCGAAGCCCTGGTACGCGCTCCAGAAGCCGACCGCCAGGTTGACGCGGACCCCGGGCGTGTTCGCCCGGATGAGCCCTGGCGCCACCACCGTGGTCAGCAGGAAGCCCGCCCCTTCAAGTCCGCGGCAGGCCATCAGCACGGCGGCCGAGTCGGCGAACCCCCCGATGACCGATCCGATGATGAGCAGCCAGAGGCCGGCCAGCAGGCAGCGGCGTGCGCCGATCATTTCCGCCAGCAGGGAAACCGCCAGGCCACCGACCATGCCGGCCACCTGCACCACGCCCAGCAGCACTCCGGCCTGCACCAGGGACATGCCGAGCTCGTCACGGATCACGGGAATGGCCGACGGCAGCTTCCAGATGTGCATGGCGGCCGTGACGCCGGCCAGGACGACGACGATCCATGCCGCGTCTGCCCGCGGCCGGATGGCGCTGGTGGTGGCCACGCTGCTCCTTTCCGGCGGGTTCGATTAGTTGCCCGTACAGACTATCCGCGGCCGGAGAAGGGGGACGCGCGGCACGTAAGACGGGCGCCGGCGTCGTAATAGTTGACTACGATATGGGCGGAGCCGGGCGGGCTCGGCGCACCATGCCGAGGCGCGGCGGCACCGCACCGCCGTGGATAGACTGGCCAAGGCGGCAAACCCGCCGGGGAACTACGGGAGGGCAACATGTTCGAACCTGGGGCGCCGATCGACGAGGTCGAGCGCGACGTCGAAGCGATCATCATGGAATTGGTGCACGAGCTGGGCGAGCGGGCCGACGCCGATCCGGAGCCGCTGGGCGCCGAGGAGCGCGCCTACATCGCGGCGTTTTCCGACGCCAGGGCCAACAACGACCGCAACCAGACGGCGTTGCTGTCGACCGCGATACGGCAGCCGAACCTGGCCGAGTCGCTGGTCTACCTTAACCAGCGGCTGGACCGGCAGGATCTCGACCCGCGCGAGCCCGTGGGCATCATCGGGATCATCGTCCGGCTGGCGATGGACGGGCTGTGGGTCTCCGACATGCTGGACAGCACGCGGTTCAAGCCGGAGGACCGGCGCCGGATCACCGACGTGCTCACCGGCATGACGTACCTGACCGACGCGCGGCTCAAGGAACTGCTGGCCGAGCTGGCGCCGAAGGGACGGGCGTCGCAGAAGGACTGACCAGCGCCGGCCCGCTGTCGTAGGGGTGTTCCCGTCGTCGTAACCGGGCCCGCCCGCAGCTTAACCGCTGGGGGCGGGCCGTCGCTGTAACCGGCCCGCCGCAGCTCAACCGCTGGGGGCGGGCCCGTCGTCGTGAGGGGTCCGGGCCGTCCGAGGGGAACTAGGCGTCGGTTGCGTCGTGGCCGCGCTGCCGGGCCAAAGCCTTGGCCACCCGGGTGATCAGGTCGTACGGAACGGGCCTTCCCAGCGGAAACTTCAGGGTTCCCTTGGCCGCCAGATACGGTTCCATGTCGTGCTGCAGCGCCGCATCGGCTTCCGGTACGGGGTAGAGCGAGACGTGGTGTTTCCAGCCGGCGAAATAGACCAGATAGTGTCCCTCAAACATGATGGTCGGTATGGCGTAGCTGATCTTCTCTTCAGCCCCCGGGACGGCGCTGTGGATGGTCTGCCGGATGCCCTGCAGGATGATCCTGACGTCCTCGGGGGAACGACGCGATGTAATCGTCGATCGTCGCAAACTGCTCCGCCATCCTGACCCACCTGCCGCCTTCCGGCCTTGCCCTATCAGACGTCCTATCCGGCCACGTCCTAGCCGGCGTGTCCCGCAAACGGCGTCAGCACGATCTTGCCGGACGCGTGGCCCTCCTGGCTGTAGCGCATCGCGTCCGCGGCCTGATCCATCGAAAACGTGCGGTCGAGGTCCACGGTGAGCTTGCCGGCGTCGGCCAGCGCGCTCAGCCGCGCGAGTTCGGCAGCGTCCGGGCGTACCCAGATGTAGCGGCCACCGTGCTTGGCTGCGGTCGGATCGGCGATCGACGCGTGCCGGCCGCCGTTGCGCAGCACGGCCAAGGTTTCCTCCAAAACCCCTCCCGCGAAGTCCGCCACGGCGTCCGCGCCCTGCGGAGCGAGCCCGCGCACGCGGTGCACCAGCCCGTCGCCGTATTCCACCGGTTCCGCGCCGAACTCCCGCAGCCGTTGGTGGTGTTGCTTGGAGGCGGTGGCGATGACCCGGAGGCCGCGCTCGGTGGCGAGCTGGATGGCGATTCGACCGACGCCGCCGGACCCGTTGTGGATCAGGATTGTCTCGCCGGTTGACGGGGCCAAGGCGTCCAGGGTCCGCTGTGCTGTCATGCCGGTGAGCGGCAGCCCGGCGGCCTGCTCCCAGCCCAGCGATTTCGGCTTGCGCGCCACCATGGATACCGGCAGCGCCACGAACTCCGCGTAGGTTCCGCCGCTCACGGTGTCCCGGCGGCCGTAGGCGTAGACTTCGTCGCCGGGAGCGTATTCGGGGGTATCCGGTCCCACCTCCTCGACGACTCCGGCCACGTCCCAGCCGGGAATCACCGGGAAGTGCACGTCCAGCATCGCGTCCAGTCCGCCGGCCATCACTTTCCAGTCCACCGGGTTCACGCTGGCCGCTTTGACCCGGATGAGCACCGCACCCGGTGCCACCTTTGGCCGCCGAACCTCCGACTGCTCCAGGACCTCCGGCCCGCCGTACCGCGAGTAGGTCATGGCCTGCATGGTCTTAACCAACGAATGCCGCCTTCCTGTTTTCGCTCCACCCTAGCGGCGGGTTGCAAGCCTTGCCTATGCAGAGGGCCGCGTAACGAACCTCACAGGCCCGCAGGAAATTCCGGCATGGAGGGGCGGTGTTCAACCCTGTAGACCCATCCCGCAACTAAGGAGTCACATGAGCGTCGAAACCGTTGACGTCAGCCTCGAGAACGAACTGGCCGTGGACCGCGAGGCCGCGAACCAGCTGTTCCTGGAAGCCCGCACCGCGAACACCTTCTCCGCCGAGCCGGTCTCGGACGAGCAGCTCGCCGCCATCTATGAGCTGGCCAAGATGGGCCCGACCAT
The DNA here is from genome assembly GCF_059091765.1 of Arthrobacter senegalensis. NCBI lineage: Bacteria > Bacillati > Actinomycetota > Actinomycetes > Micrococcales > Micrococcaceae > Arthrobacter > Arthrobacter senegalensis. The sequence continues at coordinate 125,385 of NZ_JBNHGZ010000002.1, read as the reverse complement.
GATGAACAACCAGCCGCTGCGCATCACCTGGGTCCGGTCCGCCGAGGCCCGCGAGAAGCTGGGCGCCCGCATGGCGGAGGGCAACCGCGCCAAGACGCTGACGGCTCCGATGGTCGCCGTGCTCAGCTACGACGCCGACTGGCACGAGCACTTCGAGACGTTCTTCCCGCACGCTCCCGAGCGCAAGGCAATGTTCGACGACAACGCCGAAATGCGCGCCGAGGTCGCCAAGAACAACGCGTGGCTGCAGGCCGGTTACTTCATCATGGCCGTCCGCGCCGTGGGCCTGCACGCCGGCCCGATGGGCGCGTTCGACGCCGCCGGCATCGACGAGGACTTCAACGCCGGAACCTCCCACCGCACGTTCATGGTGGTCAACATCGGCACCCCGGGCGAGAACCCCTGGTTCCCGCGGCTGCCCCGCCTGGACGCGGAAATCGCCGTGCAGACGGTCTGATCCCGTCAAACCGCTGACGACGGCGGTGCCCACCCACCGGGGGCTCGCTAGCTTCCCGGGGGAGGGCGCCGCCGTCGGCGTTTAAGGGTGGCGGGCGAGGGCCGCCACCGGAAGGACAGCCAGGACAGCACAGTGCCTGCCGGTCATGACAGCGCGCGCCCCGCCGGACAGGGCGCCACGGCGTCGCCGGCCGGTCAGGACAGCGCGGCGCCGCCCTGCCAGAGTGCGTCGAACGGGGCGTGGGAGGAAACCCGCGCCTTGATGCCCTCGGTGACGAAGTGCTTGGCGGTCTTGGCCGCCTGCAGCGGGGTGGCGCCCTTGGCCAGTTCGGCGGTCACCGCGGCGGCCAGCGAGCAGCCGGCACCGGAGACGGCCACCTCGCCGACCTTCGGCGCGGAGAGCACTTCGAGGGTTTCGCCGTCGTAAAAGACGTCCACCGCGTCCGGGCCGGCGAGGCGCACGCCGCCCTTGGCCAGCACCGCGGCGCCGGAGGCCTCATGGATGATCTTGGCGGCCCGTTTCAGGTCCTCGACGTCGTTGATCGTGATCCCGGAGAGGGATTCGGCCTCGAAGTGGTTCGGGGTGACGAAGGTGGCCAGCGGCAACACCTGGGCCTTGAGGGCCTGGTCGGTGTCCAGCGCGTGGCCGGGTTCCTGCCCCTTGCAGATCAGTACCGGGTCCAGCACGATGTTGTCCCATTCCTGGTTCTGCAGCGCCGCCGCGACCGTGTCGATGGTCGCGGGCGAGCCGAGCATGCCCAGCTTGACCGTCTTCAGCGAACCTTCGTAGCAGGTTTGGATCGCCTCCAGCTGATCGGCGATGACGCCGGCGTCCACCGGGACAAAGCGGTGGTTCCAGTTGTCCTGGGGATTGAAGGACACGATGCAGGTCAGGGCGGTGATGCCGTAGGTGCCCAAAGCCTGGAAGGTCTTCAGGTCGGCCTGGGCTCCCGCGCCTCCGGTGGCTTCGGAGCCGGCGATGGTCAGCGTAATGGCGGGCCGGTTGGTTTCGGTGATGGAAACAGACATGCGGTTATTTTCCACTGACAGACCCTCAGGCTCCTAATGACGACGACGGCGGTGCCCACCGCCCGGCGACTGCGCGGTGGCCATCCGCTGAGCCGGCTGCCGCACTCAAGCGCACGCTGGCTCAGCGGATGTCCACCATCCGCCATACGCTAGACCGGCCGATTGCCGCGGCCAGCCCGATCAGCGCTGCCAGTTCCAGCGTGCCAAGCGGGTCGCCGCTGGAGAGCGAGACCAGGATCAGAAAAGAAGCAGCCGTCATGACCGCGAAGAACGCCAGCACGTGCAGCCATTGGTTAGCCACCGGCCGGAGCAACATGCCCAGCACGAAGGCGATGGGTGCACCGATGACCAGCCCGATGCCGCCGGCGTACAACCCGACGACCAGCGCCAGGAGCGCGGCCGACGCGAATTGGTGCCAGCTAAGCGGGCCGCCGGCCAGGGTGAGCAGCAGGGCGCCCAGCGCGAATACGGAGACGGCCACGAGGAATCCGACTACGAAGGCCCCGAACCCGAACGTCACCCGGTGGCGCGGGTTGTCGTCCTCGAAGTCGTCGGGTTCGGGCTCCTCACTCATACAGCCAGAATAGGACGGCGGCGCCGTGGAGCAGTCGGGCATCGCAGGCGCCGGAGCGCGAAGCCCCGCGCGCATGGGAGAATGGTAGGCGGTCCGGGTGGCAGACGGACCCCTAGTGCTAATACAGCGGACGTTTCTTCAGGTCACCGTGAGGTGCGAAACGTTGCGCGAACCACTACTACGAGGGTGAACACCACTGATGACTGAACTGAAATCCCGCACGCCTGCCCGCTTTGCCTCGATCGGCAGCCCCTACTTCGGCGTCATGCTTGCCGTAATGGCGGTGGTCCTGATCCTGTCCAACATCGGCGCCTCCAAGGGCGTGGCCCTGGGCCCGATCATTACTGACGGCGGATTTTTCCTGTTCCCGCTGGCGTACATTCTGGGCGACGTGATCAGCGAGGTCTACGGCTTCAAGGTGGCGCGGAAAGCCATCCTCACCACCTTCGCGCTGTCGGTCTTCGCCTCGCTGTGCTACTGGGTGATCATCGCGCTGCCGGGCTTTGACGACGAGTTCGGGCAGATGAAACAAGAGGCACTTGAAGGTGCGCTCGGCCCGGTGCCGCTGATCGTGCTGGCCAGCCTCCTGGGCTTCCTCGTGGGGCAGACGCTGAATTCCTGGGTGCTGGTGCGCATGAAGGAGCGCTGGGGCGAACGCCGGTTGTGGGCGCGACTGATGGGTTCGACAGGTGTGGGCGAGTTCGCGGACACGCTCATTTTCTGTTCCATCGCGGCCTCGGTGATCGGCATCGGCGATGTCCCCACGTTCATTAACTACGTGGTCGTCGGCTTCGTCTACAAGACCGCGGTGGAATTCCTCTTCGTTCCCGTCACGACTGCCGTCATCGGGCGGGTGAAGAAGCGCGAACCGTCCTACAGCGCGGCGCCTTCTTCGTCCGCCGGCTGATCCTCGGCGGCGAGCGCCGGGACGCGTTCACTGAGCTCCGTCGGCGACAGGTTCGCTGCCCCGCTGATCTCCTCCGGGGCGGCCCCGGCCTTGAGCGCTTCGTCAATTGCAGAGTCCAGGATCGTCTCCGCCTGGTCCATTTCGCCCTGCAGCGTTTCTACAGCCGCGGAGGCGGTCCAGACCTGTTTCAAGTGCTCATCCATTGCTCTACTTCCTATCTTGCCGAGGGATGAATCCCGCCCGAAGGGCATGTCGGCATCGGTGGTGCGGAGTCCGGGGCCCGGAAGCCCCAGCTTACAATGTAAGCCCTGGGGAAATCGAGCCCCGCCGCCGATTTTGTGGCGTCTTCTGCCCAAAACTTTTCATACTTTCGCCAACGGCGGCAAAACCGCGGGTTACCGCGGAAAATCACGTACTTTTGGTACCGGATTAACCGGCTGCCGAGGGGGCTCCGGCCGGTCGGCGGGAGGACAGGGCTGAGCCCGGCGCGTAGGCTGGGGCGCGAATGCAGGAGGGAGCGGTCAATGGTCGAACCCGAAACATCTTCGACGGCTGATGCGGGCCATGGCAGCCACGACAGGCAGCGACTGGATCGACAGCGGATCCTGGAGGCGGGCGCGGCGTTCATCGAGCAGCACGGGGTCCGCCAGTTAAGCATGCGGCGGCTCGGCGCGGAGCTGGATGTCGAAGCCATGTCGCTTTACCGCTACGTCCCGTCGCGGGAGCATCTGCTCGACGGCATCGTGGAGATAGTGGTCGATGAGCTGTACAGCGACCCGGAAGTGTATGTAGAACCCCGCCACGGGTGGCAGGACTACCTGTTGCGGCTGGCCCACGGGCTGCGGCGGCTTGCGGTCAAGCATCCCGAGGTGTTCCCGCTGATTGCCACGCGCCCGACGGAGGCCCCCTGGGTCCAGCCGCCCTTGCGCAGCCTAAAGTGGGTGGAGTCGTTCCTCAAGGCCATGACCGGCGCGGGCTTCAGCAATGAGCAGGCGGTGGAGGCCTACCGGGCCTTCAGCAGTTTCCTTATTGGCCACTTGCTGCTGGAGGTGGCCGCGCTCGGTGCCGACATAGGGCCGGTCGAGGAGGGCACGCCACCGCCGCCCGGCCAAACCGATCTCACCGACTATCCGCTGCTGCAGAAACTGCAGGGCCTACTTTCCCAAGACCGCGCCAAGCAGGAATTCGAAGCCTCGCTGGATTGGCTGCTCGAGCGCCTGGACAGCCAGCTTTCCTGAGCGCGGATACGATCCACGCCGTGCCGCGGCGGCGCTTCCGCCGTCGTGCACTATCCCTTCGCCACCGTGCCGCGGCGCTTCCGCCGTCGCACGTTATTGCGTCCGTAGTAAGGCAATTTAGCTGCGCCGTTTTGCAGATTGATAATAAGCATGCTTTGCTTACATTGTAAGCATGATTACCGTTTGGTCCGGCACCGCCGGACCGAGGTTCCCAGCCAGGGGTCCGGTCGGGCCACGCCCGCGCCCTCCGGTTGGAGACGCTAAGTGAGGAGAGGCATGCAGGTCATACGCAACAACTACGACGCATCACGCTTCGACGCCTATGTAGACGGAGAAGTAGCGGCGTCGCTGCAGTACAAGATCCAAGACGGTGAGATGTGGCTTCTCCAGATTGACGAAGACCGTTTGCACCGCGGGCTTGGCCTGGCCGACGAATTGGTGCGCCGGGCATTGGTTGAAGCCCACCGCCGCCGCCTGCGCGTATTGCCGTTCTGCCAGGAAGCCCGGCAGCAGGTCTTTAACCATCCTGTGTTCCTCCGGCTGGTACCGCAGGAACAGCGCAGCCGCTTCCATAAGTCGTGGGCCTTGGAGAGCAAGGCCGGGGCGGGTCGTCGCCGGCGCCGGGTGTCCTCCGGTGTGGCCCGGAATTCCACCGCGCCGAAGGCAACGGCCCGAAGTTCCGCTGCGCCGAAGGCAGCGGCCCGATGAGTGGCAAACTCAAGGTCACGGTCCGGGTCGACCTGGAGTGCTCGGCCGCGCACATCGAGGTACGCGGGCGCGTCGACGAGCGGAACGTTTTGGCCGTCTACTCTCTGGCCAGGCGGGCAAACTCGCTGGCGTCAGGACTTCAGATAACCATTGACCTGCAGAATGCCTCCGTGGACGGGGCAGTCCTGGCAGACCTGCAAGGATGTGCGGAGGCCGGAGCGCTGCCCGCATATGCCGACCCCGGGCAGTCCGACTGCTGGCTGAGCATTCTGGCTCCGGCCACCGAGCTCTCCGACGTGGCGCTGGCTGCCTGATACCCGGCCCGCACCAAGACACGGAAGGCCGCCGTCGTTCTCACGGAAACGACGGCGGCCTTCCGCCTGCCCGGACCTTGACCCGCCTCCGGCCTGCCGAAACCCTGTTCCGGGCCGCGCCGGTAGATCAGGCGTAGTAGCGGCCGAGCACCTCGGCCTTGAAGTCAAAGAAGGAACCGTCGTCGATGGCCAGCCGCGCGTCGTCGACCAGTTTTACCGTGAAGCGCTCATTGTGGATGGAGATCAGCGTGTGGCTGACCATCTCGTTTGCCTTGTAGAGGTGGTGGATGTAGGCGCGCGTGTAGTTTCCGCAGGTGTAGCAGTCGCAGCCGTCCACCAAGGGGGTGAAGTCCATTTTGAACCGGCGGTTGGACAGGTTCTTGCGGCCGTCGGGCGTGTAGAACGCGGAGTTGCGCGCCACCCGGGTGGGGGAGACACAGTCGAAGGTGTCGGCGCCGTTCTCGATCGCGGTGAAGATGTCGTCGGGTTCCGAGATGCCCAGCAGGTGGCGGGGCTTGTCCTCGGGCAGCTCCTCGGTGCACCAGCGCACGATGGTGCCCAGGTTCTCCTTCTCCAGCGCGCCGCCGATGCCGAAGCCGTCGAAGTTCATCGCTCCGAGGTCGCGGCAGGCCTTGCGGCGCAGGTCTTCGTACTGGGCGCCCTGAATAACGCCGAAGAGTGCCTGATACGGCCGGTGGGAGCGCTCCTCGGTGAGCCGCTCGTGCTCGGTCACGCACCGCTCGGCCCACCGCCGCGTCCGTTCCAGCGACTCCTCCTGGTAGCCGCGCGAGTTCATCAGCGTGGTCAGTTCGTCGAAGCCGAACATGATGTCCGCCCCGAGCTGGTGCTGCACCTGCATGGAGATCTCCGGCGTGAAGCGGTGCCTGTCGCCGTTGAGATGGGACTTGAACCAGACGCCGTCGTCGTCCACATGGGCCAGGCGTTCCTTGCCGGGTGCCACCCGGTCGTCGGAGCCGCTGCCGGCCGCGGCCGCGTCCATGCTGATGACCTTCTTAAAGCCGGAGCCCAGGCTCATCACCTGGAAGCCGCCGGAGTCGGTGAAGGTGGGCCCGTCCCAATTCATGAACCTGCCCAGCCCGCCGGCCGCATCGAGCACCGCCGCCCCGGGCTGCAGGTACAGGTGGTACGCGTTGGCCAGCAGGGCCTGCGCGCCGAGCTCCTTCATCGACTCGGGGAGGACGGCCTTGACCGTGGCCTTGGTGCCGACGGCGATGAAGGCGGGGGTCTGTATCTCTCCGTGCGGCGTGGTGATGGTTCCGGTCCGGCCCTGGAACGCGCCCCCGTTGTCTTCTACCTGGGCGGGGGCGGGGCTGGCGGTGTCGGACAGGCGGCTGCCGACGCGAAAGGAAAAATCAGACTGGGGCACCCCACCATTTTGCCTTACCGGGCGGCGGCCGGACTCCGGGGCACTGGGTGCGTGGGCGGTGCGTGCGTGGCTGCGCCCGATGAAAGACGGGAGCAAGGTAGCTACAGTAGGCAACCGAAAGGCGGAAGGCATGCTGAAGCAGCACGTGCGCGAGTTCTTCCGGGTTGGTCCGGCGCGCCAAGACCATATTGTTGCCACGCGTTGCGGCCTCAGCGTGGGCCTGCCGCTGCTTGCCCTACTGGCGTTCGGCCGGTTTGACCTGATGGTATTCGCCGCCTTCGGCGCCTTCACGGGGATCTACGGCCGCGGCGAAGCACACGGCTCCAGGCTGCGGCACCAAGGCTGGTTTGGCGTCCTGATCCTGATGGTCATGTTCCTTGGCGCGCTCACTGCCCAGTCCGACGCCGGACCCTGGGGGATCGTGTTCGGCACCACCGTGGTAGCCGGGTCGTGCTCCCTGGCAGTCAACTACCTCCGGCTGCGGCCGGCCGGGGTCATCTTCTTCACCTTCGGTTATGCCGCCATCGGCTCGATTCCGCCGACGGCGCCGTTGTGGCAGGCGATGCTGACCGGACTGGTGAGCGTGGTGCTGGCCATGCTGATCGGGATCAGCAGCCGGTTGGTGCCGTCCTGGCGGACGTCCATGGCCGCGCCGCCGAAACAGGAACTGACCGCCGCACACTGGCGGGAATTCGCGGTGGAGGCCGGCGCGAATGCCGTCGCGGCGCTCGCGGCCGGGACGCTCGCCACCATGGTGGGTCTGGGGCACAACTACTGGGCGATGGTCGCCGCGGTGGCCCCGATCGCCGGCCCCAGCCTGGTCCAGCGGGTGAACAAGGGCGTGCACCGCATCCTGGGCACCTTTGCCGGCGTGGCGGTGGCCGGGGTGCTGCTGGCCCCGCACCCGGCGCCGTGGGTGCTGGTGCTGATGGTGGTGGCGCTGCAGTTCGCGGCCGAGATGTTCGTGCTGCGCCACTATGCCCTCGCGCTGATCTTCATCACGCCGCTGGCCCTGATCATGACCGAGCTCGCTGCCCCCACGGATCCTCAGGAGCTGATGGTGGACCGGGCTTTGCAGACCGCGATCGGTGCGCTGGTAGGGCTGAGTCTGGTGTACCTGATGCACCAGCGCACCGTGCGCATGAAGAACCGGCGGCGCTTCCAACGCAAGCACCGCGGCGAGGGATGAGCGGGGTTCGCCCGCCCGCCCTCCGGGCTGGTGCGGGGTGGTCTAGTCGGCGACCGGCCCCGCGGTGCTGCCGAGCACCAGCGGGTCGGCGACGGGCAGCGCGCTGCTGCGCCAGCCGTCCCAGGCTTTCCGGATTTCGGCGAGCCGGCGGGCACCAAGGCCGTAACAGCTGATCAGCACCTGGCAGCCGCCCTCCGGCCGGCCCTCCGGATGCGGCGGCGTCGTCGCAACAATCAGGAGGCCGCCGCCATGGTCGGCGTATGAATCCACCGTCAGCCCGAGCTGGCGCTCCGACCGGAACCACACCTTGCCGGACAGAGCCTCACCGGTGGACAGCGTGGCGGAGTACGGCTCGTCCGGCTCCGGCAGGTTGTCGAGTCCCAGGCTGGCGAGCAGGCCGCCGGGCGGCAGCGAGTCCGCGCCGAGGTACGTGGTCTGGCGTGGGTCGTTGGGGTGCCGCTCCAGGGCGAACCGCAGCTGCTGCAGGAAGGTCAGCCAGCCTTCGGTGACGTCCTCCCACCACTCGTCGGACTTCTCGCCGGACTCCCGGCCGCGCTCGAGGCTCAGCTGGACGCCGTCGCCCACCGGCTTCAGGATAAAGGCATCGCCGTCGCTCAGCCTGAGTTGTTTGTGGTCTTCGGATTCGGTGGCACCGGTGAAGTAGATCTCGCGGATCTCCTCGTCCAGGCCCTTCATGTCCCAGCCGTGCCACTGTGCAATGGACCTGGGCTCGCGCAGCATGACCCAGACCTGGCGGGCGTCCGCATTGATGTGGACGCTCAGGGGACCGGTCGCCGGTGCAACGCCGCTATCCGTCATGCGGCCGACTCTACCCGCGGGGCCGCAGGGGTGGCCAGAGTCGGGCGGAACGGGTCTAGGAGTTCCGCTGCTGGGCGTCCAGTGCGCGGATCGCCACCAGCTCGTTGCTGATCCGGCGGTCCAACTCGACCGGCTCCAGGGTCTCCGATCCGCCGTGCGTGCGCAGGTACAACAATGAGCTCAAGCGCAGTTCGCGCCACTCACGCTCCACGTCGCGGTCGGCGGCGGCCATGGCGCGGTGGATTTCCTTGTCGTAGAGGTTCGGCTCGTTCAGCTGGCGCTGGCGGACCTCCGCGTTGACCTTCGCGCGGAACGGGTCCTCGTCGGCGTCGTCGGGGGTGCGCAGCGCCTCGGCCAGCCTCCGGGCTTCCTGCTGGTCCTCCTCGTCGCCGGACTCGCGCAGCATGTAGGCGGCCATGGCCATCGCCGACTGAATCCATTTCCACCGGCCGAAGTTCCCGTCGAACGGCTGGTCGATGATCAGCCGGCAGACTGTGAGTGCGCGTTCGCGATCGTCCAGCTCCACGAACAGGATATGGGCCAGGTCCCGCACGTCCTGCAGGTGGCTGCCGGCCTTGGTGTTGAGGCCCCGGCTCAGGCGTGCGGCCAGCCGCTGCACCCGGGCATTGCGTGCGTGTGCCCGCGCCACCTCGACCACCACCGCCTCGGGAGTGCCTTCCTCAGCCGGGATCAGTTCCAGTTCAGCCAGCGCCAGCGCGCCGGGCAGCGGCGCGGGCCGGCGGGAGGAAGCCACGCGGATGCGCGAGCCGTGGGCAATGCGCACCTTGCTGCCGTCTTCCAGCGTGGCCACCACCAGCGCCGGCGTGCCGAAATCGTCGGGTACGACGGCGGTGCTCGCCACCGGCGCCGAGTGCTCGCCGGAGCGGGTCAGGAACCGGGCGCCCGCGGCCACGGCCTCGGCCTTGACATGGTGGATGTATGTCTCGGCCTGCTGTTCCGTCATGGGTAAATCCTTAGTCACGCTCGCGATCGTCTGAACAGTATATGAATTCGTTATCTTTTCGGGGGGAGGTGCGGCCCGGTGTCCAGCCCGCAGACCTGATGAAACGATGGATTGTGAGCGGCCTCTCGCGCTGTCCAAATCCTGGGAATAGGGACGGTTCGCCCGGGCGTTGATCTCGGCACCGGAGACCGCGGGCCCAAAAAATCGGTGTCCGGCTCGGGATCGAGGACCAAAGATGACCGCGATCGCCGATAGCGTCAAGACATCGAAGTTCCCGCCGGAACCGTACCTCGTCGGTTGTTCCGACGAAGCACCTCACGCACAGCAGCCCTACATCCTTGTGAAAGCTGAACCAGCCATGAGCATCATTCTTGCCCCGGAGGCCCGCCTTGGCGAAGCGCCGACACACGCCCCCGTGTACCCCGAGCAGTTCCGCAGCAGGAGCCGTTTGACCGTGCTGCTGCATGCCGCCGGCGCGGCCCTGACGGATCTGGCCAACCGCCGCAGCCAGCGGCCGGTCCAGCTGAAGCGGCTGAGCTACCAGGACCAGCACCGGGAGGAGTCCCGGGACCTCGCCGCCCAGATGTACGTCTGGATGCTGCCGAAGTAGCCGGGCGGTCAAGCCGCCGGCACTCGGCGGGAGGCCTGCGCCGGCACTCGGCCGCGGTCAGCCCGCCGACCCACCGGGCGGTAAGCCCTCCGACATCCGGGCGGCGGTCAGCGGCACCAGCCCGCGTGAGCCAAGGCCTGGCGCAGCAGGTTGCCGCGGCCGCCGATGAATTCGGACTGGACCGCCTGGCTCAGCGCATCTTCCGGCGTCATCCAGCTCAGTTCCAGGGCGTCCTGGCGCGGGTTGCATTCCCCGGTGACCGGGATGACGTAGGCCAGGGCCACGGCATGCTGCCGGTCATCGGTTAGCCCGGTCTCGGACGGCGAGGGGAAGTATTCCGCCACCGTGAAAGGCACCGGGCTGGCCGGCAGTTGCGGCAGGGCCAGCGGGCCGAGGTCCTTCTCCAGATGGCGCAAGAGGGCGGCCCGGACCGTCTCGCGGTACATGACCCGGCCGGAGACGAACGTGCGCACCATCTCGCCTTCGTCCGAAGCCTGCAGCAGCAGGCCGATCTCCGTGACATATCCCAGCGAGTCCAGCCGCACCGGCACCGCCTCTACGTAAAGCATCGGCAGGCGTTGCCGCGCCTCGTGCAGGTCCTCGTGGGACAGCCAGCCGGGATACGGGTCGGGAGTACGTACGCTCATGTACTTGTTCTACCGCACCCCTGCGACGCCAGTCACGCCGGCCGCCCCGCCCGGCGCGTCCGTTCCAGTGCAGCCCAGCCACGGCCGGACCCGCCAGAACCGCGGAACCGCCGGTCCCGTCAGGGCCAAAGCGTGCCCGGCAGCGGGTGGTCTCCAGCCGAACCGTTTCGCGGGGCGCTGAACCGCAGGTACCCTCCGCCGGCCGGGTCCGCGCCGTCAGGATGCCCCACCAGCAGGACCTCCCGGCCGTCCTCGCCCGCCCGGGAACAGTCGTGACCGGCCGTGGCGAGGCGCCCCCGTAAGGCGCACAGGTCGCCGTCGTACTCAAAGGCCAGCCCAAGCTGCTCCGTACCGCCTGGCTGTACCTCGACCAGCCCGCCGTTCTTCGCCGCGAAGACCACGCAGGTGCCGTCGCCGCTGAACCGGGGACGCGCGCCGATTCCGCGGAGGGTGGCCGCAGCACCGGATACGTCCGGCGTCACCCAGACCGGCATGACGGTTAGCGCCGGATCGGGCGGGTGGTGCCCGGCGTCGTGCCCGAACGCCGGCGCGGCGGCCCGTGCCAGGAAGCTGAGGCCCGAGGGTGCGGTGATCCGCGCGGCCCGGCCGTCGCCGGCCTCCTCGATTTCCGCCAACGTGCCGTCGGCCACGGTGCGGCGGACAAATTCGTCGAGGTCGCGGACCTCGAAGCCCAGTTCCACGCGGGCGTCGGCGGCGTCGCCGTGATCGGCCAGGCGCAGGTCCAGCCGCCCCGAGCCGGCGGCGAACTCCAGCCGGGCACCGCCGTCGTGGGCCACGCAGGCCAGCCCCGCCTCGGTCAACAAGTCCCGCCACGGCCCGATGCGGGAGGTGGACAATACGGGACGGACGCGCAGCATTTGGGTTCCTCCTTGGGCCGGCACGGGACGATACCCCAAAACACTAGACGGCGCGGCCCTGCCGTGCTGCCATGAGGGCATGGCCGTTGAGCTTCCGGAGTTGCTGGTGCCAGACGCTGCCGCGTGGCGGGCCTGGTTGGAGGTGAATCATGCTACGTCGGCCGGCGTGTGGCTGATCCTGGGCAAGAAGGGCGGCACGGTCACAGCCTTGGATTATGCCGCCGCCCTGGACGAGGCGTTGTGTTTCGGCTGGATCGACGGGCAAGGCAAGCGGCGCGACGCGGAAAGCACCTTCCAACGCTTCACCCCGCGGACGAAGCGCAGCATCTGGTCACTGCGGAACGTCGGGCACATCGAGCGGCTGGAGCAGGCCGGGAAGATGCACGAGGCCGGCCGGGCTGCAGTGGCCGCGGCGCAGGCCGACGGCCGCTGGGAGAAGGCCTACGCCGGGCCCGCCACGGCCGAGGTGCCCGAAGACCTGGCCGCGGCGATCGCCGCCGTCCCGGAAGCGCAGGCGATGTTCGAGGTGCTCACCTCGCAGAACCGCTTCGCGCTGATCCACCGGCTGGCCCAGCTGAAGACCGATGCCGCCCGGCAGCGCAAGATCGCCGGCTTCGTGGAGACGCTGGCCCGGCAGGAAACACCGTATCCGCAGCAGAAGAAGCCGTCCTGACGGCCGGCCGAAGGCCCGTGCGCACGCCCCGGACTGCGCCGCTTCACCCGCCCGTTCCGACGTCCGTTCACTTCCCCGTGCCGACCCCCGTGCAGACGCCCACTCAAGCGGGCAGCGTGGCGGCGGCCTCCAGGGTCATCCAGGCCTGCAGTTGGGTGGACAGCTCGACGCCGACGCATGCCCCGCCCGCTGTGGCGGCCGGAACCGCGGGGTCGGGGGAGAAAACCAGCACCTCCCCGGCACGGTGGTTTCCGATGGTCCGCCCGTCCCAGAAGCCTTGCGCGGTGTCCGAGACCATCCGCGCCGCCAGTTCCCGCGCCGAGTCCGGCAGTCGGTCGGAGCGGGCTGCCAAAGCCAGGTAGCGGGCCAGGATCCCGGTGAAGAGGCCGCCGTCGCCGGCGCCGTGCGTGCGCAGGACGAGTTGACCGCCGTCGCCGTCGGTCGCCGAAGGTCGTTGGACGAAACCGGCCGCGATGCCCTGCACCAGTTCGGCGGCCCGCGCCAGGTCGGCGTCGCGGCCCGTTTCCAGCAGTGCCCCGAGCACCGGCCCTTGGTTGTAGGTGTAGAGGTCGTCTACCAAAACCGGCCGGCCGCCGGCGACCCGGACGCCGTCGAGATACAGCCGCTGCCGGGGCGCGTACAGGGTGGCGTCCAACCAGTCCAGGAGCCGGGCGGCCTGCGCCCGGTCGCCCGTGCGCGCCAGATACAGGGCCGCCGGTGCCGTGGCGGGGGTGTTCTTGAAGTCCCTGGCGGTGTTCCAGAACAGGCCTCCGCCCAGGTCCGGGGTGTGCGCCGATTCCAGCTGTGGCAGCAGGCCGCGAGCCGCGGCCCTGTTCCGGAAGCGGGGTTTGTGCGCCTCGGCGGCCAGCATGTCCAGCCGCTGCGCCGCCAACGCGAGCCAGGCCATGTCGTCGTAGTAGGCGTTGTCGAAGCGGAATCCGTTGCGCCAGCGCAGCGTGCGCAGCAGCCGCGCGGCGATACGGCCGGCGCTCGGCCCGGTGCCGCCGTCGTAATGCCGGCCCCGGCACAGCTCCCGCCACCCGGCATCCACCAGGCAGTCCAGGAAGTGGGCCTGCCACCAGTAGTGCCACGGCCCGCCCCGGCCGGGGGAGGGTCGGCGGACCGCGCCCAGCATGGTGAACGGAAGGCCCAGCAGGCGCTGGCGGAAATGGCGGACCACGGCGATGGCGGCCTCGTCCGCGCGTCCTGCCGCCAGAACAGGGTTGGGCGGGCGGAATGCTCCGCCGCCGGGCAGGGTGGGCATGTGGACCAGCCTAACGGCGGATCGGCGCGGCGCAGGCCGGAATCTGCCCGCCGATGCCCGGGGTGTGCGCCGGGCCACACTAGGCTGAGGGTTGCAATGCCGCCGGCAGGCAGGCGGCAGGCGGCCGGAGGTATGAGTGTTGAGGACCCAGAGGAGGATCCAGTGGAGGTAGCCGGAACCGTAGCGTTGATCACGGGCGGAGCATCGGGGCTGGGGGCTGCGACGGCCCGCCGGCTGCATGCCGCCGGTGCGTCGGTAGTGCTGATGGACCTGCCCGGCTCGAAGGGGAAAGAGCTCGCCGCCGAACTCGGGGACCGGGCCGTGTTCGCGCCCGCCGACGTGACCGATGAAGAACAGGTGCAGGCCGCGGTGGAGGCGGCCGCGGCGCTGGGACCGCTAAGGATCGTGGTCAACTGCGCCGGCGTCGCCACCCCGGGCAAAGTGCTGGGCCGCGACGGGGTCCTGCCGCTGGAGGCGTTTGCCAAGGTGATACAGGTCAACCTGGTCGGCACCTTCAACGTGATTCGCCTGGCCGCCGCCGCCATCGCCGCCACCGAACCGGTGGAAACCGAACTGGGCGGGCCCGAGCGTGGCGTCATCATCAACACCGCCTCCGTGGCGGCCTTCGACGGCCAGATCGGCCAGCCCGCCTACGCCGCATCCAAGGGCGGAGTGGCTGCCATGACGCTTCCGCTGGCCCGCGAACTGGCACGCTCGCTGGTCCGGGTGGTCACCATCGCGCCGGGCATCTTCGAGACGCCGATGATGGCCGGGCTGCCGCAACAGGCGCAGGATTCGCTCGGCCGGCAGGTGCCGCACCCGTCCCGGCTGGGCCGGCCGGCCGAGTATGCGGAGCTGGCCGCGCACATCGTGGCCAACTCGATGCTCAACGGCGAAACCATCAGGCTGGACGGCGCGATCCGGATGGCGCCCAAGTAACCGAAGGGTCGGTGGCGGGGGAGTAACCGGCGCTGCCGGGCTGCGCCCAGGTACCCGGCACCTTCCGGGTGGCGCCCAAGTAACCGCACGGTCGGATGGGCGGGGGAGTAACCGGCGCGATCCGAATGACGCAGGCAGCCGGCGCCTCCGAAACCCGTCGGCGAAAGGCGAGGCGTCGCCGTCGTACGCTTGAGGTGGACCGTGCCGAAGCTTGGAGTCCCCGGGAACGGCACGCCCGCCGCAGCCGCCCGCAGGACGCGAAAGGACGCACCCATGCAGCACGCCGCCCGCGACCGGGACCTCGACGCGAGCCTGCGCGCCGACGTTCGCCGGGTGAGCACGCTGCTAGGGGCATCGCTGGCCCGCCAGCACGGGCCGGAGCTGCTCCACCTGGTGGAGCAGGTGCGGCTGCTGACCAAGGAGTCCAAGGAAGCGGCCCGGGGCGAGGGCGAGGCCACGGGGCCGTGGACCGCCCGCGAGGTGATCGATCAGGTCCGCGAACTGCTCGCGGGGCTGGACGTCGACGAGGCCACCGACCTGGTGCGGGCTTTTGCCTTCTACTTCCACCTGGCCAACGCCGCCGAACAGGTGCACCGGGTGCGCCAATTGCGTGCCCGGCCGGAGGAAGACGGGCAGTTGCTGCGCACCGTCGCGCAGATTGCCGAGGAAGCGGGACCCGAGGCGCTGCAACGCGCGGTCAACCAGCTCGACGTCCGGCCCGTCTTCACCGCGCATCCCACCGAGGCATCGCGGCGCACCGTGTTGGACAAGCTGCGCGCCATCTCCGACTTGCTGTCCACCACGACGGCGGAGGGCAGCACGGCGCGGCGGCGGCAGGACCGGCGGCTGGCCGAGATCATCGACCAGATGTGGCAGACGGACGAGCTGCGGCACGTGCGGCCGAGCCCCGTGGATGAGGCGCGCAACGCCGTTTACTACCTGGGCAACATCCTCAACAACACCATGCCGGAGCTGATGGGGGACCTGGCCGAACTGCTGTCCGAACATGGCGTGACGCTGCCCGCCGACCGGGCGCCGCTGCGTTTCGGCTCCTGGATCGGCGGCGACCGTGACGGCAACCCGCTGGTCACCGTGGACGTGACGCATGAGGTCTTCCAGCTGCAGAACCAGCACGCGGTGCGGATCAACATCGGCTTTGTGGACAGCCTGATCGCCGTCCTGTCCAACTCGACGACGATCGTGGCCGCCAGCGACGAACTGCTGGACTCCGTGGCAAGGGACCTGGAGAACCTGCCGGGCCTGGACGCCAGGGTGCGCGAGCTGAACGCAAACGAGCCCTACCGGCTGAAACTGACCTGCATCAAGGCGAAGCTGCTCAACACCAGCGCCCGGATCCAGCGCCGGCTCCCACACGAGTCCGGGCGGGACTACAGCTCGACGGCGGAGGTGCTGGCCGACTTGGCGCCGATCGAGCGATCCCTGCGCGCCCACACCGCGTCGCTGGTGGCGGATGGTTCGCTGGCCGCCGTGCGCCGGGCGGTCTCGACCATCGGGCTGCACCTGGCCACCCTGGACTTCCGGGACAACGCGGGGAAGCACCACAAGGCGGTCGCGGCGCTGCTGGCCGCCCGCGATGCCGCGCGGACCCCGGCCGGCGTGACCGCGGCCTCGGGTGCTGCGGCGGGCCGAGTGGCGGGTTCGGGCGGGACGGCTGCGCCGGGGGCTGTGGCGACAGCTGGGGGTGGCGCGGCTGCTCGGGCGGGTGTGGCGACAGCGGTGGGCGGCACCGAGGCCGCGGCCGACGCTGCTGCGCCGTCCGGCTACCTCGAGCTGGCCCGCGGACCGAGGCAGCAGCTGCTTTCCGCGCTGCTGCTCGAGCCCGGACCGCTGGCACCGCCGTCGTCGTTGAAAAAGAAGCGCGCACGCACCCTGGAGGTGTTCGGAGCGATCGCCGAGGCCCTGCGCCAGTATGGTCCGGACGCCGTGGAGACGTACATCGTGTCCCGGGCACGCGGCGCCGACGACGTGCTCGCCGCCGCGGTGTTGGCGCGCGAGGCGGGACTGCTGGCGCTGGACGGCTCGGAGCCCAAGGCGCTGATCGGCTTCGCGCCGCTGCTGGAAAGCGTGGAGGCGCTGCGCAGCGGCGGGAAGATTTTGGACGACCTGCTTTCGGATCCGCAGTACCGCCGGATCGTGCGGCTGCGCGGCGACCTGCAGGAGGTCATGTTCGGCTACTCGGACTCCAACATGGAAGCCGGTGTGGCCACCAGCCAGTGGGAAATCCACAAGGCTCAGCTGGTGCTGCGCGACGTGGCCGCCCGGCACGGGGTGCGGCTGCGCTTCTTCCATGGCCGCGGCGGGTCGGTCGGCCGCGGCGGCGGGCCCACCTACGACGCGATCCTTGCCCAACCGAACGGCGCGCTCGCCGGCGAGATCAAGTTCACCGAGCAGGGCGAAGTCATTTCCGACAAGTACACCCTGCCGGAGCTGGCCCGGGAAAACCTGGAGCTGGCGCTTGCGGCGGTGCTGCAGGCGTCCGCGCTGCACCAGGAGCCGCGGACCTCGGAAGCCGAACGCGGCCGCTACCACGCGGCCATGGAAGCGATTTCCGGCGCGGCCTATGAGCGCTACCGGCTGCTGGTGGAGCACCCGGACCTGCCGGAGTATTTCCGGACGTCGACGCCGGTGGAGCAGCTGAGCGAGGTGAAGTTCGGTTCGCGTCCGGCCGACCACCCCGAGGCGGGCCCGGCCGCCGGCCAGGGGCTGGGCAAGCTGCGGGCCATCACCTGGGTGTTCGGCTGGACCCAGTCGCGGCAGATCGTTCCCGGCTGGTACGGCGTCGGCAGCGGATTGCGGGCCGCCCGGGCCGCCGGATTGCAGCCGCAGCTGCGCGAGATGATCAGCAACTGGCACTACTTCCAGTCCTTCATCTCGAACGTGGAGATGACGCTGGCCAAGACCGACCTGGAGATCGCGGCGCATTACGTCTCGACACTGGTGCCTGAGCCGTTGCGGCACCTGTTCGACGACATCCGTGCCGAGTTCGAGCTGACCGTGGCCGAGATCCGGAAGCTGACCGGCGAGAACGAACTGCTCGATAACCAGCCGGTGCTCCAGCGCTCGCTGCACATCCGCGACCAGTACCTGGACCCAATTTCGTACATGCAGGTGGAATTGCTGCGCCGCATCCGGACGTCGGAGCCGGACGAGGCACTGCAGCGGGCCATGCTGATCACCGTGAATGGCATCGCCGCGGGATTGCGGAATACCGGCTAGCGCGGGCTTGCGGCGTCGGGCGAGGCTCGTGCGCGCGGCCTACGCGGCGCGTCGGGCCGGGCTGGCGGCCTCGCTGGCAGCCGCGCGCGGCCTCGCGGTGTCAGAGTGCGCAGGATGCCTATCCTCGGCGGCCTGGCAGCGCACATCTGCCCATGTTTAGCCATAACTTCCCATGTCTTGGCCGACCCACCCACGTCTGACTAGGCAGGATGCTTAAGCATGCGGCTAAACGTGGGAAGTTGCGGCGCAAACCCGCCCGTCTGCGACCCGTCCAAGCAACGCGCAAGTGGCCCGGCCTTAGCCTTCCGCCCGCAAGCCGCCCGGCAAGCGAGCTGTCCACCCCGCTTAGGCCGCCGGCGCGCCCCATCCCGCCGCCCGCCCACCTTCCGTCCAGCGGAACCACCCGGTTGCCCGCGCCGCGATTGCTCGTCATGCTGTGGGCATGACGAAGCTGCTGCCTGCCGCCAACCTGTTCGGCCATGACGTCACCGCCGCCATCGAGGCCCAGCCGGACGGCGTGGTGCACCTTGATGCGCACTTGGACCTGATCTGGCAGCAAGCGGCTCCGTTGCTTGCCGTCCGCGATAACGACGCCCACACGCTCTACGCCTATGGCCTGGCCCAGGCCCTGCTGGCCGCCCACCCGGAGGCCGACGCCGGCGTCGTCCTTCCGGCCATCATGCTGCACGACATCGGCTGGTCACAGGTGCCCCCGGACCAGGTCCTCGCCGCGATCGCCCCCGGAGGCGGCCGGCCCGACCTCGTCTTGCTGCACGAGAAGGAAGGCGCCCGACTGGCGGCCGGAATCCTCGAAGAGGTTGACCATGACCCGGCGCTCATTCCGCGCATTCTGGAGATCATCGACGGGCACGACTCGCGCAAGGAGGCCCTCTCGATCGAGGACGCGATCGTCAAGGATGCAGACAAAACGTGGCGGCTCAGCCCGCACGGCGTCGACACCGTGATGGAGTGGTTCGGGCTGGACCGCGGCCAGGCGCTTCGGCTCTGCAGCCAGCGCGTCCTGGGCCATCTCTTCACCGAGGAGGCCAAGGCCATGGCGCGCGCGCTGTCTGCGCTGGAATCGGTAACGTTGTGGCCGCAGCGCCGGGCGCTGCTGGCCGACGGCTAGACTCGGTTTCGGGCGGGTGCCGCGAGGGCACCGGCTGTAAAGGTCAGCCGCACTGACGACGGCGCTGTCCGGCTTGCCCGGAAGACGGCGCCCGGCTTCGTTTGAACGACGGCGGTGCCGGGCTTTGCCTGGAAGACGGCGCCCGGCTTCGTCTGAACGACGGCGGTGCCGGGCTTTGCTTGGGCGACGGCGGTTGCCCGGCTATGCCCGGACGACGACGGTGCCCCACTTTGCGGGGCGACAGGGCGGTGCCGGGCTTCGTCTGAACGAAGGCGGTGCCGAACTCAGCGGAATATGGGAGGCAGCTATGGCCGGCGGTAGCCGAGACCCGGGACGCACGGTCACGTCCCGCGTGCTGGCTATCCTTGAAGCCTTCGAGCAATCCCGCAGCGCGCTGAGCCTGACCCAGATTTCCGAGGGTTCCGGCCTGCCGTTGAGCACCACGCACCGGCTCGTCGCGGAGTTGACGGAATGGGGCTTCCTCTCCCGCGGCGCCAACGGCCGTTACCAACTGGGCATTCGCCTCTGGGAGCTGGCGCAGAATGCCGGCCGGCAACTGCGCGATGCCGCGCGTCCGTTCGTGCAGGACCTGTTCTCCCTCACCGGCGAGACGTCACAGTTGGCGGTCCGGGAAGGCCACGAAGTGCTGTACATCGAGCGTATCTACGGCACCAAGCGCGTGCCCCGCGCTTCGCGGGTCGGTGGCCGGCTGCCGATGCACGCCACCGCCGTCGGGAAAGTCATCCTCGCGTACGAGGAGGAGTGGGTGCGCACCGCCTACCTGAACCGGCAGCTGGAACGTCCCACCGCGCACACGCACATCGTTCCCGGGCGGCTGGCGGAGGAACTGGTCCAGATTCGCGACCAGGGCTACGCCACCACGCTGGAGGAAGTCCGGCTCGGCTCCTGCTCCATCGCCGTGCCCGTTTTCCACACCGGCCGGATCGGCGCCGGGCTGGGGTTGGTGTTGCTGACGTCGCAGGCCGCCACGATGACGCGGCACCTTCCGGCACTGCGCGGTGTGTCGGCGCAGATCGAACGCGCCACCGCGCACATCCCACTGGAGTCCTTGCTGGGAAGCCACATCGCCAGGAAGGCGTGACCGTGGGGCGGCGCATCACGCTGGAGTCTTTGCTGGGCAGCCACATCGCCCGGAAGGCGTGAGCGCCCGGCGCACATCCTGGTAATTCCCGGACCGCCGCACCGCGCTACGGCGTATGCCTGATGAGTCGTTGCCGGGCAGCCATGAGGCGCGCAAGGCCTGGGCGCCCGGCCCAACAGCCCACCCGGGCTTATTGCTGGCAGCCACATCGCGCCCAAGGGCCGTACGCCGCCGCTCGCCACGAGATGCTAAGCACTATTCGTTTCCACTCAGTGGAAGAGCTCCTTAGGCCCCGCGAGTGACGTGGGCAACACTGGAGTCTAATCAGCCCGCTGACCGACAACGGCGACGGCGGGAGCAGACCCCAAGGAGTTCCAGATGTCATCTTCGACCGAAACGGCAGCTTGCCCGTTCGGCCACGGTGCCGAGGCCCCCGCAGGACACCACGGCTACGAGCCGTTCCAGATGAAGGACCCGTTCCCGGCTTACGCCGAGCTGCGGAACGAACAGCCCGTCATGTTCGACGAGCGCGTCGGCTACTACGTGGTTTCCCGCTATGACGACATCAAGGCCGTTTTCGAGGACTGGGAGACCTTCTCCAGCGAGAACGCCCAGGCACCGGTGCGCCGGCGCGGCCCGCAGGCCACCAAGATCATGGAAGAGGGCGGCTTCACCGCCTACTCGGGTCTTTCCGCCCGCCGCCCGCCGGAGCACACCCGGATCCGCGCCGTCGCCCAGAAGGCTTTCACCCCACGCCGCTACAAGGCGCTGGAGCCGTCCATCCGGCAGAACGTCGTGGACCAACTGGAAGCCATGCTCGCCAACCCGGATCGCCGCGGCGAACTCGTGAAGGACCTGGCCTACACCGTCCCGACGGTCACGATCCTGACGCTGATCGGCGCCGACGTCTCCCAGGTGGACACGTTCAAGCGCTGGTCCGATTCCCGCGCGGCGATGACCTGGGGCGACCTCAGCGACGAGGAGCAGATCCCGCACGCCCACAACCTGGTGGAGTACTGGCAGGAATGCCTGCGCCTGGTCCGTGTCGCCCACGAGGAAGGCGGCGACAACCTGACCGGTGACCTGGTCAAGGCCCAGCAGGACGGGGCGGAGATCAGCGACCACGAGATCGCCTCGATCCTCTACTCCCTGCTGTTTGCGGGACACGAGACCACCACCACCCTGATCGCCAACTCCCTGCGCGTGTTGCTGGCGCGCCCGGACCAGTGGCAGCAACTGGTGGCGGAGCCCAAGAAGATCCCGGCAGCCATCGACGAGGTGCTGCGCTTCTCCGGATCCATCGTCGGCTGGCGCCGGAAGGCGCTCAAGGACACCGAAGTCGGCGGGGTCAAGATCCCGGAGGGCGGCGAATTGCTGCTGCTGATGGGTTCCGCCAACCGCGACGCCGCCCGCTTCGAGGACGGCGAGGAGTTCGACATCTCCCGCGGCAACGCCCGCGAGCACCTGTCCTTCGGCTTCGGCATCCACTACTGCCTGGGCAACATGCTCGCCAAGCTGCAGGCCAAGATCGCCCTCGAAGAGGTGGCGCGTCTGGCACCGAACCTGAAGCTGGAGAACCCCGGGAGCATCGAGTTCCGCGAGAACATCTCCTTCCGAGTCCCCGAAACCGTCCCCGTAAGCTGGGAGGCCTGAGCCCATGCGCAGCAACGAATTCATCCAGTTTTTCGACGGCGGCATCGAGCCCCGGCTCGAACACCTCGGCGGCAAGGGCGCCTCGCTGGTCACCATGACCTCTGCGGGCATGCCGGTGCCCCCGGGATTCGTCGTCACCACCGCCCAGTTTGACCGGTTCATGCAGGAAGCCGGAATCACCGAGCACATCAACCAACTGCTGGCCGGCCTCGACCCGGAAAACATCGCGCAGGTGGACGCGGTATCCGCCTCCATCCGGGCAGACATCTGCTCCCGCCCGGTTCCGGCCGACATGCGCGCCCAGACCATTGAGGCCT
Organism: Arthrobacter senegalensis; assembly: GCF_059091765.1. Taxonomy (NCBI): domain Bacteria; kingdom Bacillati; phylum Actinomycetota; class Actinomycetes; order Micrococcales; family Micrococcaceae; genus Arthrobacter; species Arthrobacter senegalensis. The sequence continues at coordinate 103,351 of NZ_JBNHGZ010000002.1, read as the reverse complement.
ATGAGGCCCTGATGTCGCGCTTTGACGCCCCGGTCCCGGTGGCGGTGCGGTCCTCCGCCACCGCCGAAGACCTGCCGGATGCCTCCTTCGCCGGACAGCAGGACACCTACCTCTGGCTGGAAGGCTTCGCCGCCGTCGGCGAACACATCCGCAGCTGCTGGGCATCGCTCTACACCTCGCGCGCCATCATCTACCGGCTGAAAAACAACATCCCGGACCAGGGGCTGTCCATGGCCGTCGTCGTGCAGAAGATGGTCAACGCCAGGGTCTCCGGCGTCGCCATGACCCTGGACCCGGCCAACGGCGACCGCTCCAAGATCACCATCGACGCGTCCTACGGCGTCGGCGAAATGGTGGTTTCGGGGCAGGTCACGCCGGACAACATCGTGCTGGACAAGGTCACGCTGGCCCCGGTCGCCGAACACCTGGGCGACAAGCACGCCGAACTGATCCCCGACGCCGCCGCACGCACCCTGGTGGAGCGGGAGGTCGACGCCGAACGGCGGGCCCGGCGCTGCCTGACCGACGACGAACTGCTTGCGGTGGCGCGGATGGCCAAGCGGGCGGAGAAACACTACAAGTGCCCGCAGGACATCGAGTGGTCGCTGGACAGGGACCTGCCCGACGGCGAAAACCTGCTGCTGCTGCAGTCCCGGCCGGAGACCGTGCACTCCTCCAAGAAGCCGGTCGCGGCGTCGTCCGCGGTATCGGGGGGCGGCGGGTACGCCGCGGCCCTGGGTGCTGCGCCCGCGACGGCGGCGCCCGCCGGGGCCGGGAACGCAGGAGCCGGGAACGAAGGCACCGCCACCGGAAGCTTCAGCCTGGGCAGCATCACCGCCTCACTGCTGAAGCCCTCCGCCTGACCATTGCCCTGAACTGTTCCGCCTGTTCCACCGCAAGGCAGCAAGGCTCCAACAGCCCCACCGCAAGGAAGCAAGGCAACAAGGTTCCACCGTTCCACCGAACCGCCCACCGAAGGCTCAATGCAGAGCCGTCACCGAAAGGACCGCCATGTCTATGAAGTCCTTCCCGAAGCCCTCCGAACTGCCGGTGCCCGCCGGCGCCGAGGGCTGGGAGAAGATTTACCCGTATTACCTGGTGTTCCAGGACAAGCTCAAGGAACAGGAAGACGCCAAGTTCTGGTTCTGCGACAGCCAGCACTGGCCCACCGTCTACAAGCCGTTCGAGACCATCGGCGGCGAGTTCGCGGTCAAGTGCCTGGGCCAGTACAACGCCCGGCACCTCATGATCCCCAACGCCAACGGCATCGAGTTCCGGGTGCACCTGGGCTACCTGTACATGTCGCCGATCCCGGTGCCGGAGGACCAGATCGCCGCCCGGGTCCCGCATTTCGAGCAGCGCGTGGGCCACTACTTCCAGAACTGGGAGGAACTGCTCAAGCAGTGGCACGTGAAGGTCCGCGGCACCATCGACGAAATGGAAACCATCTCGTTCAAGAAGCTGCCGGACATGGTGCCGATGGAAGACATCACCACAGGCAAGGCCAAGGACGGCTCCGAGGTGCTGCTGGAGAACTACGACCGGCTGATCCAGCTGGCCTACCAGAACTGGCAGTACCACTTCGAGTTCCTGAACCTGGGCTACATCGCCTACCTGGACTTCTTCAACTTCTGCAAGGAAGTCTTCCCGAACATCCCCGACCAGTCGATCGCCACCATGGTGCAGGGCGTGGACATGGAACTCTTCCGCCCGGACGACGAGCTCAAGCACCTCGCCAAGCTGGCCGTGGAGCTGGGCCTGCAGTCCGCCTTCGGCAACACGGACGACGTCGATGCCACCTTGGCCGCGATCCGCGCCTCCGAGGGCGGCGACCGCTGGATCGCCCGCTACGAGGAAGCCAAGGACCCGTGGTTCAACTTCACCGTGGGCAACGGCTTCTACGGGCACGACAAGTACTGGAACGAACACCAGGAAATCCCGCTGGGCTACATCGCCGACTACATCCGCCGGCTGGACGAAGGCCAGCACATCATGCGCCCGGTCGAGGAACTGGTGGCGGAGAAGGAACGGATCGTGGAGGAATACCGCGAACTGCTCGACGGCGAGACCCTGGCCGCGTTCGACGCCAAGCGCCAGCTGGCCGCCACCGCCTACCCGTACGTGGAAAACCACAACTTCTACATCGAGCACTGGACCATGGGCGTCTTCTGGCGCAAGATCCGCGAGCTGTCCCGGATGCTGCACGCCGAGGGCTTCTGGACCGAACCGGACGACCTGCTCTACCTGAACCGCAACGAGGTCCGCGACGCGCTCTTCGACCTGGTCACCGGCTGGGGCGTGGGCGCCGAACCGATCGGCCCCACCTACTGGCCGGAGGAAATCGAGCGCCGCCGCAAGATCGTGGACGCGCTGAAGACCGCCCGGCCGGCACCGGCGCTGAACACCCCGCCGGCCTCGATCACCGAACCCTTCACCCGGATGCTCTGGGGCATCACCACCGAACAGGTCCAGCAGTGGCTGGGCGAGGGCGAAGAAGTGGAAGGCGGCGGACTGCGCGGCATGGCCGCGTCTCCGGGCGTGGTCGAGGGGTACGCGCGGGTAATCCACGACTCCGACCAGCTCTCCGATGTCCAGCAGGACGAGATCCTGGTGGCCACCGTGACCGCGCCGAGCTGGGGGCCGATCTTCGGCAAGATCAAGGCCACCGTCACGGACATCGGCGGCATGATGAGCCACGCCGCGATTGTCTGCCGCGAGTACGGACTGCCGGCGGTGACCGGCACCGGCTCGGCCTCCACCACCATCAAGACCGGCCAGCGGCTGCGCGTGGACGGGACCAAGGGCACCGTGCAGATCCTGGACACCGAGGAAGCCGCCGAACCGGCCGTCGCCGGGCCTGGAGCACACAGCCACACCTGAGTTTCCGGCAGCGCCGCAGCCACTCAGGCACACCCAGTGCCGGGCCGGGGAAAGCCCGCCCCCAGCGGGTCCCGGCCCGGCACACCGAACATGAAAGCGTGACGATGACACAGCCTCCCCCCGACGCCACGGCCGGCCACGGCTTCCCGGACCCCGACCAGGGGGCCGGCACCCGGACCGTGCTGATCACCGGAGCCGCCGGCGGGCTGGGCCGCGCCTTCGCCCTGGGCTTCGCGGCCCGCGGCTACCGGGTGGCAGCGGCCGACACCAACCTGGCCGGCGCCGAAAAGACTGCCGCACTGGTCCGCGAAACCGGCGCGGAGGCCGAGGCCTTCGAAGCCGACGTCACCGACGTCGCCTCGACCGAGGCCCTTGCCAAAAGGTGCGCCGACTTCGGGCAGGGGAGCATCGACGTCGTCCTTAACAACGCCGCCATCTACGCCACGGTGACCCGCACCCCGTTCGAGGAGATCGACCCGGCCGAATGGGACCTGGTCATGAACGTGAACCTCAAAGGCCCCTGGCTGGTGACCCGCGCCGCCAGCCCCTACCTGCCCGACGGCGCCCGCGTCATCAACCTTTCCTCCGCCACCATCTACTCCGGCTCGGAGCAGTGGCTGCACTACGTCGCCTCGAAGGGCGGCGTGGTGTCGATGACCCGGGTGCTGGCCAAGGAACTGGGCCGGCGCAACATCACCGTCAACGCGATCGCGCCGGGCTTCACGCTCACCGAGGCCAGCTACGGGCTGATGGAGAACGCCGAGAACTACGGCGTGGACCGCGGCGCGCTCAAACGCGCCAGCCAGCCCGAGGACATCGTGGGCGCGGCGCTCTTCCTGGCCGGCCCGGACAGTTCCTACATCACCGGACAAACCATGGTGGTCGACGGCGGCCGCCAGTTCATCTGAACCACTGCAACCCAAGGAGAACCATGCCTACGGTACATTTCACCGACGCTGAAGGCGCCGTCCGCGACGTCGAAGGCAACCCCGGCGACTCGGTCATGGAAACCGCGGTGCGCAACGGCGTGCCGGGCATCGTCGCCGAATGCGGCGGCTCGCTGTCCTGCGCCACCTGCCACGTCTTCGTCCGCGAGGACACCATGGACCAGCTTCCGGAGATGGAAGACATGGAAGACGAAATGCTCTACGGAACGGCGGTGGACCGCCAGGAGAATTCCCGCCTGTCCTGCCAGCTCAAGCTCGCCGAGGGCCAGGACGTATACGTCACCACCCCGGAAACGCAGATCTGATCATGGACACCACCACCACCACAACGACGACGGCGGCCCCTGCCCGGGCGGCGGAGGGTGCCGTGCAAACCGGGCTGCTGATCATCGGCGCGAGCCAGTCGGGAGTCCAGCTGGCCGTTTCGCTGCGGGCGCTCGGCTTCACCGAGCACATCACGCTGCTGGGCGAGGAGAACCACCGGCCCTACCAGCGCCCGGCCCTGTCCAAGGAGTTCCTGCAGGGCACGGTGGAGAGCGAATCGCTGATCTTCCGGTCGAACCAGTACTGGGCGGACCACAACGTGGCCCTGGTCAAGGGCGAGCGGATTGAGCGGATCGAGAAGGAAGCGGACGGCTCCGGGGTGGCGCACGCGGTCTCCGGGGCGCAGTTCCCGTTCCGCCGACTGGCCCTGACCGTGGGCGCCCGGGCCCGCAAGCTCCAGGTGCCCGGTGCGGATCTGGACGGCGTGGTCTACCTGCGCAACGCCGACGACGCCCTGGCGCTGAAGGCCCAATTGGAGGGCGTGCGGGACGCGGTGGTGATCGGCGGCGGCTTCATCGGACTGGAGGCTGCATCCAGCCTGCACAAGATGGGCAAGAACGTTACCGTGCTTGAGTACGGGCCGCGGCTGATCGGCCGGGCCGTGGGTGAAGAAACGAGCGACTACTTCCTGACCGCGCACCGTGAACGCGGCCTCGACATCCGGTTGAACTCCCGCATCCGGGAACTGGTGCCGGCGGACGGCGGGGGCAGGGTGGGCGGCGTCGGACTCGACGACGGCACCGCCGTTGCCGCCCAGCTGGTGTTGGTGGGCATCGGCGTCGTGCCCAACACCGAGCTGGCCGAGCAGTTGGGCCTGGAGGTGGACAACGGCATCGTGGTGGACCGGCACGCGCTGGCCTCCGACGGAACCACGGTGGCGGTGGGCGACGTGGCCAACATGCCCAATCCGCTGCCCGGCTCCCCGGAGGGCGAGCGGATCCGGCTGGAAAGTGTGAACAACGCGATCGAACACGCCAAGGTCGCCGCCTATTCGCTGATGGGCCGGCGGGAGGACTACGCCGGGATCCCGTGGTTCTGGTCGAACCAGGCGGACCTGAAGCTGCAGATCGCCGGCCTGACGCTGGGCTACGACCGGACCGTTGTCCGCCGCGACGACGAGCGCGGCAAGTTCTCCGTCCTCTACTACCGCGACGGCCGGATCATTGCCGCCGACTGCGTGAACGCCCCGCTGGACTTCATGGCGGTCAAGAACGCCCTGGCCAAGGGCCAGAACATTCCCGCGGACGCGGCAGCCGACCCCGCCGTCGTCCTCAAGACCATTGCGACGGACGACTGACTGCCCGCCGTGCGGCTGCACGACAAGGAGACCCACCCCATGAGCACCCCCGAGACACAGACCCCGGAGGCCAAGGGCCAAACCCCGGCATGGGCCGCCGGCGGCCAGCCAGACCCCGCCGAGGATCCGCGCGCCGCCGCCTTCGCGGCCGCCCACCCCGTGCGGCCGCTGCCGGCCACGGGCGACATCGACACCACGCCCATCGCCACCACCCCGGCGGCCGCCGCCGACCTGGACCCGATCTGGCAGGCCGTGGTGCCGGAGACACGCACCCGCGCCAACGACATCCACCTGCCGATTTCGCTGGCCTTCGCCGAGCGGCTGTGCCGGGCGTACCCGCAAGCCGACGCGGAACTGGTCCGGGTAGCCGTCCTGCTGCACGACACCGGTTGGGCGCACGTGGACGAGGAACGGATCCTCTCCGAGGGGTTCACCGGCGACTGGCGCAAGGCGGCCATCCGCTTCGAGCACGAGGCCGAGGGCTGCAAGGTGGCACGCACGGTGCTGCCCGGCCTCGGGTATTCGGAGGAGTTCGTCGACCGCGTCTGCGAGATCATCGACGGCCATGACACCCGCCATGTGCCGTACTCGCTGGAGGACGCCCTGGTCCGGGACGCCGACCGGCTGTGGCGGTTCGACCACGCCGGCATCGCGGTGGCCGCCTCCTGGTTCGGCATGACGCCGGCCGTCTACACCGACCGGCTCGGCGCCGAAATCATTCCGGAACTGATCACCGAGGCCGCCCTTGCCATGGGAACGGCCGACCTGGAACGTTCCAGGGCCCTGCTGAAGACAGGAGTCATCCGATGACCACCACCCCCGGCACCGCCAGCCCTGCACCTGGGGGAGCGCCGGCGTCGTCCGCCCCGCCCGCCCTCGCCGCGCGCGCAGCGTTGCACCTGCCCTACACCCACGTCGACGACGTCTTCATCGACGGCGCCTGGGTTCCCGCCCGCGGCACCGGGCGCAATCCGGTGACCGACCCGGCCACCGGCGAGGTCTGGGGGTCGGTGCCGGACGGTACCCCCGAAGACGTGGACGCCGCCGTGGCGGCGGCGCGGCGGGCCTTCGACTCCGGCCCGTGGCCGACGCTGGCGCCGTCCGAACGCGCGGCGTATTTGCTGCGGATTGCGGACGAAGTGGAGAAGCGGTCCGAGGAGCTCTCGCTGACCAACACCCGCGAAAACGGTTCGCCGGTCTCCGAGTCGTCCCGAGCCGCCGGCAATGCCGCAGGAATCTTCCGATACTTCGCCACCCTGGCCGGCTATCTCGAACACGAGGACGTGCGCCCGTTCCCGCACGGCGGCGGCGAATCCGTGGTGCGCCGGGATCCGGTGGGGGTGTGCGGGCTGATCGCGCCGTGGAACTTCCCGATCAACCTCATGGTGATCAAGCTGGCGCCGGCGCTGCTGGCCGGCTGCACCGTGGTGATGAAACCGGCCTCGCCCACGCCGCTGTCCTTCCGCCTCATCGTCGACGCCGTGGCCGCCGCCGGAGTGCCGGCCGGCGTGGTCAATCTGGTCACCGGGTCGGGCAGGCTCGGCGACACCCTGGTCAAGCATCCCGGCGTGGACAAGGTCGCCTTCACCGGTTCCACCCCGGTGGGACGCAAAATCGCCGCCGCCTGCGGCGAGCTGCTGCGCCCCGTCACGCTGGAACTCGGCGGCAAGTCCAGCGCGGTGGTGCTCGAGGACGCCGACCTGGACGAGATGTCGAAGGTGCTGATCCGCTCCAGCATGCGCAACACGGGCCAGACCTGCTACATCTCCAGCCGCATCCTCGCCCCGGCCGCGCGCTATGACGAGGTGGTGGACATGGTGACGGCGACTATCGCCGCCGGCGTCCAGGGCGACCCGCTGGACCCGGCCACGGACTTCGGCCCGTCGGCCACCGAGTCGCAGTACCGGACAGTGCTCGACCATCTGGAGGCGGCCAGGGCCGAGGGGGCCCGGGCCACCACCGGCGGGCGGGCGGCGCGGCTCGGCGGCGGGCTCGAGGGCGGTTACTTCGTGGAGCCCACGGTGTTCGCCGACGTGACACCGGATATGCGCATCGCGCGCGAGGAGGTCTTCGGGCCGGCCATGGCCGTGTTGAAGTACACGGACCTGGACGAAGCCGTTGCGCTGGCGAACAACACCGGGTTCGGGCTGGGCGGACTCGTGTTTGGCCAGGACCAGGACGCGGCGCTCGCCGTGGCCGATCGCATGGACACCGGCTCGGTGGGCATCAATTTCTTCGCTTCCAACCACTCCGCTCCGTTCGGCGGCAGGCACGACTCGGGCCTCGGCACCGAGTACGGGATTGAAGGACTCAACGCCTACGTCAGCTACAAGTCCATCCACCGTCGCTAGGGCCTGTCCGGCCGTCGTCTGGCCTGTCCCGCCGTCGTTAGGTTTGTCCGGCCAGCAGCCGGGCGTAGAGGTTCAGGTGGTCAGCCGTCATGCGTGCCGCGCTGAAGCGATCCTCGGCGGCCGCCCGGCAGGCGCGGCGGTCCAGCGCGGCGGCCTGGGGCAGGAACCTGGCCAGTTCCCGATGGTCCTCGGCCAGATGCCCGGTGGCGCCGGGCTCGACGATTTCCCGGGCGGCTCCCCGCGGCGTGGCGACCACGGGGGTCCCGGCGGCCAAGGCCTCGATCATGACGAGGCCGAAAGGCTCGGCCCACTGGAGCGGGTTCAACAGGGCGACCGCCTCGCCCAGCAACCGGTATTTGTCGCCGCCGGCGACTTCGCCGAGGAACTCCTCATCCGGCCCGAGCATGGGTTCGATGACGTCGTGGAAGTACCGCAGTTCCTCGGGCTCGCGCATCTTGGCGGCGATCTTCAACGGCATCCCCGCCATGCGGGAAATCCCGATGGCCTCGGCCACTCCCTTGTCCGGACACATCCGCCCCAGGAAACAGGCGTACCCGCCCCGCCCCGCGCCCACCGGGATGGCGGCGGTATCGATCCCGTGGTGAATGACGGCGGAGACGTCGAGGCCGGTACCGGCCACCTGCTGGTGAGAGATGGCGACGAGGGCGACGTGTCGTTCCGCGGCGCGGTAGATACCGGTCAGCTGCGCGGTCAGCCCGGTGTGGATAGTCATGACCCCCGGCACCGAACCCGGCCGGTCCCGGTAGAACGGCCCCGTCAGGGTGTGGTCGTGGATCAGGTCGACGCCGTGGAGCCCCTCGTAGGCGCGGATGATGTGGTGGAGCTCCGACCAGTTGGTCCCGATGGCCTCCGGATCGGACGGCTCCGTGCCCGGCACCAGGGGAACGGGGCATGTGCTGTCGGCGGCGGCGGCCAGCACCACGTCGTGTCCTGCGTCCACGAAGCCGCGGGCGAGGTTGTCAACGACCTCTTCGATACCGCCGTAGCCGCCCGGCGGAACCGGAAACCACGGTGGGGCGATCAGCCCGATACGCATCGTCGGCCTTTTCTCCCGGAGGGGCTCCAGCGTACGACAGCGCAGCCGGGGTTGGCGAGGCGCGCAGGTTCGACGCCTGTGGTCCGGCGGAGCGGCGGCCGGTCACCGGCGGCGGGCGGCGTGGGCCGCAAGGGTCGGCCAAGCAGGGCATCGAGGCGGCTCATCTGTCCCCGGCGGAGCTTTCAGACCCTTCCGTTTCCCGGCCGCTGAGCACCAGCAGCTCCGCCAGCGGCGACCGCGCGCCGTGACGCACCCTCACCTCGGGAGCCAGGCCCTCCACCGTAAAAGTTTTCCCGGTGGCGGCCAGGGACACCCGGGATTTCCCGAGCAGCAGGTTGTCCGCGCGGAACGAGCCGAAGTCTGCCGGAATCTCAGGAGCGAGCCACAGCTCATCCGCCGGGAGATAAGGATCCAGGCGCAGGAGCATGCGCATCAGATGGACCGGCGAGGCGGCGGCCCAGGCCTGCGGCGAGCAGGACGTGGGGTAGGGCACGGGCACGTCGTATTCGCTCCGGTCGAAACCGCAGAACAGTTCGGGCAACCGTCCGTCGAAGTGAACGGCGGCATCAAAGAGCCCGCCCGCCACCCTCCGGGCCTCCTCGACAAACCCGTAGCGCATCAACCCGCTGGCGACCAAGGTGCTGTCATGGGGCCACACGGAGCCGTTGTGGTAGCTGACCGGGTTGTAGGCGCCCATGTCCGATGCCAGCGTCCGGATCCCCCAGCCCGTGAACATCTCGGGGGACATGAGCCGGGCGGCCACTTGCGGTGCCTTGTCGTCATCGACGATGCCCGACCACAGACAATGCCCCATGTTGGAAGTGCAGGCGTCCACCGGCCGCTTTTTTCCGTCCAGGGCCACGGCGTAGTACCCCAGGTCGGGAAGCCAGAAGCGCTCGTTGAACTCCTCCTTCAGTCTTGCCGCGCGGCGCCCCCACTCGGCGGCAAGGTCCTGATCACCGGCCGCGGCGGCCAGCAGGCCGCGGCCGATGTAGGCGCTGTAGACATACCCCTGAACCTCGCACAGGGCGATCGGCGGCTCTGCCAGCCGCCCGTCGGCGAAGTTAATGCCGTCCCAGGAATCTTTCCAGCCCTGGTTGAGCAGGCCGTGGGGAACGGCCCGGTTGTACTCCACAAAGCCGTCACCGTCCCGGTCCCCGAAGTTTCGGATCCAGTCCAGCGCCCGGTCCGCGTGCGGCAGCAGCGACTGCAGGACGTCCCGCTCCATGCCCCAGCGGTTCAACTCCGACATCAGGACGACGAAGAGGGGAGTCGCGTCCGCCGTCCCGTAGTACGCCGCGTGGTCGCCCAAAACTACTCCGGCCGCCACTCCCAGGCGCACCTCGTGGAGAATCCGGCCGGGCTCCTCCTCTGTATCGGGATTGAGTTTGCTGCCCTGCCGGGCGGCGAGCGTCTGCAGCGTCCCGCGTGCCAGCGAGGGGTCCACGGGCAACGCCATGTAGGCGGACAGGAGCGAGTCCCGGCCAAAGAGCGCCATGAACCAGGGGGCACCGGCGGCAACCACGGCGCGTCCCGGATGGGCGGGGTCGAAGATCCGCAGCGCACCGAGGTCCTCGTGGCTTCGCCGCAGCACCGCTTCAATGTCGGTGTTGGCAATGTCCAGCTGCGGCGTTGATTCCCCCCAGGCCCGGTGGCGGCGTGCCGCTTCCAAGTCGGCGACGGAGCCGGTGGCGACGAACGGCTCGGCGGGCCGGTCCTGTTCCACCAGCGGAGTGACGATGACGCTCGTGGTCCACTTCCCGCGCGCCGGAATGACTGCCTCGAAGTGAAGGACGTCCTCGTTCACCGCTGCGCCGCGCCCGTGCACGAGGATGCCGCGCCGGCGGCCGCGGCGTACTACTTCGAGCTGGAGTTCATCACCGTGGGCCTGCCGGACCAGCTGGACCGCAGGCGCCGCCCGCCCGCCTTTCACGTCAAAGAGGTCCGCAAAGTCGGCTTCCACCCGCAACTCCAGGACGCACTCCGCCGGCAGGGCCGAGTGATTGGTCACCACCAGGTCCTCGCGCAGGCCGGCCCCGACGAGGCGTTCGCGTTCGACCACCAACTGGGAGTCGGCCAGGCCGTCCGCTCGGCGGGCCCGCCCGACGAAGAGCGCACGGTACGGCTCCAACACGCGGGACAACAGGGGTTCGAGGGGAAGCCCGTTGACGGTCAGGCACCAGCCGGACAAGATCCGGGTGTCCTGGTAGAAGGCGCCCTGCGTCAGGCCGGGAAACATGTCGCCTCCCGCCGAGGAGATGCAGAAGGACGAACCTTCCACCACCGTCACCGCTCCGCCGGCGCTCATCGGCCCGGCCGCGGTATCGGCATTCCAGCCGCCGTCGGACTGCGCCTGCCCCGGCGCGGCGCCTTCTTGTTGAGCGGATGCAGGGGCGATCGATTGCTTTTCCACAGTTGACTCTCTTGAACTGCGCAGCGGAACCCTGATGCTGAAACCGGCCGTTGAGGGAGGCTGCTTCGGCGGCTTGCCTCAGCGGTTTCTCTTTATTTGATGTTCTGGCGGATTAGTACGTCAAGATGGCGGCGCCATAATTCCGGTTCGTCCTGCCTTTTGCCCGGGCACGGTGCGCGCCCCGCCGTCATACCGCACCCGGCGATCCGTGCTCCGGGCGTGCAATGAACCCCGTAACCTGTTGTGCTGGTGGGGGAGGTTGGTAGATGAAGAATTGGTTGCTCCTCGCGGGAGCGATTGTTTGCGAGGTGGCGGCGTCCCTGTCGTTGAAGGCTGCCTTGGATTCGCCGGGAATGTACGCGGTGGTGGTCGCCGGCTACGTCACGTCGTTTGCGCTCCTCGCCGCCGTCCTGCGTGCGGGAGTGCCCGTCGGGGTCGCCTACGGGATATGGGGTGCGCTCGGCGTCGCCCTCACGGCCGTCCTAGCGGCAGTGTTGTACCAGGAACCGTTAACGGCCTTGATGGTTGCCGGCATGGCGCTCGCCGTCGCCGGGGTGGTGCTCGTGCAATGGGGCGGGCACCGGGCTTCGTCGCGCCGGGCAGAGCGGGCGCGTACCTAATGGCCTGGGTCTTCCTCGCTGTCGCGATCGTCCTGGAGGTAGCCGCCACGCTCTCGCTGCGGGCCAGCATCGACGGGCACAAAGCCTGGCTGGTGGCCGTCGTGTCGGGCTACCTCGTAGCCTTTACCTGCCTGTCCTTCGCCCTGCGTCAGGGGCTGGGAATCGGGATTGCCTACGGCATCTGGACTGCCTGCGGCGTGGCCTTGACGGCGCTGGCCGGAAAGTTCCTCTTCGACGAACCGCTGACCAAGCTGATGGCGGCCGGAATCGTCTGCATCGCGGCCGGCGTGCTGCTGATCGAACTGGGCACGCCGTGACGCCCTCCGCCACAGGGCTGCGAACGCGCCCGGTTGACCGCGTGGGCGGGTGGCCCGGACGCAGCTAAAGTTGAGGGATGCCATCCTTCCGCGCCCAGTTGGAGATCACCGGACTGCGGCCCGGCAACCCTCCGGAAGCGGTGATGGACGCCGCAACGGCAGCTGTGGGTTCCGCCCACGTGGTGGAAGCACACCAGTTGGACGTGGTGGCCGGCGTCCCGCGGATCACCGTCCGCTTCACCGTTGACGCCAACGCTTATGCCGTGGAGAATCGCCAGGCGTTGCAGGCCGGCGCCAACATGCGTCATGCGGTTGAAGAAGTCGCCGGTACGGCCGGTCTGGCCGTGCTGCGCCGCTCGCGCGGCAAGTGGGCTCCGGTCCGCTAAGGGGGAGATGCGCCGCCCTCGGGGTTAGTCCAACGGTTCGCCCCGGCGGATCGCGAGGCGCTCGGCATGCCCCACCTGGAATCGGCGGGACATGCCGCACACGAGCACGAAGAACAGGCCGAAGCCGGCCGCCATCGCCACCGGCGGGGACGGGGAATCGCCCAGGAAACGGTCGTAGAGCAGCCAGCCCAAACCCCAGCAGACTGCCAGCACCACCGCCATCCGGCCGCGGCCGGTCATGGCTGCCACGGCCGCGGCAAAGGACACGGCCGCCACCGCCAGCACGGCCCAGGCCGCGGCGCCCCAGCCGAACAAGTCGGCGCCGCGACCGGTCAGCCAATCCGCGGCATGGACCGCCGCTGCGAGCAGCATCCACCCGGTGAAGAGACCGATCGGAGCATCCGCCAAGAGGGCTTCCACCGGTTCCCGGCCGGGGTGGCGGGTCAGTCCGTAGACCGCCCGGCCCAGGGATGCCAGCACCAACAGGGTAAGGGCCAGCGTCAGCCCCGCCTGTCCGGCCCGCGCTGCCACGACGGTGCCCGCGGTCAGCAGCATCGCTGCCGCGACCGGCCATCCGGTGGAGCGCTGCCGTGCCGACTCGCGCACGGCCGGCCACCACTGGAAGATCGTGTAGCCGAAGAGGCCCAGGTAAATCAGCGACCAGATCTCGGCTGCCCGGGCGTCCAGCGACAGCAGGGTCCGGTCGGGGGAGGGAGGCCCACCGCCCGCATCATGGATCGGAGTGCCGCCGAGCAGGCCCACGCTGCTGGCTCCTGCCAGCAGGCACGCGACCAAAGCGACGGTCACCGCGCACTGGCGTGCCAGGTCGGCGGCCAGCAGGGATCGAAGCCGGCGGACCGGGGGCAGCGCCGTAGCCATCAAGGGTTCCATGGAAGGCGCAGTTTTCACTCTGCTCCCAGGTCGGCGGAAGGGGATGCGGCGGGACGCGGGATGACGGCGTCGGCAGCGCCATTGGCACGCAGGTAGGCCCGCCGGCGGAAGCCGATCACGGCCGTGATCACCGAAGCCACCAGGACGCCCACCACCGTCCCGATCAGGATGTTGACCCAAAACGGGAAGGTGGACACCGTGCCCGCGACGTAGCCCAGCCCGATCATCCACGCGGCCCACAGCACCGATCCGGCGGCGGAGGCGAGCAGGAACGGCTTGAACGGCACATCCGCCAGCCCGGAGGCCGCAACCGAGGCCGTCCGGCCGCCCGGGATGAAACGGGCCGCCACCACCGCGGCGTAGGTGGAGGATTCACCCGCTTTGCTCAGGGCCAGCGTCACCCCTCGGTCGATCATCCGGCCCCAGCTGTAACGGTTAAGCCAAGCGTTGACGCCGCGCTGAAACAGCAGGAAAAGCAGGAGATCGCCGAGCCAACTGCCCAGCACCGCGGCCAGGATAACCAGCGGCAGGATCAGTTCACCGTTGGCCAGCAGGGTGCCGCCGCCGATCACCATCACTTCCGACGGAGATGCCGGCATCGCGGCGTCGAGAATAACCAGCAGCAGCGTCATGGGGTAATACACCCACTGCAGCGGCCCCTCGGGAATCTCCATTGGCCCAATCTATCGGGAATACAGGCCCGGTGGCAGACTGGAAAAGATGGAAATCCGCATCCTTGAAGGCGACATCACCCAGCGTCAGGTGGACGCCATAGTGAATGCCGCCAATTCCAGCCTGCTCGGCGGCGGGGGCGTGGACGGGGCCATCCACGCCGCCGCGGGACCGCAACTGCTGGAAGCCTGCCGCCTGCTGCGCGCCACCGAACTGCCGGACGGGCTGCCGCCGGGCCACGCGGCGGCCACCGAGGGCTACTTCCTGCCGGCCAAGTGGGTGATCCATACCGTGGGGCCAAACCGCCGTGCCGGCCAGACCGACCCGGAGCTGCTGGCCAGTTGCTTTCGGGAATCCCTCCGCGTGGCCGACGGGTTGCGGGCCGAGACGCTGGCGTTCCCGGCGATCGGTGCCGGCGTCTACGGCTGGGATGCGGAGACGGTCGCCCGCCGCGGCATCGGCGAGGTTCTCAAGTACGACGGCGGCGGGATCCGGGTGGTCGAATTTGTCCTGTTTTCGGCGGGGCTGGCGGAGACCTTCCGCCGCGTCCACGCGGAACTGGGCGGTTAGCCCTTATCCCGGAGGCCGTAGTAGCGGCGCAGCCACAGCGAGAGACCGTCCAGGCCCGGGAAGAGCACCCGTTCGGTGACATTGGCCTGGTCAAGGTGGTCCCGGATGCGCCACTTGAGTGTCGCCGGGATGATGATCTTGCGGTAGATCCCGGGATGGCGCCCCAGCCACTCGTCCAGGCCCGCCGATGAGTCCGACATGGTGGAAAAGATCGCCGCCTGGTTCACGATCCGCTCGTCCAGCGACGGCGGTTCGAAGAACAAGGGCACGCTCCGCCCGTCCGCGTCGGTGAAACGGTCGAACTCGTCCAGGGTGAAGGCGGCACGGGAGAGAACGCCGGTGGTGAACAGGCCGCCGCCCAGTGACTCGACCGCGGCGCGCAGTTCCTCGGGCAGCGTGCGGTGGGCGGCCGCATAGTCGACGCACCAGACGGCACCGTCCTCGTCGTACCTGCTCGTGTCCCGGGTGGCGAAGTGCAGCGCCACGTAGGGCGAGTGCGACCAGTCCAGCAGCCGGGTCGGCAGGCCATGGTGCTGGGCGACGCTCAGCCAATTCCAGTCCGAGTCCCCGGGTGAGGTGTCCCGGTGGGCGTACTTGCGGAAGTTGCGCAGGATGTGCCGTTCCACATCTGTCTCCTGCTGCCCGCGCAGCCGGACCAGCCCGGTGGAAAGATCCCGGGCGGCGGAGGTGTGGCCGCGGTAGGCGACCGTCGGCCTGAACTTCCCCTGCGAGGATTGCCAGCGGCTCTCGGTCAGGGTGGCGATCAGGCCAAACAGGTCGTCGCCGTCCGGGTGGACGACGGACTCCTGCCCGCCTCCCGCGGGGGCAGGGCAGTTTTCGGCCACGCCTCGCGCGGGGTGGCCGTTTTCAGCCATCAGGACGGTCCGCGCTCGATGGCCTGCTGCACCGCCGAAGCGATGCCGCCGGCGAACGGCTCCCCGTGGCCCGGGAGGGCGATTCGCGACTCCGTCTGCGCCAAGGCCTGGAGCGACTGGAGTGCTTGCCGAGTGTCCGCGGTGGCGGCGGCAGCTACTATGTGCGGTCCGCGGGCACCGGTATACGGGTCGAGAGTGACCAGCGCGTCGCCGGTGATCAAGGCCCCGCGCCCGGGGAAGTGCAAGGCGCAGTGCCCGGCAGTGTGTCCGGGAGTGGGCACCACCGTGGGTGCGCCGGGCAGGGTTGCGGCGGCACCGTCGTCGAGCGTCCGCAGGTCCGTGACACCCTTGACCATGAGCGCGCCGGCTGCCGTCATCCGGCTCAGGATGGGTATGCACCGGGGGTACTTGACGGGATACATGAGGCGGTTTTTCTCGTGCTTGTACCGGTACGGATGGGCGGCGATGTAGTAGTCGCCGGGGTGGCAGTACACCGGGACGTCGAGGTCGTGCTGCAACCGGGCGGCAAACCCCACATGATCGAAATGGGCGTGCGTCAATACCAGGGCACTGATGTCGCGGGGCGAACGGCCCAGCTCCCGGATGGCTGCCACGGTCATCTTCCACATGGCCGGCAGTCCGGCGTCGACCAGCATGATCCTGTCGCCGTCCTCGACGATGTAGAGGTTCACATCGGCATGGCCGACGCGGTGGATGTTTTCGGCGACGTTGCGTTGAAACATATCTTCCTTTCGGAGTCAGGGCATCCCCGCGGCGCTGCCGGCCGCGAGGATGCGTGGCATGCTATTCCTTGCGCAGCTTGTCCTGGACCGCCCCGGCAGTCTTCTCGACCAGGTTGGGAAGCTCCGTGGTCCCGTAAAAGCGTGCGTCCGGGTGGGTCGGCTTGGGCATCGGGGCTGCAGTGGTGGGGCCGTCGTGGTAGGTGAACTCGCCCTTGCCGTCGGGGGAAGCCCCGCTCGCCCAGGACCCTTGTGCCGCGGCGGCCCCGTCGGAGAAGTTCTGGTACTGGTAGGCCACGTCCCGGTTCTCTTTGGACAGCGGGAAGTTGCTCGGCACCGGCAGGGTCTCGGACCCCTCTTCCTGGAGTTCCCGTGCCGCGGCGATCCACTGGTTCTGGTGCATGGTGTCCCGGGCGAGCAGGAAGGAGAGCATATCGCGCACGCCGTGGTCGTCCGTCATGTGGTAGAGCCGGGCTACCTGCAGCCGGCCCTGCATCTCGGCGTTCGCGTTGGAGGTGAAGTCTGCGAGCAAGTTGCCGCTGGCGGTGATGTAGCTTCCCGACCAGGGGTTTCCGTTGCTGTCCACCGGGCGGGCGCCCGCCCCTGCGACGATGGCCTGCTGGACATCGGTTCCGCCCACCACGGCGGCGATCGTCGGATCAGATTGGACCGCTTCGTCGGTGATGCCGAGCGGGGCTTTCTCCAGCAGCTGCGAAATCATCTTGGCCAGCATCTCCACGTGGCCGAACTCCTCCGCGGCAATGCCGAAGAGCAGGTCCTTGTACTTGCCGGGGATGTGGATGTTCCACGCCTGGAAGCTGTACTGCATGGCAACCGTGATCTCGCCGTACTGACCGCCCAGGACCTCCTGAAGTTTCCGGGCGTAGACGGCGTCCGGCTGGTTTGGTTCGGCTTTGTATTGGAGCTCTTGTTTATGGAAGAACATCTGCGGCAACCTCCGCGAAAATGGGCTCGCCGTCGCTACTGCCAACTCATCTGTCCGGGCTGGCCACGTGCGGGCCGGATGCTTTCCACGCTAGGCACGCTGAATTTAATAAGCAACCTTAGTGACCGGCAGCGGGGTGCCCGGACTTCGATTGAAGCCAGTCCTCCGGCAGCACGCGGGTCACGGCGGCGAAGCGTGGATTTTCATAGTCCCCTGCGGCACAATTGCCGCAGGCACACCGCCCAGATCCACTCCGACGACGGCGAGAGGTGTTCCGTATGCGCCAGGCAGGTTTGGCCGTCGCCCACGGCGTGTTCAACGTGGCCTTCGGGGTGTGGCCGCTGCTGCACTACCGCAGCTTCGAAGCGGTGACCGGGCCGAAAGCGGAGCCTTGGCTGGTCAAGACTGTCGGCGGCCTGATGATCGCGGCGGGCCATGCGCAGATCAGGGGCGCCGGGACTTCCGACGGCACAGCCGCTGCCCGGCGGATCGGCATGGGGGCGGCTGCCACCTTTGCGGCCGTCGACATCCTCACCGCGGTGCCCGGACGGATCAGTAGGATCTATCTTCTCGACGCCGTGGTCGAGGCCTGCTGGCTGGTCGCCTGGGCGCGGCGCCCGGTCTAAGGGCGTCGCCGCTTGCGGGTTCCGCGGAGCCCGGCGCGCGGGTGCCGCCGCTTCCGCGTCCTTCGGTAACCGGCCACCGCCAGGCCTGCCAGTCCGCCGGCCAACACACGGGCGCGTCCCGAACGCCAGTTCCCGCTGACTTTGTTCGACGGCGGATCCGGGGCGAAAACAGTCCCCGCCGATGGCGCGACGCCCTGTCCCCGAAGTGCCAGGGTGTCCATGAGTGGCCCCGATACGCGGTCGTGCAGGCCCGGGAACCAGCGCTGGAACGGAATGAATACGTGCTGGAGCCGGCCCACCACCACCTGGCGGCGGGGCTTTGAGGCCATCCGGGCGATGACCCTGGCCACCCGGTACGGGCTGACGACCGGAGGGAGGGGGTGGACGCTGCGGCCGGTGTAGTTGGCCGCGTGCTGGAAGATCGGAGTGTCGACGGTGGCGGGCAGGACGGTGCAAACGTGGATGTTCTTCTCGTCGAGCAGTTCCTGTCGCAGCGCGTTGGCCAGCCCCAGCAGCCCGGCATTGCCGGCCACATACGCGGACACGTAGGGCGTGCTGATCTTGGAGTAGACCGAGCCGACGAGGATCAGGACTCCACGCCGCTGCCGTCGGAATTGCGGCAGCACGGCCCGAATGCTGTCGGCCTGGCTTAGCAGGTTCGTCTCGACTATCTTCCGGAACACGTCGGCCGGTGTTTGTTCGAACGTGCCGTAGCCATAAACGGACGCAGCCCCGATCCACACATCGATCCGCCCGAACCGGTCCAGCGCAGCTTGAACCAGCCTCTCGGAGCCGCCCTCATCCGTGATGTCGGTGGGCACCGCGATGGCCTGTGCACCCAGCCTTGAGCACTCGGCCGCCGCCTCGTCGAGGCTGGAGGCGCTGCGCGCCGCCAGCACCAGGGCAGCTCCGCGCTTGGCCAGGATCCGGGCTGTCGCCCTGCCGATTCCGCTGGAGGCTCCGGTGATCACGGTGACCGGGCCGGTGGTCTGATCGGTGGACCGGCCGGTTGCCCGGCTACGGGGTGATTGCTCTGCCAATGCTTCTCCTCGCCTGGCCCTCTGGCGGACGTGGCATCAGCGTAGACCGCTACCCCGGGCCTGGCTAGGCGGCGGGACCTTAAACCGGCAGTGGCCCTGCCGTGTGACGGCCCGCCGGTCCGGAACAGCGGCGGCAGGAGCTGCCGCACCTGGCTATATCCGCAGCATAGGCAGCGGATTATCCGCAGGAAAGGCAGCCGAATTCGGCTGAGGCTGGCTGCGGGGGCTTAACTAGTAAGCAAGCTTATTGTAGAGTGTTTTGATCAGGGTCCATATCGAACGGCGTCGGGGCACGCACCTGCCAAGGCGTCAGAGGGGAAGATCGCCATGGCAAGAGAAGGCAACGTCCAGGCCCGAAGCACCGGACGGACCCCGCTCCAGACGGCGGCAATGGTCTTCGGTGCCGTTTTTCTGTTGATCGGGCTCTTGGGCTTCATTCCGGGAATCACCTCAAACTATGACCAGATGTCATTCGCGGGACACCAGTCCGAAGCCATGCTGATGGGCGTGTTCCAAGTTTCGATTCTGCACAACATCGTCCACCTCCTGTACGGCGTGGCAGCATTCGCGCTCGCGAGGACTGTGTCCGGTGCCCGGAACTTCATGATCTGGGGCGGCGCGGTCTATCTGGTCCTCTGGCTGTACGGCCTGTTTATTGACCAGCAGAGCGCAGCCAACTTCGTGCCGTTGAACACCGCAGACAACTGGCTGCATTTCGTCCTGGGCGTGGTCATGATCGCCCTGGGCCTGCTGCTCGACCGCCGGCGGGACACCAGCGCCCGCGGAACCGCTGCCGGCCGGGCCTGAAGCGGCCGAATCCCGTAGTCCGCCAGGCCCGAATCCCGTAGTCCGCTAGGCCTGCCGGGCAGGGGCGAACGCGCCGCCGGCAGCAATTGCTCCGGCGGCGCTATCTGCTGCCCCTTCGCGTCGTGCTGCCCATTCGGCTGGCGCTGCCCATTCGGACAGTTCCAGTTGGCTGCGGTATTCCACCGGTCGTCCGCTGATCGGGTCGGTGAAGGAGATACCGCGGGCCAGTAATTGCAGGGGACGCTCGAAGTCGTCAGGAGCCTGGTCCAGCAGCACCGGGTAGAACGGGTCGTGTAGGATCCCGATGCCCAACGACGCCAGGTGCACGCGCAGCTGGTGGGTCTTCCCAGTATGCGGTTCCAGTTTGTAGCGGCCCAGCCGTCCGCGCTGTTCCAGCAACTCGATCCGGGTCTCCGCGTTGGGCTCTCCCTCGACGACCTCGGCCAGCAGGTAGGTGCGGGACTTGACCATGCGGTTCCGCACCGTGTGCGGGAACTGCAGCCGCGGATCCACCGGTGCGATGGCCTCATATTCCTTCTGCACCAAGCGTTTCTCGAAGAGCACCTGGTACTTGCCGCGGGTGGCGGGATTAGTGGAGAAGAGCAGCACTCCGGCGGTGAGGCGGTCCAGCCGGTGCATGGGAATCAGATCCGGGATATCCAGTTGGCGGCGCAGCCGGACCAGCGCCGACTCCTGGATGAAGGTTCCGCCGGGGGTGGTCGGAAGGAAATGGGGCTTGTCCACCACCAGGATGTTCGCGTCCTGGTGGAGAATGCTGGTCTCCACCGGCAGCCGCTTCTCCCGCGGCAAGGTCCGGTAGTACCAAATGAACGTGTGGGCATCCAGCGGCGTGGTCCGGTCCAGCACGGCTCCGCCTTCGCCGACGATCTCGCCGCGGTCGAAGCGGTCCCTGATGCCGTCGGGATCCACATGGCCCCACCGGTGCAGCATGTAGTCCAGCGCCGTTTCCCACGGCCCCTCCCCGGGGAGGCGCAGGCGGGTGGCGTTGACGCCGTCACGCACCGGTAGCGGGGATTCCATCACCCATCAAGGGTACCGGGTGGCACCACCCGCAACCGCAACGCTCAGGGACAGCCGGTGACCCGGTAAAGCTTTGCTTCGCCCTCGGAGTCCACCAGCTCGAACCCGTTGGCCTCGGTCAGCTCCTGCAGGCCCGGCACCGAGGTCCTCTCGCCGGGGTGCACCGAGTGGTCTCCGAAGTCGAGCACGAACTGCACGTTCTGGGCCTCGACGGCGGCGCACACCGCCGGATCCGTCTTCATCTGATCCAGTTTGTCCATGATGAGCTTGCCGTCCACCCGCGGGGACGTGACTCCCGACGGGACCAGCGCGGGACGCCCGGTGTAGGCGTAGGACAGCGAGGCGCCGGTGAGCGGGTTGCCGGCGATGACCGCGCCTTCCGGAACGTGGGCGGGAATCCGCTTGATCAACGCGAGCTCGTCCGCGGTGAGCAGGTGGGAGCTGTCCGTGAACCGGTACTTGGCGGCGGCCTCGGAAATGCCCCGCTGCACGGCAAACAGCGGCACCACTGCCAAACTGGCGACCACCAGCAGCCCGGTGGCGGCCGGCCGGAACCACGACGGCGGCTTCTTCTCGCGACGAACCAGCGTGGCCCGGAAGAAGGAGCGCGCAGTCCCGGCCAGTGCGACGCCGCCGATGGCTGCGATCAACAGTCCGGCCACCGGAAGCATGGCGCTGATGCGGAAGAAGTCGTTGTACCAGATACCGGTCACCCACCAGCGCAGGCCCGGCATCTGGTGCCAGTTGCCGATCACGTAGAGGGCAGCCGCGATAGCGTACATTGCCAGCGCGAAGCGGTTTTTGCGGAGATTGAAGACGACCGCGGCGCCCACGATCGTCAGGACGGTCGCCAGGATGGAGATGGGGCGCTCGAGCGGCGAATGCAGCACCACGTCGGCCAGGGCCTCGGCGGCACTGCCCAGGTTGTCCCAGTTGGTGCTGCTGCTGCGGGCGGGCCGGAGCGTCATCCAGAGCGCGGCCAGCACCACCAGATAGGCGACGGTGCCCGCCAGGGCGCGCCGCCGTCGTCGTTGTTCTCCGGAGCGCAGCGCCGGGTGGGCGGCCGCGAAGACCGGCGGCACCGAGAGCGCCAGGAGTCCCATGATGGTGGCGGGATGGGACAACGCCATGCCCGGCAACAGCCCGACCAGCAGCAGCACGTTGCCTTCCGTTGACACACGCGTGTGCACGCCCACCCGGAGCAGTTGCAGCACCACCCCCAGCGCGGCCGGAAGCATGGCGATGGAGAGCATGAACGGATAGACGACGCCGAACTCCAGCAGAAGGTAGGGGAAGCTGCTGTAGGCGAGCGAGAGCACCGCGGCGACCAGCAGCGGCATGGTGCGTTCACCGGTGATCCGGCTGACCAGGAACAGGCAGCCGCTGCTCCAGATCCCGGTGATCAGCACCAGGTTGGTGATGTTGATGGCGGCCGCGGGCTGCAGCCCCGCGGTGATCATCACCAGGGAGACCACGTCGTGCCAGCCCGCCGGGTAGAAGGTGCCCCGGTCCGTGGTGCCAAGATAGCCCAGCGTCAGCGAGGAGGCGTTGCCCGAGTCGGAGATGTAGCGCAGCGCGTTGAGGTGAAAGATGTTGTCGTGCGACTGCGCGATGTTGTCCGGGGCGCCGAAGATCCAGAGCATGGCGGCCGCCAGCGGCACGGCCGACACCGCCCAGGCCAGCACGACCGACCGCCAGGGCGCCGGCCGGTCCGGGGCTTCGGGATCGCGGTGCAGGCGGTGGCCGACGCGGCGGCGGAGCAGCCAGAGCAGGACGGCCACGAGCACGGTCACCGCCAGAAGTTGCGGCCAGGCCCAATCCAGCCCGACCAGGCGGCCAAGCTCGGCGGCGACCACGATGGCGGTGACACCGAACGGGCCGGCCAGTGCGACCAGGGACAACCGGCGCAGGCCGAGCACTGCACCCCAGAGCAGGCCGGGTCCGAAGACGAGGACGATGGCCAACAGCGCGGCCGGAATCGTCTGCAGCCAGCTCATGGGCCCCCTTCGTCGGTCATCGTCACCATATTACGGTTTGTGCCGCCCGGCCGCCGTCGGAGCAGGCCACGGGGGGGCCTGTGGCAGGCGGAGGGCGGCCCCCTGGACCGGGGGCGGCGGGGGTGTGTCGGGCAAACGCCCCGCGCGTCAGGGAGCCAGCGGTTGGCAGTGCGGGCAGAAGTAGACGTCGCGCTGGTCGGCGTCGGTATTGCCTTGCTGGTCGTGGACAATCGGGGTGCCGCAGCGGCCGCACGGCCGGCCGGCCCGCCCGTAGACCCAGAACGATTCGCGGCGGGCGGGCGACGCGGTGGTGCTGCGGCTGCCGCGATCCTTGTTGACCTCCAGCAGTTGCTTGGACTTCAACACCATGGCAGGGAGATCCGGCACCTGGCCCACAGGGGTGGACGGGTGCACCCGGGCAATGAAACAGACCTCGCAGCGGTAGACGTTGCCGATCCCGGCGAGGTTGCGCTGGTCCAGCAGGGCCAGTCCGATCGGGCGGTCCGGTTCCTGCCGCAGCCGCCGCAGCGCCTCCGCCTCGTCCCAGTCCGGCCCGAGCAGGTCGGGACCGAGATGCCCCACCAGCGTGTCTTCCTCGGTCCGCGGCACCACGTCCAGCGCGGCCAGCGCGAAGCCAACCGCCGTCGTCGTGCCGGTGGAGAGGATGAGGCGGGCCTGGAAGGCGGGTTTGCGCCAGCGCTCGCCGGGTTGGTAGATCTGCCAGCTGCCGTCCATGCCCAGATGCGAGTGCACCGTCAGCGCACCGATCCGCATCAGCAGGTGCTTGCCGCGGGAGCGGACTTCGTCCACGGTCTGCCCGGACAGGTCCAGCGTGGCGTAGCGCGGCACCCGGAAGTCGCTGCCGGCGAGCTCTTGCCCGGCCAGCGCCGCATGCAAGCGCCGGGCGGCACGCCAGATGGTGTCCCCTTCAGGCACGGAACCTCAATCCCCGCGGGGTGGAATAGAAGCCGGCATCCATCAGCGCATGGGCCAGCGGCGTGTCCAAAATTCCGGAGCCATTGACCTTTTCCACGGCCATCTTGTCCGCGGCACCGCGACGGATCACCTGCACCAGGGCCCGGGCACACAACGCCAGCGCCTCCTCGTCCTCGGTGAAGGCCAGCAGCGTCTTGCCGCCGCGTTCCGCGTAGAGCGCAAGCTCTCCGTCCACCAGGACAACCAGCGCGCCCGCCTTGCGGCCGGGCCGGTGGCCGGAGTCCTGCGGGGGCCAGGGCAGGGCGGCCCCATAGGGGTTGGCCGGATCGGTCGCAGCAAGGGCCACGGCCGACGGCGCCTGCTCACCCAGCTGCGCATCGCGGCTGAAGGAGCGCAGCCGGTCAACGGTGGGGGAGACGGCGAACTGGGCCGCCCCGAGGTGTTCGATGAAGTAACCGCGGCGGCAGCGGCCGGTTTCCTCCAGTTTGCCCAGCACCTTGTACATCAGCCCGAACCCGCCCGGGATCGACTCGGCGGCCACCGAGCCGCGGGTGACCACGCCGTAGCGGTCCAACAGCAGTTCGGCGGTGGCATGTGCGCGCACGGTGGGGTCGGTCTCCGGCGCCGGCAGCAGCGACCAGCGCCCCGCGACGGTCGGTGGCGAGGTGCGCGGCTGGCCGGGACCCTTGCCGGGACCCGCCCCGGCGCCGCCGGGTTGCAGGCCGGTCCCGTGCAGTCCGGGCAGGCGTCCGAGCCGGCCCAGCCGCGCCGAGCGTGCCCGCGGCGGTGCGTTGCGCTGCCGGTGCGAGGTGGTCCCGCCGGCCAGCAGCGAACGCACCGGGGCGAACGTGTCGTTGGTGATCCGCCCGGCCCACAGCAGGTCCCACAGCGCGCTGCCGACGGCGTTGTCCCCGGGTTGGGTGCCGCTGGCCGCGAGCAGGTCGGTGAGCTGCCGGAAGAAGTAGGCGCCGCCGTAGCCCCCGGTCCCGGAGAGCGCGTTGAGCAGTTCGTATTGCAGCACGCTGGGTTCGAAATCCGGCTGGGGATTCAGCGTCAGGTGCGCGGCGTCGGCCAGATGCAGGCTGATCCAGCCGTCGTTGCCGGGCATCGACCCGGCGCCGGAGATCAGGATTTCGCCCGTGGCGGTCAGCTCGTCCAGCATGGCTGGGGCGTAGTCGCTCACGCGGGACGCCAGGATGAGGGGTTCCCACGCCGACGCCGGGATGGGTACCCCGGACAGTTGGTCCACCACCGTGACTACGCCGTCCAGGCCGCGCAGCTTCGCCCCGACGTTCTGCCAGGTCGGCAGGAACCGGCCATAGGTGGCAGGATCCACCGGTTCGACTTCCTTGCGCAGGGCGGCCAACGACCGGCGGCGGATCTTGCGCAGCACCTCGACGTCGCACCATTCGGTCTGGCGCTGATCCGTCGGGGCCGGAGAAGCCACGTCGGCCGTGCCGTGGGCTCCGCCCTCCTCAGCTGGCGATGCGCCGCCGGGCCGGAACTCGCCTTCGACCACGCGGCCGTCCTTGAGCAACCGTTGCAGCGCGGTGTGCACCACGGCGGTGCCCAGGCCCAGCCGCCTGGCACATTCGGCGGCGGTGAACGGGCCATGAGTGCGGGCGAAGCGGCTGACCAGGTCGCCGAGCGGGTCGGCCACCGGCTCGATGAACGCCAGCGGCACGCCCACGGGCAGCGGCACGCCGAGGGCATCGCGCAGCCGGGCCGCGTCTTCCACCGCCGCCCAGCGTTCGCCGCCGGCGACGCCCACCTTCAGGGCGCGGTTGGCCCTCGCCAGCTCGGCGACCAAGGGTTCGACGTCGGCAATCCCGACGGGCGCGGAGCCGGCGGGAACGGGTCCGTCGACCGAGGCATCCGTCGGCCCATCCGCCGGTCCGTCCATCGGCGCATTCACGGGTCCGCTCGCCGGTTCGGCGGGCCGGACGCGGGCTGCGATCTCCGCCGTCGTCAGCGGTCCCAGCAGCCGCAGCAAGTCGGCGATGCCCTCCGCGCCCCGCACCTTGCGGTCCTCGGTCAGCCGCTGCAGCTCCTGCTCGGTTTGGGCGATGATCCCTTCGTCCAGCAACTCACGCAGTTCGGCCCGGCCGAGCAGGTCGTTGAGCAGGCCCGGGTCCAGCGACAGGGCCGCGGCCCGGCGCTCGGCCAGCGGGGAGTCGCCTTCGTACAGGAAGCTGGCCACGTAGCCGAAGAGCAGCGAGCGGGCGAACGGCGACGGCTGCTGGGTGGTGGTTTCCACCAGGCGCAACTCCCGGCGCTCGATCCCGGCGGCAATCTCCTTGAGCGCGGGCAGGTCGTAGACGTCCTGGAGGCATTCGCGCACCGTCTCGAGGATGATCGGGAACGTCGGGTACTTGCGCGCCACATCCAGCAGCTGGGCGGAGCGCTGGCGCTGCTGCCAGAGCGGGCTGCGCTTGCCCGGATTCTTGCGCGGCAGGAGCAGGGCGCGGGCGGCGCATTCGCGGAAGCGGGAGGCGAAGAGCGCGGAACCGCCCACCTCCGCGGTGACGATCTGGTCCAGTTCCTCGGGGTCGAAGAGGAACAATTCGGCGCCGGGCGGCTCTTCTTCCATCATGGGCACGCGCAGCACGATTCCGTCGTCGGCGGCCATGGCGGAACCGTCCAGCCCGTACCTCTGATGCAACCGGGCGCCGACCGCCAGCGCCCAGGGCGCGTGGACGGGCATGCCGAACGGGCTGTGCAGCACCACGCGCCAGTCGCCGAGCTCGTCGTGGAAGCGCTCCACCACCAGGGTGCGGTCGCTGGGAACATCGTTGGTGGCCTGCTGCTGCTCGGCCAGGTAGGCCAGCAGGTTCCCCGCTGCCCAATCGTCCAGCCCGGCGGCGGCCAGCCGCTCGCGTGCCGGCTCCTCGGCCGTGCCGGACACTTCCCGGACGAAGCGGCCCAGCGCCCGCCCGAGCTCCACCGGCCTGCCCAGTGAATCGCCCTTCCAGAACGGCAGCTTGCCCGGCTGCCCGAAAGCGGGGGAGACGAGGACGCGGTCGTGGGTGATGTCTTCGATCCGCCAGCTGGTGGCGCCCAGCGCGAAGACGTCGCCCACGCGGGATTCGTAGACCATTTCTTCGTCCAGCTCGCCCACCCGGCGGCCGCCGCTGTTCTTCGCGTCCTCGGAGCCCACCAGGTAGACGCCGAACAGCCCGCGGTCCGGGATGGTTCCGCCGGAGGTCACGGCCAGCCGCTGCGCGCCGGGCCGGCCGGTGATGGTCCCGGCGACCCGGTCCCAAACGATCCGCGGGCGCAGTTCAGCGAATTCGTCGCTGGGGTAGCGCCCGGCCAGCAGGTCCAGGGTGGCCTCGTAGGCGGAATGCGGCAGCGTGGCGAAGGGCGCGG
This sequence comes from Arthrobacter senegalensis, assembly GCF_059091765.1. Taxonomy (NCBI): domain Bacteria; kingdom Bacillati; phylum Actinomycetota; class Actinomycetes; order Micrococcales; family Micrococcaceae; genus Arthrobacter; species Arthrobacter senegalensis. The sequence continues at coordinate 76,249 of NZ_JBNHGZ010000002.1, read as the reverse complement.
ACCTGCGCACGACGTCGAACCATTCCTCCACGTCGACGGCGCCGAGGGCGGTGGCGGCCACGGTCTGCTGGGCGAGGATGTCCAAGGGATTGGCGGGGATATACAGGGGCTCGATGCGGCCGGCAAGCATCCGCTCGACCGTCACCGTGGTATTGACCAGGTCCTGGCGATGCTTGGGAAACAGCACGCCTTGGGACACCTCGCCGACCTGGTGCCCGGCACGCCCTACCCGCTGCAGGCCGCTGGCCACGGACTGCGGGGATTCCACCTGCACCACCAGGTCCACGGCACCCATGTCGATGCCCAGCTCCAGGCTCGAGGTCGCGACCACGCAGCGCAGGCGTCCGGACTTCAGGTCGTCCTCGATCTGCGCGCGCGCCTCCTTGCTGACCGAGCCGTGGTGGGCTCGGGCGAGGACGGCATCCGCGCCGGAGGCCGAACCGGCCTGGGCCATGATCTGGGCCGGCGGCTTGGTCTGCGTGCGGGAACCGGAACCGGAAGCTGAACCCGAACCGGAACCGGAACCCGAGCCGGGCCCCGGACCGGGAGCGTTCTCGGCAGCGTCGTCATGGGCGGCGGCGGTGCCCCAGACGTCCTCGCCGGACAGCGGGAGGGACTCGCGTTCGGTCCAGATTTCGTTGAACCGGGCGGTGAGCCTCTCCGCCAACCGGCGCGAGTTGGCGAAGACGATGGTGGACCGGTTTTCGGCGATCAAGTCCACGATCTTCTCTTCGACGTGCGGCCAGATGGACGCGGGCTGCGCGCCGGCGCCCAGTTCCTCCTGGCTGGGCGAGGCCAGCGCGGTCATGTCCTCCACGGGCACCGTGACCGTCAGGTCCCATGACTTCCGGGCGGGAGGGGCGACAATCTCCACCGGGGAATTGCCGCCCAGGAACCGGGCCACGGTATCCAGCGGCTCGACGGTCGCGGAGAGGCCGATCCGCTGGGCGGGCCGCTGCAGCAGGGCGTCCAGCCGTTCCAGGGTGACAGCCAGGTGGGCGCCGCGTTTGGTCCCGGCCACGGCGTGGACTTCATCAATGATCACGGTGTCCACCGACGCCAGGGTTTCCCGCGCCCTGGAGGTCAGCATCAGGAACAGCGATTCCGGCGTGGTGATCAGGATGTCCGGCGGGTGGGTGAGCAACCGGCGCCGTTCATTGGCCGGAGTGTCGCCGGAACGGACGCCGACGGTGATGGACGGGGCAGGCAGGTCAAGCCGTTTGGCGGTCTGGGTGATGCCGATCAGCGGCGCGCGCAGGTTCCGCTCCACGTCCACACCCAAGGCCTTGAGCGGCGAGATGTACAGCACCCGGGTGCCGCCGGACTCCTCGCGGGCGGAGCGTCCCCGCTTGGGCGCCGCTTCCGGCACAGCGGCGGGAGGTTCGGCCTGAGTCTGTGCGCGGGAGATGAACGTGTCCAGCGCCCAGAGGAAGGCCGCCAGGGTCTTGCCGGAACCCGTGGGCGCCACCACGAGGGCATGGGAGCCGGCGGAAATGGCGTTCCACGCACCGGCCTGTGCGTTGGTGGGCGCGGCGAAGGCGCCGGCGAACCACTCGCGGGTGGCCGGGCTGAAGCGTTCGAGCACAGACGTCGTCATACCGATGTCTTGAGCCTAGCGGCCGGCACCGACGCTGTGCAGTTCCCGGTGTGCAGTCCGGGGAGCGGGCAGGCGGCTACGGGGCCTGGAAGGTGCCCACGGTCATCAGCACCACGGAGGAGTCCGAGCAGCCGACCGTCTCCTGCTTCGCGACGAGCGATTCCTTTTGGTTCGGCGGGTAGACCCTGACCCCCGCCACATCCGTGAGTCCGCATTCCTCGCCGTAGTTCTGCGCGTTGGTCTGCTGCAGCTGCGCCTCGGCGGTTCCGCCCGGCTCCAGCGTGACGGCCGCCGCCGCTGCCGCCGGGTCCCGTTCGGCCGGCGCGCCCACCTGTGCGCCGTCGGCGTCGACGTAGGAGACGCCGGGGTACCCCTGGAGCGTGCAGGACCCGGTGCCGGTGTTCGTCAGTACCAGCGTGCGGTAGACGCTGCCGGCGGCCCCGGCGCCGGGTTTGGTTTGAATGGCCGCTTCCAACTGGTCGGTGCGGCAGGAACCGTCCGCGGCGCCGCCGCCGGCCTCCGGGGACGCGGTGGCGCTCCCCGCGCTTCCCGTCTCCGGGGCGGGTGCGGGGGACGACGACGGCGCGCTGGCCGCGGGGGCGGACGACGCAGCTGCGGTGCCGGGTTCCTGAGCCGGTTGCCCGCATCCGGCCAGCAGCAGGGCGGATCCAACGAACAGGGCCGCGGCGGCCGGGCGCGCCCAGAAACGATTCATCATGGTCATATTAAACACCCTCGCCAGCCGCCCTCCGGCTTGGGACTCCAGCCGGCGGACGGCCGCCTTCAGGCGGGCCGCCCGCCGGGAGCAGCTTGTGGGTCAGGGCCTCTTGCGTGTGCGGACCAGCGCGGTCACGCCGGCGGCCAGGCCCAGCACGCCGGCCCCGAGCCCGGTCCAGCCTGCCACCGTCGCCGCGCCGTTGCCCGCTGCCCCGGCCGCCCCGGCATCCGGAGCCGCGCCGTCGTCGTCGTGCCCTCCGTGGCTGTTGGCGGATGCTTCGCCGATCACGAACGACGGAGCCGGGGAGTCCAGGTCATGGGGATCTTGGCCCTCCGCGGGGAGCTCTGCCCAGTTGATCTCGCCCTTCTCGCAGGTCTGCAGCGTGGGGAAGGCCAGGCTCTCGCCGGGGGCATCGGGCAGCAGCATTTGGAGCTGCAGCGCGTCGCGCAGCCCGTCGGCCACCGGTTCCTTGGCCGTGTAAACAATCTGGCTGACCCGCTCGGTGATGGTGGCCCCGCTGTCCAAGGTTATGGGGGCATCGAGGGTTTCGGTCACCTTCTCAACGTCCCAGTTGGGGTGCACGGTGGGCGTGGCGTCGGCCAGCTGCTCGGGCAGCGAGATAGCAATCTTCGTGGTCGGTGAACCCTCACATCCATGGGAGAAGGAGAACGTCAGCACGGAGCTGCTGCCGGCGGCGTTGTCCTCGGGGGTGACGCCCACGTGGGCGGAGGCTGCTCCGGCGCCAACAGCCAACAGGCCAGCCGTGGCTCCGACGGCCAGTAAAGAGCGAAGGGTAGTGCGGTGAATGGTAGTCACAGAATGCCTTTCGGGAGGCGCTGGGCCGCGGTCCGCGTAGCAAGGCCATAGCGGCCCGTCGCGGCGCAGGGCCGGGGAATCGATGATGTTTAGGACTTGGGTTAGGTCCGGTTTTGGAAGCTCGCCGGCACCGGCGGTCCCCGCAGCGGCACGAGTGTGACCAGGTACTGGGTTAGGAGAGGCAACGGATCTTGCTTGGCGGCAAGGGCGACGCCGGCGGGCGGCAGCGCCGTCACGGTCGACTGGCGGACCAGCGGACGCAGCCAAGCGGCCAGGCTCCACAGCGCAGCCTCGCCGCGCGCCAACATGAGCGCGGTCAGTGCTGTGGCCAGCACATGGGCGGCGAGCATGGCAGGCGAACTCCCGGCGTGGGATGTGGCCGCACAGTCGAGTGCCACGGCAGTGGATCCGGCGTGGCCCGCATGGCCCACGTGTACGGCGTGTCCGTCAGAGTATGGGTCCGGCGCGCAGCGGACGGCTGCGAGAAGTTCAAAGGCTTGGTGCAGTGCGAGCTGTCCGACGGCCAGTACCGCAAGGATCGTCACCAGTTGGAGTTTCCGCCCGGCCAGGATCATCACCGGCAACCATGTCAGCGCGCCCAGCGCCAGGACGACGGCGGCGGGTGGCAGGGTTCCTCCGGCCGCAGTGTGCGCGCCGGCGGCTACGCTGAAGACAGCGGCGGCGACTGCCGCGGACCGCCCGAATCGCAGCGCGCTACCCAAGATCATTCATGGTGGTAGGGACGCCCGCCGGCGATCTCCTGGGCGCGGTAGAGCTGCTCCATGAGGATCAGCCGGACCAGCTGGTGCGGGAAGACCAATTTGGAAAGGGACCAGACGAAGTCGGCCCGCTGGTGGATCGAGTCGTCCACCCCGTACGCCCCGCCGATGATCAAGGTGACGTTGCGGGAGCTGTCCAGCGGCTGCTGGAGGGTGCGCGCGAGGGTGGGCGAATCGATGTTCTTGCCGCGTTCGTCCAGCAGCACCACGAAGTCGTTGGCGTACTTGCCGCTGAGTTTGGCGAGCAGGGTTTCGGATTCTTCCTTGCGCGCGGCGTCATGCTCCCGGGAGGAATGGGGGATCGGCTGCCAGCTGACGTCGAAGGGCTTCTTCATCCGCTTCTCGTAGCGGTCGATTCCTTCCGCCACCCACGACTCGTGTTTGCGGCCGATGGTCAGGATGCGCAGGGTCATCCGGCTGATCCGGGGAATTTCCGGACGGTCAGGATCTGGGCGGCGCGGCCCACCGGACCCTGTTCGTCGAACAGTTCGGTGTCCGTCAGGCCGACGCCGTCGTCGCCAAAGCTCACGCGGGTGTCCAGGCCCGTCCACTCGCCCTGCGGCTGGCGGAACAGGTGGATGGTCAGGTCAAGGTTGGGGAACATGTACTCGCGCGGATCCTGCCGCACCGCGATGCCGTTGGCGGTGTCCACGATGCTGACGAAGCGCGCCAGCGGGTGGCTGTCCTCGCCCTGAACCAACGGGTGCAAGGTGCGCGCCCAGACGGTCCGGTTGCCGGGACCGAGGTCCGCCGCGGTGCGGAACTCCGTGGACCGGATGAAGCCGCCGTCCCAGACGCTGGTCATGGGCGCCGGGGGGCAGCCGGCGGGTCCGGGAAGGGGCCCGCTGAAGGTGCCGGCGACGGCAGCGGTATCACCGGTGAGCAGGCGCCAGGCCTGGGCGCGGATGGCCGTGCGGCCTTGCGCGGTGAAAGTGGCCTCCAAGAGCTCAATCGTCTTGCCCGGCCGCAGGACCCGGGTCTGGACCTCGAACTCGCCGCCGTGGATGATGCCCAGGATCTCGAAATTGATCCGGCTCATCACCATCTCGGGGCGGGGATGGTTGCGCAGCAGCTCGTGCACGATCAGGCCGGAAGCCGGTGCCATGTGCTGTTCGTGGTCGTTCCAGGCTCCTTGGGAATGCAGCGTGGATTGGAATCGTCCGCCGTCCAGGCGCACGTAGTAAGCATCCGGAACTGTACCTCCATCGGCGCCGAGGTGTTCGGTGGCGGCAATGCCGGCGGTGGCCGCGGTGGCGGTGGATTCAACCATGCCCCCACTCTAGCCAAAGCGCGCGGCAGCCCCGCCTCCCGCACCACGGGCCCCACGCCGGCAAACGGCCGCTGCCGGGGTCACCGTTCTCCGACAGGGCGGGGATCGGGCGGGGGCGTCGGGGCAACCGGCTTGGCCGGCGGCGCCCAATCCAAGATGGCCGGCTGGCCTATCGCGTCACAATCCGCCGGCTCTGGCCGTGAGGGCTCCCGGGGCGGACTGGGCGGCTCCGGCTGCTCTTCCTCCTCGTCTTCGTCGCCCTGGTTTTCTTCGGCTGCTTCCACCGCCTTCCGGTAATCTTCCAGCGCCTTCTTGTACTCCTGCCGCGCGTTTTTGTACTCCTGCTCCGCGTTCCGGTTGTCCGCTTCGCACTGCGCCACGGCGTTCCGGTAGCCGGCCCGTGCATTATCCCGCTGGGTGAAGAATGCCGATCGCTCCGCCAGGGCCTGCTGGTAGACGGCGTATTCGGCCCAGTAGTCATTCCACTGTGCCGCGATCTTGTCCCACTCCTTGTTCACCTTGGCCACCGCGGCGGCGTAGTCCTTGTACTCCTGCACGTCCGTCCGGTAGTGGTTGTAGGCGGCCCAGTAGTTCAGCACGGCCTGTTGCCATTTCCTGGCGCCGGCGGCGAGTCTCGACTCTGCGGCCTGGACACGTTCCCGGTTGGCGGCGGCTGCGTCCCTGGCGTCGAAAGGCACCGGTGACATGCCGGTGAACTCCCAGCCGCAGCCCGGCCCGGCGGCGTCCTCCGTCAGCAGATGGACCTTCGCCGACCTCGCGGGCTCGTTCGCGGGGCTCTTGGGCGGCCGGGGGAACTCCCGGGCGTCCGGCATCGGCGGCCAGACCGGGTAGGCCGGTAGGGCCGCCGGATTGGCCGGCCTGACCTTCAGGTCCGGTGCCGGGAAGGACACGGTTTCGTAGTCGGCGTCGGCCGGGGCCTTCGGCAGCGGAACGGCGGGGATGGATACCGTTCGGGTGATCGTGAACGGCTTGTAGCCGGCGGTCGACCAAGGGGAGCGGGCAGCGTCGCCGGCTTTGGATTCCTGGTCTGCGCAGACGTCGGCGAGCGCGGCCGCGAGCTTCTTGTCCAGTTGCCTGGCCAGTTTCTGCAGCGGTGCGGCTGCCTTTCCCGTCACGAAGGCCAGCACGTCCCCGCGCCGGAAGGTGAGCACCTGCATGGTGCCGTGGCCGTTCTTGGCCGCGTAGATCCGGTGGGCCTGGACGCCGGGGCCGTCCAGTTCCTCGCTCCGGACAGCAATCGCCGCCCCGGCGCAGTTGGCCGCGTTGTCCGCCAGCTCGTCCATGGCTTCGGCGCCGAGGCCGGCGGTGTAGGCGGCGGCGAGCACCTGCACCCTCTCGCCGCGCACCCTGAAGGAACGGGACAAAGCCACCGAGGGCGCCGCGCCGATATCGCATGCGTAGGGCACCGGCAGCGCCGCTCCGCGCTCCACCGGACCCTCCGGCTTCCACTTTCCGGGCGGTTCGGCCAGCAGCCCGGTCAAGGAAATGGAGGCCGGGCTGTCCGTGAGCACCGCGCTGATTGCCACCGGTGTGGCAGGCTCGGCCACCGCCGCGGCCTGTTCCTGCGCGAAGAACATTGGCAGCCCCGATGCCTGCAGGGCCACCAGCCCCGACGCGGTGAGGGACGCCAGGCACAGCGCACCGGTGGCCAGGGCAAGGGCCGGATGTTTCTCGAAGATGGACACCGGGACTCCTTACAACCCGTCGGGGACCGTGATGGCAGTGTTGCTGCCGGCGCTGAGCGTGATGGTCACTTCCTGGCGGAAGGTCAGCCTGCTGCCCGGCGGTGCCGACTGCGCGGTCACCACGTTTTGATCCACCCGCGCGTCCGGTTTGGCCGTTTCCTGCCCGACCACGGGCACCAGGTTGTTGCGCAGCAGCACCGTGATGGCCTCGTTTACGCCCAGTCCGCGGAGGTCGGGCATGGACCGGGACGTTTTAACGCTGGTGGTCAGCGGGTCGGCCTCGGGCATCGGCTCGGCGGGCAGGCCCTTGTGCAGGCCTTCCATGGTGTCCTTCCATACGGGGCCGGCCAGTTCGGAGCCGGTGAGGTCGTAGAAGGTTTTGCCGTAGGCATGCACCGTCTTCAACGGGTGCTGGGCCCCGCCGCGGGGGTCGCCGAGCCACACCGCCGTCGCATACTGCGGGGTAACGCCCACGATCCAATTCGCGGCGAAGTCGTTCGTGGTACCCGTCTTGGCTCCGGCCTGGCGGCCCTTCGGCATGCCCAGGGCGCCCAGCGTGCCCGCCGGGTGGAACGGTTCGGTCAGCGCGTCCGCTACCGTGGCCGCCACCGAAGGGGCGATGGCCTGGTGGCAGTTTGAGGCGGGAACCGGGAGCTTCTCCCCGGTATCGCTGCGGATGGCTGCGGTGATGGTGACCGGCCGGCACAGCACCCCGCCGCTGACGAAGGTGGAGTAGGCGTTGGCCATCTCAAGCGGGGAAATCTCGTAGGAGCCGAGCGCCAGCGATGCCTCCCGGCCGTGCAGCTTATCTACGGGGATCGAGGTGATGCCCAGGGTTTCCGCGAACTCGGCGACTTCCTTCACGCCCGTGCGCTCGATCAACCGCACGAAGTAGATATTCACCGAAGCGCGCACGGCCTGGTAGGCGTCGATAGAGCCGTAATTCTCGTAGCCGTAGTTGTGGAAACCACCGGGCGGATTATCCAGCGAGGAGTAATAGGGGCCGTTGGCCAGCAGCTTTTGGCGCGGTGAAATCCCCTGGGACAGCGCCGTGGCGAGCACGATCGGCTTCATCGCCGACCCCACCTGGAAGGCACTGTCGGCGAAGACCACCTCGGTCTTGCCCTTGCCTTCGCCCCAGGACCGGTTCTGTGCCACCGCCGTGACATGCCCGGTGCCGGGTTCGACGACGGCGGTGCCCAGCGCCGCGCGGTTCTTGTTGCCCATCGCTTTGTGCACGGCCTTTTCGGCCGCGTCGAGGGCCTTGCGGTCCAGGGCCGTGGTCAGCGTCATGCCGCCGCGCGAGAGCCGGTCCCCGCGTTCTTCCTGGGTCTTGCCGAAGGCAGGATCGGTAAGAATTTCATCCCTGACCAGATCGCAGTAGAACGGGTACTCGGAGCCGCCGCAGCCCGAGGGCACAGATCCCGGGTCGAGGCCGAGCCCGCTGCCGCGGGCCGCCGCAGCTTCGTTCGCCGTTATCGCGCCATGACGCTCGAGCACATTGAGCACGGTGTTGCGGCGGCTGAGCGCTCGATCCGGGTATTTCATCGGATCGTAGTAGACCGGTCCCTTGAGCAGTCCGACGAGCAGGGCCGACTGGGGCAGGGTGAGCTTGGCCGCCGTCGTATTGAAATAGATGCGCGCCGCCGCCTGGATGCCGTACGCGCGGTTGCCGAAATAGACGGCGTTGACATACATGTTCAGGATCTGGTCCTTATCCAGGCGCTTTTCCAGCTGGACGGCGTACTTGGCCTCGCGGATCTTGGCGTTGTAGGTTTCGCCCACCGCCACCGACTTCTCGGTTTCATCCCGGGCATTGTTGACGAGGATGTTCTGTACCAACTGCTGGGTGATGGTGGAGCCGCCCTGGCGCTCGCCGCCCACCGAGTTGCTCACCATCGCGCGGGTGACGCCCATGGGGTCCACGCCGTGATGTTCGTAAAACCGGGAGTCCTCGGTGGACAGCAGCGTGTCCAAAAACGCCGGCGAGACCTGATCCAGGTCCACGTCAATCCGGTTTTCGCTGTAGAAGCGGGCGAATTCCTTGCCGTCCTTGTCGAGCAGGACCGTATGTTGCGGCAAGGCGGTGTCCAGTGGAAGCTCGGCGGGCAGGCCTTCCCACAGGTCCAGCACGGAATCCGTGGCAGCAGAGAAGGCGATGGCCCCCGGCGCTACCAGGGATCCGGCGCTGAGCGCGACGACGGCGACCGCACCGGCCCATCCGGCCACGCGGATCAGGGTGCCCTGCCGGCGCTCCGGCCGGGCCGCAGGCCGCAGCAACTCATCCAGCCCCACGGTTTCCCGCCGCCGGGGCCACCACCGCCGCGTTTTTCTCCGCAGGTGGGCGGCGCTTGGGCCCGCCGGAGCCGGTGTGTGACCGGCAGCCGTTATCGGGGCGCCGCTGGTTGCGCTGCCCGCCGGATCACGATCCTCTTGGTTCACCCGTAGCCCCCGTCCCCCTCAGCAGGCCCTGGACGTCCCCCGACGCCACCACAGGGAAAACCTGCAGACGAATTACCTCAAGGAGGCGGCTTTCGTCAGCCGCCGCGACTTGTGAGGTGGTCTTAGCGTACGGCTAAAATTCCACGACTCAACCTCTTTTTCCGGCGCTTTTCGATAGCTGTCGAAATGTGACATGGGCGGCATTTTTGTGATGGATGTGAAAGGCCGGATTGCGCCTGAAAGCATTGACAGGACCGCTGCATGGCACTAAAGATGGCACCCCGCCCGGGCACCATCTGCGGCATGAAAGCACGCGCTAGAGCACGCGCTGGTGAACCACGGCCGACCCTTCGGCGGGTACCGGGACCGGTTGCGGAACTCCCTGAAGATAGACCAGGAAATCCTCGCTGTGCTGCCTTCGGTGGAATGCGGTCAGGACGCCGACATGCTCGTCCCCGTTGGCCGTGGTCACTGAGACGACCCGGCCGATGGCGGTGGGCTTCAAAGCCTTGGCAGGGGTGGCCATTCTCTTACCTCCGAAGCCAGAGAAGGTGCATGGATTAAGGCTACGCCTCACGTGGAGCAGCGGCAGGATGTTCAGCGAGACCAAGGCCCCGTGAGGGTCGGGTTGGCCGCGCCCGAGGGGTTGTGGACGTGTGCCGGATCGGCGACAGTGATAAGGAGCCGTGCTACGGGTTGGATGAGGGCGTTTGAAAAGAGCGCTGGACATCGACGCCTTCGTTGCGGGCGTGCTCCGGGGCCCCTGACGAACACCTGGTAAATCAGCTAAACAAAGTATCTCCGGATCAGGAGCAGTAATGACGGAAAACGTTCAGCCCGGCGGCGAAGACGCCGTCAGCGAAAACATCGAAGAGTATCAGCAGGATGACCGGCTTACCCCGGCCGACCGCATGGACCTTATTGCCAACGCCGTCGCCGAGGACGCCGACCGGGACGACGAATCCCGCAACCCCGTCAAGGACGAAGGAGCCGGCGACTCCTCCTAGAGAACCTGCGGCACGCTGCGGGACCGGCGGGCAGCCGAGGTAACGGCAGGACAGGGCTACGGCGACCGCTCGCGCCGACAACCCGCGGGCCTGGCCCCTCCGGTACGTGTTGAGGAAACAAGCACCATGATCGACTCCGTCCGGGCATCGAGTCACGGGCACCCGATCGCACTAAACCGGCACCAGCTTGAGGGTGCCGCTGAGACGCTGCGGCTGCTTGGAGAACCCACGCGATTGCACCTGCTGTTGGTCCTGACCGCCGGACCGGCGGGTGTCGCGGAGCTGGTTGAGGCGACCGGTTCTGCCCGCACCATCGTGAGTCAGCACTTGGCGAAGCTGCGCCTCAGCGGCCTGGTCAGTGCCCGCAAGGAAGGGCGCAAAGTCATTTATTCGATAAGCGACAACCACCTGAATCGGTTGATTCAGGAAGCCATCAGTCACGCTGGCCACGCCACGCCCGGGCAGCCCGAGAAGGACTGAGGGCAGGTATCGGCCGGGCTCCGACATCCAGCGTGCCGAACCGGCAGCACCACCCGACGGAGGCGCCGTTACGCCGTCCTTCAAGCCGCCACGGGCATCTTTTATTGGGCAAGGCACTCCCGTTGACACTGGGTAATTACGGGGTGGAAAATTCTGAACATACCGATAGGTGCGCAGTTGCGGGGATATTTTTGCAACGGCGCAAACCTTCGTCCGGGTCTTCCCTGGTGGCGCTGAGGCAACCGGAGCGTCGGCGCATCTCGCGATTTGACGCGGGCGACGCCGAAGGAGGCGTTCTATGGACGCGAAGGATGGATCTCGGGGCGCGGTTACCTTCCTCAACAGGCATGAGGCGGAGACCCTCGATGCGCTGGCAGGACTGATAATACCGGGATCAGAGGAAGATCCAGGGGCCCAGGAAGCGGGAGCGGTTATCTATATCGACCGCGCTCTTGCGGGGCCTTACGGGAAACTGCAGCGGTTGTACCGTGCCGGCCTCGCAGCCCTTGACGAGAGTTGCGTCCAGCGACAGGGGCGTACGTTCGTCGAGCTTGACGAGGGAGAGCAGAACTCCGTCCTGGAACAGCTTGCAGGAAGTGGGCTGGACAGTGCGGTGGGCGCCGAACGTGCGGAATCCGACGGGGCGGAGAGGCCCGACCTCGGATTGCTGCCGTATTTTTTCGCCGTAGTGAGGCAGCACGTGGTCGAGGGGACATTTGGAGACCCCGTCTACGGGGGCAACAGGAACGCCGTCGGTTGGCGATTAGTTGGATTTCCGGGCGCCCATTGGGGATACGGCGAAGACGAGATGGACTACGGATTCGACGCCGCGGCCCTGCCCGTCGTAACCCTTCAGGACCTGCGGCATGAGCGAGAGCAGCGTAAAGGAGAGCCGGACCATGGCTGAGCATGTGGACATCGTGATTGTCGGCCTTGGTGCAGCCGGCGGGGTAATGGCGAAAGAGATGGCTCAGGCCGGCATGAGGGTTGTTGCCCTCGACAAGGGTCCGCGCTATGTGGATGAAGATGTCGAGGTCAAGCACGACGAGTTGCGGTACTTCGTCCGGCAGGAAATTTCCCCCAACATGGGCAGCGACCCCGTGACGTGGCGGCCCAACAGGGAGGGAACCGCAAGCGTTTTGCCGTGGTCGGTCGGACCACTCGCTCTCGGTCCTTTGTTTGTGCCTCCCTCCATCGGGGTGGCGGGGGAACGATCCACTGGGCCGCGTGGGCTTGGCGGTTCCGCGATGCGGAGCTGCGCCTGCGGACTACGCTGAGCGAGCGTTTAGGCGCGGAAGCAGTGGCGGACACCGCCATTGTTGACTGGCCGATGGGGTACGACGAACTCGAACCGTATTACGAGCGGGCCGAGTACGAGATCGGAGTCGCGGGCAAGGCAGGTAACCTCGACGGGGAGATTCAGGAGGGTGGGAACCCGTTTGAACCGCCGCGGAAGCGTGACTATCCCATGCCGCCGCTGCGGATGACGGCGGGTGACAAACCATTCTCGGAGGCAGCGAAGCGGCTTGGCCTTCACCCCTTCCCTGCTCCGGCAGCGGTGAACTCCGTGGAGTACCAGGGAAGAAGCGCTTGCGTGTACTGCGGATTCTGTCGGGACTACCCCTGCCACGTTGGCGCCAAGTCGAGCAGTGCGGTCGCCCTCCTTCCGCAGGCTCTCGAAACGGGCAACCTCGAGATCCGCCCGTACTCGCGTGTTTTCGAGGTGAAGCGGGATGCGACCGGGAGGGCCTCCGGTGTGCGATACATCGATCTCGTGCGGGAACAGGAACGAGAACTCGACGCCGACTACGTAGTGCTCTCGGCATACGCCTTGGAGAACACCCGGCTGCTGTTGGCTTCGGGCATCGACGGGAACGGCGTCGTCGGCAAGTACTTCATGACACATAACTACGGCTGGTTCACCGGCACTCTTCCGGACTGGACTAACCCGTTTGCCGGTCCCGCGGTTGCGACCAGCGTGATCGATGACTACACCTCGGAGCTCGTATCCGGTGACGGCGCGGTCTGGGGCAGCCCGATTATTGGCTTTGGCGGGGATGTTCAGCCGGTGGAAGCCACCCGGAATATGCCGGATTCGGCACCGAAATTCGGGCAGGGGTTCAAGGACTGGATGCGGGACAACTACCGGCGTACTTTCAGCATGTACCACCAGACCGCGACCTTCCCACGTGAAGACTTCTGCTGCGATCTGGATCCGAAGGTTAAGGACGCGTTCGGTCAGCCGGCGCTACGGATCACCCATGACTGGACGTCGCGCGACGAACAGGACGTGCAGTTTATGCAAGGCAAGAAGCGTGAAATCGCACGTGAGATGGGAATGCTTGAGTGGTGGGAGGCGCCGACCGCGCCGCCTTACCACGTGTCCACCCACGAGGTAGGTACCCACCGAATGGGCGACGATCCGGGCACCTCGGTCGTGGATCGCTACGGCCAATGCCACTCCGTGCCCAACCTCTTAGTTCTCGGCGGAGGACAGTTTCCCACCTACGGCGCCTATAACCCCACGTTGACGATCTATGCGCTGGCTTACATGGCGGCTGATCATCTTCGGGCGGAGACCGGGGCGAAAGCGCGCGCCGAGGTTCCTCATCGCTGAAAGGTTGGAAAGATGCCGGTCGTACAGGTCCACATGCGGGCGGGCCGGTCCGCAGAGGACAAGCGCAGGCTCATCGAGTCCATTACCGACGTCGTGGTAGATGTCCTGGGCTCAAAGAGGGAAAGAGTAGTGGTCCTCTTGGATGAGATCGATCCGGGGAGCTGGGGTCAGGGCGGCCGGCTTCTTGCTGACGAGTTATCGGAGAAGACGTGATGGGTGGTTCCCATGTCCTGTCCGGTGAACGATCTTTCGACGCGGTTCCGTAGCTCGAAACCTGGCACAGGGCGGGCGATGAGATGACTGTTTCCTCGGTGGCCTCGCTGCTGGCGACGCTCAACCAGGCCACTGTCTACGACCTTGAACAGCCCCGGTACGCCGGTGCCCCGATCTTTGCGGCGCACCGTCCCGGGTTCATTTACACACTCCACCGGCGGCATGAATCCGGGCTAGGTGAAGCCAGGACCAGTGCCTCCGGATTGATCGTCACCGCAGAGCACGCCGGCACGCACATTGATGCGCTCTGCCACCAGGCGGTGGACCTGCGGATGTTCGGCGGCCTGCCGGCCGACGCCAAGACGCAGACTTCTTCCGGTTTCACGGAACTTGGCGTGGAGACAATAGCTCCCATCATCGCCCGCGGCGTGCTGGTCGACATCCCGCGGCATCGCGACGTGGAGCGGCTTCCAGCAGGCACGGTCGTTGGAGCGGATGAGCTGGAGGCTGCCGCCTCAGAGCAGCGTGCTCGGGTGACCGCGGGCGACGTCGTCCTCGTCCGCACAGGCAGCGGGTCTCTTTGGAACGAACCGGATGAATATCTTCAAGGCGCCGGCCTTTCCGCCGAAGCCTCGGAATGGCTTGCGGATCGTCGGGTGCAGGCTGTAGGAGCTGACAACGTTGCATGGGACGCCGTGCAACCGGACCCCCGGCGCGGGAGCCTGCCGGGGCACGTGGTGCTCATCGTCCGCAACGGGATTTACATCATCGAGAATCTGCAGCTCGAGGAGCTCGCTGCCTCCGGCAGTCAAGAATTCATGTTCATATGCCTGCCGCTCAAGATGGTCGGCGTGACAGGATCACCTGTTCGCCCGTTGGCTGTGGTGCCGGCATGAACAGCCGGCTGGATGCCGCCTTGCGGGCTATCTGCCGAGCCGACCCTTGCCTGCGCGCCCGGTGCCTTCGGCGGCTCCCCGGGACCCAGGGCCAGGCTATTGCAGACGCGTCAAGACCACTACGGTGACCGCCTGAGGAAAGGAGAAGGCGAAATGGCACACAAGGACGTGCCGGCTACCGGGCCGGCACAGGAAGGTCCCAAGAATCGAGGCCGCGTTCCGGCAACCGCCGTTGGAGCGCTCATTTTCCTGTGGCTCGTCTATGCGATGAACGCAAATACGCGCCAAATCTTCTACTACGTCCTGCCCCCGATGGTTGAAGAGTTCGATCTGACGCCGGAGGAAGCCGGTGTCGTCAGTACGATCGTGACGGTAGCTGTGGCATTGGTGGCAATTCCCGCCGGCGCCTGGTTCGATCGGGGCGGACATGGCTGGGCCCGCAAATACCGCAACGCGATCGTCGCGGCCGGATACTTCCTGTTCTCCATTCTCACGGGCATAGTCGCACTCACGAAGACGATCTGGAACGTCGTCGTCATCCAGTCCATCAAGAACGCCTTCGGCGGCGCAGGCGAAGCGGTCGAGGTCACGTCGATGGTCGAGTGGTATCCCGTGGAAAAACGGGGTCTGGCGCTCGGGATACAGCACGCGGCATACCCTTGGGGCACAGGCTTGGGCGCCATCGCCACCGGGGCGATTCTGGCCACCTTCGGGCCGGAGAACTGGCGGTATGTATTCCTGATCATTCCGCTGGCGATGATTCCTATCTGGATCGGCTGGTGGTGGTATAGCTCTCCGAAGCGCTACGAAAAGTTCGAAGACGACACCCAGGCCGCGGGGCTAACCAAGCCTCTCGCCGGTGGGGCCGGCGCCGAGCAGCGGCACGCCGAACCCGGTGCGCTGCGCCGCAGCCTTGCGAATCCGAACATCTTGGTTCCCGCGCTGGCATCAATGTTCGGGATCATGATCTACACGGGGATCAGCTTCTGGCTGCCACAGTACATCGCCTTCGTGGGCGGTTTCAGTTTCGCGGAAGCCGCCGCCTACAGCGCCGTGTTCACGATCACCGGCGGTATCGGGCAGATCTTCTGGGGTGTCGTTTCCGATTACATCGGGCGAAAGCTGAGCCTGATCATCGCCTTTGTGTGGCTGGCGATCGGCCTCTATCTCCTGCGGTTTTCGGCGGTGAGCTTGACCGTTCTGATCGTGGTGCAGCTCATCGCAGGTCTTGCGACGAACGCCATCTTCCCTGTCCTTTACGCGTTCGGCTCTGACTCGGCAGAGCCTGGTGCCATGGGGACGGCGAACTCGATTCTCCTGTTCTTCCTTTACATTGGAGGCGTTTCCCCCCTCGTCCTTGGATGGCTGATTGGACTCGGAGGCGGGTTCGAAAGTGAAACCGGATACTTCTACGGCCTCTACTTCCTGGTGGCCGTGGCGGTCATCTCGGCAATCATCATTGCGCTGTTCACACGCGAGACGGTGGGGCGGTTTAAGGACCGCGATAGGGCCCTGGTCTCCCGCGAGCGCACCCACGTGCGTCCGGGGCTGCCCCAGGAGTAAGTCGTCACCCTTGCGTCCCCGGCCGCGGCCCATGGCAGTGATCTCAATCGATGATAAGGAGAAACCGATGGGAATGAGTTACGAGCAAGCACGGCAGGCGCTGGAAGCGGCGCTCGACAAGGCCACGGAGATCGGGTCCCCCTCCAGTGTGGCCATCGTCGACTCCGGGCGTGAACTGGTTGCGTTCGCGCGGCAGGACGGGGCGCTTCTGGCTAGCACCGAGATTTCGGTGGGCAAGGCCTACACAGCGTGTTCGATGAAGATGGCAACGAAGGACATCGGACCCTTGACCCAGCCAGGCCAACCCCTCTATGGGCTCGAGTACACACACCATCGCCCCCTCGTTACCTTCGCCGGAGGACGGCCCTTGGAGATCGCGGGGGAGATCGTCGGTGGCGTCGGAGTAGCCGGGGGAACCGTCGACCAGGATGACGAGATTGCGGCCGCCGCGCTCGCGGCTCTCACCTCGTAGGAGGAATGCATGCAGCTCCAGGGGAAAAAGGCGATCATCACGGGGGCGGCAACGGGTATCGGGGCGGTCACCGCCAGGGCGTTTGCTCAAGAAGGTGCGGCCGTCGTTGTGGCCGACATCAACGAGGACAACGGCTGGCGTGTGGTCGAGGAAATCCGCAGTCAGGGCGGCGCAGCAGAGTTCGTCCGCACCGACGTAACCAAGGAAAGCGACGTAGAGGCGCTCGTGAAGCAAGGCACAGAGACGCTGGGTGGTCTCGACGTCTTGTTCAACAACGCAGGGGCCCAGCGCTCGGGGGCCATCACCGGTTTCGAGCAGGATCAGTGGGACCTGCTCATGGCGGTCAACCCCCGCTCCTGCTTCTTCGGTGTCAAGCATGCCGTACCTGTCCTTCGCGAACAGGGAGGCGGGTCGATCATCAACATGGCATCGCTGGCTGCAGTAAAGGGAGGTGCCGGCTTGACTGCCTACTCCGCGTCCAAAGGCGCCATAGTGGCGTTCACCAAGGCACTGGCCCCCGAGCTCGCGCCTTACCGCATCAGAGTTAACAGCGTTTGCCCCGGATGGATCGACACTCCGTTCAACCGGCCGGCAATCGAGTTCATGGGCGGTGCGGAGGAGCAGGAACGCGTCGTCAAACAGATCGTACCCATGGGCCGTCAGGGAACGCCGGAGGAAATCGCGCCCATCGTGGTGTACCTCGCCTCGGACGGCTCCACCTATATGACCGGACAAGCACTGGTAGTGGACGGAGGCGTGTACTGACGGGGCGCTTTACGGGTTGCTCATGGATCGGGTCGATGACCTCGTCGTCGCTCGCCCTGCCAGCGGAGTGTGAAAGGCGGTAGCGGTGTGGCCGGGGCAGGAGCTCACCTCAAAGTAGGGGAATCTCCCACTGCTTCTTTTGCGGTCCGGGCGTCGGCTCTTGCTGCACGGCCGGTGCTCACCTAGGTTGAAGGTGGACGGTCGCGGGCAGGTTCCCGTTGGGGGAGTCGGCGCTGCCGTTCCAGAAGGAAGATCAGCATGGCAACAGGCACCGTCAAATGGTTCAATGCCGAAAAGGGGTTCGGCTTCATCAGCCAGGACGACGGCGGGCCGGACGTGTTCGCACACTTCTCGGCCATCGCCGCCAGCGGCTACCGCTCGCTGGAGGAAAACCAGAAAGTTGAGTTCGACGTCGTTCAGGGACAAAAGGGACTGCAGGCCGAGAACATTCGCCCGCTTTAACACACGCTCAAACCAACGCCCCGCTCTCCGAAAGTGCGGGGCGTTTGTGTTGTAGCCGCCGTGAACCGCACAGGCTAGGGGACTCATTACTTACGCTGCGTCATCTTGGCAGACGTGAGAGCCCTCGAATTCCTTTCGCTCCGCGCTGGTAGGTAATCGCCAAGTATGCTTACTATCTTGACAAGGGCGTCCTCTGCCAAGAGAACGGAGATCCATGTCTGCGATGCCCGCATCCCATCCGGGACTGACTGGAAACAACCTCTGAAAGGCACGCACAGTGTTTCTTCTCTTCGGTCTCAAGACCGCCCTTCGCGATCTGCCCGGACGGATGGCTACGTGCCAGTATTGCGGCCGGTTCGTGCACCATCGCCTGCAGGAACGCGCCACCAAACTCACAGTCTTCTTTATTCCGGTCTTCACAACATCCAGGGGCTTAGTCATCACCTGCACGAACTGCGGGCGGAGCTCCACAACGAAATCCCGACAGAAGAACGCACTCTTTAGCTAGCTGAGAGACTGCGTTTCACCTGGAAGGACATTTTTCCGAGGCGGCATAGGGCCTCGTTGTCTTGGCCGCGCCGTTCATACCGGCAGGCGCGCGGCGAAGCGGAGCGGGCGTCTCGTCCCCGCTGGCCGGGTCTCAGGCCGCGGCCGCTGTTGAAGCTGCTAGTTGCGTCACGCCGTTTTGTGCACTCGCACACTGACGTCCCTTTCGCGCCCTTGTAGCGTCACATGCACACCCTCCGAAAGACCTAAGCCAAGAAGGAACCTCTGTCGATGACGACACCTGTCTTATCTCTGTCAACCGCACAATCCGAGCACGGCACGTCGGCTCCCACCCAGGACGCGGGACCGCTGGAGAACGCCCACAGGCAGCTTGCTTCAGCAATCCGTACGCTGGGATACAGCGAAGGGCTGCACCAGTTGCTGGCCCAGCCGCGCCGGGAGCTTTCCGTGAGCATCCCCTTGCGCCGGGACAACGGCAGCGTTGAGGTTCTCACCGGTTACCGCGTGCAACATAATTTTTCCCGCGGACCCGCCAAGGGCGGACTGCGTTACAGCCCGCACGTCTCCTTGGACGAAGTGCGTGCACTGGCAATGTGGATGACGTGGAAGTGCGCTCTGCTGGACGTCCCTTACGGCGGCGCCAAGGGCGGGATCACTATTGATCCGCGGAATTACTCGCAGCAGGAATTGGAGCGCGTTACGCGCCGCTACACCAGCGAAATCCTGCCGATCATCGGCCCTGAGAAGGACGTGCCGGCGCCCGACATCGGCACTGACGAACAGACCATGGCATGGATGATGGACACCTATTCGGTCAACGTCGGATACACGGTTCCAGGCGTGGTGACGGGCAAGCCTGTCAGCGTTGGCGGTTCCCTCGGCCGTTCGAGCGCCACATCCAGGGGCGTCGTGCACGTCGCGCTGGCAGCGCTTGCCCACGCCGGGCTTGATCCACGGCAGAGCACCGCGGCTGTTCAAGGCTTCGGCAAGGTGGGAGCCGGAGCCGCAGAGTTCCTTGCCGACGCCGGAGTCAGCGTTGTGGCTGTGGGCGACCAGTATGGGGCCATCCATAATGCTGACGGCTTGAACATCCGTGCCCTGCAAGACCATGTCAAGGAGACTGGCAGCGTCGTCGGCTTTGCCGGCGCAGGTGCCATGCCTTCGGATGAGCTGTTGGAGCTTGAGGTGGACCTGCTGGTCCCCGCAGCAGTAGAAGGCGTGCTGCACGGCGGCAACGCCAACAAGGTGCGCGCCAAGGTCATCGTGGAAGGCGCCAACGGCCCCACCACGGCGGCGGCGGACGTCATGCTGCAGGACAAGGGCGTGCTCGTTGTTCCGGACATTCTCGCCAATGCGGGCGGCGTCATCGTCTCCTACTTCGAGTGGGTGCAGGGCAATCAGGCCTACTGGTGGACTGCTGCCGAAGTTGAAGAAAAACTGGAACACCGGATGTTGGCGGCGTGGGAGAACGTCCTGTCCATTGCGTCCAAGCGCGGCCTGAACCTGCGCGAAGCCGCTACCGTGACGGCCGTCGAGCGTGTGGCACAGGCGCACCTGACCCGCGGGCTCTACCCCTGATCCTGACTGCGCGCGTCGGCGGGGTTTCGCATGCCCCGCATCAGGGACCGGGCCGGTTGGGGGATGTTGCGGAACGATGGCGACATCCCCCAACCGGTGGCGGCACCCTCGTTTTACCTCTCTTACCACCACGCAGCGGTCAAAATACTGCACAAGATTGAGGAAAGGTCTCCCATGACGGTAGACAATTGGAAAGACCTAACAGGCCAGCACGTTCAGATCCGCAAGGACGGGAAAGCCGTCCGGAAGGGCCGGGTCGAAGAGGTGACGCGGGCAGCGGACGCGTTGTGGCTGGAATGGCACGGTGGACACCTGAGGCAGCTGTACGAAAAAGCTGAAGGTTATTCGGTAGAGCTCGTTCCAAGCCCGTAAGGCGCGGAAACAGAAGAAGCTCTGGCCGTTACGGGTGGTCGTCAAACGCGCGACTCAAGCTTGGCAAACTGTCCCGATCTGCGGCGAAAGCAAAAGGCCCCACTTCCCTTCTTTAGGAGGGGAGCGGGGCCTTGCTAGTGGCGGTGACGGTGGGATTTGAACCCTATCCATGCCCCTGTAGTACCGGCGAAAACCGCGTGATTCCGCGGAACGACATCACTGTCATTCACCCTGAATCACGGTGTTTCTCAGCCAAGTGTTGCCAAAATGTTGCCACGGAATCAGGTGGAGAATCTTCTGCACCTGCTCTTCCCACTCGTGTGGAGACCGGCGTCCGCTGGCCGTGGAGCGTGCCAGGACTCCGCCGCCTGAGGCATCCGCGCCGGTCCGATTTGGGGCACGGTGGCCACGTACTGGCCCGGCTAGGAAGGTCCGTGGGGTCATTCGACGCCCCGCGGGCCTTTCCTCATGCCTGTCCGGAATGACCACCAAACGAGACATCCTCGTCGGTAGCGGTGCATGCAGTCTTATGCGCCTTGTAGCTATGGTTAGGCCATGACAGGCAGCGGACCGCGCAACGCTTGGTTGCGGATGACAGACTGGATGGGTCTGGCCGAACCTGGGGTCAAGCCGGCGAGCCCAAGCCCCCGCGCCCTCCTGTTCTCAGTCGTCCTATGGTTCCTCTCGGCTCTGGTCTGGTTCGCGCTGGTCATGCTAACGCAGGGTGGAATCCAGGTCTTGTACGTAGTCCTGGCTCTGACTTCACTCACATTGAGCGTGGCCAACTCCGTGATGCTGCGCCAGTCACGGAAGAACGGGGGCGGCTCAAGGTTGGATCGGACGGGCCAATAGGTATCCAGCATGGCGGCCGCTGGCGGCACAGGAAGGACCTGTGGATCCATTGTTTGCGCCCGGTCCACGAAAACCGGGCGCGCCGTGCTGCCAAGCGGCAGGGATTTCGCCTGCACAAGTCCCGCGCCCGAGACCCCCGCGCACGCAACTACGCCACGTACGTGCTTACCGACATCGAGCCCAACGCGCTGATTGCCGGTTATGACTGGGCCGGCGGCTACGGCCTCAGCCTGGAAGATCTGGAGGACTATGTGACCCGCTAAATATTGGGCCGTTCCCCGGACCTCGGGGGACGGGATCCTAGTTCTCCGTGCCAGCCCGGATTCCAGAAGGTTCACGGTCCTCAGCAAGCAGGCGGCTCAATTGCTTCACCTCGTTCTTTAGCTCTTCTATTTGTGCCGAGGTGGCGGCGGTGTTCTTTTCGTCCGCGGCGGAAACTTTCTCGACGAGCCATGAAGCAAGTGTTGCCGTGACCACGCCGAGGAGTGCAATGCCACAGACCATGAGTCCCACGGCGATGAGTCGGCCTGTCGCAGTGTTCGGGGACAGGTCACCGTATCCCACTGTTGTAATCGTGACGACGGACCACCATAGGGCGTCTCCGAAGCTGCTAATAGTCGCATCAGGGTGTGTCCGTTCAGCGTCATACATGGCGAGTGCTGCAAGGAACACCAGAAGTGTTGACGCTCCGACCACGTAGGTAACTACTTTGCCTCTGAGCGCGTTGCCCGCTATGCGCTGAAGCACAGTTATGAGCGTTATGAGCCTGAGTAAGCGCAGTGGTCTCAATGCGGGGAGAATGACGATCGCAACTCGTGAAGATGCCGGATGAACCATTTTCCGCGTGGACGAGCGAGAGCCAGGCTAATCATGTAGTCAGCAGCGAATGCTAGCCAAGATAGCGTTATCACTGCACTGGTCACATCATTTAGTCCGCGCTCAGGAATGAGGACTTGGACCGTGTAGGCGATGAGAAAAATGATAGCGACCGCCATAAGAGGCCATTCGGACAATTTTTGCCAGCGATGCATAGTCATGACGGCGGTGCGCTTCCCTCGTTTGTTCTTCTACTGCGGCGGAGTTGAGTCTATATTGACCGCCTCGGTATGGCCGCACACTCAGGTGCAAAAGATGATCGCTTTTAGAAGGGAGTGCCTTCCAGTGTCAAAGGTTCGCTACCGTCGTTCTTCAAATTGTTTGCACCGGACACACACAATACGGGCGCGGTCACGACCACCAGTCTGACTGATCCAGGTCTTCTCCGTCTGCGGCTTGAAGAACAGCATTCTTCAAGTCCGTCCACTGCGTAACGCCATTGGAGAGTCGGGAAACTGCATCGAGTCCGATGCTAGCGGAGCCGAGTCGTTCCAGTACGCTCCTGGGCAGGACGTAGAAAGACCATTGGGCCAGATTTAGCGGCTGGTAGTTCTCGTGAGAGATCGCTGTCTGCACACAGAAGACATAGACGTGCGCGTTCAGCCGCTTTCCGTTTGGGTCGTAGCCATGTCGAGGGTGGTACCGGGTTCCACGTAATCCGCTGAACACAATCCGGCTCAGCCGGGGTTGTTCCCATGCCTGCAGGTATGCCGATGACTTCACCTCCACACGGATTCCATCCAGTAGCAAATCGTAGGCATCCCATTCGACCCGGGTGACGTCGCGTAGACCCAAAGCTTTGGCTACGAGAAATTCGGCCAGATAACCGCGGGCGTTATTCATTCGGAGATCACTCATCGCGAATCGCCAAAGGTCGGCTACGGTCGCGTCCATCCCTATGAAACGGTCGGAGCCGTCGATGGCAAATGCTGGAGGCGGGATAATCCATGCTTCATCGGCCATGGCAGTACAGTACGGCTATCGCTGTCGTTTGGACACTGGAAAGGAACCTGCGATGGCCTAAAGAGAGCGGGCGACGTCGGCGAAGACCGTGTAGCGACCCCTGACATGAACCAAGACCAGTCACTTAGCCGGTGCTTGGGCATATGCGCTGTTATCGGCGTTTGCTTGTTCCTCGGGCCGGATCCAGCCCAAGGAACATTATCGTCTTGCTGTTCCCCGCGGCACCCGCGAACGACCACGGCCGTCAGGGAACAAGTGATCATTTCTAGTTGTTTAGTAAGCTCCGCCCAGCTCACGGAATAGCTGTTCGATGGCTTCCTTGGATGTTGCCTCGGCCAACTTTTTCTCTAGGATCTCGTCGGTTTGGCCGGATAGCTGGATTGCCAACAGCTTTCCCGCGGTGTCCTTGATGACAATCGCAGCTCGGCGGAAATCCCCGTCGTGCTCTCGGACATAGCGCGCCAAGGCAGCCCACTTTGGTGCAGTGTCCGCCAGCGAGTGGTTGTGCGGGTCCACCAGGTCGATGGCTGCCCCGCCCTCACCGTCATCGTGGAAGAACAGGAAGTCCGGGTAGAGGATTTTGGACACCTCTGAATCCAGATAGTGCACAGACAGGGCGTGGTTTCCACCAACGGGGTTGCGGTACCAGCCCAACAGGGTGCTGGAAGCCTGCTCGGCTTCAAGGACACTTTCCTCCCAACCGGTGAAGGTGTCGGGGAACAGCTTGGTGTCGGGCAGCGCGTAGAGATGACTCGCATACATCGGGAGTTCCTCGACCTGCCCGGTCTCCTTGTCTAGGATCTCTGTCTTCTGAGAAATCGTCGCTGGCATACCGAGTTTGCTGGTCAGCGCCGAACCGATGGGGGCGAAGATGGTTTCAAATTCCTGGCGTTGCGTCGGCTTCAGGCGTGCCACCGAGCCGGCCGTGTTGCGCCGCCAGGATTCCACGCGGGCACCGCACTGGGCTTCCAGTGCTTCCCTGGCCTCGGTGGACCGTGCCAGGGCGACAGTCCGGACGACCACCTCATCCCACTCCAGTTCCCCGGCAACGACCAAGGAGGTGCTGTACCAGGCAGCGGCGGCGTCGGGGAGCCGTCGTTTGGCCTCCTCCAGGAGCTGACGAAGATTCTTTTGACTGGTGGCAGCCGTGCGCGCAAAGGTTCCGGTATTGGCGCCGCTGTACTGGTCGAAGGTGGCCATTTCAAAACTCACTTCGAGCAACGAAGCAGCAACCTTATCGATGGCCACCTTGTTCTGGCTGTACACAGAGGCAAGGGTCTCTACGACCACGTTGCGTGATTCCTCGGTATAGGAAGACCCTCCGGGGTGCTCGAAGTCGGAGTTGTCCAGCAGGGCACCAAGCCGCACCAGGCGATTCACGTTCGAGTTAAACCGGCGGACCGGCTTCTGCTCCCGGGTCAGCTCACCGATGGCATCCCAGACTGCTTCAGGAACGTCCGGGTTGCGCGTCATGCGCTTTGGATTCAACTGCACCGGAACCTCGACGTCAGCTGAATCCATGAAGGACTTCACGACTTGTGCCACTTCAGCTTTGTTGAAGTGTGGCAGGTACAGGTCCACTGCGTTCAGGTCATCGAATTCGGGCTCTTCAATTTTCTTGGCCAAGGGGTTGCGGACCATCCGGCCGATGAGCTGGGCGATCTGCGTGTGTTCCTGGGCGGTGCGAAGGGACACCATGACTTCGGCGCGGGGGCAGTCCCATCCTGTGGTTAGCGCCTGCATGAAGATCACGGCGCGCAGGTTCCCTGACTGTGAAATCGCGGTAGGGGCAATGTATTGGATCACGCGGGGCATCTCCACTCCGCTCAACCATGTGGTCGTCGTGATGGGGGTATGGACACCAAACGCGTGAGCTACAGAGTCGGGGTCATCAAAGGCGTCGGAGGCGTCCGTGAGTGTCTGGACGATCTCGCCGATCTTGGCGGCCGACGTAAGGTCGGGGACCTGGATGGCCAGAAGCGGCACCGGATAAGACGAAGAGCCTGTGGCGCGGGCCCATTCCTGCCATTGCCGGTCGGAACGTTCCAGGTCGGCTACGGCCTGACGAATCAGGGTGTCATCGCTGGGCTGGTTGTCCACAGCGTAGCTGACGTTGATGCGCTCCTTGATGAGACCGGAGGCGCGTACTTTTTGGACATCGGCCACCACTTGCACCAGGGAACGACCGGAGGCACCGCGCATGGCCTCCTCAAATTTCTTCGGCGTCGCCGAGAGCCCAATCACGATGGGCGCCGGCGGGTTCACGATTGTGCGGAAAGTGTCGTTGCCACCTGGGACCTCGATGGTCGACCCGTCGAGGATTCGGCGCAGAATCGTCGGCCGGCTCCGGTCCGTGGCTCCCCGGTGGGCCTCATCGACCAGGATGATGAAACCGCTGCCGCGCTGTTTGATGGTGTTGCCGATGGTTTCCCACAGCGAATACCTACGCCCGTCGCCGGTCTGGATGTGGCGGGTAGCGCCGGTTCCGAGCTTTTGGACGTTCAGGAAATAGACGAGCCCGGGATCGAACTCAGCCTGATCAAAGTCAGCTTCGACGGTCCGGAGCATGTTCATGTTGATCCGGTCTGAGGACGCCCGGATCTTCTTGCGGGACTGCTCGTTGAGTTCCCCGTCGTCCGTCAGCCACAGGACGGTGGTTTCCGGACGCGGATCTGAGTCCTCCGTTCCGAAGAACAATCCCTCCAACACAGCCGAAGCGATCACGGTCTTACCCGCGCCTGTCGGAGCACTGATACCGATCGCGGTTTTGCGCTCACTGTTGGAGCGAAGCCGTTGGGTGGCGATGCTGATTTCGTTGAGAGTTTCCTCAACGACGTCGGACTGGTAGTCGGCAAGGGTGAATTTCACGAGTCGCTCCGGTTGATCTGGAAGGCGTCAACATATGAGCCGTAGATGGGCTCGACGGCGATCTCGTCGCCGAACGACTCCCCGGCGAGGTCGCCCTGCTCGGGAGAGTCGGTGATGATGAAGACGTGTTTGACCCGGTTCTGTTTGGTGGCAAGAACCTCTGCCAATTCAGCTGCCTTCCCGGCATCAAACAGAACGGCCATCGAGGACTCCTCATTCCATTCATAGGCTGAGTCCTCACGGCGTTGCACCACGTTGCCCACTGCGCCGGACTTCAGCCAGAACAATGGTGCAAGGCGTTCGTACTCCAGAGCTGCATGCACCCGGCTCTCCTCAAGGTAGGCGAGCTCAAGGAACTCCACATTGGCCGGCAGGCCATCAGAGTACGTAGAGCCGTCTTGGCGTACACCTGTAACGACTGTCTCGATGCGCGGCTTGGTGACGTCGTGGAACACGCCCTTTGCTTCATATTCTTTGGAGCCCGGCCCGTGGCCGGTTTTGCGCAGCGCTGCATCGTCTTTAGCGGAAAGCTCGTTGTTGGTGACCAGGATGCACTGCCGCGTGCCTTGGTCCTCAGCGTTGAGCCTGATGACGGCTTCAGCTGTGGTACCTGAACCGCCGAAGAAGTCGAGGATTACGGCATCTTTGGGCGCCGCAAGCCGAATCCAGCGCATCATGACGTCTGGGTCCTTAGAATTCGGAAATCTGTCGGAACCTAGAATCCGTCGTAGTCGTTGGGAAGCCGAACGGCGGTCTTTGTAAAACGACGGAGCGGGTAATGCATCCATGTGTTCAATGAGCAGTTTTTTACGCGCCGGAACGTTGCGGTTCCCGAAAATGATCCTCTTGCGCGCGATTAGATCGGCCATTCGTTCTGGACCGATTTCCCACCCGTTTTTCGGTGGCTCATATGTACGGCCGGTTTCTGGGTTGGTGATCGGGTATCGGAGATTTGGTCTCGGAAGAGAGTTGGCCAAGTCTCCTTCAAGGTAGATGTCACCGTTGTCATCTACCTTGCTGAAAATTGCCAATCCGGGAGCGATTTCTTTCGCTTTTGATTTGATGAATTTCTTCAACTTCACTTGTGCTTCATCAACGGTGTCCCCAGCTGAGAGTGCATCGCGCACCACTGCAAGCATCTCGGGAGCAAAGGGCTTGGGGTCACGGAACTGGGGAATCAGCTCTGCATGCAATCCATAAACAAGCATGTAGTCCAGACCGCCACCATGGTGTTTGGCAAGCGCAGAGACTCCGCCTTGCCACGCGACGTTCATGATGAAGTTCTTCTCACCGAAGATCTCGTCCATAAGCATCCGCAACCGGTGGTGCTCATCGTCGCCGATTGCCACGATGATGACCCCAGTCGGCTTGAGCAGCTTCTTCGCCAGCGTCAGCCGGCGTTCCATGAAGCTCAGCCACTTGGAGTGCCTAAAGCTGTCTTGTTCAGCGACGTAGTGGTCGTTGTACTGCCACGTCTTATTGCCCGTGTTGTATGGGGGATCGATATAGATCAGATCCACCGATTCCGGGTGGGTGTATCCCAGCATTTCGAGGGCGTGGAAGTTCTCTCCGTTGATCACCACATGGGCGGGATCTTCGGAGTTGCCGGTGCGCACGGAACCCACGGTCTTCAGGCCCGGGAAGACCACCTCGCCGAATTGCCGGGCGGCGGTGACGTTCGTGAGCTTCTCTTCGATCACGTTTCCGTGCTCGTCTGCAAGAGTCACAGCGTCGCCGCTGATGGCACGGACCTTGTGGAATGTGCCGTCGGCTTCGCGGATGACGGTGCGGCCTCGACGGACCTGGGCCTGGGGCATCCGGATGCCTTCGGGAGAGTGCCGTTCAAAGACGAGTCCGAACTTCTTCGTGGTGCGCTCGAATTCGGCCTTCAGCCTTGCTCGCAGCCCTTCGTCCGTCACCTCGTTCAAGTAGACCTCGAACATGCTTTTGGACATAAAAACTCCTTGAAATCACACGGGCACGGACACCCAGCCTCATTTCTATCAGCAAATGCTCGACACTCTGACACTCAGCATCGAGGGTCTCGGGTTGAGTGAATGCCATTTCAGGTGGCCTACACGCCGCGGCGATCGGCTTTGCCTGTCACTTTGCCTCGACAAGTAAATCGAGGGCTTTCCAATGGATCTCGAGTGGTACCACTCGTTATAGGTCTTGCGCCATCCTCGACGAGAAGCATCACCGGCTACCGCTATGATCAGTCGCGTACTGGTACCGCCTTGCAAAACTGCACGTGTCAGATAGGGGCCGAATGAAGATTCGCTCGCTCGAACTCGCCAATTTCAAGGCGGTCAAGCACACCACTCTGGAACTTCACCCAACCTTCAATGTGTTGGTCGGGTCCAACGGCTCGGGGAAGAGTAGCGTGTTGCAAGCGCTTCATTGGATGCTGCAATCAGGCAGAAATAAGGTGGTGAAGCCAGGGGCGGCGGGAAAAGCGTCTACTCTGTCCGAAAGAGACGCCATATTCATGCCATCGCCGGAATATCTAAGCGCCGGGCACGGCGCAGACTACGGCAATTTCAATAACAACCCTCAGCTCGACCTTCGAATCGTTGCGGTCGATGATAACGCCAATGAAGTTGAGGCTAAGATGTGGCTCAAGGCCGCCCGAAATGAAGGCATTTCCGTCCATGTGCCTGCAAATAATGAGTTCGTCACATTAGTGCGGGATCGCAGGCGCGAGATCAGCGCCTACATCCCAGGGCTGGCTGGAATTCCGCTCGTGGAAGAGAAGCGGTCGCGACTCATCGTTCATAGGTCGGCCGCAGCAGGTGATGCCAACATGGTGTTGCGCAACATGCTCGATCTTTTGCGTAGCCAGACGATCAACGGGAGGAACGGCCTCGATCTGGTTTCTGAACTCGTCGCCCGGGTGATGGGTGACTTTGCGTTGAAGGTTGAGTTTGATGACGCCAGCCATACCCGCGTGGTTGCGAACTTTCGCGTCGGTGAAATGGGATCTTCGGGGGATAAATCTTTCCGTCCCCTAGAACTCGCTGGAATTGGCTATTTACAGGTCCTGCAGATCTTCTGTTACTTGATCTACTTCAGACCTGTTCTGTTGCTCGTTGATGAACCGGACGCGCATCTGTATCCAATCGCGCAAGAACGACTCGTCGAGGTGTTGTACGAGGTCGCGGGGGAATTAGATTCTCAGGTCATCCTCACTACCCACAGCCCCTCGATTGTTCGTGCCTTACCGCAAGACTCTCGGGTGATCTGGATGAAGGATGGAAAGGTTGAACAGAGCGGCGACGCTACCGCTCGGCAGCTAATGGGCTGGGGCCTGCTTGATCGGAAGATCATCCTTCTAACGGAGGATACTCGGACGGAAATGCTGCGGTCATTGCTTGCTCAGTGGCCAGACCTGGAACGAGTGACTGCAGTCTGGCCCTTTCACGGCACGGGGAAATTGCCAGCGCCGGAGACGCTCGAAGGGTTCCAAGGTCTTGTTGGCTCGAATGTAAAGCTAGTTGTTCACCGCGATCGAGACTTCTTGATGCCGCAGGAGACTTCCTCGTTCGCGGAGCCATATCGGAATGGCGGCCATGAAGTTTGGTTCACGAAATACTCGGATGTTGAGTCGTATTGGGCGGCCCCCGGTGTCGTCGCTAATCATTTCGACTTGTCCGCGTATGATGCGGAGCAGTTGGTAGAGGAAGCGTACAAACGAGCAAGCGCTGGCGACGACGCTCTGCATAAGGTGCGCAAAAAGCGGAACGAAGCGCTGCAAAAGCTCAATAAGGATGGAGCTCTTCCGCACTTCGGCGACGACCAAGTACTGACAGAGGCTACCCGCGATGGCAAACAGTTTGCGGTGTTGGGGAAAAAGCTCGTTTCCGAGCTCCGCAACGTCGCCGCGGAGCAGAGGCTCGCCAACGCAAACACCTTCGGAAAATCGGTTCCGCTAAAGTCACAGCCGTACCTGGGTGACGACCTGAGAGCGATTCTTAACTCCTGCCTACAGTGAGCTGGCCGCCCACGGCATCAGCCACAAGTTCATCAAGCCGCACTGCCCGTGACAGAACGGCTAGGTGAAACGGTAAGACCGCACCCTGAACGGAGGGTGTGCCGTCCGCCAGATATTCGCGTCTAACACTGAGCACCAAACTGCCCTTGCCCAGGCCGTCTCATGAAAGGACCCTTTGATGGGGCATGGACGGACGGCCTATGTCCCGGCAGTCCGTGCCGAATTTCCAGGCGCCGGCTTGTCTCACCAACATGTCTCACTAGGAGCATTCTCAACAAGTAAGAAGAAGACCTTTGACGGGACCTGGGAGCGGGATGGCCGGCATCGGCTGTTAGTTCAGAACGGCGGTTCTTCACAGCCCAATTTAGCGGCTTCGCTGCCTTGCAAGATTGAGGATTTGGGATACGAAAGTTTGTGAGACACAGGAAGTTGAACTAAGAGAAGGATTCGGCTGTCCGTCGGGGATCCCTCAGTGGGACGGATTGCTCCCCGTAATGGTGCGGTGGTGCACGCTTCGGCATGGGGTTGAATGCTGCTTCTGAATTCCGAGACCCCCGTCGAGGCGGCGCAACCCGGGCACCCGCCGATTAGCTCATCGAAAGTTTCGTATCGTCGCCTTCGTAGGGTGAGCTTCTTCGAGACTTGGACCGGGATACCGTACGTCCAGCTTTCCTAGTCAACAGGAGATGACATGTCTAATAAGCTACTCAGATGAGATGCATGGGGGTGAGCGCGGCTGGCACAAAGTTGTGGCTTGCCGGCACTGTTGATGGGCAGCTGATTGATATCCAACCGTATGTATTGGAGATGCCGGCTGGCTTAGAGTCTGGCGACCAACTAGTGGCTTTTCTCGAGGACTGCAAACGGGTTGTCGCAAAGCTCCGCCCGGATCGTGTAGTGGTGCTTAACTCAGAATCGATGGCTCAGGCGTCGTTGCTTAAGGCACGTGACCGCGCAACTGGAGAGGCATTCATTTCCCTCGCGTCAGCGCAAGCTGGAATCCCATGTGACTACGTGTCGAGACAGAAGCTCCGCGCAACACTGGAGTTACCTAAAAGTGGAAAGTTGGCAGATGTGGCGAAGCAGGTGATTTCTGAACCTATGCGCCCACATTGGAAAAACGCGCGAGATTTGGCGTCATTGGCTGCATTGGCCGCTCACGAAGCGGCTAATTCCTGATGCCGCTCGTCGGAGAGTATCTGAAGCGGCCCACGTACAAGATCCTCGAGACAATTGGCGAGGGCAACCAAGGAATATGTGTCCTCGCGCAGCACGAGGTTTTTGGCCAGTTGGTCGTTCAAAAGACCGTGGGGACGCTCGGGCAACCTGACAGTCTGGTCCGGGTCAATTGCGAGCCAGCTATTCTCCACGAAATCCAGCACGATCGGATTGTCCGCGTCCATGAGGCGCAGTGGGAGCCTGCCCCTGAGTGGGCAGCGATGAACGCTGTCACTTTCGTAATGCCTTACTACGAGGAAGGCAGCGTCTTAGATGCTCTCTTAGCAGGCCACAGGTTTGGCGTGCGAGATACGGTTCGGATCGCTTGCGATATCCTCGCAGGCCTAGCCTTCATGCATGACGAACACAGCCTCATACACCGAGATGTGAAGCCTGCCAACGTCCTGCTAGAGGACAAGCGTTCTCGAGCAGTTCTATCGGACTTTGGATCGGCCGGCCATGCGGACCCCATCACCGATGGTGTATCCGCCGAACACGTGACACGACTCTACCTGTCACCAGAATCAGGGCGTACGAAACTTGTAACTCGGGCGAGCGATTTATACGCCGTGGGCATGCTTATGGTGGAGATGCTCAATGGGCACCTCCCTTATGCCGAAATTGATTTCAATGAAGTGGAAAATCGCTTGGAGCGCGGCAGGCGTTCTGTGAGTGATGCCCAGCTGGAACCCGCCATATGGGTTCCCAAACCACTCGCCTCGATCATCCGCTCGCTCTGTCACAATGATCCGGCCAAGCGACCGCTAAGTGCCGCTGATGCGATACGTCAGTTGCAGAAGCTACGAGTGGTCGACTGGCGTCACGCCGAGGGCGTTGGGCTTGAGGGCACGTGGTTGGGCTATTGGCCGCCTAATTCTCGTCGCGCAGATCAGCGAACCACCCGCGTGACGATAACTCGAAGCGGTCGAGACTCAAACGAAAGATTTCTGCGCGCCAAGGTCGACTGGAAGCACAAGAACGGAAAATGGCGTGCTTACCGTGACTTGAGTAGGGAGATCGCCGGCGAAGAGCGAGCAGTTCGGCGGTTCTTCCGCGACGTGGATGCCCGCGCCCAAGCTGCGCCCACCTCATAAAGCAGGCGCGACTGCCTGTGATCCATGCGGGCTACCTGTGCCCGTAGCATGCGGCGTTGCTCCTGCGGCATTGAGAACCAGGCCTCATGGTGATCCTCATACGGCTCAAGCACACCCTCACGGACCGCTTCGCTGACCGCCTGAGTCATGCCTTTAATACGAAGTCCAACCTCCGGATCCGGGCGCGCGCTTAAGAACACACCAAAATTCCGCAACAGTGCTTGTGCCGGGGCAGAGTCGTCTTGGACCAGGCGCGCCACCGAAGCATGTGCCAGTCGAAGCTCGCTTATCCAAAGCGCAGGCACGTCCGCAGCGGCCATTATGGCCACCAAAAGATGCGAAAGTCCCTGCGTTGGCATGTGCCCAACCTATCGGTAGAAGACAAACTTGCGGAAGAGCTACGCCGACAAGGTGGAAATTGCAGACTTGAGTCAATGTAAAGGGTGAACGAGGTGCACTGAATCCGTTCCGTCAGCAGTACCCAGGACGAGCAACCAATACCCACGAAGGTCCGCAAAAGGCCTCTTCAACGCGTACGCTGATCTGGCGCATGCATGCACCTTGAGGTCCTAACGTACGGCTGTCCAAATGCTTGTTTGTCCTCCGAGGCCCAGAAGAGGGGCCGATCCTTACCCCAGCAGACCGTCTCAGCTGGCGAGCAAACGAAGGAACCCTGCAGTCGTCACCGGTTGCCTTTGGAGCGGTTATGTGGGACGCAGAGCATCTCGCCGTTGGCGAGCTCCGAGGCACCACGCTTGCTCCACGCCGTGACATGGTCGGCGTCTATCTCGGCCGACTCGTAGATCCGAGCCGTGTTGCTGCTATTGCCATTGGCACCCATGGGACAGCTCGACATCCCGATATAGCATTCATGGCGCCCTCACCGGGCATTTTTGCGGGCCGGGTATACGCGAATCTGGCTTCCCAGTGTTTATATGAGGATTTTCCGGCGGGGGAGGGGCCGACGGGTGCCGCGGTGAAGGACCGGCTTGCGGGACGGCGGTGAGGTCTAGGGGGCGGGCTCCTGTTGAAGCAATGCTTTTGCCGTGCCGGATCCTAATCTCACAAGGGGACGAGGTCCGGATCCGACGCGGCCACCGGCAGGAGCCGGCGGAACGGACGCCGGGAGTGCTGGCAAGGGATCAGGCCGGTACTGCTGTGGCAGAGGCATCCGTCTGGCGGCGCTATTCCGGTCGCCGCCGGGTCTTGGTGTGCGGGAGGGCAGCATTAAGGGGTTCCAGGGCAGTCCCGTTCAAAGGTCATGCCGTAAGGAACTTGGGGACTCATGGCGACGGTATACGCACCGTGGCCATGCCGGGTGATCGGTACGTCGTGCCGGGTGATCGGTACGTCGTGCCGGCGATCGGATATGGCAAGGGATTTGACGCTTTCGTGTGCGGTGTCCAGTTGCTTCTGAAGAGCATTCCAGCCGGTGTCGGCAGCAGCTCTGGAGTGACGTAATAAATGGCCGCGGTGACGGGGCGGGCCTTCCTGAAACCGAGTGGTTAACGACCAAACAGTGTCGGAAGGCCAGCCCCCATCTACCTAGCGCGGCAGCGTCCTCGGGGCTGTCAGGCGACTTCCTGTTCCGGGCGGAGGTAGCGGTACTTCCCCTTGAAGTACAGGAGAGGCTCATGGACGTGCCAGTCTGACGGGCTCATCTCATTGACCTTGCCGAGCACGATGAGGTGGTCGCCGGCATCGTGTTCTGCCCAGATGTCGCAGTCGAGCCACATCAGGGTGTCCTCGATGACGGGGTTGCCTGCCCCGGTGGCAGTCCAGTGGATGCCTGCCCACTTGTCGGTACCTTTCTTGGCGAACTGGTTCGACACCGTGTCCTGGTGTTGGGAAAGGACATTGACGGCGAACTTCCCGGTCTGGCGTATCCGCGGGTACGTTGTGGAGGTCTTCATAACGCTGAAGGAGATCAACGGCGGCTCGGTGGAGACGCTGTAGAACGACTGGCAGGTGAACCCGATCGGGCCCGTCTCATCTATGCCGCTGATGATCGTGATTCCGGAGGCATAGTGCCCGAGGGCATCCCGGAATTCGCGCGGGTCGATGCGCTGCTGTAGCTGAGTGTTCATGACTGGCTCACCAGGCTTTCCGACTTATGGGCGAACTGGTTTTCGGGCCGGGCGAAGCCCAGCTGCTCGCGGAGGGTTCCCTGGCCGTAGGCGGTGCGGAAACGTCCACGCTTCTGCAGTTCGGGGACGACGAGGTTGACGAAGTCCTCCAGCTCCTCGGGCATGCCTTGTAGAAGTAGCGCGAATCCATCGCAGGCGCCGGACGCGATCTCGTTTTCCATGTAGTCGGCGATGGTTGAGGGACTTCCGACGACGGTGCCGGGACCTTTGTAGTTCTCGATCAGTTCACGGACCGTGGGCTTCCTGCCATCGGGCATCCGGAAGCTGAGTACCGCGTCGCGGTATCCCACGATTGCGTCCGACGAGCTTGTTTCCGGCAGGGGCTCATCGAGGGGATATCCGCTGATGTCTTCGCGCAGCATAGATTCGATGGCGCCGCGGGCGAGGTCGGGATGCAGCAGGCGTTGCAATTCAGCCCACTTTTCGTGAGCTTCTTCGTCCGTGGGGGCGACAACCGGCATCAGCTGCGAGAGGATCTTGATGGCGGACGGTTCACGGCCGGCCTGTGCCGCGATCTCCCGGACGTCCTTGGAATAGGCGACAGCGGCTGCACCGGTGAGCGGGGTGAAGATCAATTCGCCCACAGTGCCGGCCAGCACCTTGCCCGGTCCGGAGCCTCCTGCCTGCGCAAACACAGGGTAACCCTGGGGAGGCCGCATGACGTTCAGTGGCCCGCGGGCCGAATAGTACTCGCCCTGATGCTCCAGGATGTGAAGCTTCTCGGGGTCGAAGAAGGTCCCGGACTCCTGGTCGATTACGTAGGCGTCGTCTTCCCAGGAATCCCACAGGCCTTTGACTACCTCGACAAATTCAGTTGCCTTCGCGTACAGCTGCTCCTTGTCGAGGGTTGCCTCCTTGCCGAAGTTTGCGTACTCGGCGGGGATGCCGGAGGTGACGATGTTCCAGCCGATGCGTCCGCGGCTGAGGTGGTCGAGACAGGCCATCTGCCGCGCGAGGCCATACGGCTGCTGGAACTCGGTGTGCGCGGTGGCGATGACGCCGATCCGGTCTGTGACTGTGGCCACCAGCGAGGCGGCAATGATTGCATCCCATACCCCGACTTTGGCGGTGTGGTGCCTCAGGTGTTCCGGCACCGGCCAGAGGGCAGCGTTGTCGGCGAAGAAAACGGCGTCGAGCAGGCCGCGTTCGGCGGTGCGGGCGATGTCTCTCCACAGATCCGGATTCCAGATGTCGTTGCCTTTAGCTCCTTCACGCCGCCACGAGGCTTGGTGAAAGCCTCCCGCGTGTGGCATCGCGCATACCGTGATGTGTTCAGTTTCCATGAGGACTCCTTTGGCCTGAAAATTGCAGGTGCGGGGGCAGGTGCCGTGAAGCAGGATCCGCGCCGTCCTGAATGAGGGTGGAAAGGTTATTTGTTGAAGCCGATGGTGATGGCGATGTAGACGCAGTCTTCGTCGTAGTGGTTCTTCCAGGCGTGCGGGACGCCGGCCATGACGAGGAGATCGCCGGGCTGAAGGGTCCGTACTTTGCCTCCGGGGAGTTCAATGTCGACCTTGCCGGAGAGGACGATTTCGTAGTCGATGGAGTCGGTCGCGTGCATGGAGGGGTCGTCGTGGCCTGCGCCGCCGGACTCCTTGATGTTCTCGTTCGAGGCGGCGACGTCCAGTTTTCCGGCCGAGTTCGCGGGAAAACACATCACCCCGAAAGTTGATCCGTTGGGCCCGGCAATATCGACGCTGTCAGCAGCAGCACCGAAGTTGCTGATGCTGTGGCCCTCGGAGACCTTCCAGTACCAAGCTCCGTTCACGGCGCCGGGGATATCCATGGTGGCCGGGCCGGGCACGTCGAGGAAGTCAACATCTCCGTCGGCATTTGTCGCTGCTACTACGAGGTTGAATTTGTCGGGGGCTGGGAAACTCATCGGTTCTCCTGGATGTCGGCGTGTAGTCTGTGACTTTGCTTTCTTCCTCCGGTGAGATGCGTCACCGGAAGGAAGCCGTAACTCACGATAGGGAGATCCGCGCCGCACCCGAGAGGCCCGCCCACGCCAATCACTTGTTTATTCCCGCCAAGCCCTTACCTGTTTGGAAGCGGCGAAACGCGGTATTGGGAGGGGGAGCGGCCGGACCAGCGCTTGAAGGCCACGGTGAAGCTTGCCGGCTCCTCATAGCCGAGCCGGCGTGAGATTTCGGCTATGGGGATGTTTGTGTCTGTCAGTAGTTCGGTGGCGAGTTCAAAGCGGGCCAAGTCGCGCGCCTGCCGGAAGCTCATGCCGGCTCGCTCGAGCCGCCTCTGCAGGGTTCTCGCTGAAGTATTCAAGGTCGCAGCGACATCGGAGACCGCCGCGCCGGTGCCAACCGTTGACTTCATGGTGGAGACCACGGTTCGCGCCCAGTCCTGCTCCAGCTGGAATTGCCGCAGGTGTTCCTTGGCCTGGCGGACATAGGTTTCATGCTGAAACGCGTCTCCAAACGGCAGCGGCTGCGTGGAAAGCTCCTCGTCCCAAATGATTTGAAGCTCCGTGGCACCAAGGGTGATCGGGGCCGAAACCATCTTCGCCAGTTCCGGAGAGGCGTCTTTCAGCGGCAGGTGTACTGCGGTTAGAGGAAAGGGATTCATCGTTGTAACCATGGTCAGGAACCGGAGCGTGGCAGTGAGGTCCCGGTAGACGCTGAACGGGACGAGTTCGGGAGGGGCCTCCGGGTAGCTCAGGTGGTAACCGATCAACGTTCCGCGGCTATTAAGGAAGGCCGAAGCTTCGGCCATCGAGTAGGTGATATCCATTTCAGTGCTCACACGCACCCAGTGCGTTAGCGTCGGTGATGTTGACAAGGCTAGGCCGTGGATGCCAAAAGCGGCTGGGGAGTAACTCTGCCCGGCCTTGATCCAGAGATCAGTCCGACCCGTGGTCAGTTCAACGAACTTCAGCTGGAAGGCGAGCTCCTGCTCCCCTGTGACAACTGATCCGGGATGTTGCGCGATGGCCGGGTCAAGGCTGGCTGCCTCAAAGGCGGACAGTTGATCCAGCCCGGCTCCGGCCAGAACGTCCCGCATGATGCGGACACTCAGATTCGGCACACGGATATCGCGGTACGAGGCCTTACGCATGATGGTTCCCCTTAAAGTCATGGCGGGAAATCAAAAGTAGTTGGCGTCTGCCCGTCTGGCAAGCCCTGCCGCCCCGGCCGTAGCGTTGCCATAGTGGCACACGCCACAACAGTTCATCCGCTCCGACGCCATCGCCGGACCGGCCGTCAGTGAAGACAAAACGTCAATGCGGACCGGGGCGTGGCTTGGAAACAGCCCGGGCACCGGCCCGGTCTCGCTGAGGTGCCGAGGGGCGTCGCGTGGGTGCAGAACTGGAACTGCCGCGCGCCAATCCGCGCATCATTGAGAAGGACGGGAAGCATGGAAGAACTTATTGGAAAGTCCGCAGTGGTGACAGGTGCCGGCGGCGGGATAGGCCGCTCGATAGCGCTTGCGCTGGCCGACGCAGGGGTGAACGTCGGGGTCGCTGACATTGACGAAGATGCCGCCGCCAGTGTCTCCCGGGAAGTTGCGGAACGTGGGGTGAAGAGCTTCGGCATGCGCTCTGACGTTTCCGACCTCGACGCCGTTCAAAAGCTCGCCGATGCCGCTTACGACCAGTTCGGGTCGGTTGAGATTCTGGTTAACAATGCCGGTGTCACCTTGCGGCCCTTCCGTGCCTCCTGGGATACCAGCTACGAGGATTTCCGCTGGATGATGGACGTCAACTACTACGGCGTCCTGCACGGACATATGGCGTTCGTGCCGCGGATGCGCGAGACTCCGGGCGAGAAGCACATCGTGAACACCTCATCGATGGCCTCTGTGCTGTCCATCGCGGGGCACTCGGCATACTCCGCGTCAAAGGCTGCAGTGGACGGGCTCTCAAATGCGGCCCGCGAGGAGCTCAAGACCCAGAATATTGGGCTGAGCATCCTGCACCCGGGGGCGGTCCGGACCCGCATCGTCTCGAGCGAGCGGCTTCGTCCGGAGGAGCAAAAATCGGACAACCGTGGCGTTAAGCCGTGGGCCGATTACCTGGAGAACGTATCGAACCCGATTGTTGCCGGACAGGCCGGGGAACCGGCTCAGGACCCCGACGTCGCCACGTCGCCGATGGAATACATCACGCCCAATGATGTGGGACGGCTGGTGGTCGAGGGCATTCTCGGGAACAAGCCGCACATCATGACCCACCCCGCCCCCCTTGAGGCACTGCAAAACCGACTTGACGGTCTCCTCAACGGTCAGCCCCAGCCGGCCAAGTAAGGTCCCGGGGGCTCCGTCCCTCGTCAGCGGCACCGGTATTCCGGTCGGCTCTTCAGGTTGTTCGAGGGGCTGGGCTGTGCAACAGGGGTGCTGCGCGCAGGCTGCCCGAGACCTGCAGGCCGCGCTAGCCGTCGTACAGCTCAGGCACAAGACAGCCCGTCAGTGCGGATCCGGCACGGCCATCCTTAACTTCAAAAACGAAAGAATTCAGAATGAGTGATTCCAAGAAGACCACGCGGTTGCGCGAGTTCTTCTCCAGCCCCCGCACGGAGCTCATGCCGTTCGGCGTGCTGCCGATCCACGCACAAATGGCTGAGGCTGCCGGGTTCGGCGCCTTCCACATTTCCGGCGGAATGGCCTCGTGGTGGCTCAACGGCGTGCCCGATGTGGGTCTGATGACCAGGACCGAGATCATCGACAACGCCCGTCGCATCGTGCAGTCAGTGGATATCCCGGTTTACTGCGATGCCGACACCGGATACGGCGGCATCCAAAATGTCCGCAAGACGGTCCAGGAGTTCATTGACGCCGGCGTCGCCGGTATCCACATCGAGGACCAACTCGACCCGAAAAAGGCAGGCGGTCAGGCCGGCATCGCCCTGGTCTCCGACGAGGAAGCGGTCGGGCGGCTGAATGCCGCCGTCGAAGCCCGCGACGAAATGGATCGGGACTTCGTCATCACGGCCCGAACGGACGGGTACGCGGTGGCCGGCGGAGGAGTCGAAGAGGCATTGCGCCGAGGCCGTCTGTACCGCGAGAGCACCGGTGTTGACGTGATCTTCTACGAAGGGATCCGGACTTGGGAGGAATCACGATACCTGCTCGCCGAGACCCCAGGGCCCGCGTACGTGATCGCCAGCCGGCATGCCGGACCCACCCCGCCCGTGGCGCAGCTGTCGGAATGGGGCCAGGCCATCAACATCGTCCCGTTCCTGCTGCCCGGAGTTCAGGACGCCTGGAAGCTGCTGCTGAAAGTGAAGAACACCGGCGAAATGGCTGCCTTCGACCAATACGTCGAGGATTCGTATGCCCTGGAGGGAACTGAGGAGTTCGTTGGCTTCGGCGACCGCTTCGTCAAACCCAGCTACCGGCAGGTCCGCGAGCTGGAGGAACGGCACTTGCCCGCGTCCCAGCAGCGGGACTACGAAAACTCCGTGCACGACTGAACCCACCCCCTCACCAAACTAGAAGCCTGCTGTCATCGGGGAGGCTGTTCCCCCGAATCCACCTGGCAGCGAAGCGAAGCGGCGACGACGATCTTGTAGTCATCGCCGCTTCGCGCTGCATCGGATCCCGTCCCTTGCTCTTCCTACTTCTCTCAGGTTCTCTCCAGCCCAGAGGAGCCCTCCGCCTGGTACGCGCCCTCGAAATACCGCCCGGAAACAGTGTTTTCGCTTTCCCAGCGCAAAGGCGCCCAGGTTTGCGCCGCGTTGCATAGGGCCCCTGGAGAAGTCCGGGAGGTAGCTCAACCCTGCCGCCGCCAAACGGGTCTGGCCTCGGTATCCGAGCGCATGAAGGGTCGTCGGCGAGTCCGGGACAGTCGGTCTTGGCGTCAGCCCAAATGCCGCTCCCTTCGTCGATTCCTGCAGCTTTACGTTGTGGCGGAAAAAACCAAGTGATTGGCGCGGGAAGGGCTCTCGGGTGCGGTGCAGATCTCCATATTGTGAGCTATGGCCACCCCTCAGGGTGATGTACGTCACCTTGAAATGACAGCAGCTTCACTTACTTGACCCTGAATAGCCGATGGATATTGCACTTCCTACCATCCGGGCAGTTCCAAATCATCGCCAGGGGCGGCGTGCTCCTGCCCTACGAACCAGCCCGGATGAACCCCAGTAGGTTCCGTTTCCCACAGGCATGTTGACGCTTGAATGCCCCTTTAGGGCATGAATTCTTCTGCCTGACCGATCAGATAGGTAAACACATGGCGACAACAACATCAATTCCCAACAAGAGTTCCGTTTTCAACAGAGGAGGTCCTTGGGCAGGCGTGGGGGCACTCCTCACCGCCGGGTTGATCTCCGATATTGTCGGCGGCGTAATGTACGGGCCGCTGGTCACGACGATCATGCGTGATACAGGTTTCTCGGCCGCCGAGGTCGGATGGTTCTTCAACGCGACAGTCCTTGGCGGGGCTGTATCGGTCGCACTTACGTCGCGGATGGGGGACATCTACGGCTCGCGAAAGGTCCTGATTGTCGTATCAATTTTGGCGTTGCTCGGGTCGACGGTAGCGGCCCTGATGTCCGACTTTTTGCCTCTGGTAATCGCGCGTTTTCTCATTGGCTTCTCAGCCGGTATCCCGCTGGGGTGGGGACTTGTACGCCCTGGGGCTGATGCATCCCTTACGCAGCGCGTTTCCGTTTGGCTCTCAACCGTAATGGCAATTTTCTCTCCCGTAGCGGCTGTTCTCGCGGGCCTGTTCGGGCTAGCAGGCCTATCGTGGCGCTATGTCACCTGGTTCATTTTCGGACTATTCGCCATTCAACTGCTCTTCGCCCTGGCGTCCCGCAACGCCCCGATCCAACCTCGCGCCACCACTGTGGCCACCAACAAGCTGGACTGGGCGGGCGCCATCGGGCTCGGCCTCTGGGTCACCGCGATATTGCTCGCTATTAGTGCAGGGCCCACAAGCGGTTGGACTTCAGCGACTGTTATTTTCTTCTTCGCCGCCGCTGCGGTCTTATTTGTCGCATGGGTCTTCCAACAGCGGCGAGCCTCGTCACCTGTGATGTCATTCGAAAACATGGATCTGCGCCAGACTGTATCGGGCTATCTGACGATAGTGCTCATCTGCTTCGCTGGGATACCGCTCTATGTCGGCCTTCCGAACATGATGCAGAACCCCAGCTGGGGACTAGGGCTTGATCCTCTTGCCTCCACATTGCCTCTCCTGATGGTTTTCCCCGGGACATTGGTCGCAGGGCAGCTGGTAAAGCGTATCCTGCCGCGCATGGGGCCGAAGACCTTTCTGCCTTTGGCTGCAATATCAACGCTGTCGGTATTCCTTGGCCTGGCTTTCGCGCACGACACCTACTGGTCGTTTTTCCTCTGGGCATTCCTGTACGGCGTAACCGTCATGAGCGTATTCGCAGCGGGCTACGTTCTGGTTGCGTCATCAACCCGCCAAGACAATCCGTCAACGGTGTTTGGAGTCCACGGCGTCATCCAGTTCCTCTCTGCCGCGGTCTCGACTGCGATCATCTTCAACGTGATTGCACCCGGACCGGACGGCTTCACTCCAGAGTCTTCCTGGATCGGGCTCTTTGTCGGACTATCTATCCTGGTTGTGGTCATCGCAGGCGTGTGGTGGCTCCTTGCTCCGCGTGAACTGACGGATCGTCACGCCATCGGCACAACTGACGAGGTGCCAAGCGTTCTGCCGGTTCCGCCGGTTAGCGCCACATAGCTCCGGACATACGTCCCCCGAAACGTGCGGACGACGCGACGTCGTAAGTAAAAACAGATGGGGATGCGGCCACTGGGCCGGTTCCGTGAGCGATCGAAGCGACGGCATCAGAGTCTTCGGCGCTGCGACGATGATCAGCCGTTCCTCGACGGGGCCCCGGCGAGGAACGGCCGATCATCCCTACTCGACGGTTAGGGGTTATTGGGACAGCTCTAGCGACTGAACATCCGGCTGCCGCATGTGACTTCACAGCAGTTCAGCGCGTACCAAGTCACGGCTCCGTCCTTCGTAAGTGATGAAGGGGAGTGTAATTGATGTTGAAGGCGACAATCGTCGCCGGAACCCCGAAGCCCGCATCCGGGATGTGGATGGTCGCGGAGGCTTGCGTCCGGAAGCTCTGAATCCGCTGCTGTAACTCCCGTGAACGCTGTTCATCTGTGTCAGCTTCGAGCGGCATCATTGGTACTTATCCGCATGCAAGCGTGCGAATAAGTTCTCGCTCATTCTTGTCGCGGTGGAGGACCGGCTTGCGCGACGAAGGGAGGTCTGCGGGGAGCCGAGCGGTTTTGTCGAAGCAGGGCTTCGGCCGTTGCCGGATCCGGACCTTGTAGGGGGGCGGATCCGGCACGGTTGCCGGCAGTAGCCGGCGGAACGGAGCCTCAGGGAGCACCGGCAGCCGGCAGGGCGGTGCTGTCCTCGGCGGAGGCGTCCGTCTCCAGCGGCGCCGGTTTAGGGGCCGCCAGGTCTCAGGGAGGCATGGGTGTGGCAGGTTGGCCGGAATCTCTGATTTATAGGACGTCCCATTTTTCAGAGACCCCGTCCCTGCCTTCTGCTTCTGTCTGGTGGCGGTGCCGGTGCTCTGGTGAGAAGCCCAGTGATGACGGGGCCTCTCACCGTCGACCCCACGTCTGCAAGCACAGCGCAGCTTCTGGAATTAGCGTCCTGGAGTCAGGCCTCCATCGACAGGGATGATCTGCGCCGTGATGAAGCGGGCTCCGTCCCCGACAAGGAAGACCAGGACGGGCGCGAGGTCCGTGTCCGGGTTACCGAACCCCACCTGCAGTTCCTCGTCGGTGGGCGGGAATCGCCGGGTACCGAGCGGGGACATGCTCTCCAGTTTACTCGCCACATGCTCTTGACCGGCTTTTGCCTGCGTCTCGGACGATTCGCGGAACATGAGTGTTCCTGCGATTGCAGGGTTGACCACGTTCGCCGTGATGTTGTGCTTGCCCCACGCAAATGCGAGCGAACGGGTCCAGGAGATGACAGCTCCTTTCGACGCCGAGTAGTGCGCCGCGGCCGGGTATTCGCGAAGGCCAGCACCGGAACCGAAATTGATGATGCGGCCGCCCCCGTTCTCGACGAGATACGGGAAGATCTCCTGATTCGTCAGGAATATCGACCGCATGTTGATGGTCATGAGCCGGTCGAACTCATTGTCATCGATTGACTCCG
Source organism: Arthrobacter senegalensis (assembly GCF_059091765.1). Lineage (NCBI taxonomy): Bacteria > Bacillati > Actinomycetota > Actinomycetes > Micrococcales > Micrococcaceae > Arthrobacter > Arthrobacter senegalensis. The sequence goes on along the minus strand of NZ_JBNHGZ010000002.1, from coordinate 32,859 downwards.
GGGCAATCTGCTTACCCATCACACCAGCGGTGACTACTAGTGCGTCGACTCCGCCGAGCGCACTCGCTGCCGATGCGAAGGCTTCCTTCACCTCGGTGCGCACCGACGCGTCACAGTGAAAGTAAAAGGCCTTCCCAGGGCCACTCTGATTGGCCTTGCTGACAACCGCCTCGCCGTCTGAATCGCGGATATCCAAGGCGGCTACGTGGGCCCCTTCCGCGACATAAGCACGGACAATGGCCGCACCGGTCCCATTGGCGCCGCCGACGACGACGATCCGCTTATCCTGTAGTTGCATTTTTCTCATTTCATATATGTGTGGCGCTAGGTCCACTATTAATCGGGTCTGTAGGTTAGCGGGTCAGCGGTGGAACGTTGACTCAGCAGCAAAGCCGGTCTCTGGATGTACACTCGGCTCCACGAACCCTGGCTTCTCAGTGGACAATGGCAGGCCGTAGGCACGGCGGGCGGTCCCCGAGAACATCGCTGCCTTCTCCTCGTTCGAGAAGTCGCGCACCATCTTCTTGAAAGCATTCCAGAGCACGACGTACGAGACACTGTGCATGTCAAGCGGGAAATTGCTCTCGAACATGCATCGCTCTGGGCCGAACAAATCTACCGTGGCCAGGATGTACTCACGTTGTATCGCTGCGACCGCGTCTGAGTCTGGCGGAAGAGGACTGTCGCGGGTGTCGAGGCCCGTGAGGTCCATGAAGAGGCCGCCCAGCTTGACGTGGACGTTCTCGTGCACGGAGAGAGCTTGCATTTCGCGCAACCACTGCTGGAACATTTCGTCCCTGCGGCCCGCGTATGGGCCGGCGCCGAGCGGTGCCCCGACATGATTGAGGACGATCGTCGTGTCTTCAAACTCCTTAGCCAGGTCGGTCACGTCCTGGAGTTGAGTCTGGAAGACCATGGCGTCGAAGGTCAGCCCGGCCGGTGCGAGCTGGGCAAATCCTTCGCGGAAGTCCGCCTCCTTGAGGATCCCCTCCCGTGGCCCGCTGTGCAACGGTATATGGCGGTCGAAGGGCACCCGGTGCCGCACTCCTACGAATCGATCCGGGGATGCCGCGCGGTGCGCCGACAGCACCTCCTCGACGCGCCGACCGAAGAGGAGGTTGGCGTGGGCAACGATGCCCGCACAGGGGTGGGCGCTTGAAGTCCCAGAATGTAGGGCGCGAGCCGCCACGGCATCGATGTACTCGGTTTCGCCGACGGGGCGGAGGTGTTCGGGCCCGGACTGCCGGTAGAAGGACTGGGCTTCGACGTAGACGCTCGCGACTACGTTGTGACCGGCCGTCTGGTCGGCCAGCACCGCGTCCTCGCCGTAGGTCTCGAACACCGGAACAGGCGGCTTTTCCCACAAGTGGTGGTGCGCGTCGATGATCTCAAGATCGGCTTCGATCGGGTCCTCCTCAACGAGGCCCCTCCAAGCTGCGGCATCCATTTCGTATTGTCTCCTTGGTTATTGAGGGGACTAAACCATCCTCGCAACGTTCCACTTGCACTTACTCGCGGGGACGCTCTCGTAGGGCCCCCAGGCGACTGGTTGCGTTGCTCCGCTCCGTCAACCCCCCCCGCTTCACCTGCCGTCTGAGGCGAAGCGGGGGGGGGTGCCATGCGGCGGCACTACCTTCGCGTTTCAATCCCTTCCCTGCACCAAACGGACCCGCTTGAATCATCTTTGCCTGATCCGTTCACTGTTGGCTGTGGTCCGGGCCACATCAAATATTTGACCAGCCCCGAGACGAGATGTCTAATGCATAGTTCGAAGCGATCCATGCATCCAATGCAATCATTTCTCTTGAGGTGTTGGAATCCGAGCGGCAGGCCTTCCCGTCTTGGTCGACAGGGCCTCATCAGAAGGAAACGCCACTCGGGAGGTGTATTCCGGAAAATCTGTTTCGCGGCTCGATTTTGAAAGTTCGTCGGCGTACCTTCGACAAGACATCGAATCGCTGACAACATCGCGTCAACCCGGCTCACCTCGCCGGCCTGCCGCCCGAAGTGCTGAGCCTTCTGGCAAGGGCGGATGGCCGGCGAAACAGCCACGTGACGCTATATGCCCCGTGAGGCAATATGCCCGGATTTGCGTGTGGACGCCTTTCATAGGTCGCCACGAAGCAGCATTGGACAGTTATGAGTCGAGCGGCGGGTTGCTACTCGCCTGCCGCTTCATCCTGTAGCGTCGGCGACGCTGTGCCGCTAGCCATTCCACATCAAGGACTGAAAGGGTGGCCTTGCCAGCCCGAATGGGCGTTTGGAAATACATACCTGCCGGGCACCGGTGGAAGGATCATGCCGTGTCTATCGGCGTACGGAACTCCGGTTATTAGTGTCGGCCCTGGGGCTGACTTAGCCAGGGGAAGTAATGGCTAGACCTGTCTCGGTTGCGCCTCGCATCGCATCGAGTATCTCCGTGCGTGCGTGCGTGCGTGTGTCGTCGAGGGAAGGGGCGTGGCGTGTGCTGATCCGAAAGATCGTGCTCAACGAGCAGCAGTGCGGGAGGGCTCGCGAGGGTCAGTTGCAGCGGGATCGAGTTACTGGGCAGCGGCAGGCGCTGCCATGCTCCCTCCCTGATGTCATTTCACGCATAGCTGGCGGTGCATTGTCAGCGGCGGACCGAAGCAGTCCGAGATCACCCTCGACGATATCGAATGCGCCGTTCTCGAAGCCGTAGCTCAACGGTGCCACGTGGTGAATACCTGCCGCCTGGGCCGTGCCAATCGTCTCATTCCAGATGGGCTCTAACTGGTCGGCATCCTGATGGGAGCGTGCCGCCTTGGCAGCCCAGCCACCGTCCGCAGGCAGGCCGGTGATCTAGGCATCGGCCGGGCGGTCAGAGGGAGGCCGGGGCCGAGGGCCAACCGGGAGGCAGTCATTGGGCGGCTGAGGCGATGGACCGCATCTCGCTGATCTCCCCGCGCAGGGCGCTCTGCATCCCCTGGCGTTCACCGATACCCAGCATCATCATGCGCGATCCGTTCTTATAGAGCTTCTCGACATTGGACGCCAGCCCAATTGGACAGCTGATCTTCCCTGCCGCCTGGATCGCCTCGATAGCGCCGGCGACGATCTCTGCGACCTCCGGGTCCCACAGGCTCCGTCCCATGCGAATGGACAGGTCTCCCGAGCCAAGCAGGAAGGCGTCGATGCCGTCCACGTTGAGCATCTCGGGCAGGTTTTTTATGCCGAGCGGGGTCTCGACGAGAGCGGCGACGAACACCTGGTCGTTCGCCTGCCGGCAGTACGTCTCCGGGGCGAAGTCGTCTCCGAAATCGTCCCCCTCCCACTCATTCATCCAGCGTTTCACCGGCGGGACGTTGCACCAACCGCGTTCCCCTTGGGGGGCGAACCGGGCTGCCCGGACCATCATTTCGCAATCTTCGACGGTCTCCACGGTCGGGACGACAACTCCCTGTGCACCGGCGTCCAGGGCCTGCTCGATGAGGCTCTGCTCCTTCTCGCGGACGCGCACCAGCATCGGCACATTCATCGCCGCGCCGGTCATGATGCAGGCCGCTGCGGACTCGATTGACTTGCCTGTGTGCTCCAGATCGATTATCAAGTAGTCGACACCGCACCGTGCGAGGTACTCGGTGATCTCCGGATAAACGATCTGCTGGAACATGCCGATCACCAGATCCTGCTCGGTGACCATTTCTTTGAGGATTCTTTTTCGGGTCATGCTGCCCGGGCCTACCTTTCGGTGTGGGTGGGGTTTGGTTCGCGGGGATCACGCAGAGCTTTTACGGAGTCAGTTGTGCTCGCAGTTGGTGCTGCATCCAGCCCTCCTAGCCGGTGTCAGACCTGGTGGCCGACCTCAACGACTGCGATCTTCACGTCCTGATCCGGATGCGGGGCCCAGGCATGTTCTCCACCTCGCTGAACGAAGGTGTCCCCGGCGTGGAGCGTTACCGTATCTCCGTTGCGCATTTTCACGTCTACCGCTCCCTCAAGTACGACTCCGAAGTCGATCGTGGCAGTGGAATGCCAGCCGCCGTCCTCGGTGAGGCTGTTCATCACCACCCCCGCACGGTCGAGTGCCTCTGCATACGTTTCCGGTCCCAAGTGGTCGCCTGCGTGCTTGGGAAAACGGAGCAGTTGGAAGTTCACCGCACCAAAGGGCGGGAACAGGTTCTTGAAGTCGAGCGTGGGGTCGTCCCCGGGGAAGTTTAGCGGCGACGAGAGGTCCTCCTCCCACAGGACCGCGATGTTGTCCACGCCGGCCTGCCACTGAACCACACGAGGCGCTTCGTCATGGAAGAGAACGCGGCTGACGCCTTCGGCGTCCTTGCCCATGATCAGACGTTTAGTAGGCACATTTTTCCTAACTGAAGGGTTTTGGGGCACGGATTTGGATTCGCCATAAGCGACGACGAGCACATGCCCAGACACGTGATGCTCGATACTCAACCAGAAGCAGCAATTGGATGTCTATTGCATCGTTTACTTCTATCCATGCGCTTCATGCATGAATGACCTGTTGGGGGACCACCCGGCTGAAGGTGCGGACATACCAGCCGTCCGATCCGGCGACGAACGCCACACACCCTGTCGCGTTCCGGCTCGGGTCCGGCCGAGGTCGCATGCCACCACGAGCTGGCCCGCCCGGGCAGCCCCGCCATCCGCGACGAGCATTTATCCCCGACAGCCGCGCGAAAACCCTCGGTGACCGCCTCGGGAAGGCCCGCACAGTAGACATAGCCATAACCTGGCCAAAATCGCGGGTACAGCTGCAGTCGCCGTGCCCTGGGCAACGCCGCCGCTGCCGGCCGAGCTCGAGGAGTTGATGCAGCAGCTGAAAATGCCGCACCCGCAGCCTAATTCGCCACCAGAGGGCAGGACTTGCCGGTGCTTGACAGGCCTTAGATCGCCAGCCACCGCACGGCACGACCGGTGGTGAAAATGGCTCTTCTGTGGGTCGACTGTTCGTCGACCCACAGAAGATTTGTGTTGGCAGTCAAGCATGCAGATCGTGCGGCTGCCTTAGCCTGTCGTCGGTTTCATTGCGTGGCGGCGTAGGTCAGGGCTTAGATATTTTCCAGAGACTGTTGCGTAGTCCGCTGCCCGAAGAACTGAAGCAGCAATCCTGACAGGAGAATCACCGCCGCGAGGATGGTGTAGAGCATCTGGAACCCAAGCGAGCTGTAGATCGAGGCGACGACAACTCCGGACACGATGCCTGCCATCCGGCCTGCGGCGTTGGCAGTGCCCGCGCCTACTCCGCGGACGTGTGTCGGAAAGACCTCGGGCAGGTAGGTGAAGAACGCCACGGTTGTCACCCCGATGCCGAAAACGGCTAGAAAGGCGGTGATCATGTTGATGGTTGGATCCGGGACGAACGCGAAGACAAGTAGTGAGGCAGATGAGAGTGCGCAGCCGATAAAGACTGTCATTCGTCTCTCGAAGCGGTCGGCGAAGTAGAAGAGGGCAACTGCAGCTGCTGGAGCGGCGATGCCTACGGTTCCGGCAAACGAAAGCGCGGCTGTCTGATCCATGCCGCGGTCGGTGAGGATCGTCGGGATCCAGGCAACGAATCCATAATTTGCGAAGAGAAAGAGGAACCAGGCCAGTGATGTGACGATGAGGCGCCGCAGGTACACAGGCTGGAACAGGTCGCGCGATGTGCCCTGCTTCGTTACGGGAGGTTCGGGCTCGGGGTCGGGCAGGACCAGACCACGGGCCTGCGCGCGTGACTCCAGCCTTGTCACCAGGCTTGCGGCCTTCTTGTCTTGGCCATTGGCCGTCAGCCATCGGACCGACTCGGGCAGCCAGATCGCCGCGAAAACGGCAAGCACAAGTCCGGAGGCGCCGATGACGAAGACCCATCGCCAGCCCGCCACGTAGTTGGGCGCGATAGCCATCGCCGTGAATGTAGTCAGGGGAGCTCCGACGAATCCTATAAACGTCATTACGGTGAAGAACCGTCCGCGGCTCATCTTCGGAAACAGTTCGCTCATATAAACGATCACGGCGCCGGTCGCTGCCTGGGCGCCCAAGCCGGTCAGAACTCGGCCGGCGAGGAGTATTTCGAAGTTCGGCGCGACTGCCGAAACCAGGGACGCCAACGAGTAGAAGACTGCAGAGTAGATGAGGACCGGTCGTCGTCCGAACTTGTCGGAGAGTTGGCCGCCGATGATTGCGCCGAAGGCCATCCCAATGAAGACGGCCGAAGTCAGGACACCGATCTGGCCGATGGAAAGGCCCCATTCCGCTCGGATGGACGGCGCCAGAGCCGAGAAGACGGTGACGTCAAAAGTCTCTACAAGGTAAAAAAGTCCTAGAAGCGTGAGCCAAGCTATGTGGGTCGCCGTAATTGGTAATCGGTCGAGCCGGGAGTTCAGATTCGATGCGGTGAGCTGGGGCGCTGTTGCGGCAGCTTCCATGGTTGTCCTTTCAGTCTGCCACCGGGTGAACGTGAGGACAGACGGTTTTACGCGCCGTCGGGCGTTCGACCTGGGGTGGCGGAGATTAGCAATGACGCCACTGAGGATCTGGGTCTGGTCACATCGGTAGCCCTGCGGCCGTGCCCGGCCCTCTTCGGCAGGATGGCCCGTTTTGGTATTCCAAAACCTTCCTCAGGGACACCAAATGCGACGGGAGTCACAGAGGACAATGCAACCAAGCCCCTCCGGCAGAGTCCATTGCATAGTTGGCATAGACTTATGCGCTCGTCGCAAATCAGCTCATTGCGCGGGTGATGAAGTCGCGCACGACCTCGAAGACTTTCTCCGCCTGACCCGATAGGCCCAGATGCGGTGACCATTGAAGAACCCAGTGCGTATCCGTGGGTGAGGGAAGCTCGATGGGAAGTGCCACGAGACCCAGCTCCGGGCGCAGCCGGGCAAGAACCGTGTTCGCAACAACGATATAGTCTGTGTTCCGCGCCAGCGCGCAGAGGAGCCCGTAGTCGTCGGATTCGACGGTCGGCCGATGGAGGTTGAGTCCTTCCAGAAGTCCGGGCTGCAATGTGTCGGTCAGGAAGCTGCCACCCGCCACCGGATACTGTCCCAGGTGCTCGGGGGTGAAGTCATCCTGGTCCAGCGGATGACCGGCCCGCACAAGCAGGCCGACTTCTCCGCCGAGAATCCGGTGGGTGATGTATCCCTTTGCGGTGGCAAAGTCATCGGAGTTCCTCGGCACGCCTCCGACAAAAAAGTCCAGTTCGCCGTGAGACAGCATCGCGGCCAAGCGGCTGTTCGTCTCGACCACAACCTGCACACGTAGTCCCATCGCTGCCAGTTCCGGCAGCAGTTCGGGCAGGAACGCAAGTGCAGAAACCGCGCCCACTCCGACCCGTACACGTGCCTGGCGGCCTTCCGATGCAATGAGGCTGATCTCCTCCGCCACACCGTCAGAGCGCTTCAACAGCGACTCTGCCAAGGCGATGAACTTGGCGCCGGCTTCGGTCAGGCGGGCGCCTGTGCGGCTTCGCTCGAAGATGCGCAGTCCGAACTCCCGCTCCAAGCTCTGCACGCTTCGCGTCAGCGCCGACTGGGAGAGAAACAAGTTTGTGGCGGCGGTCGTGAAGCTGCCCTCGCGGGCTACCTCCACGACGTACCGGAGCTTTTGCAGGTCGATCGTCATGTGCATCAACCTGGCATGCACTGAATACATTTGTCAACGCAAAGCATGCATTGGACAGATGGGATTGGGGCGGGCGAGCATGGTGGTGGTGACCTTCTTCACAACGCCTTGCACCCATGAATAGGAGTGGATTTCCCTATGACGACACGTACCGATCACATGACCCTTGCCGCTTTCGCGTCCGCCTCGAGCACCTATGGCTCGCTTGGCGCCTGGAGACATCCGCGCACAGATCCGCGCATTCTCACGGCCGACTACTACATCAATCTGGCCCGCATCCTGGACCGGGGCGGGTTTGATGTCCTGTTCTTCGACGATCGGCTCGCGATGCCTGGCGTCTACGGCGGCTCGGTGGCACAGACCGCACGCTTTGGGTCCCGCGCGGTCAAGCTCGACCTTCTGACGATCCTCGCGATGGTCTCGTCGCACACCACGCGAATCGGGTTGGGCGCGACCTATTCGACGACGTACCATGCCCCTTACCAGGTCGCCCGGGCCTTTGCGACGCTGGACCACCTGACTGGCGGGCGCGCCGTCTGGAATGTCGTTACCTCGCTCAACGCTAACGAGGCGGAGAACTACGGCACCGACTACAAAAATCCTGAGAGCCGCTACGACCGGGCCGATGAGTTCCTCGAGATCGTGACGTCGTTGTGGGAGAGCTGGGAACATGACGCCCTGAAACTCGATCATGAGACCGGCATCTTCGCTGACCCGGACAAGGTCCACGAGATCAACTATGTGGGCAAGTTTCTGTCGTCACGGGGGCCGCTGACCGTCCCGCAGCCCCCGCAGGGCTGGCCTGTTTTGCTGCAGGCAGGACAGTCGGGACGAGGCATGGAGTTCGCGTCGCGCTGGGCAGACCTCACCTTCACAGTGCCGCGGGATTTGGAAAAAGCTCAGCAACACTATGCCGAGCAGCACCGGCTGCTTCCAGACGCGGGACGTGACGGTTCGATGATGAAGATTCTGCCCGGGGTCCAGGTCATCGTAGGCGAGGACGAGGAGACCGCCCGTGCGAAGGAAAGGTACTTTGACTCACTTTCCGCACCCGAAGAAGAGCTGATTTTCCTTTCCGAACAGGCGAACTTCGATTTCGGCAAGCTGGCGATGGACAAGCCGCTGCCAGATGATCTTTTGGACTCCGTAGGCGGGGCCAGGGGGCTTGTGGCCAGGTATGTCGATGCTGCGCGAAAGGAGTTTGGCCCCGACGCGACCCTGCGGGACTTGGCGGAGAGCCAGACCCGCAACAGTGTCTTCCGCTTCACGGGGAATCCGGAGCAGGTGGCGGACCAGCTCGAGGAATGGTTTGTCGAGCGGGGATGCGACGGCTACGCGATCGTCCCTGCGGACACACCGGGAACATTCGAAGACTTCACGCGGTTGGTCGTCCCGGTGCTTCGGCGCCGTGGATTGGTCCCCGAATTAGAGGAAGCTCCGACGCTTCGTCAGCGCCTCGGACTCCCTCATCGTGCCACTCGTTGATCAGGAACCCTCAGACATGAAAACCTACGACTACCTGACACGCCATCCGATCCAAATCCCTGAGTTGGACCTGGCCGAGTCGGTGAGCGCGGACCAGTTCAAATCCGCCTTCCGGCTGCACCCCGCCGGTGTCGCGGTTGTAACCGCTGATCCGTCCGGTTATGAGCCAGTAGCCATGACGGTGAGTTCGCTGGCGTCGGTGAGCACCGAGCCTCCGCTCCTCATGTTCTCGGCATCCGCTCTCTCATCGTCGACGCCGGCACTTGAGAGATCGGAAACCGTTGTCGTCCACATGCTTGGCGCCGATCATCTTCGGCTGGCGCAGCTGGGGGCAACCAGCGGGGTGGACCGGTTCGCCGACAAGGACAGCTGGAAACGACTGAAGACCGGTGAGCCGGTGTTCCACGGCGTCTACGCCTGGCTCCGAGGCAAGGTGGTGTTCCGACTGGAAGCAGGCAACTCAACGATCTGCATCGTCCATGTGACTGAGGCGCGGCTACCGGACTCCGTCGAGGCCGCCACGGCTATCGACCCTCTCGTCTACCACGCACGTACATGGCATAGGCTCAACGAACAGTCAGCCGCGAGTTAGCTCGCTCCGAATGCCGCTCGGTCATGGCGTCGGCTCAGAGTCTTGAACTTTCCCGAGGATGATCGGCCGTTCCTTTGCAGCGAACGCCCCGAGGAACGGTCGGTCTCCCCTCCAGCTGGTTAGGGTTTCAAGGGCGGCTCTATCGAACAGAACCTCCGGCTGCGGTGTTCGGCTTCGCAGCAGTTCAACACGCAAACCCCGCTTCTTGCGGAGTTGGGCGCGATTGTTCCGGGCCGCGGCTTTTATCTCAGCGTTGACCGGTTCGACGAACGGCTAACTTCAGCGCTTTGCGAACGTTGCTGGCGCTGTGACCGACTTCGCCCCCCAACGGGCGAGCTAGACGACGCTGTGCGGGCATCGCTAGGAGCACGTGATTGTTTCGCTCGGGGGGACAGGCTCTCGTGCGCACGCTGACCGCTCTGCCGGGTTTTTCGCTTTGAAGAACCGCGTGTGCTGCCTTAGTGGACGTTGCGGCGGCGGCTTGGTTGTTATGGCCAGTGGTCGCCAAGGAAAGTGAAGTGCCCGCCCTAGGGGCATGTTGTTAGGACAGGATAATGAGCACGATCAATGCATCTCCTGGCGTCAGGTTTCCCTCTGACGCTGAGATCACACCGGATCACGTTGTCATCGCTGCGGTGGTCGAGTGGCGGGGCAGGATTGCCCTTTTCAGGAGGAGCCGCAGCCTTGGCCATGACAGCGGTCGTTGGCACTGTGTTACTGGGTTTGTGGAAGCCGGGGCCACGCCCGAACAGCAGGCCTTTGAAGAGCTGTTTGAAGAAACAGGTCTGCAGGCCAAAGACCTTTTGGACCTTCGGCAGGGACCGGACCTAGTGGTCCCTGACGGCTCGGGAACCCCCTGGCTTGTGCACACGTTTACTGCCCGCACCTCCCGGCGGCGGTTGAAAATCGACTGGGAACACGATTCCTACCGTTGGACCGCCCCGCACAAGGCGAAGCGCTTTGCCAACCGGGTCAGCTGGCTGGACAACGTGCTCGAGGCAACCGGTCACAGCCCCGCAACCCTCCCTGCATGCCAACCCTAGGCCGAACCATTTCCCCAAACCTGCCAGATTAGTGAGTGAGCCAATGAAAGTTTTGAGCAGAGCGGGCGCCCGAAACAGCGGTGCCCTCCGGCTTGAAGGCGTAGTTGAGCATGGTGATGCCCGCGGCCGGGAGCTTGGTTACCCCACGGCTAACATCTCCGTGCCGGACGCGAAGATCCGGGACGGTGTCTGGGCGGGCACTGTCTGCCTTGGGCCGGAAGGGCTGCGCGAGACATATGCTGCCGCCATTTCAGTGGGGCGCCGCCCAACCTATTACCGCAAAGGAACTCGCCTGCTGGAAGCTCACCTTCTGGACTACACCGGTGACTTGTACGATCACATCGTTATGGTGAATCTGCACGTTTATATACGCCCCCAGCGCAGATTCCAAGGAACCGATGAACTGGTAACCCAGATCAGGGACGACGTGGCGTGCGCACGTAACTGGGCCCTGGGCGCTGGCGAGGAATTTTGGTCGTGAGAGATCACGCGCGGCAACCCGAAGGCACCGCATCGAACCAGCGGTTTACGGCCGCACCTCCTCCTCCCCAGCAATGGCGGCTGCCGGCCCAAACGGGCGCATCCGCTGCTACCCAAGCCCCCGTAAGCCACGTGACACGCAACCGAGCAACGCCCGGTAAACACCGCGCATGGAGCCTGCTGATCAACGCCCTGGTGGAAATTCGGCACAACGGCCAGATCATCAGAACTGGCTTCGTCGAAGACGCCATGCCTGACTCCTCCGTACTCTGGATCGCCGCGGACACCAATGGCCCGCGCCAAATGTTTGAAGCGTCCCAGGGACACCAGGTGTGGGTCACGCCGCAGGAACTGCCCGACGGCCTCCGCTACCGGATGACTAAGAACCAGCTCTGCAGAACCGCATCCGCGCCCAACGCATAAACAACCACTCCAAGCCAAACAGCTGAACCTACAACAGGCAGCTGTGCCGGCAGCCCACCAAAGTAACCGTGAAGGGACCGGCCCTTTATGCGTTGTTGCGTGCATCACGATTGGTTGCCTCCGCAGGGCCACATCGTACAGCCTTGGGCATCAACATGTTTTGTCCACCGCGCTTTTATAAGCGGCCCCACAAGGAGCACCACTTATGACCGACGTCCTTTGGTTTTCCGAACTTGGCCTGAACGACCTTGACCAGGTCGGGGGCAAAAACGCCTCGCTTGGCGAGATGATCCGCAGCCTGAGCAGGGCCGGGGTCAGGGTCCCGGACGGTTTTGCCACGACGGCGGACGCCTACTGGCGCTTCCTGCGTGAGTCCGGCCTTGACAGGCGCATCGCGGGGATCCTCGAGGGCCTGGACAGCGACAACGTAGAAGCCTTGGCGCAGGCAGGGACGCAGATCCGGGACCATATCGTCCAGACCCCGTTCCCGGCCGGTTTCGAGAAGCAGATCCGCACCGCTTACGCCGCGCTGACCGATAAGCACGGCGGGGATGCAGAGGTTTCCTGGGCGGTGCGCTCCAGCGCCACGGCCGAGGACCTGCCCGACGCCTCCTTCGCCGGCCAGCAGGAGACCTTTTTGAACATCCGGGGTGTGGAGAATGTCCTGCGGGCGATCAAGGACGTCTTTGCCTCGCTCTACAACGACCGGGCCATCGCCTACCGGGTTCACCACGGCTTTACGCACTCCGAGGTCGCCCTTTCGGCGGGTATCCAGCGCATGGTCCGCTCCGACCTCGGCGCCTCCGGCGTCATGTTCACGATGGACACCGAGTCAGGGTTCACCGACGCGGTGTTCATCACCTCCTCCTACGGTCTGGGCGAATCGGTGGTCCAAGGCGCCGTGAATCCGGACGAGTTCTACGTTCACAAGCCTGCCCTGGCCGCGGGCCGCCCGGCGATCCTTAAGCGCGGGCTGGGCGAGAAGGCCGTGCAGATGACCTACACCGAGTCCCGGGAGGTCGGCCGGACCGTCGATTTTGTGCCCGTGCCCCCGGCGCAGCGATGCCGCTTCAGTCTCACGGACGAGGAAGTTCAGCAGCTGGCCCGGCATGCGGTGGCGATCGAGGCCCACTACGGCCGGCCCATGGACATCGAATGGGGCAAGGACGGGGTGGACGGGGAACTATACATCCTGCAGGCCCGGCCCGAGACCGTCGAGTCCCGCAGGGCCACGGGCACCGTCTCCCGCTACACGCTGAACGAGCGCTCGGCGGTCCTAGCCAAGGGCCGGGCCATCGGCCAGCGCATCGGTGCCGGCCAGGTCCGCGTGCTGACCTCGATCGACCAGATGACCTCGTTCCAGCCCGGCGATGTCCTGGTGGCAAACATGACCGATCCGGATTGGGAACCGATCATGAAGAAGGCCGCCGCCATCGTCACCGACCGCGGCGGGCGTACCTGCCATGCGGCCATCATCGCCCGGGAACTGGGCGTCCCGGCCGTAGTCGGCACCGGGAACGCCTCAAAGGTCCTGGCCGACGGTGCGCCGGTGACCGTCTCCTGCGCCGAGGGTGAGGCCGGCTTCGTCTACGAGGGCCTGCTCGATTACTCACTGCAGGAGACTAGCCTGGACACGCTGCCGCCGGCACCGGTGAAGATCATGATGAATGTCGGTACCCCCGAACAGGCCTTCAGCTTTTCCCGGCTCCCGCACAGCGGTGTCGGGCTGGCCCGCTTGGAATTTATCATCAACCGTCAGATCGGCATTCATCCCAACGCGCTGCTGGCCGTCGCCGGCGAGATTGAGCGTCCGGCCACGCTCTCGGACGACACGGTGCAGCAGATCCGGGAAAAGATCGCCGCCTATGACGGGCCGCGGGACTACTACGTGAGGCGCCTGGCCGAGGGCATTGCCACCATCGCCGCGGCCTTCGCCCCGGAACCGGTGATCATCCGGCTCTCGGATTTCAAGTCCAACGAATACGCCAACCTGCTCGGCGGTCCCGCCTTCGAGCCGGCCGAAGAGAACCCCATGATCGGCTACCGGGGAGCCTCCCGGTACCTCTCGGACTCATTCCGACAGGCCTTCGAGCTCGAGTGCGAGGCACTGAAATTCGCCCGCAGCGAGATGGGCCTGACCAACATCAAGCTCATGGTCCCCTTCGTGCGCACCTTGGACGAGGCGCGCGGCGTGACCGAACTGCTCGCCGCCAACGGGCTGAGCCGCGGCGAGGACGGCCTGGAGATCATCATGATGTGCGAGCTGCCCGCCAACGCCTTGCTGGCCGATTCGTTTCTGGAGTACTTCGACGGCTTCTCCATCGGCTCCAACGACCTTACCCAGCTCACCCTCGGTCTGGACCGGGACTCGGCGCTGGTCGCCGGGGCATTCGACGAACGCAACCCGGCGGTCACCAAGCTCCTGGAAATGGCCATCTCCGCCTGCCGCGCCCGCGGCAGGTACGTGGGCATCTGCGGCCAGGGCCCCAGCGACCACCCGGACTTCGCCGAATGGCTGCTGGAGCAGGGCATCAGCTCGATCTCACTCAACCCCGACGCCGTGACCGACACCTGGCTGCGCCTCGCGAAGGCCGGCAACCGCTCCGCGGTCTGAGTGACCGACATGCAGAGGCAGGACACCGCGGGGGCCGGACAGCATCCCGCCCCCGCGGTGTTCTTCCTATCGGACAGCACCGGCATCACCGCCGAGACTCTGGGCAATACCTTGCTGACCCAGTTTCCCGGCCACCGGTTCGAACGCCGCACCATTCCCTTCATCACCTCTGCCGGGGAAGCGGAAAACGTGGTGAAGGCCATCGACGCCGTCGCCGCGGTAGGCAGGCGGCCGATCGTCTTCTCCACGGTGGTAAATCCGGAGATCCGGGCGCTCCTCTCGCAGAACAGCGGGCACTTCATCGACCTGCTCGGCGCCCACATCGCCCAGCTGGAGGACGTCCTGCAGACCACGGCCAGCGCGGAACCTGGCAAGGCCCACGGCCTTGGCGACGCCATCCGCTACCAGTCACGCATGACCGCTGTCGAGTACGCCATCGAGCACGACGACGGGCAGTCCATCCGCGCCCTGGAACGGGCGGAGCTGATCCTGATCGCCCCCTCGCGGTGCGGCAAAACCCCGACGACAATGTACTTGGCGCTGCAGCACGGCATCCTGGCCGCCAACTTCCCGCTGATCGACGAGGACTTCACCAGCCGGGCCCTGCCGGAACCGCTGCGCGCCTTCGCCCGCAAATGCTTCGGCCTGACCTCCCTGCCGGTCCGGCTGAGCCAAATCCGCCAGGAGCGCCGGCCGGACAGCACCTACTCCTCGTTGTCCCAGTGCAGCTGGGAACTGCGCAACGCCGAGGACCTATACGAGGTCAACCGAATCCCGTACGTGAACTCGGCATCCATGTCAGTCGAGGAAATCTCCGCCACTATCCTCCAACAGATGAAACTGTAAGCATTGGCAATCTATTGTCGGCCGGCCAGGACTACCGGAGCTGTCTCGTGCCGCCCGGGTGGCTCGGTTTCCGCAGAAATGGCAGAGTTACAGCCTGATGAGGCAAACGCCGATAACCGTGAGTATGACAACCGAGTTGCGTTGACGACCGAATAAACGCAGTACTCCAGCCGGAACTAATGAGCTGCGATAGAGCTTCGCTTAGGGAGCTGCCGCCATCCAGCCGAATGCACATTCGTCAGATCGTAGAGGCGCAATGGGGACCGGCTTGAGCGACCGCGGGGACGCCTGACGAGAGTTGGTCATTGAAAATCGTTGTCTGGGGCTGTGCCAGATCATGATTCTGTCGCTCGAGGCGCTGCCGGGAGCATTGGCAGGGTTCCGCGAGTAGGCGCGGCAACCTCAGGCGCGGAAGTTCGAGCGAGAAGTGGGTCGGCAACAACCGACGTGCTGCTCGGAGTCCGAGCGATCGAGGCGGACCTAGATGAGAGGCCGACCCAGGCAGCGGGCTGTGGTCACGACAGCGGTCGTCTTGTCCAACCCCGCCGTCGCTAGCACCAGCGTCAGGCGATGCTGGTTAACGATTCGTGCAGGAGGCGTTTTACAGAACCCCCTGAAGCGGTCGTGCTGAACTCACTGAATTACGGAGCGTAAAAGCGAACACCTCACCGCCATCCAAAGACAGCGTTATGTACTCCCTGGTCCCGCATAATGCGGGTCGAGTCCTATTCGAGGAAATTCCAGTCGTCTGCAGTCATCTGCTTGCGCTCCTCTTCAAGAACGGCCATCTAAAGAGCGTACGCAGTGACGGAATCCGTGGCCTTCTGCCAGCGCAGTGCTCGGGCTCTTTCTTCGCTCCATACCGGTCGGCGCAGCCAGAGGTTACACCTGCTGCATACGAATAACGCTCTTCTAGCCATTTTCCTGCATTCCTTGTGCTGGCGGTAGTAGGGTCAATTTTTCAAATGCGACTCGACGGATGCTGTTACCTGCGCCGCCGTCCCGTTGGAAAACTTTTAAGATTTCGACCCCCCTGGTCCCTTCAGACCGGCAGCAGCGCGAGGCGTCGCGGCATCCCTGGGTTAACGGCAGCGACGTCGTGGCTGTTGGTTCGTCCGAAGCGTTTTGAGGCGTTCTGACGAGCTTCTGCGGCTTTTGCGCGCACAAGGGGAAAACTGTGCACTTTGGTGCCGATTTCATGCGTTTTCCCGTTCTGAACAAGCCGAAATCAGCTTGTTCACGAGTTGTTCGACGTGGTTCTTCAGCACGTCGAACTCGTCACCGCTGGTTCTGCTGCCGTGCTCGTAACACCTGAGTGCTGCCTGCGCCTCCTGCGCCAACCCTGAGAGCAGGGCAAGCTCCACCCTCAGATCGGCCAGTTGCTCGGCCATCGGTACGTGGTGGTGGGTGCCAGGCGTCACGGTGTCCTCCTTGCCGGCGTGGTGGACTGGTCTTCAGGACGGGAGGTGGTGCGCTTACGCCTCCCGGGGCGCTTGGGACACCCGGGGTGGTGTGCAAATTCCTCGGCCCCCGACATCATGCTGAGGTCGCGCCGGATAGGGGCGCAGTACCGACACTGGGAGGGCATCAGCTTCTTCTTCATGGTTCCCTCTCGGGCACAGCGGGGGGTGTGTAGCGGACGGGGAGACCGCGCTGCCGGAGTTGTTCGGTAAACCATTCCGCCATCGGTACGGGGCCGCTCCACAACGGTTCGACGCCGTACCTCGCCGGGAGCGGTCCAGCGTAGTGGCCGTCCAGAATGAGGGCGATGTCGTAGCCGCCGTCATAGGGGCCAGGCACGACGCGTATCTCCAGCCAGCTATCCCGGCTGTGCAGGAACTCTTCGAGGGATTCGTACGGGTGGGGTGGATCCACCGACTCAGGGTGCCGGTTCTGGCTGGGATGGGTCATGACTTCTTTCCTTCTTGTTCTTCAGTGGTGGGATCGGGAATGTCGTACCCGCGGCCCAGGACTTCCTCGGGCGGAAGGGGTGGTTTCCGGTGTCGCCACCGGCCGAACCGGCTGGTTATGCAGTGGCTGATCCTGTGTCCCGGAGGGCCGCCGGGAGGCCAACCGTGGGCATGGATCTCGCGGCAGAACGGGCACTCGACTTCGATGATCCGCACGCCCCGCACGACGCGTACGCCGACCACACGGGCCTTGGGGATCGGGCTGCTGGGCATGGAATCTGCTCCTTTTCGATAGGCCGGTGACACTTGGTGACGCATTTCCCTAGAGATTCCCTAGAAACGATTTCCGCGAGAACCGATGGGGAAATCCGTCACCATGTGTCACCCTCCCGGCGGATCGTCCTCTTCAAGCTCGGGTTTAAGGCCTATTCCTTGCCATCCGCGGGAGGTATTGGTCCGGGGTTCGGTGACCTTCGGGAGGCTTCTGACGCGTGCGTTCAGGGCCTTGGTTGACATGGGCGCTTCGCCGTTTTCCCTCGCCCATTCGTTGTACGCGCCGGCCAGCTTCCCCTTGGCAACATGCTGGGCCGGCCCGAGGGTGCAGCGTTCTTCGAGGAAGCTGGCGAACGGGTCATTGTCGCTGCGGTACTGGTCGGTGACGACCCGGACGGGAGCCGGATCGTTGAGTCCCTGCTCCCGGTAGGCAGTGAGACCTTCGACGGCCCAGGTGAGGATCGCGTCGGCTTCGGCTTCGAGCCGGTCGGGCAGGGACTTGTCCTCGCGGCCCTCGAAGCACTCATTGAAGGGCACGACGCGGACGCGGGACCAGGCCGCTGTGGCCGTGGCGTCGATGGCCGGCAGGTCGTTGGTCAGCAGCAGGAAGCTGTGGGACGGATCGAACGATACCCAGTTACGCGCCATGAGCTTGGCGGTGATCTTGTCGCCGCCGGTCAGCGTCTTCATCGTGGCCTCGTTCATCCGGGCACCCTTGGCGATCTCCGACATGACTGCCAAGCGTGCGCCGCGGAGGACCATGTGGGCGGCGAGTTCGCCAGCTGACTTGTGGCCGTAGCGGCCCTCGATCAGCAGTTCATTCGACGCGGTGACCGCGTAGTCGCCCAAGGACTTGGACACGGCCTCGGTGAACGTCGTCTTGCCGTTCCGACCGGAGCCGGTGGCAATGGCCATTTTGTGCTCGCGCACCTCGCCGATAAGCGCCTGACCGATGTATCTCTGGAGGAACCTGCGGACCTCGGGGTCCGGCAGGGTCGAGTTCAGGAACCCAGCCCAGGCAGTGCCCTTGGCTCCCGGCTCGTAGGCGGCTCTGGTGACCTTCGTGATGAAGTCGCGGGGATCATGGGGCCGCAGTTCCAGAGTGTGGAGATCCAGGGTGCCGTTCGCGCAGTTCAGCAGGTACGGGTCGACGTCGGTTTCCGCCGTGAACATTCCGTCGTGCAGGGCCGCGAGGTCGAGCACGCCGGCGGATCCGGCCGCCGTCATGCAGGCCTTCACGTCGGCCTGGAGTTCCTTGTCGCCGTAGGCCTCGGTCCAGCAGTCGCGCAGCAGGTCGGTGAGGATCCGGTTGACGCGGGCTTCGCTGTGGTCCGGTGCCCAGCGTTGGCCGTCCCAGAAATGCCATCCGGTGCCGTGGACGTAGAGAACGCGTCCTTTGGCCCGTTGGGTGAACCGGACGGCGATGCGCTGGTGGGAGCGCAGCCCCTTGTCGTTCCAGTTGGTTGTGTTGCCGGATTCCGGGCCGAAACCCGGTGCCCAGGGAATTTCGGCGCTCATGTTGCCACCGCCTGTAAACCGTGGTCATGGTGGTCTACGTCACGTACCCTGGGAGTGGATGTGCTTTGCGGGCCTTCCTTCTTGGGCCGCCGTCCGGGTCCTTCACCCGGGCGGCGGCTTTCGTTTGCGTTCATGCGTTTACACGGGCCTCTCCCGTGCCTTGGCGCGTCTGTGCCTCCAGCCATGCGTTTACGTCAGACTGGCGGTATCGGACCTCGCGGCCGACCTTGATGTACCGGGGGCCGAAGCCCATGTATCGCCATTGCGCCAGGGCTTGCTTGGACTTACCGAGGAAGTCAGCCAGGACTTCCGGGGCAAGCAGCTTCTCTTCCACGATGTTTCCCTCCTGGTGCCGGAGTTTCCAGCAGCGTGTTGGCTATGCCCTCCAATCTAAAGGGTGCTGGCTTATTTGACAAGATGGCGATAAAGTTTGGGTTATGCCAACAGATCAGAACACATCGCGTGACAGAACCGTGCCGCTCGGACCGTCCGGCGAGGAGGTGCGCAAGAACGTCCGTGCCTACCGGGCACGCCTCGGCTGGTCCCAGGGCGAGCTTGCGGCGAAGTCCGGCCTCAGCCGCAGCGCCATCCAAGCCATTGAGTCGGGGACCCGGCGCGTCGACGTGGACGACCTCGTCCGGCTGGCCTTGGCGCTGGGTGCCACGCCGAATTCGCTACTGCTCGATCCGGCAACCGGGGCCGAAGCGGTGGAGCGTGCGGAGAAAATTGAGGCCGCCGCACAGGCCGGGATCGACCTCCCGAACGGGGAAGATGTCCCGGTGGAAGTCGAGGTTACCGGAGCCGGAACCGTCGACGCCGCGGAATTGTGGCGCTGGCTGGACGGCCGGTGGTCGCTGACGGATGAGTCCGAGTGGCCAAAGGATTTCGCGGCGCGGAACCGGCCGGACGGGATGCCGGAGACCGGCTTGGAACAGGTCAAGCGGATTTGGGAGGGCCGGGCCGTCGAGTCCTTCGCGCAGGAGATAGTGCAACGGCTCTCAGCCCTTGAGGGCTTGGCCGACGAGTTGAGGAAGGCGTGAACCATCGTGTCCAGCGTGGAAGCCTACGAGACGAAAGCCGGGCGGCGCTACCGCTGCCTGTACCGGACGCCGGACCACCGGCAGACGAGCAAGCGCGGGTTCAAGACCAAGCGGGACGCTGAACTGTTCCTAGCCGGCATCGAGGTCAGCAAGGCGAAAGGCGAGTTCATCGACGCCGGGGCTGCGCGGGTCACGGTGGGCCAGCTTGGACCGGCGTGGTTGGCTGGGAAGGCCGGGGTGCTGAAGCCCTCCAGTTACCGGCCGCTGGAGATTACCTACCGGCTGCATGTGGAGCCGCGCTGGGGATCCGTGCCGGTGGCGGAGGTCCGCAAGACCGCCGTGCAGGCCTGGGTAGCTGATCTGTCGGCCGGCAAGTCGGCCACGCTGGTGATCCGGTCGTACGGGATATTGGCGGGCGTGCTCGATGATGCGGTGTCGGACCGCCGACTCAATTCCAACCCGGCGCGGGGCGTGAACCTGCCCAGGAAGGGCAAAAAGCCCCACGTCTACTTGTCGCACCAGCAGGTCCACGCGCTGGCCGCAGGGGCCAAATATCCGGCCCTCGTGCTGGTCCTCGCCTACTGCGGGCTGCGCTGGGGCGAGGCGGTCGCGCTGCGGGTAAGGCACTTGGATATGCTGCGCCGCCGGATCCTGATTGAAGAGAACGCGGTCGAGGTCGGCGGGGTGATCGAGGTCGGCACGCCGAAGTCCGGGCAGCGCCGGACCGTGCCGTTCCCTGCGTTTTTGGCCGAACCGCTGGCCCGCCAGTGCGAAGGCAAGGGCCGCGATGATCTGGTGTTCGCCGGGGAGCACGGAGGCTACCTGCGGTCGGCGCGGATCCACGAGGATAACCACTCATGGTTTGCCGGCGCGGTCCACCGGGCCGGGCTGCCGAGGATCACGCCGCACGATCTGCGGCATTCGGCCGCCAGCTTTGCGGTGGCGGCCGGAGCGCACGTCAAAGTCGTTCAGCGGATGCTTGGACACAGCAGCGCGGCGCTGACGCTGGACACGTACGCGGACCTGTTCGACGCCGACCTTGACGACGTCGCCGCGGCTCTCGATCACGCTGTTTCACAGGCGGATGTTGCCATTTTGTTGCCACGAGCCTGATTTAGGGCAAAGCGAAGGCCCCGGATTCCTTCCAAATAAAGGGATCCGGGGCCTTCTCAAGTTGGCGGTGACGGTGGGATTTGAACCCACGTTGGCTTTCACCAAACAACATTTCGAGTGTTGCACCTTCGGCCGCTCGGACACGTCACCAACGCGTCAACTTTACCCGCTGTTGGCTTGAGCCCCAAAACGGCGCGGTCGGCACCTGAGTCAGAGGGGGAGTTCGCCGCGGTGCTGCGCGAAGAACTCGCGAAGCATGGCGGCCGACTCCTCCCTGCGGACCTCCGGGTAGACCTCCACCCAGTGGTTCAGCCGGCGTTCGCGCAGGATGTCGAAAACACTGCCCGCCGCCCCGGCCTTCTCATCCCACGCCCCGAAGACAACTTTCGGGATGCGGGCGAGCACGATGGCGCCGGCGCACATGGCGCAGGGCTCCAGCGTGACCACCAGCGTGCAGCCTTCCAGGCGCCAGGAGCCGAGCTTTCTGGCCGCCTCCCGAATGGCCACCATTTCGGCATGGCCGGTCGGGTCGTGCAGCGCCTCCCGTTCGTTGCGTCCGGAACCCAGAACCGCGCCGTCGGGCCCCATCACCAGGGCACCGATCGGCACGTCGGAGGTCTCCAGGGCCAACCGGGCCTGATCCAGGGCAAGACCCATCCACTGGTGGTGCTGCGGATCAATCGGGCCCATGCCATCATTCTGGCAGGCCCGATGTTTGTCCCTGCTATCCGGCTGCCGGTAGTTTTGTGGAATGCGCGTACTCGAAGTGGATCATCCCCTTGTTGCCCACAAACTCACCGTTCTCCGCGACAAGACCACTCCGTCGCCCGTATTCCGCCAACTCACCGAAGAACTGGTGACCCTGCTCGCCTACGAGGCCACCCGCGACGTCCACACCGAGCCGGTGGAAATCGAGACCCCGGTCACCCGGACCATCGGGACCGCCTTCACCAAACCAACCCCGCTGGTGGTGCCCATTCTGCGCGCGGGCCTCGGCATGCTCGAGGGCATGACCAAGCTGGTGCCGACCGCCGAGGTCGGCTTCTTGGGCATGGCGCGCAACGAGGAAACGCTGGACATCATTACGTACGCCGAGCGGTTGCCGGCCGATCTCACCGGCCGTCAGGTATTCGTGCTCGACCCCATGCTGGCCACCGGCGGCACGCTGCGCGAATCCATCAAGTTCCTCTTCGCGCGAGGCGCCGCCGACGTCACCTGCATCTGCCTGCTGGCGGCACCGGAGGGTCTGCAGGCCCTGCGCGATGAGCTCGAAGACAAGAACGTCTCGATTGTGGTGGCGTCCATCGACGAGCGGCTGGATGAGAAGGCCTACATCGTGCCCGGCCTGGGTGACGCAGGGGACCGGCTGTACGGCGTTGCCGGCTGAACCAGCCGGCGAGGTGGCACCACTCACGGAACTGCCGGCTGACCCAGCCGGCGAGGGGCACCACTCACGGGAACTGCCGGACCTAAGATCGGGGCCGGTACGTTCCAGTGGGTGTCCACATTTTGGACGGTTTGCAAACGCCGGTGCTTTGCATCTAGTGCGCCTCGCCACGAGGCAAAAGCAGCAATGCATATTTATTCATCGTTGCCCCGCAAGAGCCGTGTTCGTCTGATATTTATGCACGCCCGTGGTGTGATGTGTGGCACAAAAGCGCTGGTTCGTCTCACTATGTGAGACAAGCAGGCTTATATTACTTGCACGTAGGCATTGTTACGCGCCAAACTCATGGTTGTGAACAACAACGCAACAGCATCTGCAGCCGCAGCCTTCAGTTACGGGACGTATCCCGGCGCACTGGCGGACTGTTGCCGAATGCAGGCCTAACTCACCACCCCTCGAGTTATTCCAGGCAATTCATCTGTCCAATGGCGGGCGCCAGAAACACATCCCGTGCGGGCATACCCATGCATTCGCGCCGTGATGACGGCCATTTTCACACATGAGGTTCTAATGTCAGTTTCATCCGGATACGTCCACATCTCCGTCCGCAACGCCCAGAACCGTGCGGCAGCCGCGCAGCGACAGGCAGCCGGGCAGAACCCGCAGTTCGCCGGGCAGCCGTCTTACCCGGGGGAGCAGCAGGCCTACCGCGTGCTGCGTGCGGTTCCCGGCCAGTTCGACGCCGCTGCCCCCCATCCGACCACTGCCCCCACCCCCGTGGTCACCCCCAATGGAATTCCCGGTCCGCAGGCGGTGTCGAATGACACTGTTGCCCGCGGGTTCGTTCTCTATGTGGGCCTGGACGAGGAGGCTGCCGCCGCCCAGGGGACCACGCTGAGCAAGCTGGCTTCCCAGGTGCGCGCCTACGTGCAGTCGCTGGCTCCCGACGCCCAGACCCACGGGGCCGTGGCACTGGCGCCGGCCGACGCCCCGGGCGAGAACATTGACGTAGTGCGCCAGGCCCTGGGCGATCCGACCGTCAGCCGCCGCCCGCGGACCGCGGCCGTGGAGATCCAGCGGCAGCCGCAGCCGGCCTCGCACGCCAGCCGTCCCAGCGGCGTCCTGATCGATCTGTCCCGCCGCGAGGTGCACCTGGACGGGGAGACCCTGAACCTGACGTTCAAGGAATTCGAGCTGCTCAACTACCTCGTGGAGAACGCCACCCGCACCGTCGGCCGCGAAGAGCTGCTCTCCGGGCTGTGGAAGAACGCCGAGGAAGTCCCGAACGAACGCACCATCGACGTGCACATCCGCAGGCTCCGGTCCAAGCTAGGCCGCCTGGCCAACACCGTGCGCACCGTCCGCGGCCAGGGCTACCGGTTCTACGAGCACCCGGAAGTAGTGGTCTGGGCCGCGCCGGAGTACTCCATCTAGGTCCTGCCTGACTTCGCCCCGCCGCGCTACAGCCCGTAAGCCTCGAGCAGGCGGAGCCAGACTTCGCTGATGGTGGGGTAGGAGGGCACCGCGTGCCAGAGCCGGTCCAGCGGGACCTGGCCGACGACGGCGATGGTCGCCGAGTGCAGCAACTCGCTGACACCGGGGCCGGCGAACGTCATGCCCACGATGACCTTGCGGTCCTCGTCCACCACCATCTGCGCCCAGCCCTGGTAGCCGTCGGCATACAGCGAGGAGCCGGCGACGGCGATCGGCAGTTGGGTGGCGGACACGGCGAGCCCGCGCTCCCGGGCCTGCTCTTCGGTGAGACCGACGACGGCGACCTCCGGATCGGTAAAGATCACCGAGGGGACCGCCGCGTCGTCGGCAGTGCTGGCGAAGCGGCTCCACGCTTCCGGGTCGCCGTCCAGCTCGCCGGCCGCCCGGGCGGCGATCGCGTCCCCCGTGGCCCGCGCTTGGTACTTGCCCTGGTGTGTCAGTTGGGCTTTGCCGGCGGCGTCGCCTACCGCATACAGCCAGCCCCCGTCGACGCCGGCCACGCGTCCGCTGGCGTCGACCTGCAGCCGCTTCGGATCCTGTCCCAGCTCCTCCAAGCCAAGGCCGGAGAGGGCCGGCCGTCGTCCGGTGGACACCAGGAGCTTCTCGGCTGTGACGGTGTCCGCCGCACCGGTCTCCCCGTCCGCACCCGCAGCCGTCAGGGTGAGGTTAACGCCGCCGTCGTGCGCAGCCACCCGTGACGACGCCGTGTGGAGCCGGAGCCGCACTCCGTCGCGGCGCAGCCCGGCTTCCACGAGCCGCCGCGCGGGTTCGGGGACGCTCGCCAGCAGGTCTCCGCGTGCCACCAAGGTGACGTCGGTGCCCAGCCGGGCATACGCCTGCGCGAGCTCGCAGCCGGAGACGCCGCCGCCCAGCACCAGCAGGCTCTCCGGAACCTTCTGCGCGGCGGTGGCTTCGCGGGTTCCCCAGAAATCGACGCCGTCCAACCCGGGCAGTGGCGGCACGTTCGGGGAGGAACCGGTGGCCAGCACGACGGCGTGGCGTGCGGTGATGCGGGTCAGGGTCCCGTCGTCGTCCGTTGCCGTCACTTCGCGCGGACCGCTGAGCCGGGCGGTGCCTCGGACCAGTTCGATGCCGGCGCCCTTCACCCACTCCACCTGCGAGGCGTCGTCCCAGCCGGAGGTGAAGGAATCGCGGCGGGCCAGCACGGCCTCCGCCGCCAGGCCGCCGGTCACGGCTTCGGCCGCGCCCTTGACGCTTCGCGCGGCCTGCAGGGCCGTGCCCGGGCGCAGCAGGGCCTTGGAGGGCATGCAGGCCCAATAGGAACACTCGCCGCCGACCAGCGCCGATTCCACCAGGATGGTTTTGAGTCCGCCGCGGGTGGTCCGGTCCGCCACATTCTCGCCGACCGCCCCGGCCCCGAGTACCACGACATCCGCTTCCAAGGTCCGCTCTGCCATGTCCCGAGCCTCGCATTGAGCGGAGGCGCTGACAAGGGCCGCATACACTCGTGGTGTGAACGACCACCACCTGAAGAAGCTGATGATTATGCGCCACGCCAAGGCCGCGTGGCCGCTGGGCGTCGAGGACCACGAGCGGCCGCTGGCCCAGCGCGGCCACGACGAGGCACCGCAGATCGGCCGGTGGATGGTGGAGCACGACTGCATCCCGGACTTCATCCTGTGCTCGTCGGCACTGCGGACCCGCCAGACCTGCACCTGGGTGTGCAGCGAGCTGGGGGAGAAGGCGCCGACTCCCATGCTGTCCGACGAACTCTACGATGCGCCGGCCGTGCGGGTCCTGTCCGAGATCAACCGGCTGCCCGACACGATTACGTCCCTGCTGGTGGTGGCCCACATGCCGGCAGTGCAGGACCTGGCGATGCGGCTCGCGTCGGTGGATTCCGACGAGGAGGCAGTCGTGGACATGGCCACCCACTATCCGACCTCGGGCCTGACCGTGCTGCAGCACGGCAAGAGCTGGGCGGAGTTGGACGGGCGCGATGCCGCGGTGACCGACTTCGTGGTGCTGCGCTGACGCGTGGCCGGCCGGCGCCTCGCGCGGACGCGTTTCAGCCGGGCGCGGATCCCGCCGGTCAGCCGGTTAGAAGAGGAGGATCGGCTTGATCGTGGAACCGCTGGCCGAATCCTCGAACCCCTGGTTGATGTCGGCAAAGGGGTAGGTCTTGACCAGCTTGTCGTACGGAAACCGTCCCTGCTTCCACAGCTCGATCAGGCGCGGGATGAAGACCTGGTACACCGAGCTGCCCTGAACATTCATTGTGAATGTCCATCCCTTGACCTGGGACTCGCCGATCTCGAACGGTGCCTCGGTGCCGAAGGTCGTGTTGCCCACGGCCACGAGCGTTCCGCGGAAGGCCAGCGCGCGCGCAGCCTGGTTGAGCACCGCGGGCACGGAGGTGGTATCGACGATGTAGTCCACACCCTTCCCGCCGGTGATGCGGTTCAGTTCCTCGCCCATGTCCGTCTTGGCGGAGTTAATGGTGTGGGTGGCGCCGAGTTCGAGGGCCGTCTCCAGGCGGTTGTCGTGCAGATCCACCGCGATCACCGTCGTGCAGCCGGCGATCTTGGCCGCCATGATCGCCGCCGAGCCGACCGCTCCGGCGCCGATCACCGCCAGCGATGTGGCCGGCTCCGGCCGCAGCTCGTTGAGCACCGCCCCGGCACCGGTCTGCAGCCCGCACCCCAGCGGGGCGAGCATCTCCAGCGGAACGTCGGGGTCCACCTTGACCACGCAGCGCTCCAGCACGTTTGCGTACGACGAGAAGGACGACTGGCCGAAGAAGTGGGAGGCCACGGATTCACCGTCGGCCGAGAGCGCGGTACGGCGACCACTGAGATTGATGGCGATGTAGTGCTCGCAGTACGCCATCTCCCCGCGGCGGCACTGCTTGCACGTACCGCACGATGCCGGCGCCAGCACCACGTGGTCACCGGCCTTGACGCTCGTCACCGCTATGCCCACATCCTCCACAACGCCGGCGCCCTCGTGTCCTAGCACCGCCGGCCATTGGAGGGGATACGCCCCGTCGCGTGCGGTCGAATCCGTGTGACAGATGCCGGTGGCGACCATGCGGACCCTCACCTCGTCGGGCCGGAGATCGGCGAGCTCCAGTTCTTCGACTGAAAGCGGTGCGCCCGTCTCGCGTACGACGGCGGCGGTGACCTTCATGGGTATTCCTCCTCAATACGGGACCAACACATAACAGGAGCGCACACGATGGCTCGGACTCCTGTTTTAACCGTCTCATGACGGCCGGGTCAGTGCACCTGCTAGATGCGGATGCGGCCAAGCTTGTCCGGGTTCCGGATGAGGAAAATTTCGCGGACCAAGCCCTCATCGATCCGGAAGCCGGCGACCGTGTCCACCGCACCGTCCGCGTCAACGGCCACCAACCCGGGCAGCCCGTTGACGTCGGCGACGTGCAGGTGGAAGGGGGCGTCCGGCTTGCCGGTGATGCCGAGCAGGAAGCGCAGCACCTTCTCCACCCCGAAGATGGGCCGCAGCGCCGAGGTCTTCTGTCCGCCGCCGTCGCTGGTCAGCACAACGTCCGGGGCCAGCAGGCCCAGCAGAGGCTCGATGGCCCCGGTGTTGGCCGCCTCCAGGAACTGTTCGCTGATCCGCCGGTGCAGGGCCGGATCCACCTGGTTCCTGGCTTGCCGGCTGGCGACGTGGCCGCGGGCACGCGAGATCAGTTGCCGCACCGCCGCGGGCGAGCGGCCCAGCGTCCGGGCAATCTCCGGTGCCGGGTAGCCGAAGACCTCGCCCAGGATGTAGGCCGCACGCTCCAAGGGGGAGAGCTGTTCCAAGACCACCAGCATGGCCAGCGAAACATCGTCGGCCAGCACGGCGGCGTCGTCCGGCGCGATGGCGGTCGGGGCACCCGGCAGGGAACTGACCGGCTCGGGCAGCCAGGGCCCGACGTAATTTTCGCGGCGGCGCTGCTGGGCGCGGATCTGGTTCAGCGCCAGATTGGTTACCGTTCGCAGCAGGAAGGCGCGCGGTTCCCGGACATGGTCCTGCGGTACGTCGGAGAACCGCAGCCACGCCTCCTGCAGGACGTCCTCCGCGTCGGCGGCGCTGCCCAGGAGGCGGTAGGCCGCCCCAAAGAGCAGCCCGCGGTGCTGCTGGAACACGGCCAGGTTTGCCTGGGTCGCCGTCATCTCAACCTCCTACGCTGCAGGTTTCCGTGAAGCCCTGGCTGGTCAGGCCTAGGCCTAACGCGGCGTAAACCCTTGACCGCTGGTTCTCCACACACCAAGCACATCGCGCTCCAGCCGAGTGTAGACGGTAGCCGGTCTGCCAGCGCGGAACCTCCCGCAGTTTCTCCGGGTCCACGCCTTGGTGATGAAATTCCCAGTATCCGAAGTCGAGACACTGGAGCCCGGCGAGGGGAGTAGCCGGTAAAACCGCTGGAACGGCGGCACATGCCGAAAAGAAAATGCAGCCCGGTCGATGACCGGACTGCATTTCGTTGGTGCGCCCAGAGGGATTCGAACCCCCGGCCTTCTGTTCCGTAGACAGACGCTCTATCCAGCTGAGCTATGGGCGCTTGGCCTCGCGGCCGGATACAACTGTAGCGTGTTTGCCGGACAGTCGCCAAATCGAGGAAGCCCCGCCCGCCTCCGCCCCGGAATTCCGCGCATCGCTGCTTGTGGGAGCGCCGCCCCCGCGGCCCGTCTGCCTGACCCAGAGGAGTCGCCATCGCCGGCCCGCGGGGCGGCCGCTGATCGCGGGAAACCACGTCGGGCAGCCCCTGAAGGGGAAACATGAACTAGACCGGTCTATATGACCTTAATCACACCTGTGGGCCTTGACACGTCGAAAAACCCCGAATTTCCGGGCTCTATCCATCTAGCCAGACCTATTTTCCTTTTTCTACAGCCCGCTGGTCTAGCCATCGACCCATAGCATCTAGAAACACCACTGGCCCAGGAAAGGGATGAGTCATGGGCGATATCACGCGTCAGCCGGTTCTTGAGGAAACACTTATGGATGCCCCAACTACACACGCAAAGCTTCTGGCCTGGGTTGCCGAAGTTTCAGAGCTGACGCAGCCCGACTCTGTCTATTGGGTGGACGGCTCCGAAGAGGAGTACGCCCTCCTGACCGACCAGCTGGTCGAGGCCGGGACGCTCAAGCCGCTGAACCCGGAGCTGTTCCCGAACTCTTTCGTCGGCTTCTCCGACCCGAAGGACGTCGCCCGGGTCGAAGAGCGGACCTTCATCTGCTCCGAGAAGGAGGCAGACGCAGGGTTCACCAACAACTGGATGGACCCCGCGGAGATGAAGTCGATCCTCACGGAGCGCTTCGCCGGCAGCATGCGCGGACGCACCATGTACGTGATCCCCTTTGTCATGGGGCCTCTGGACGCGGAACAACCGCAGTACGGCGTTGAAATCACCGACTCGGCCTATGTGGTCGCCTCCATGCGCATTATGGCGCGCATCGGCACGGACGTGCTGCGCAAGATGGAGCAAGAGGACGCCTTCTTCGTCCCCGCGCTGCATTCCGTCGGCGCCCCGCTGGAACCAGGGGAAGCCGACGTCGTCTGGCCGTGCAATGAGGAGAAGTGGATCGTGCACTTCCCCGAGGAGCGGTCCATCTGGTCCTACGGCTCCGGCTACGGCGGCAACGCGCTGCTCGGCAAGAAGTGCTACGCCCTGCGCATCGCCTCGGTCATTGCCCGCGACGAAGGCTGGCTGGCCGAGCACATGCTGATCCTCAAGCTCACCAGCCCGCAGGGGAAGGCGTACAACATTGCGGCCGCCTTCCCCTCGGCCTGCGGCAAGACCAACCTTGCGCTGCTGGATCCGACCATTGAGGGCTGGAAGGCCGAGACCCTCGGCGACGACATCAACTGGATGCGCATCGGCAAGGAGGGCGAACTGCGCGGTGTGAACCCCGAGTACGGCCTGTTCGGCGTCGCACCGGGCACAGGCTGGAGCACCAACCCCAACGCCATGCGCGCCATCGCCAAGGGCAACTCCATCTTCACCAATGTGGCGCTGACCGATGACGGCGGCGTCTGGTGGGAGGGCATGACCGACGAAGTGCCCGATCACCTCATCGACTGGCAGGGCAACGACTGGACGCCTGACTCCGGCCGGCCGGCGGCGCACCCGAACTCGCGCTTCTGCACGCCGATCTCACAGATCGACATGCTGGCCCAGGAGTACTACAGCCCCGACGGTGTGGAGATCCATGCGATCCTCTTCGGCGGGCGCCGCAAGACCACCATCCCGCTGGTTACCCAGGCCCGCTCATGGACCAACGGCATCTTCATGGGCTCCACCCTGTCGTCGGAGACCACCGCCGCCGCCGCCGGCGAAGTAGGTGTGGTCCGCCGCGACCCGATGGCCATGCTTCCGTTCATCGGCTACAACGCCGGCGACTACCTCAAGCACTGGGGCACCATCGAGGGCAAGGCCAACCCGGACCGCCTCCCCAAGGTATTCCTGGTCAACTGGTTCCGCCGCAATGCAGACGGCGGCTTCGCGTGGCCGGGCTTCGGGGAGAACTCCCGCGTGCTCAAGTGGGCCATCGAACGCATCGAGGGCACCGCGGACGCCGCGGAAACCCCGATCGGCTACATCCCGACCGGCGACTCCATCGACCTGACCGGGCTGGACATGACCCAGGCTCAGGTGGAAGAAGCCGTCAAGGTGGATCCGGCGGAGTGGAAGGAAGAGCTCAAGGGCATTGAGGAATGGTACGCGCAGTTCGGCGATTCCCTGCCCGATGAGCTGGACGCCGAACTCAAGCAGCTCCAGGCGCGCTTCGCCTGAGTGACTGAAGGCGGGACGCCATCACAGGCTCCCGACATGAGGCCCCCGCGCACTTGCGCGGGGGCCTCATCCGCTTAACTGCGGCCACACCGCGCGTCCGGTCTAGACCGGCTGCCCCGATTTCGCGCTCCCAACCTCGAAAGCGCTTCGGACCGTGGAATCGAATGCCGCTCGTTGGTATGTTGAGCCCTCCTACGCACGCTTACGAGCAACGACCCAAGGAGGGGCGTCATGGCCGATACGCAGGGCGGGGATGTCATCGATATCCTCACGACCGATCACCGCGAAATGATTGAACTGCTCAGCCAGATCGAGCAGACCGCCGACCCGGGCCAGCGCCGGGACCTGGCCGACACCGTCATCGCCGAGGTGATGCGCCACGCCGTCGCGGAAGAGATGCTCGTTTATCCCGCGATCGAAGAGCACGTGCCGAACGGCAAGGAAGAGGTTGAGCATGACAAGAAGGAGCACGATGAGATCGTCCAGCTGATGAAGCGGATGGAGGACGTTGACTCCTCCGACCCCACCTTCATGGAGCTGGTCAGGGAACTCGAAGGGCAGTTGCGCCACCACGCCAACGACGAGGAGACGGATCAGTTCCCGAAGCTGCGCGCCCACATCCCCCCGGAGCGGCTCGTTGAGCTGGGTGAAAAGGTCCAGAACGCCAAGAAAGTCGCGCCGACCAGGCCCCATCCCAGCGCCCCGCACTCCGAGCTGTTCCACAAGACCCTGGGCCCCGGCGTCGGCATGGTGGACCGGCTGCGCGACAAGCTCTCGGGCCGCCAGACCGGTTGAGTCCGTGGTGGTGGCCCGCCGCGGATCACGCGGGGCGGCGGTTCAGCAATGCCAAAAAGACGGGTTCCATCTGCGACGGGTGTGGCAACGAGGACACGACGAGGGGATCTAGTTCGCGGTAAAAGGCCTCGCGGGCCCGGCGCAGCGCCCCACGCAGCGCGCAGTTGTTGTTCATCGGGCAGTCGCCGCTGGCGGACTCGCAATCCACCAGATCCTCCCGCGCGTCGAGGGTCCGCAGCAGGCCGCCCACCGTCGCCAGCCGTCCGGCGGCGCTGATCCGGATGCCGCCGGAGCGGCCGCGCACCGCTTCGACCAGTCCGAGCGAGCGCAGCTTCAGCACCGCCTTGCTGACGTGGTTGTACGGGGTGCCGACGCCGTCGGCGACCGCCTGCGTGGTCATCAATTCGCCCTCCGGCGCCGCGGACAGCAGCATCAGTGCACGCAGGCACACGTCGGAGAAGGCATTGATACGCATGCCGCCAATTTTAGCCGTCCGGCGCGGCCGAAATTGCCGCCGTTCCGCGGTGCGCCGGCGGATCAGCCCCGGGGAGGCCCGGCTTCTGCGTCGGGTTCCTCGTCGGGCCAGACCAGGCGTTCCTGCGGGTCCACGAACGGGTCCGGGTAGCTCCAGGCGCCGTCGTCGTCGTGATGGTAGGGCTGGATGGCCGAGACCGCGATGCCGGCCGAGTGCTCCACGGCAATCTGGATCGCGTCGGCGTCCTCTTCGGGCAGGAAGATGTCGCTGATCACGGCGATGGCGCGGAAATCGGCGCGGTCATGGCGCAGGGTGGCGTACAGGTCCTCGATCATGCCGTCCACGTTGACCTCGGCGGCTTCGGCGTCCAGGTCATCGGGGGAGACGACGACGAGCCGCAAGCCGCCGTCGTGCGTGGTGACCAGGGCCGCGGGCAGGAACGCCCCGTGCTCGGTCAACTGTTCCTGCGCCACCCCGAGCCCGGTTCCGAACAGCGTGTCGATATCGGCCAGGATCTCCGCGGGGATGCCCTCCCGCCACGAGGCACTCATGCTGTTTCCCGGACGCGGGCCAGGACGTGCCCGCGGAGGGTGTCGAGCAGGCCGGGGCTGGTCGCCTCGGCGTTCAGCCGCAGGAAGGGTTCGGTGTTGGAGGGGCGGAGGTTGAACCACCAGGTGCCGTCGTCGGCGATCACGGTGGTGCCGTCGAGCCGGTCCACGCTCACGCCGGTGCCCGCGTAGGGGGCCGGGCAGCTGGCGGCGGTCGTGTCGGTTCCGGCCGCGGCGGGGTCGGACGCGAGGGCGGGGGCGAAGTCGGCCAGCACGCGGGCGATCGCGGCGTCCTTGTCTTCGACCTGGGAGTTCAGTTCGCCCGTGGCGTGGTAGGGGTCGTATTCGGCGGCCAGCTTGGACAGCGGTGCGTCCTGCTCGCCGAGGGCGGCGAGCACGTGCATGGCGGCGAGCATGCCGGTGTCGGCGTTGTAGAAGTCGCGGAAGTAGTAGTGCGCGGAGTGTT